>CAZOJT010000045.1:0-23594 GCA_964580215.1 uncultured Ignavibacteria bacterium | reverse complement strand
GCATATTATCAACTAAATCTAACCTTTTTACCAACACGAAACTTCCATTAAACCACATTTTAAAAGGATGCGTATGCACTCATACGAATCGGCGTGCTGTGGCAGGAATTGTTGATAAAAACTCCCCAATTCAAATGATTTTTCAAGGTTCGTTTGGCGGTGACCAAATGCTTATGCACCCATACGAGTTGGTTTGGCGGTTGGGTGATTGAAACTGGAAAATTCCCAATAGATGAATTCACAACAGATGAAACAGATGAAAAATATAACCAGGTGAAATCCGTAGGATAGCTGAATGTAATGCCACGAGCTCTTTTTGTCTTCGTAAGTCATTGTCCACAGGATCCATAGGAAAAGCCAATAACAATTTTTCTCAAACTGTCAAACTTGAGTTGGAGGATTAAAAAAATGATTTCAGGCTGATCGAACTGCTATTCGGAACTTCGGTTTCTCGTCTCTAACTGGAGTTTTGTAGGTTGAGCATGTCCCGCCCTTCAACAAGTTCAGGGCAGTGAGCGAAATCGAACTGCCAAAGGTGGGACTGCTCGACAAAAAGGGCTGTCAACCACGAACCAGCTTCGGCGTAGGGACAGGGCTTGTCCCTGTCCGAACCCAAATGCGGACAGCCACGAGGACTGTCCCTACGGTATACTTGCAACTTCAGTCTCTCGATGCATCCGTATTGGGACTCATCCTGAAGGAAATACCGATGCCGTTCTTTGACCCGCGTCGGGAATTCTCACTCCCCAAGCATCCAAAGAATTGGGGTGACTTTTAGAAAAGTGGCGGATATAATAAAAAGTGAGAACCTTAAGTTTGTCTTCTGCGGGACCTGGGAAACTCGCAAGTGCATGGGGCAACCAGAACCTAATTCACCTGGGAGGGAATTTGAATGAACAAATTTTCAAAAGAAAACTTAAAGCACTGGAATGAAGTGACTCCAATCCATGAGAAATCAAAATTCTATGATGTCGAGGGTTTCAAGTCGGGTAGATGCACGCTCATGCCGCTTGAGCGTGAGGAACTTGGGGATGTATCGGGGAAGTCCCTTTTGCATTTGCAGTGCCATTTTGGTTTAGACACTATGTCATGGGCAAGACTTGGTGCAAAGGTAACAGGAGTAGATTTCTCGGACAAGGCAATTGATTTGGCTAAATCTCTAAGCAAGGAATTGGGCATAAATGCCAACTTCTTGTGCTGTGACATCTACGATCTTCCAAAAATATTAGAAGGTGAATTTGACATCGTGTTCACATCATACGGGGTTTTGTGCTGGCTTCCGGACATAGGTGGATGGGCAAAAATTGTCGCACATTTTCTAAAGCCGAAAGGGACGTTTTACATTGTTGAAGGCCATCCTTTCAACAACGTTTTTGAAAATGAAAGGGATACAACTGACTTAAAGGTAAGTTATTCATACTTTCATTCACCCCAGCCAACGAGATGGGAGCCGGATGGTTCCTATGCTGACAGGGATGCAAAGGTTACTAATCCCTCCTACGAATGGACTCATGGTTTGGGAGACATCATCAATGCGCTCATCTCTGCTGGTTTGACAATTGAGTTTCTGCACGAGTTTCCTTACAGCGGTGAAGAGCATTATCCCTTTATGGAAAAGGGTGAGGATGGATGGTGGAGACTAAAAGGAAACAAGGAAACCATCCCACTTATGTTTTCCCTTAAGGCAACAAAGTAAATGTTCGGTTTTGCAAGGACAAGCATGTCCGTTCTCCCACCACAGGCGGGATCAGGATAAATCCAAAGGACTGCTTGACAAAAAGGTTGTCAACCATCATTCAGAACGACTCTTCAGATCAAGCCCTTCAGGATGAATCCGTGACGAACATGAGGATCAGACAGATTAGTTTCAGCCTCCATTTTGTTTTCTTAAGAAGGTGGGAACCTCCCAATCATCCGTCTGGTATGATTTAACCTTGCTTCTTTCCGGAGCCCTTTGAGGCTCACCGCGTGATTCTTTGTATTTCTTTGAGTTTTTTTCAAAGACCAGTTTGCGCGAGGAAAATAGATCCGAGTCGGATTCGGTTTCCACATTTTTCAAATCATTGCCAAACCCGGTGGCGATTACGGTTACCCTTATCTCATCTTGAAGGTTCTCATCTATGACCGCTCCGAAGATGATATTAGCCTCTGCCCCTGCCGCCTCAGTTATCAGGCTGGCGGCTTCATTCACCTCCAGAAGGCTCATATTGCTGTTACCGGTGATGTTAATCAACACCGCTTTGGCTCCGTTTATGGAGACATTGTCCAGAAGAGGACTGGAGATAGCCTGGGTGGCGGCTTCTTTGGCTCGGTTCTCTCCGGTTCCATATCCGATGCCCATAAGCGCATCTCCCATCTCCGCCATCACCGTCTTGACATCTGCAAAATCCAGATTAATGAGACCGGGGACGGTGATAAGGTCGGAAATCCCCTTGGTAGCTTGAAGCAGGACGTCATCTGCCATTCTGAAAGCGTCGGTGAGTTTGGTATCCGGGGTGGCAAGGTTCAAAAGTTTCTGATTGGGAATTAGGATCAAGGTATCCACTCTATCCTTTAGCTCTTCGATTCCCATAAGGGCGCGGCTCATCCTCTTTCTTCCCTCAAAGTCAAAGGGTTTGGTGATAATCCCGATGGTTAAGGCTCCCTGATCTTTAGCCAGCTCTGCCACAACAGGACAGGCGCCGGTGCCGGTGCCCCCTCCCATTCCGGCGGTGACAAAGATCATGTCCGCACCCAAAAGTGATTCTGCCACCACATCCCGATCCTCCTCAATTGCCTTTCTGCCAATTTCCGGACTGGCTCCTGCTCCCAATCCCTTGGTGAGGCGGTTCCCGATTTGCACCCGGTGGGTCGCCTTGCAATTCTCCAGATCCTGCAGATCAGTGTTTATGGAGATGAAATCCACTCCGGAAAGTCCGCCATCGATCATCCGATTGACTGCGTTTCCGCCTGCGCCACCTACGCCCACTACCTTCATTCGGGCGTGGTTCTCATAGTTGGTATCCAGCTCAAAGAACATGGCTTTTCCCTCCCTCTTTTTTAGATTTTTAGAGATATTGACTTAATACGTTTTTCATTTTTCGAAACCATCCTTTTGCTTTCAAGCGACCACCTGACTTTCCTTCCTTCATCTGCTCCCATCCATAAAGGATCAACCCCACTCCGGTGGAATAGATGGGACTTGAGGCTACCCCCTCCAGACCACTTAATCCTTTTGGTTCTCCGGTTCTGACCGGGACGTCGAATATCTTTTCTGTCAGCTCCACCATTCCCTGCATCAAAGATCCTCCACCGGTTAGGACCACGCCCGCGGTAAGAAGATCAAAAAAGTTGCTCTTCTTCATCTCTTGCAGGGTGAGGCTAAGTATCTCCTCTACCCGCGGCTCAATTATTGCCGCCAGCACACTGCGGGATATCTGTTTGGGCTCCCTTCCTCCCACACCGGGCACTTCGATTATCTCGTCTGGATCTACCAGGCTGGATATGGCACAACCATAAAGTTTCTTAATCTCCTCAGCCTGATCCACCGGAGTTCTCAAACCAATGGCTAAATCGTTGGTCACATTTTTTCCTCCTAAGCCGACCACTCCGGTATGCCTGATAGAGCCATCGTAGAACATGGCGAAATCGGTGGTTCCACCTCCCAGGTCTATCAGCGCCACCCCTAATTCTTTCTCGTCTGAAGAGAGAAGTGCATAACTGGAGGCAAGGGGTTGAAGCACCAGGTCCCATATCTCCAGCCCCGCCTTTTTCACGCTACGGTAGATGTTCTGGGCAGAGGTTATAGCGCCGGTGACAATGTGAACCTCAGTCTCCAATCTCACCCCCACCATTCCAACCGGATCCTTGATCCCGGGCTGATCATCCACTGTGAACTCCTGTGGCAAAACGTGAATGATCTCCCGATCCATGGGCAAGGCAACGGTCTTGGCGGCTTCGATCACTTTGTCCACATCTGCGGCGGTGATCTCATGATCGGAACGAGAAACGGCGATCACTCCCCGACTGTTAATGCTGCGGATATGATCTCCGGCTATACCGGCAAAGACAGAGCCCACCTTTACCCCCGCCATCATCTCCGCATCTTCCACCGCGGAAGCGACAGACTCCACCGTCTTTTCCAGGTTGATCACCACCCCTCTTTTGAGCCCTTCCGATGGGCTAGTGCCAATTCCAATTATCTTAGATCGCCCCGACTCATCTATCTCCGCAATGATGGCTGCTATCTTGGTGGTCCCTATATCTAAACCCACAATTTTGTTTTCATCCGCCATGTTTGCCTCTTGATTTCAAAAATTTTTGTTTCTCACCTCAGGAGGTTGATCCTTGTAATCAGCGCCCCGGGAAGAAAACTTTTTCGAAGATCTGATCAGCACCACCTGATCGTCAAATCGAAGGTCCAGACACACCAACTCTTCTGTTTTCTCCTCCCCGGCAAGGATGGTGCGCACCCTCCTCCATTTTCTTTCAAAATCTCCCTGTCCCATCATCACCTTGACTGTGGGCAGAAGATACAGAATCAGATTGGACATATCCTCCAGATTGATCTCAGCTAACAGTTCCACTGAGGTAGGGTCAATTGTGGCAAGGGTCTTATAAAATTCCAAAGCCTTTTCCGCTTTAAAATTGGACCATCTCCGATAAGGTTCCAGCGGTTGGCTTAACTCTCCATCTATATTCTCCATCTCGATCCCGCTCACTATGGGGAGATCATGGGACAGGTCTTTCTGATCCAGAGGAATGATCTCCTGCTCAATCGACAGACCGTAAAATCCGCAATTCCCCGGGTCGGAAAAGTTAGTTGGAAGGCTTATCCAAAGAACCGGTGTTTTCTCCTCAACCTCAACAAAAATACAGTGAGGCAATCTCCTTTTAACCTGCACATCCTTTATTCTTATATCCTCTCTTAATCTTTCTTCAATTCTTTTCAAGTTCAGGCTGAAGATGTTTTTGCCCAGACACAATTCAGCCTTTTCCATTATTTCATCAAAAGTGATTTTGTTATTTCCTCTTATCCTGATCTCTGCCACATTAAATCCGGGAGAGTGGTAGGCATATATATATGCTCCGCCGAATGTCAATATGAGTGCGGTAAAGATCAGAAAAGCCTTGGTCACCTTCACAAAATTATCCTTCCAGTAAGTTTAAAAGTTCTGTTCCGACTTTATACACGTCCCCGGCACCCAGGGTGATTACCATATCATTCTCTTTGGTCGTCTTTTTCAAAAAGGAAGCTACTTCTTCGGTTTGGGGAACATAGAACGCATTCTTATGACCTAACTTTTTGGCAGATTCGGTGACAAGCTCTCCGGTTATACCGGGTATGGGGGCCTCCCGTGCCGGATATATGTCAGTCACCACCAGCACGTCTGATTCAAGCAGTACTTTGCCGAATTCCTCATGAAAGTCCCTGGTGCGGGAATACAGGTGTGGTTGAAATACGGCGATAATTCTTCTTTTCCATCCCATCTTGGCGCCTTTCAAGGTTGCCATAATCTCGGTGGGATGATGAGCATAATCATCCACCACCATCACTCCTCCGATTTCTCCTATGATCTCGAATCTTCTATGCACACCCTTGAACTTCTCCAGTCCACTTCGAATCCTGTCCCAGGGCACATCCAACTCCAATGCCACTCCGATTGCCGCCAGTGAATTCTTTACATTGTGGGTCCCGGGAACTGATAAAGTTACCTCTCCCACATTTTCTCCGTTGATTTGAACCTCAAACCTGCTATGGTTTTCTTCAAAATGAAGAGAGTCTGCTTTAAGATCAGCCTCGTCGGTGAGTCCATAGGTGGTTACTGGTCTTTCTATCTGGGTTATTAGCTCTCTTAAATTCTTCTCATCCCAGCACAAGATCACTCTCCCGTAAAAGGGGACCTTATTCACAAACTCCAAGAAGGCGGATTTTATCTCCGCAAAATCTTTGTAATAGTCCAGATGTTCTGCCTCCAGGGTGGTCACCACCGCAATAGTGGGGGTGAGTTGCAAAAAAGAGCGGTCATATTCGTCCGCTTCTGTTACCATGAATTCGCCGTTTCCTAACCGGGCATGCGAACCCAAGTTGACCACCCTTCCTCCTACCACGATGGTGGGGTCCAGTCCCCCCTCGGACAGGATCTCGCCCACCATCGAGGTAGTGGTTGTTTTGCCGTGTGTTCCGGCGATGCCGATTCCGTATTTCATCCTCATCAGTTCGCCTAACATCTCCGCCCTTCTTATCACCGGAATTCTTCCATTCTTTGCCCAGATTACCTCTGGATTGTCTTCCTTTACCGCAGAGGAGATGACCACCACATCAGCATCCTTCACATTTTCTCCGTCGTGCTGATTCTGGATTTTTATCCCCAAGTCTTTTAGTCTTTGGGTGGTCTCGGATACTCTGAGGTCTGAGCCGGTGACGAAATATCCCAGGTTGAAAAGCACCTCGGCAATGCCGGACATCCCTGCTCCACCAATTCCAACGAGATGAATATGTCTTATTTTGCTGAATTTCATCATTTACTTGATTACCTTTAGCGCAGGCTGAAGCCTGAGCGGTTAAATCCTTTCCAGTTGTGTCGGGAGCTACTCCCGACACAACTCCCTGCCGAGTCTGAGGACTTGGCAGGAACATCCAGCGCAGACTGAAGTCTGCGGCTACATCTAAAGAGTCTCTCCATCTCATCCACCAGAAGAAAGGTTGCTTTTGGTTTTCCCATGCTTTTGCTTTTTTCTACCATCTGTTTTAATTCAGTCTCATCAGAAAGAAGGGAACAAATCTTTTCGGCAAGAACTTGGGCAGTCAAATCCTTTTGCAAAATCACAGTGGCGGCACCTTTTTTTTGCAAAGCCTCGGCATTATGTCTTTGATGATCCGCGGTGGCAAAGGGGAAGGGGATAAGTACGGAAGGTTTCCCGCAGGCGGTGATCTCAGCTAAGGTTAACGCTCCTGCTCGGGAGATTACCAAATCTGAAGCCGCATAAGCTGATCCCATGTCTTCAATAAATGGATACACCGCACAGGCAATTGCCTCTCCTTTCACTTTCTGAGAAATCTCTGAAAAATCAGCCTCTCCGGTCTGCCAGAGTACCTGCCACTCCGGTTTAAGTAAGTCCAGGCATTGCAGAAAAATATGATTTATGGTATGAGCGCCCTGGCTACCACCAAAAACGAATATGGTTTTTTTACCCTCTCTTAATCCAAATTTCTTTAGAGCCTGACTTCGTTCCCTATGGATTAGATCTTCTCTCACCGGATTGCCGATCACCTCCAGCTTTTTCTCAGAGGAGAAATATTTAACGGATTCTGCGTAAGAGAGGCACACCCGGTCTACAAAATGTGCCAAGAATCGGGTGGAGATGCCGGGGTAGCTATTTTGTTCCTGTATCATTGTAGGTATGCTCTTCAAGCTGGCCAGCATAACCACCGGAAAGCTCACATATCCTCCGGTTCCCACCACCAGATTTGGTCTCTCCCGATTCAATATTTTGAGGGCTTGATAGAACCCCTTCAAAAGATAGAACACAAGAAGGAAGTTAGATAGATACGACCTTCGGGAGAGTCCTCTGGTCTGAATGAATAACAATTTGAATCCATATTGGGGGACGATTCTTTTTTCCATTCCTTCTTTTGTCCCTACAAAGACAAGCTGGCTTTGGGGAAATCTCCTTTTAAACTCTGTTGCCATAGCTATTGCCGGGAAGATGTGTCCTCCGGTCTTTCCTCCTGCAAACATGACCTTTATCATATCCTCATTCTACCTAAAATGCCATGAGGCGGAACATACTTGGTCTGCCTGGAGATGTTCAAAAGTATTCCGATCCCCACCGCGGAAAAAACTAAAGATGAGCCCCCATAACTTAAAAACGGCATGGGGAGACCGGTGGTGGGTAAAAGTCCCACCACCACACCCGCATTGATCAGAACTCCGGCAAATATACAAAAAGTTATTCCAAATGCCAGAAGGTAGCCGAAATCGTCTGAAGCGCCTCTGGCGATAGACATTCCTCGAACAATCAGAAGAAGAAGCAAAATTAAAATAGCCGAGGCTCCCACAAATCCCAATTCCTCGCCGGTGGTGGCAAAGATGAAATCGGTATAGGGCTCAGGTAGGAAGAAAAGTTTTGCCTTGCCTTCTCCCGGTCCCGCTCCCAATATCTCACCGGAGCTTAAAGCCAAAACGGATTGCTTCATCTGATAGCTTCCTTCCAACGGATCTTTCAAGGATCTCAGATAATCATCCACCCGCGCCTTTTTATAACCAACGAAAAAGACCAAGATGAATACACTTAAAACCACTGAAGCAATGATCAAAAGCAGGTGTCTGATCTTTGCTCCAGCCACAAATAACATGCCGAAGACAATTGTGGAGAGGAGAAGAACAGCACCCAGATGAGGTTGCTTAATAATCAAGAGTAAGGCTATGCCTAAGATCAAAAAATATGGCAGAAGAACAAATTTGAACTCTCTTATTTGATCCTTCTTTTTACTTAAGGAATAAGCCATAAACAAAATCAAGGCGTATTTGAAAAGTTCGGATGGCTGAAAGAAGACAGGACCAAGTTTTATCCACCGGCTGGCTCCCCGGGTGGAGGGAACAAATAAAACCGCCACCAGAAGAGAAAGGGATACCAGTAAAACAAAAGGCGAAAGTTTTTCGAACTTGTGGTAATCAAATTTAGTTAAAACCAAAATCAAACACAAGGAGATGATTGCCCAGATCGCCTGTCTTTTGGCAAAGAATGTGGTGCTCCCAAATTTCTCCAAAGCGAGTATGGCAGAGGCAGAGTAAACCATGACCACTCCGATGGCTATTAAGATCAAAACCAACAAGAGCAAGAAATAATCGGGTCTGGATCTATCGATCATTCGATCTTTTCCCTAAACGTTAATAGTGGCGTTATTCCTTTGGGCTAAGTCTCTAACGCTCGATTTAAAAACATTACCTCGATCTTCGTAATCTTTGAACATATCAAAGCTGGCACAGCCGGGGGAGAGCAAAACCACATCTTTGGGAGAAGCTTCTTTGAAGCCCAATCCCACCGCTTCCTGCAGGGAGTCTGAGTGAAAAGTGGGCACCAGATCGCCTAAAGTAGCTTTGAGCTTTTCCTTTGCCTCCCCTATCAAAATCAACATCTTCACGTTTTTTTGCACCAGCTCTCTCAATTTAGAGAAATCTCCACCCTTGTCCTTTCCTCCGGCGATAAGGATAATTGGCGGAGTCACACTTTGCAGAGCATACCATACTGACTCCACATTGGTGGCTTTAGAATCGTTGATAAAACTTACCCCTGATATGGTTGCCACCTGTTCCAATCTATGTTCCACCCCTTTGAAGTTTCTCAAAGCTTTCCGCATGGACTGGGAAGTGACCCCTAAAATGCCACAAATGGCGCAGGCAGCAGAGGCATTGGAAAGGTTATGCGGTCCCTTAATCCCTATTTCGCTTGCTTCTATGATTTCGCTTTCTTTGTCATTTATTCGCAAGACGAGGTTTCCTTTACGGATGAAAGCACCCTCCTCTAATTCTTTATCAACACTAAAAAAGACTTTTCTGCTTTTTCCGTGCGAAGTAAGCTTAAAGCTGTTTTCGTCGTCCGCATTCAACACGGCAAAATCGTCCCCAGTCTGGTTTTCCAGAATGCGCAGCTTTGCCTCCATGTATGATTTCAAATCCGGGTGACGATCCAGGTGATCCGGGGTGATGTTCAGAACCGAAGAGATATAAGGTTTGAACTCCTCAATTCTTTCCAGTTGAAAACTGGAAAGCTCTAAAACCAAAAAGCCGTTTGGGGAGACCTTTCCCACTATACTTGAAAACGGAATACCGATGTTTCCTCCCACACAGCATTCCCTTTTGTCCTCTTTTAATATCTCACCCACCAGGGTTACGGTGGTGGTTTTGCCGTTGGACCCGGTGATTGCTACGATCTTTGCATCGGTGAGCCAGAATGCCACCTCGATTTCAGAGAGTATGGGGATCCCCAAATCTTCAGCCTGGCTCAATATGGGAATATCCAGAGGGATGCCGGGACTTACCACTATGAAATCTTTGTCCAGGATAGCCTTCGGGGTATGGCCTCCAGTTTCAAAATCTATGCCCAACTCCTTAAGTTGATTTATCTTTAAGGTCAAAAGCTCTCTGTTCTTAATGTCAGATATAAACACCTCTGCTCCAATTTTTTTCAAAAGCTTGGCGCAAGAGGTTCCCGACCTTGCCATACCCAGAACCGCGATTCCTTTTCCTATGATTCTATCTTTTCTCATAAGATTAACTTTGTGTTCATCCTTATTCATCGTTGGTTAACATGACTCACCTTGTTTTATTCTTCCGAGTTATAGAGGCTCGGCCATGCAGGAAAGGGATGCTATATGCTAATTGAAAGTTGCATATAATGTTAACCGCACGGGTTTAACCTAACCTGAAAGGCAAATTAAGAACCTTGGTTAGCAGGGCTAAATGCCCTGCTCTATGGTTATTGAGTTCTGGCTGCTCATAGGGGCGGGAATTCATCCTGCCCTGAGATACAGCTTCTTTAACACTCCCTTTGGCCTGCGATTTTTTTGATTTATGTGTATTCATCAGTCAATTAGAGGTTGCAAATAATTGGTTAACCTTCCGTGAGCGCCCAAATGGGCGGCTACCACTTGCGTTTTCATCTGATTTTCAGAGTAATTAGGGTTAAAAGTGCCAAGATGGTTCCAATGATCCAGAAACGCACCACCACCTGAGGCTCCTTCCAGCCTGAAAGCTCAAAATGATGATGCAAAGGCGCCATCCTAAATACCCTTTTTCCCCAGGTTTGATAGCTAAATACCTGAATGATCACAGAAAGAGCTTCTGCCACGAAGACTCCACCTACGATCAGAAGCAACATCTCTTTTTTTATCAGGATAGATATGGCACCGAATGCTCCTCCTAAAGCCAAAGCTCCGGTGTCACCCATGAACACCTGAGCAGGGTGGGTGTTGAACCATAAGAACCCCAGAGCCGCTCCCACTACAGCTCCACAGAATACGGTCAGCTCTCCCGCACCCTCCAGATATATTATGGAGAGATACCGGGAGAAGTCCACCCGACCGGTCATATAGCACAGACCGGCGAAGGTGAATGCACACAGACCGATAAGTCCGATAGCCAAGCCATCCAGACCATCGGTTAAATTCACCGCATTGGAGGCGCCGGTGATCACCAGTATCACCAGAGGGATGTAGAATATTCCAAAGTTCACAAAATAGTTTTTAAAGAACAGAATGTCGGAGGCGGTCCCGAAATCCCTTGAGGGTGGAAATATTCGCAAAAGGACCCCCAGAAGCAGACCCAAAGCCACCTGTCCTGCCAGCTTCCTTCTTCCCACCATCCCCTTGGGTTGATGTTTGATAGCTTTCAGATAATCGTCCATGAATCCAATGAGACCCATCCAGATAGTAACCAAAAGTATCAACCGGGTGTAAGTATTGGTCAGGTCCGCCCACAAGAGGGTGGCAATAACCACAGCGAACAAAACGATTATCCCCCCCATAGTGGGGGTTCCCTCTTTAACTTTATGGGTGGAAGGACCTTCCTCCCTTATCTTCTCACACACCTGCTTCTCCTTCAGTTTCCGGATGACGATCGGTCCAAAAATCAGGCTGATCAAAAGAGCAGTGAGGGTAGCGCCTGCTGTTCTGAATGTTATATACCTGAAAAGATTAAAAAGAATGAAAACTTCGCTTAAAGGATAAAGCAGATGATAAAGCATCTTAATTTCCCATTCTGTCCACAGTATCCAGACTCCAGATAACAGACACCAGATGTCTGGCATCTGAATACTGGCGTCTGGATACTGGCGTCTTAATTCTGTCGTCCATACAGGGTTTTTAGACTTAAAACCACCTCTTCGGTTTTCATTTTTCTGGAGCCTTTAACCAATACCAGATCACCCTCTTTCAAATTCTCTAAAAGATAGAAGCTGACCTGCTGGTTACTCTCAAATGTCTGAATATCTTTAGAGTTCATACCCGCTTCTTTCGCTCCTTCTCCAATTAAGCGGGCAAGTTTTCCCACCAGGACAAGCAGATCTACACCCAAGCCAGCCACCTTTCTTCCCACCTCTAAATGAAAATCTATAGCTTTCTCTCCCAGCTCCAACATGTCCCCCAAGACAGCTATTTTTCTTCCCGGGGTTTTTATCCTTTTCAGAGTTTCCAATGCCTTCTCCACTGAAACCGGATTGGCATTGTAGCTATCATTGATAACCTTTATGTTCCTGATCTGGACAAGTTCCATCCTCAACTCTGCAGGGGTGTATCTTTCTAATTTTTGTTTGATTTCTTGTGGGTCCAAACCTAGCAAACTCCCCACAGCGAATGCGGCTAAGGCATTATAAACATTGTGTATGCCCAAAAGCCCCAAATTTATGGTCAGGTCTTTGTTTACTCTGAAACTGATGTAGCCGTCCTCGTTCACCTCTATTCTGTCTGCACAAAAATCTGCCTTCTTTTCGATGCCGAAACTTATTATTCTTTCGTCCTTTTTCTTTTGTTTTATTCTATTTGCCAGAACGTGGTCATCCGCATTTAGAATCAGGGTCTTGGGGGACAACATGTTGTCCGGAAGCTCAAACTTAGCTTGGGCGATCTTTTCTAAATTCTGCATCGATTCCAGATGAGCCGGTCCTATGTTGGTGATCACTCCTATGCTGGGATTTGATATTTGGGTTAAGATTCCGATCTCTCCCGGACTGCTCATGCCCAACTCTATCACCAGAGCCTCTGAGTTGGAATTAAGTTGAAATAGGGTGAGCGGCACCCCTACCAGGTTGTTATAACTTTTGGGTGATTTTAACACTTTGAACCGAGAAGACAATACCTCTGCTATCATATCCTTGGTGGTGGTCTTGCCATTTGTTCCGGTCACCGCCACAGTGGGAACATCAAACTTTCGTCTGTGCCAGGATGCCATATCTCTTAAAGCCTTTTTGGTATCCTCCACCAGAATCACTGCGATTTTATTAAAAACTTCTTGATCTATTGTATGCTTTTTATCATTGGTTATAACTGCCGCTTTTGCGCCTTTTTCTGCCGCTTCTTTCACAAACTGATGACCGTCGAACCTCTCCCCGGGGATGGCAACAAAGAGATCATCCTTAGCCATGGTGCGGGAGTCGATGCTTATTCCCCGAATCACCTGATCCCTGTTGTAAGGACCGGATTGGATTTCTCCGTGAACCACCTTGGTTAACTCATATAAACTTATCTGGAACATAAGGCTTCAGTTCTCATCAAATAATTAAAGGTGGCAAATAGTTGTTGTAATTCATTGTTAGCGCCCAAATGGGCGGCTACCACTTTATTAGCTATCCATACTCCTCTGACTCTTCTTGACCCTTGACTCTTGACTCTTGACCCTTGGCCCTTGGCCCTTGGCCCTTGACCCTTCCTGCGGACAATAGTTCCAGCACCGTCTCCTTATCAGAGAAGTGAATTTTTCTGTCTCCGATTATCTGATAATCCTCATGCCCTTTGCCTGCCAACACCAGGGTATCTCCGGGTCGGGCGATTTCCAACGCTTTCTTAATACCCTCCGCTCTGTCGATTATTATCTGGACTTTGCTCTTCTCTTCTATCCCCTGCATGATTTGTTGAACGATCACCTCGGGGTCTTCCGAGCGGGGGTTGTCTTCTGTCAGAAAGATGAGGTCCGCATGCTGAGATGCTACCTTTCCCATCAGAGGTCTTTTGCCAGAATCCCGATCTCCACCGCATCCGAAAAGGAAAAGCAGTCTCCCTTTGGTCATCTTCCGGGCGCTCTTCAAAAGCCTTTCAAAGGCGTAGGGGGTATGTCCGTAATCTATCCATATATTGAAATCCTGTCCTGCTCGAATTCTTTCCATGCGTCCCGGAACTGAAGCTACCGCCTCCAAACCAGATTTTATTATATCTGGATCTATCCCCAAGGCAAATCCCACCGCCATACTGGCTAAGGCATTATAAGTGTTTGACTCACCTGTGAGCTTAAAATCCAATTTGATCTCCCCGGCTGGAGTTACCATGTTGATTATGGATCTCTCCGGAGTGCAGATAAAGTTTGTGGTGAAGAAATCTGCATTGGGGTCGTTCAGAGAATAGGTCAGGCATTCAGTTTCGGTTTGTTGGGAAAAATATCTCCAGTTGGGATCATCCACATTTATCACCGCACAACTTCCCGTTTCTTTTAACTTTTTGAACAAAAGGCCCTTTGTATGTCGATATGCATCCATGGTGTGGTGAAAATCGAGATGCTCACGATTCAAATTGGTAAACACCGCCACATCGAAGAAGGTCCCGTCAACCCGGTGCAAAGCCAAAGCATGGGAGGAGACCTCCATCACCACTGAAAAGACTTTTTCTTCAAGCATCTGGGAAAACATCTTTTGCAGATCCAGCGATTCCGGAGTTGTGTTGCTCGCTTTTATCTTCTCATCATCCATCCAGTAAGCGATGGTTCCGATCAAGCCAACCTTGTTCTGGTTTTGTTTCAGAATCGACCTGACCAGATAGGAGATGGTGGTTTTGCCATTGGTGCCGGTTATGCCCACCACTTTGAGTTTTTTAGAAGGGAAACCATAAAATCTTGATGCCAGAAGCGCTAAAGCTACTCTGGAATCCGGAACTATTATCTTAGCTCTGGCTCTATAATTACCATCCTTCTGTGCCACCA
This sequence comes from uncultured Ignavibacteria bacterium, assembly GCA_964580215.1. Taxonomy (GTDB): domain Bacteria; phylum Zixibacteria; class MSB-5A5; order MSB-5A5; family SM1-73; genus SM23-73-3. The sequence goes on along the minus strand of CAZOJT010000045.1, from coordinate 8,928 downwards.
CAGCCACAGCACCTTTTTTTACCGCCGCATGAATATATTTGTGTCCATCGTCTGAATATCCTTCGATGGCTACAAAAAGATCACCCAACTGGACCTGGCGGGAATCATATTCAATCTTCTTTATAGCTAAATTCGCATCTCCAGAGATTTTCTTGGAGGGCAGTGCTCCTATAAGTTTTTTCAGATTTTGCACGTTTTTCTTACTCATGATTGGTAAAGCCATTGCATAAGTGATATCTCTGAGAAATCGTAGAGAACTCGCCGTTTCCAGAACCTAACTTAAGTTAGGTTCTGGAAATTGGCGGGATCAGTGCAAAACAAGCTCTGTCCCTATCCCACGGATCCTGCGGACATAAAACTTCAAATACTGTTTTTTCTTAAGATCGCTTTCCATAGATAATCGAAAAGGCCTTACTGTGGCTGACATTCTATGATACATGCTCTATCTTTATTTACTCGAACGTTCGGTTCAGGAATCTGCTTAACCACTATTCCACTTCCTTTAAACTTAAACTGCAAGCCACGAAACGCAAGGGTCTTCACCGCCTCTCTGGCGGTCAATCCTCGCACATCCGGAATAGAAACCTTCTCTTTTAGGGTCGGGTCTGGCTCTGAGAAAAGATCGAAATTCTGCCGGTTTTGTTGAACCAACTTTTCTTCGATAAAATCAGATTGCATATCTTTTGTGGCTGTGGACAACATATTCTTGGCTGTCCCCGTTAACAGAGATTCTCCTGTTAGAGAGACGATGCGCCGGGTGGCATTTTTGAATACCGGCGCAGCGGTTAATCCCCCTAAGTGTTCCTCTTTGGGACTATCCAGAGTGATCAAGCCCACTATCTGAGGATCCTCGGCTGGAAAGAAGCCTACAAAGGAGGTGATGAAGCTGTCCTTCTCATATCCTCCTCCACCGGGCTTTGCCTTTTGAGCGGTGCCAGTTTTTCCGCCGATGGTTATCCCCTCCATCTTTGCTTTCTGTCCGGTTCCAGAAGAGACCACCCCTTTCATAAACTCCACCAGAAGGTGGGCGGTTTGTTCGCTCACCACCCGTCTGATTTGGGTGGGACTTTTTGATTTCAAAGTATCTCCATTCTCCTCGAGGATTGCCTTGACCACGAAAGGTTTCATCAGGATGCCATCATTGGCTATGGCACCATAAGCACATACCAGTTGCAAGGCGGTGAGGGAAATCCCCTGTCCAAAACCAACGCAGGAGAGGACAAAATCAGACCACCTCCTGGAAGAAGGGATAAAGCCTTTTGCTTCGCCGGGCAGGTCGATTCCAGTCTTTTTGCCTATTCCAAAATCGCAGATGTATTGGTATAATTTTTCTTTGCCCACCATCATGGCTATCTTCGACAGAACGATGTTGGAGGAATACATCACACTCTCTTTGAAGGTGAGCCATTCATAAGATTTAACATCATGGATAATTCTTTTGCCCACTCTGAAATTCCCCTTTTCTCCGAAGATGCTATCTTGTGGGCTTAAGATCTTTTCTTCTAAGGCGGCAGCAGCAGTGATGATTTTGAAGGTTGAACCGGGCTCAAAATTGTCGCCTATGGTCCTATTCCTCACCGGCAATCCATCATCTTTCCCACAATAAGCCATTGTTAGAATCTCACCGGTTTTGGGATTCATGAAGATGGCGCATCCACCATCCGCCCGGGTTAGCTCTATGCCTTTTTTTAGCTCCTCCTCCACGATGCTTTGCAGTTCTATATCGATGGTAAGAACCAGACTTTTTCCATCTTCGGAGTCCTGAAGTGGATACTCGGCGATCTGATAGGAATTTTTGTGTCCATCCCGCTGAAAAATTGTCTCTCCGTCTTTGCCCCGCAGATAAGGGTCATATTGATATTCCAGCCCAGCCAGTCCCTTATTGTCAATGTCCGTAAACCCCAAAACCTCCCCGGCCAAATCCCCGTATAGATGACACCTTTTAGTTTCGTTTAATGCCCAAACGCCCTCCAACTTTCTCTGTTTTATCTCTTGACTCTCTGCTTCTTCCACCCTTCTTTTTAGCCAGACGAAATTCTTTCGTGTCGAAAGATTCTTTTTTATATGAGTATAGTTGGAATTGGACAAACTAAATGCTTTTGCCACCTGGTCTATGTTTTTCACGCTCTCCGGGATGGCAAAGTAGGATTCCACCGGCAGATTGATGACTAGAGCCTTTCCGTTTCGGTCATATATTGTCCCCCTTTTCGCTTCTAATTTGATGTGTTGCCGGTGCTGTCTTAAGGCGATCTTTTTGTATTCTGCCCCCTTGAGAACCTGAATGAAAAACAGCCGTGAAAGAATTAAAAGCCATACCAAAATTCCCAGGGCAAAGATTAGAACCGACCTACTTCTTGAAAGTTTATTCCATCTTGATCGGTTCCGCCCCTGAGAAGACGGGCGACGCAGTTTGGGTGATCTGATTTTATGGCTCATGTTTGATCTCTTTTGCGATAGCTTTATCTCCTATGGGGAGAAGGTTTTTCGGGAAGGTTTTCAACTTAGCCCAGATGTTTTCCGCCAAGCCGGGCGTCTCCAGATAAGTGGAGTCAGACGATTCCCGAATCAGCCCTATCTGATCCAGGTCGGGATAAACAAATCCCATCTTTTTGCCCATCTCTTCTATTCTCTGGATGGAGCTGAGTTGGGTCACCTCAATTTGTAGGTATTTACGAGTTTTCTGCTTTTGTTTGATCTCAAGCCTCAGCTCTTTGGTTCGGGCAGAAAGCGTGATGACGGTCACCCTTTGCCAGATATATACACAGGACAAAAAGATCAGCGTCAGAAAAATCAAAAGGAATTTAAGCTTCAAGCTTTTTCTCCTTTTTGCGGCGATGCGTGTTGCTTTTGTTTTACTTCTTCTCAATCTCTTTCCTCCGATTGTAATCAACTCAACTCTGGGCTCAGCTTTTCCGCCACCCAGAGCTTTGCACTCCTTGCTTTTGGATTTTTTTCTGTCTCCTCAGGTGAAGGGATTATGGGCTTGGTGGTGATCATCCTTAAAGTGGCTTTGGCTCCACAAACGCAAACTGGAAGATTCGGTGGACAGATACATCCTTTGCTTTCCCGTCTCATCCTTTCTTTTATCAACCGATGTTCTAAAGAGTGATAGGAGATCACGCACAATATCCCACCAGGAGCCAGAAGACGAATCGCCTGCTTAAGCCCTTCTCTTAACTCAGCTAACTCATCGTTTACTTCTATCCGGATGGCCATAAATACACGGGCTAAGGACTTTATTCTATATCTGGGGTTGATCACCGATTCCACCAAGCCTCTTAACTGAAAGGTGGTTAGGATGGGTGCCTTCCTTCTTTTGTCCACGATGGATCGGGCGATCTTTTTGGAAAATCTTTCCTGACCAAACTTATAAAGAATCCTGGTTAGATCTGAGAGCAAATAATGATTCACCACCTCAAAAGCACTTTTGGATTGTGATCGATCCATTCGCATGTCTAACGGTCCATCTAATTGAAAACTGAAACCTCTTTCTTTATTTTCCAGATGAAGTGAACATAGTCCTAAATCAAAAAGAACTCCAGAAACCTCTTTTATGTTCAAACTTGAAAGAAAATCCTCTATCTGACTGAAACGAAGATGGGCAAACCTGACTTGATTTTTATGACGGGCTAAACGTCTTTTCGCGATTTTTAAAGCATTTTCATCTCTGTCAATACAGATTAACCTCGCTTTCCCTTTTAGCTTTGTTAGAATAGCTTCTGCATGTCCACCCGTCCCCACTGTAGCATCGATCAGAATTTTAGATTTCTCAGATAAAAGATTTTCTAAAACCTCCCTCACCAGAACTGGTTGGTGCATGCTTTTAGCATTTTGGGATGAATGTTTTAACACGTCTTTTACATTAGGAAGAGACCTCTGAGAAAGTCATTTTTGCGGGGCTGGTCATGCCTTAGGCAGATCCCGCCACAGGCGGGGGAGCGAGCCCCGCCTACGCGGGAGTAAATTACTGTTGTTTAACACTCAACCGCGTAGGGCCCGCCTGAGGCGGACCGAACTCTGGCACTTTTTCAGAGATCTCAGGAACAAAGTTTGACGGGTTCCTACCTCACCCCCATTTTCTCCCCCTCTCCACTTCGTGGAGAGGGGGATGGGGGGGGGGGGGGGTGAGGCCCTCCGCAATAAAATCAGTTAATTCAACTGATTCTTTGTGCCCAAATGGACAGGTCATTGCCTTTCAAAAGATTATCTTTAGCGTTGCCAAGCCTTTCCACATTTATGAAAAAAGCAAAATTTTTCTATAAGAAGAGGTAAATCTCCTCATCAGGCATAGCTCAAGATCCAAATATCTTCTTTGCCACCTCTTCATAGCTTTGCTTATATTGCTCCCTGTACTTCTGGTATACCTCCGGGGCCCATAGTTCTATGCGAGCCAGAATTCCCAAGATCAAAATCTCCTTTTTGATCTGGGCAAAATTCAAAAGTCGTGGGGGGATGGTGAGCCGTCCCACTCGATCTGTTCTTACATTCTCCGATTCAGGAACGAACACCCTCTCTAAAAACCTGTGTTCTGGTAAATCCACCTTCAAATTTCTGAGCTTCTCCTCCTGCTTCGCCCATTCATCAAAGGGATACAGGAAAATACAACCATCATATCCCGGCCCTACGACGAATTTGTCATCGGAGGAGGGTGGCACACCCTCTCTCAGCTTCTTGGGCAGTTTAAGTCGCCGCTTGTTGTCAATAGTGGACGTGTATCTTCCTTTAAACGAAGCCATGAGAAGTAAAACCCTTTAAACTTAAACGGGAACTTATTGTAGCGCAAATGAAGGGAGAGTGTGTATGCTTAAAGCTGATGGAAAGCTGAACACTCTGTTCTCTTTAAAGCCTTCTCCTCTCAATCACGCTTCTTATATCTACATCTAACTCAAATTGCCTCTTTAGAAAACTACATTAACTTCAAATTTAACTTTAAAAAGACAGCTCCAAGTTGTGTGATTATAACAACTTACCAAAAAACTCGTGGGCTTGGCTATCCACTTTCGCCCACATAAGACCAAAAACATCCATTTTCTTCCTCTATGATACACTTTCTTATTTCTTTGTCAAGGAAAAAATTTGTTTTTTATAGAATATTTTTATCCATTTGTGGTCATGTCGACAACATACCACAATCTATTGGGTCTCTCCCATACCTCAATTTAAAAAATGAAAAAAGGGGGCTCTATCCTGAAAGCTTTTACATCTGAGCCTGTTAACATAACCTGTTGATAAAAGTTAAATTGGCACAAAAAGGGTCTTTCCTGTCAAAAACTTTTCCCACTGGCACACATGTTGCAAAATGGGATGGTGTAAATTTCAATCCCTTGGGAGGCTAACTTCATAAGGGGGGAACGATGAGCAGAAACTTAAGATGTTTTTTGATTCTGCCTTTTGTGCTGGTTGTTTTTTCAAGTACCGGGTTCGCTCAAATAACCTATCAGGTTTTCTTCTCTGAAGGGGATCTTATTTTTGAACAGAAAGATGGTTTTGATGTGGTCAGTCTGAAAGGTGGGATAAGATCGCAAGACGTCGGCTCTCCCGATCTTCCCTTAAAGCTAATCCATCTCATCCTTCCCAATGATAGTGAGATGGCTGATGTATCTATCACAAATGCGCAGCACATACTTCTGGATGGAGATTTTCTTATCGTTCCCGGTCAGCCAGATGAAAAAACAGATGTCTCTAATATTAAAAAATGGATAAAGCCAAACCCTCAGGTCTATAATTCAGATTCACTGTATCCTCCCCAACTTGTAGAGATAGTTGAAGAGGGGTATCTGGCAGGCAATCATCTGGTTACTTTGGCGCTTTGTCCTTTGCAATACCAGCCCAAATCGCAAAAGCTTATCTTTTTTACTCAACTGGATATTAGAGTGGAATTGAAAGGCTCCGAAAGCCTCCCCTTATCTTCTCAAATACAGAGAAGGTCAGATAGGGCACAGCAGGTATTTGAAAAGATTCTGCATCAGTTGGTTGACAACAAGACAGATATTCCGAACCTCATTTGCAAAGACTTTCAACCTGTTCTATCTAAAGTAAGTATCGATAGTTCAGCATACCCTCCCTATTTGGTTGTCACCTCTTCGGAACTTAAGTCAGCATTTTTGCCACTTGTGGAATGGAAAACCAGAAAGGGAACAGGTGCAGCCATAGTCTGTATAGATAGCATTCTTTTGAGTTATTCCGGAAGAGATGATGCGGAAAAGCTTAAGAATTTCTTAGTTGAGGCCTATCAGAATGGAACCAGTTGGGTGCTTTTGGGAGGGGATGAAGACGTGGTTCCGATAAGGTATGCTTATCCCACCAATACGTCCACCCTTCCGCCAATTAATAATCAGCAAATCTGCGATCTTTACTTTTCCGATGTGGATGGGGAGTGGGATCTGGACAATGACGGAGTCTGGGGAGAGCCGCAACACGACAGCCCTGACATCTTTCCAGACTTATTTGTAGGAAGGGTTCCTGCCGGCGACACCGCAGAGGCAAAGGCTTTTGTAGAGAAACTGCTTTCATATGAGAAAAATCCGGGAGAAGGGTCAACCGATTATCTTGCCCGGGCGTTATGGATGAGCTCGGATCAGATGAGGGATTGGAGTGGAGGAGAGGGACAGCATCATCTGGTTTCCCAATACGTACCATCCAACTTCTATCAAGACCTGTCCACTTTGATAGAATCACCAAGCGGATATGCAGAGAATCCAATCGGTCCCGATGGAGGGACCTGCGTGGAGGTGATGAACCAAGGCTGGGGGATTGTAGGGATATTCGCTCACGGGAAATCAAGTGGCTTTGTGGCAAAATCGAACTTAACCAATGGCGCACCCAAGTCTTGGGTCTTTACCTTTCCGGGAGAAAACGATGGACATGGACACATGCCCGATCTGGACACAGAACAAAAATACGGGATAATGTATTCCATATCCTGCAGTCAGAGTGCCATAGATGCGGAGGGAGTGAATCCCTGTGTGGGTGAATTCTATACTTTGGCTCACCAAAAAGGTGGAGTGGCATTCTTGGGGTATTCCAGATGGGGCTGGGTGAGCGTCTCCTATAGGCTTTTTGAAAAGTTCTTGGAATATCTATTCTACAGTGACCTGGGACATCACATCGGGGTGGCGGAAGCTCTCTCCAGATGTGCTTATCCTTCCTATCGGGATATTAACTATGGGCATAATTTATTCGGAGATCCGGAGATGCCGGTCTGGACTGAAACCCCATCAGATCTAACGGTGGTTCATCCGGATGGGGTAACCATGGGCTGGCGAACTATCAACTTCTCGGTCACATCTGAGGGGGCAGGAATCGGTGATGCTTTAGTATGTCTGACCTTAAGAGACAGGCTTATGTTCTTGGGCGAAACCGATCCGGATGGTAATCTCTCTTGTGAGGTAAATTTAGATGATGTGGGAGAGATGAGCCTGGTGGTAACCAAGCCGGATTTCATTCCTTATGAGGATTCCATCACGGTTTCACTTGCGGCAGATGTGGATGAAGATGAGGATAATTTTGTCATCCAATCTTTTGAGCTGTTTCAAAATCATCCCAATCCATTCAATCCAGTTACCAGTATCCAGTATTCAGTAGGCAGTAAGCAAATAAATACGGCGGACGGTGGACAGCGGACGGCTGACGGCTCCCTTACCCACACCACCCTCAAAATCTACAATATTCTGGGACAGAGGGTGAGGACTTTGGTGGATGAATCCAAAAAAGCCGGGAACTACCAAGTGATCTGGGATGGGAAAGATGAGCGGGGAAAAGATGTTTCCAGCGGGATATATTTCTATACATTGGATGTAGATAATTATAGAAGGACAAAAAAGATGACTCTTTTGAAATAGAGTTGTGATAAAGAAGTGACCGGTTTAAACCTGAGAAGATGCTGTTTCAATATGCTTGTATCCCCCACACCGATTATTAGCGGATAGAACCATGTAGTTATACCACTCCATTCCCCCTTCTTAAGTAACCTTTCAAGTTTGCAGACAGAAGTGGTTCTTCAAAACCAAAAAATCCTCAAAAAATGCTTTACAAAGAATCGAGTTGTGCCTATATTTAAAATGATAGATATAGAGGCGCGTTTATGAGATTCCTTTATTAGACTTGACGAGAAGATGCAAAGGAGTATTCATATTCTTCTAAGCATAATGGAAGGATGGGGATTTACGGTTCTCCTTTTTGTGCGCATTTAGATGGATAAGGCGACTCAAACTTAAACGTGGCAACTTGACCAGCGCCTCCGTCTTAAGAAAAACGGGATAGAATTTTGACTTTAGGCTCTTGACTTGTTTTCCGGAGGTATTAGCCGATGAGAAAACTTCCAATGTTTGTTCTTTTTGTTTTCTGGGCTTTGCCCGCTTTTGCTCAAGACCCTGACTCCATCCCCTTCGCCCCAGCGGTCAACTATGGTGTAGCTGTAGGAGAAGGACCTGTTTCTGTTTTCTGTGCGGATTTAGATGGAGATGGTGATTTAGACTTAGCCGTGGCAAATATAGAAAGCGACACCGTCTCCATCTTAAAGAACAATGGGGATGGGACTTTTCAGGGTGCGGTCAGCTATGGCGCCGGTGATGGTCCTCTTTCTGTTTTCTGTGCGGATTTAGATGGAGATGGTGATTTAGACTTAGCCGTGGCAAATATAGAAAGCGACACCGTCTCCATCTTAAAGAACAATGGGGATGGGACTTTTCAGGGTGCGGTCAGCTATGGCGCCGGTGATGGTCCTCTTTCTGTTTTCTGTGCGGATTTAGATGGAGATGGTGATTTAGACTTAGCCGTGGCAAATATAGAAAGCGACACCGTCTCCATCCTAAAGAACAACGGGAATGGGACTTTTCAGAGTGCGGTCAGCTATGGCGCCGGTGATGGTCCTGTTTCTGTTTTCTGTGCGGATTTAGATGGAGATGGTGATTTAGACTTAGCCGTGGC
>CAZOJT010000044.1:0-24032 GCA_964580215.1 uncultured Ignavibacteria bacterium | reverse complement strand
GTATGCCTCCGTTATTATCAACAACAAAAAACCAACACGTTTTTTCCATTAACCCTAAAATTTTGTTTGAACCCCGCCTTTCCCACTTATTGTATAAAGCCAGGACAAAGTTCTCCAACAAAGAAGCAAGGCTCCTTTGCTTTCTTGAAAAACAGTTCGGCTAACTAACTGAGGGTACTTTTTCTTCAGCAGGTAAAGCAAGCCATCTAAGTAATTCGGATGTCCTCTCCCGATATCGGTGTAAAGCGCAACTATTCTCTGATTCTGATCAGAGTCGTCTTTGGCTTCTTGGAATGTCTTGTCTTTCATCTGAACTTAAATATAAATTGCTTAAGAGAGTTTGAAAGAAGAATTTTTAAAGTCCTTTTACCGTGCTTTCTTTCCTTTTTATGGTGGGGGCAGGGAAAAGAAAGGTAAGATTTGGTCTCTTCTTCTGTGATGAGGTAAACGAGGAGGCGTGGAAAAACTCCTTCGTCTATTATATAAGGCTCGATTTATCCAATCTGAAATAACTCAATCACCAGACGTTATGGATAAATCAGGTCTTAAGATTCAAAAAAACAGATACAAAAATAAAGCGTTTTATTTTGGCAGAAACTTGTAGTTGTCCACAGGATCCATAGGACCTGATTCATCAGGCAAATTCAAGTCTGGATAGATGAAGCAGTTTGTTTTGTGTGGGTAACTTGCTATGCCTGAGTTTTGGTTAATTTAACCATAAAGCTTATGTTCAACCATTACTTTTTGCCATACCAGCATCCCGGATTCGGAGGGGCTCCACCCTTATAAAGATAACAAATTAAATAAAGAATATCACTCAGGTCGACAAGGCAGTCCCCGCTGGGATCTCCGGTTTCGGGAATGCACGGCGCAGGTCCCCCTTTGTAAAGATAATTGCTTAGCCACAGTATATCACTCATGTCGACAAGGCTGTCCCCACTGGCATCCCCTGGCACCGACCACCAGAGGGTGAGGCAGGCTGGATGGCATCTTAATGGAATCTCTTCGTATTCCCGACTATACACGCGACCAAAAGCCGGATTGAACCTTACAGTTCTGTCGTTGGTGGAATCCGGAATGCAGAAAGCATCTACTCCGAATTTGAACAGAGTTCGGTAACTTGGATCAGGCGGAATATATTCGTCTGGTGGAGCCCAGGCTTTAACCCAGAGATATTTACAGTGGGGCAGAGTAGTATCAGCAACCTGCCCGCGGCACGTTACCGAGCTAAAACCGCTGATCAAAGAACCACTGGTGTCAATCCAGCACTCCCGCACCGGATAATGAACCCAATCAGGATCTATCAGAATGCTATCTGTGAAGATTCTCTCAGTGTGAAAATTGAACAGATGTCCCGAAGATGGCTTGATGAGAAAATTGAAACCAGAGATAGCCACTGGATTTTCCAACATTACCTCTACCTCAGTGAAATGCCCCGGATAGGCGGTGGTGTAAATAATACGTACGTCGCAGGTGTCCTCCTCCTGCTTTGACGAAGAGGCAGGATCGCTGAAGCTCTGGTCAACCGGGAAAATATCGCTGGCTGAAGGAAACAAAAGCTTCGACTCTAAGAAAACGGTGTCTGCATTTGATGGACCGGATTCAACGTAGGAGGTGTCCTCTATTGCTCTATAGGCTCTTACCCAATAGATATAACTTTGATCTGGAATGAGTCCACTATCTGTGTAAGTTCTGGGAACAAGTGGTTCAACTGCTCCACAGAGACACCCATCACAGTAAACAGTAACCCAGTCGTCAGGAAACTGTGGATACTCCCATTCCAAAGTGATCTCATCCGCTCCAGATTGATAACCAGCCAAATTCCAGGGCGGTCTGAGATAACCATCATGATGGAACCAGCCTTCTTTGACCACCACATTTGTCGGTTGCTGGGTCTCTGGGTCACCATAATTGCAGGAGTCTGTGACAACCGCCCGGTAAGCTCCGGTGCCCACCTGCTGTCCTGACTGGTTAGTCCCATCCCAGACATGTGTGCATGCCCCTGACCACTCAATAGCGTCAAAAAGCGTCTTTACCAGTTGATCCTCTTCATCATATATTTCTATGGTGACATCCGACGGATCCACCAAGGTATAATTGATATAGTGCCAGCGGTAGTCCACAGAGGAGGTGACTTCGAAATCCACAATGTCTGTGCCAATGGCAAAATACTGACCTCCGCTGTTATCTGTCCAGGATTCAGCTACAAAAACATCCCCGCATCCCAAATACCCTCCGTGGCTGGAAACACTGAGCGGATAGTAGAATTGATTCTCACCAGTGCCGAAGCTTCCGTAGTAGCATAAAGGATAAAGATCATAGGTATACTTATAGATTCTTCCGTTATCCCGATCCACCGCCCACACCTGCCCAAAATTGTCTGCTTCCAGGTCAACAATATATGTTTCCTCATTGTATGGAACTTCTTTTATCCAAGTTATGTCTTCTCCTGTTTCTGATTTCCATAGCAATACTATGCACTTGTTTCCATCATTCGCCACATAGATACAGTTATTGTTAGAGTGTGGCTCAAAAGCAAATAGGTGCCGCCCACAGACCACAGCAGTAGGACGGCAAAAATGACCATCTGCACCATCACACCCATAAGAACCATAGGTTTTTCTTAACACTCCATCCAGGGTGAATCTTTTGATCTCGTGACCATTCAACACCCATAAATAGTCGTCCGAATTCGGGAGGAATGTTTCCCCGTTATTTATGTCTAGATCTTCCGGAAAATCCAATCCCCCGCCGGTGATTGTCCCAAGCCATTCCAGAGTCTGATAACCCCAATGGTACCTGAGTTCAACAATTCGATCATTGCAGGCATCCGCCACAAAGATGTAGTAGAAATAGTCGTAATACCAATTACTGCCCCACCAACCGCAAAGAGCATGAGCATCCACCCTACTTGGCCAGAGAAATTGCCCGACCCCTGCTCCGGGCTCGCCGAAACCGAAGATCCAGTTATCTAAGCATTCCTGAAATGTCATTCTATTCCAAACATTATCCAAGTGAAACGATACACCGCTCCATAATTCATAGTCCGGAGTCATGACATATGATTGGGCCACCGATGCTTGATTTCCAAAAAGGTCTACCCCCCATAATGTGTTCGTTTCATATTTAGTCAGCTTCCAAATCAGAGGATTTTCAAAAACCGGTATTTGGATCAAAGCATATTGACTTTGACTCTGACAAAGACCTGTTTCAGAAAATACAAGCAGAAGCAAAAGGACAATTAAGACTAAATTAGTTTTGTTTGCCATAATTCGCCTCCTCAAAAAGCCTAATCACTCTTGTGCTTGCACAAATTTTATTTTTCTGGCTTCTCAATCCACTCTTTTATTATTTGATCTTTTTCTACATCATACATAAAAAATGTTTTTTGTTTGATTTTTCGTTCTACCTTTTTTACTATTGCTTTTGGTTTGCCTGCTCCAATCGAGTCCAGTGCGGATGGTTCAAAATCAACCTTTACCGTAAGCAAGTGATGTTTTTGGTCGGGCATCCAACTCTGAGGCAGATAGCCGAATTTTGGCTTCACCCGCTCTGTTATCTTTTGGTTGGTGGAGGAAACATAAAGGTCAACAAAATCCTCAGAATAAAAAGCTAAATAGAATTTTCCATCAGGTGAAAAGTGAATCCCTTTGTAAGGCACTTTTTCAGTTTTTCCAGATTTGGTGTTATACATGTAGTTTCCGCCTAACCCTTCAAATTCCTGAATATAAATATTGCTATCATGAACCGCCCAAGTTATGTCGTAACCACCACCTTCATAATCTTTCATCGTGGGATGTGGGAAATCTTTGAGAATCTGTTTTTTGCTTCCATCATTTAGGTCAAAGATGTATACACCGGTTGTTTTGAACAACTGTGCTTCGCGATAAGTGCCAGTGATGTAAGCAATCCTATCTCCAGTCGGACTCCAAACATATTTTCTCACATCTTCATCCAATTTTGCTATCTGTTTGCCCTCCGGGCTTATAAAGATTAGCGAATTCTTCGGCGGTATAGAATAGTCATGCGCCCCTGGTGGGACTACCCCTCTCTCAGTAACCAATACGGCGATCACTGTTTCGCACGGTGAAATGGAAAAGGATACCTGGTATAACCCTGAAGTATCAAATATAATCTTTCTTTCGTTCCTTTTAGTATCCAGTCTATGGAGTCCTTTACTATCAAGTGAATAAACGTATGGTGTGCGCCCTTCATTTCGACCAGCGTTAATAATTAGCGAAGACACTAAAAACAGGCCTAAACACACTGCTACACTGATCGACATTTCAATTTTGTTAGTTCTCATAATGTTACCTCCTTTCCTAATTTCCTGTGCCATCGGGATCCTCAATTCTTAAATGGAAATGATTATCATGTTCCCCGGTTTGATCATACACCGCAGTGATGCCGATAAACGCAATGTGGCAGTGCGGGCTTACTATAATATAAATCGAGTTGCTGTTAGCAAATAGATACTCCATTAATGTTACGGTGGCTTCTACATCATAATATATGCTATCAGCGGAACCTATGTTTAGTCCCAATTCCTGCCCATCGTTTCTAACATATCGAAAATCCGCTTCTGTCCCATTTTGATGCCATTGATGCTCACCACCTGGCCATGGTCCACCAAACTGCTGGGTGTATTGATTCCCCCAACTCAGATCACCCACCCCAATTCTCGGTGGAATGTGTCCTCTCCAATCCCATAATCTTCCTGCCCCTTCGATCATATTGATCAAATGTAATACGCCCCAGTCGTCTGTGTCTATTGTGCTCTTGTCTGGATTGTAATGATAGTATCCGGTGCCTTGGTTTACCAGATTTAGCGCATCCTCAATCCAGCCATCCCAAGGGTAGCCGTGGGCAATACTTGGATTAGCATCAGGCGTGTTTGGATCTAAGTTCAGATAAGAATTAGCGTCATTTGTCTCCGTTGCATTGCTGATATCGTCCCCATCAGTATCCCAGCTTGGGTATGCATCAGGAGGCACGTCTGTCGGTGGTGGTCTATCCTCACACCGATCCCCAAGTGTTGAAAGAAGCAATAATATCAAAATCATAAACTTAATGTTTTTGATCCACTTCTTCTTTCTCATCTTCCCTCCTCTTTATTCCCTTTATTTAGATAAACTTTCTACTTCTCCATTTAAAAAATCCAAAAGATTCTCAAAACTCACCAATTTCCAGCTTCTTATACTGCTCCTCCGGTTTTTTCCTGAAGGTGAAGCTGGCCACCTGTGGTATTCCCCCGGAGGCGGCGGGCCTTCGACTTCAGGCGGTGTTTTGAAAACCAATCTCTCCATTGTTCTTCTGCTCCCGCCTCTGGCGGGATCTCCGACTGCTCGGTCACTGCCCTTAGCCGGTGGTGCTCCCCACAAAACCAACTCGCAGTCCACCACAGCGGAATCGCCATTCCCGCCTTCGGCGGGATCTCCGACTATTTTTATCTTAGGATCAAGGATGTCAAAATCCCAGAAATTAGAAAGATGCAAAGGATTATCCTCTCTGGGGAAGTCTGGCTTTTCAAGCTTAGTTTTCCTTTTGTAGGAATTGTCAAAAATGGTCTGAAGTTTTCTGCTCAAACTGGCTTTGGACTCAACCTTTTCGCCTTTAACCGAAACCTCCGGGGCAACCACCATAAAAACCTTGGTGGTATCTTGTTGCTGGACACCCTTTCTTATCATATCCAGAGCCAATTCAACCCACTGTTGGTCGGTCATCTTAACGAAATGCTGAGCAACGGATGAATTGAACAAGACGAGGAGAGCAAAAATCAACAGAAGTGTTAATCTTTGTAATCGAGGGCTTTTCATATTCCTACCTCCTGTTGAAAATCCCGCAGAATGCGGGGATTGAAGGAAAAACAAGGTTTTTGAGTTTCTTCTTTCTCTATAAAAAGAGAACTCCTCTGAACAACCAGTTTGTCTGAGTTGATCTATAGCAACTAAAATATAATATAAAAGGGGGGGGGTCTATTTCTGTCAAGCAAAACTTTACGGAGGAGTTGCCCCGTCTTTTTAATCCTTACCCCTCACACCAAAACTCATTTGAGCCAGGTAACCCGAAGGGAGGTTGACCGACAAGAGCATTGTGTTAAAAGGACGGGACAAGGTTGAGGTGTACAAATGTGGTTTTTTGAGCAACGATTCTTATATCTCGCGTCTTCTCTTGATACCCGTCTTTAACCAGCTTGAGTATATAATATCCCGGAAAGAGCCCTCCAATTATTACATTGGTCGTATCTCCCGTATACTCCTCGTTGAGAAACACTCTTGCTCCGGTGGGTTTGCTGCTAATGTTCAGGGTGCCGGAATAATTACCTAAAAAAGATTGAATGAAAGTGGAGACAAAACTGTGCCAGTTGGTTGTAACAAAATCAAGCTGAACATAACTGGTGGAATCAAAATCATCCTGATTCCAGGGAAAATGGATGGAAATGCCACCGAGATTGGGATAGTCAGGGTGCATGAATTCCGCAAGCACAGCCTCATCAATGGAATCCTCCAGAGTGTCAGCATAGTTTTTTATGGTTGAGTTTAAATTAGGTTGGCTTTGAATCTGTCGGGCAAACTCTCGAAGATCGACAAAGATTGACTCTGAGTCATTATAGCCAGAGATGTGTGAAGCATCCCACGCATCCCATACTTCATTCCAGAAGGTGCCAGTGCTGTCTATCAAATCTTTACCTAAATTTGAAACATCTGTGGCAACCTGTGCTATCTTGGGGAGATGGATCAGGATGGAATGAACGTGCTTGTATGGTGATATACTCTGAGCGGCATTGTAGATTGCCCGGGTGACTTTCATAGCGACACTCTTGGCGTCTATATCCGGGTTATCAGTCAAATAGGGGAGCCATTCGGTTGAGCCCATGATATTGTCCGGATACCACTTGAACTGAGAGGCAATCATGTATTGTGCCCGGTCCATTATCTGATAAGCCACCTCCGCCGTAGCCATGGAAGGAGTGTAAAACCAGATTATGTCAAACTCAAACCCAGAAAGAGCATAGGACAAGTCCGGCAGACTCATCCAGTTGTTGGCATCGTTGATGGTATCATAACAAATCCCTTTCCAACCTCTGCCATGATCGTTGATGATTAACATATAATGATCTGCCGGATAGTTCTGCATTCCGTACCCGATGAAGTCCCTTAAGGTTACAGGATTAGACATATCCGGCTTGCCCACATCGAGCAATACCTCTGAGGTGTCCATCTTAACATGATAGTATTTACAATTCCCATCAGTTTTAGCCGAGCCCAGCATCACCAGAACCTGCACTTCCTCGGTGGAGTCGATCTGCTCCAGGGAATCCAAGTCCTTGATCACATAAGAGCCTCCGTCTGGGGCTTGATCCTGGGAATTGTTGCCGTCAAAATAACCCAAGATGGTCCATTTGTATTTGGTAGGTTCAGGTTTGGGGGGCTTTTTCTTACTGCACGACAAAAAAAGAGTTAAGATTGCGACTAAAAAAATGCAAGCGATTTTAAAAGCCTTCATGGTATGGTTACCACAGTTTGAGGTGAGACTTTTATGACCCTAAGAAGATATTCGTCAGAATTTCCTTAGAATACACTTCCTATTCAGTGCCGATTCTTGGACGATTCCCCCAACATCTCTTTCCTATTAGATTTCCTCGGATATCTGCGGACTCAGACGGAACAAGCCACCTTCTTTACTATCTCGTCGGTCTTGGTTTTATGCAGATGAAGCCCCATCTCCTGAGGAGAAAGACCTTGAGCTAAGCCTAATAGTTGGAAATAGTATAAAATAGGGATGGTCAAATCCTCATTCAGCTTTCTGGAAAGCTTTATCTGGCCCAGATCAAATTCATCAAAGCAGGTGGGACAGATCAAGCCCATTAAATCGGCGCCGGATTTCTTGAGAGAGGTCAAAACATCATAGGTCATCTTTTCGGGTATGTTCTCGCTCATACAGGCTTTCCCACAGCAGAGGGCTTGTTTGTCATGGTGAACTATCTGAGCGCCGATGGCGGAAAAGAGTTTCTCCAGTATGGTGGGATAGTCCGGGTCATCCACCCGCATTATCTCAGAAGGCTTGAGCAGATGACAGCCATAATGAATTCCCACCTTGATGCCCTCAAGAGGTCTTTTGACCGATTCTCTCACCCTCTCGATTCCCAGATCGTCACGCAGAACCGTCACGATGTGGCGGACGGATATTGTTCCTTTATACTCCCTTCCGATTCTTTTCAAGCGTTGATTTACTTTCTCTTTCAACTCCGGTTCTGAGGAGAGGTGATAATTAGCTTCGGAGAGTGTGGCGGTACAGCCAGAGCACATGGTTATCAGATCCAGCCCTGCCTCCTCTGCTATGGAGATGTTTCTTGCCGCAATGGTGAGCCAGGTGAGTTTGTCTGTGGCTTTAAAATAGATGGGATCGGGACAGCAGGAGAATCCATCCAGATCCACCAATTCCATTCCCAGATTCTTTGCGGTCTTTCGCACTGCCGCCTCCATCTGCGGATATTTCACTTCGATCATGCATCCGTAAAAGGGAGCATATTTCATATTACAGTCCGAAAATAAGTTTTCTGCTCATTGAGGATGTTATCCCATACGCCCGGACGGGCCCGTCTGGGGGTCTCTGTTATCCTCGATAATCTTATTTTTTGTGGATGATAACATCCACAAGGAGCGAGATATGATTTCTCCACCTTAAGGTTCGAAAAGCTTTTTTAACTCATCCATGGGGACGGTTTTTATTTCCGGCAAGCCCAGCTCTTTTCTCCTTCTATCAGACAGGGAGGTGATCTTCACTGTCCGACCAGTGGTCTTAACGCTTTTCACAATCTGATTAACCTCAGGTGCAGAAGTCATCTTCTGATAGCAGATGTTCTTCAAGGCGATGATAACCTCCACCGGTCTCACCGCCTGGGGACATCTCTCATAGCAGGTATAACAATTGGTGCAATTCCAGATAGGGGAATCCTTTCCGGTCAGAGTCTCTTCATCCCCTAAGAGTGCGGCAAGAAGTATCTCTCGGGGGTTGAAATCTTCAGAATACATGGCGGCCGGGCAATCTCCCACACAGGCGCCGCACTGGTAACAAAAGTTATGCGCCTCCCCACCCAAAGTGGAGTTAAGTTTTTTCTTGAACTGGTAATTTATTGATTTTATGGGCATATATTGTTAGTGAAAAAAGTCACAAAGTTCTGCAAAAAACTTGACTTTCCTCGTATTAAACATATTATATATACTCGTAAAGTCAAGCTCAAATTTGACGAGGTAAAAGGAATCAGTTGACAGATCAAACGGCTAAAACTCAAGTGAATACCAGGCAGGAAACTGAGGAGGAAAAAGTTCACGTATTCGAAGCCTGGTGCAAAAGATGCGGCATCTGCGTGGCTTTCTGTCCTACCGGGGCTTTAACTTCGGACAAAGATGGCTTCCCCATATTAACCTATCCGGAAAAATGTACCCAGTGTGGCATGTGTGAGCTCAGGTGTCCGGATTTTGCCATCGCGGTGAAACCTCGAGAAAAAAGGGAGTCAAAAAAAGACGCATCTTAAGGAGCCCAAATGACCAAAGCTACCACTAAAAGGAAAGAGAGATTGATTCTGGGAAACAGAGCTTGCGCGGAAGGCGCCATTGCGGCTGGTTGTCGTTTCTTTGCCGGGTATCCTATCACTCCTTCCACGGAGATAGCTGAAGTCTTAGCTCGGGAGATGCCCAAGGTGGGGGGGAAATTCATTCAGATGGAAGACGAAATCGCCAGCTTGGCGGCGGTGATCGGGGCATCGGTGGCCGGGGTGAAGTCCATGACCGCCACCAGTGGACCCGGATTCTCCCTGATGCAGGAACACATAGGTTACGCCTACATGGCTGAGGTACCCTGTGTAATCGTGGACGTGCAGAGAGGGGGACCCTCTACCGGTCTGCCTACCAAGGTCTCCCAGTCCGATACCATGCAGGCTCGCTGGGGACCCCATGGGGACTATTCCGCAATAGCCTTAGCTCCTTCCTCGGTGGAAGAATGCTTCGATTTTACCATTAAAGCATTTAATTTCTCAGAAAAATATCGCACCCCGGTGGTGGTGTTGATGGACGAGGTGGTGGGGCATATGCGGGAAAAGGTCGAACTGCCCGATCCGGAAAAGATAAGGATAATAAACCGAATGAAGCCCACGGTTCCCCCTGAATGGTACCAGCATTTTGAGATAAATCCTCATTTCGTCTCCCCCATGGCAAGTTTCGGTGAGGGATACAGATACAACATTACCGGCTTAACTCACAATCCGGATGGATTCCCTACCGCCAGACCAGTGGTTATTAAAGAAAAATTAGATAAATTAAGGAACAAGATTGCCCATAACGCGAATGATATCGTTGAGATAAGAGAAGAATTTATGGAGGATGCCAATATAGCGGTCTTTGCCTATGGCACTGTAGCGCGTGCCGCCAGACAGGCGGTCCACATGGCGCGAGAGAAAAGAATCAAGGTGGGATTAATACAGCCTTTAACCGTGTGGCCCTTCCCGGATGTTTATATGGAACATATCCTGGAGCAGTTGGATATGATCCTCGTGGCTGAACTCAACCAGGGGCAGTTGATCGGAGAGGTAAAGCGAGTTAATACAGGCAAGACCCGGGTGCGCGGTCTTAATCGCTACGACTCAGAATTGATCACTCCGGATCAGATCTTTCGAAAGATAAGGGAGGAAAAATAGCATGGCTTTAGTATCAGATATGACTCATAAATATCTGAGGACCAAAAAACAGTTTCCCAATGTATGGTGTGCCGGATGCGGGATTGGCACGGTGCTGGGCGCCATCATCCGGGCAATAGATAACTTAAAGCTATCCAAGGATGAGGTGGTGATGATCTCAGGCATCGGCTGTTCCAGCCGAATGCCGGTATATGTGGACTTCAACACCCTTCATACCACTCATGGACGACCAATAGCTTTTGCCACCGGAGTGAAATTAGCCAAACCAAATTTGAAGGTGATCATAATCACCGGCGATGGAGATGCTTTAGCCATCGGAGGGAATCATTTTATTCATGCCTGCCGGCGTAACATTGACCTGACCACAATCTTGATTAACAACTCCACATACGGAATGACCGGAGGTCAGGTGGCTCCTACCACCCCTTTCATGAAGATCGGCACCACCGCCCCTTATGGGAACCGAGAGAGGAGCTTCGATATTGCTAAGCTGGCTATTGCCGCGGGAGCGCCTTTCGTGGCCCGAGGAACAGTATATCATATGGTGCAACTGAAAAAGCTGATCGAAGAGGCCATTCAAAAGAAAGGATTCTCCTTAGTGGAGGTGGTCAGTCATTGTCACACTTTATATGGAAGGCTGAACAAGGAGGGGGGAGCGATAGAGATGTTGAAATGGCAAAAGGAACATGCCATCCCCATCAGCGCCGCCGGAAAGGTTCCTCCAGAGAAATTGAGAGGTAAATTCCTCACCGGGGTTTTGTGGGACATAGATTTTCCTGAATATTGTGAGGAATACGATAAAGTGATTGCTGAGGCTCAAGGTAAGATATAGATGACAGACAAACCCGCTCATACTCATAAGAAGATGCACCACACAAAAAGGATCTCCACGGAAGAGGAAGATAGATACGAGATAAGGCTCTCCGGTTCCGGAGGGCAGGGGATGATCTTCGCTGGAACCGTGTTGGCTGAAGCTATTGGGGTGGAGGATGGTAAAAACGTGTGCCAGACCCAGAGCTATGGTCCGGAGGCACGTGGCGGTGCCAGCAGATCCGACCTGGTGGTCAGCTCCGGTGAAATCTATTATCCCAAACCGCTTAAATTGGATCTGCTTTTAGCCTTAACCCAGGAAGCATGTGATACCTATTTCCCGGCGTTAAAAGAGGATGGGGTCCTAATCGTAGACTCCGGATTGGTGGACCAACTTCCGGATCACAAAGTGCATGGTTTTCCCTTCACCCAACTCGCCCGGGATAAGATTGGCACCCCTGTGGTAGCCAACATAATGGCTTTGGGAGCTATCGCCGCTTTAACCAAGATAGTTTCAAAAAAAGGATTCTTAGAGGCGGTTAAAAGAAGAGCCCCCAAAGGAACCGAGGAGAAAAACTTAAAGGCGGCAGAGATGGGGTTTGAATTAGTTCATAGAAGAGGGCGACCAAGAAAACGAAAGCGAAGCTAAACGCTACCGTTTGAGAAAAGCCCGATTTTTATATATGAACAGGACGAAATCTAAGCTTTTTCAACCACTTTTGGCGGAGGTTAAGACTAAAAGTTGGAAAAGACTTTCCTTTTGATCAAACCGGATGCGGTGAAAAAAAACCTCATAGGGGAAATCTTAAAGAGAGTTGAGGCTGCCAACTTCAAGATAGTGGATCTGAAAATGACCAGGCTCTCACTCCCTCAGGCAAGAAAGTTCTATCAGGTTCATAAAGGGAAACCATTTTTTGAGAAGTTGGTGAAATTTATCTCCTCGGGCAAAGTTATCGGGATTTTGCTTACCAGAAGAAATGCGGTAAAAAAACTCAGGGAGATTGTGGGCGCCACCGATCCAAAAGAGGCAAAAAGAGGAACCATCCGATATGATTTAGCTACAGCGGTTACGAAAAATGCAGTACACGCTTCGGATTCTGCACGTAATTTCAGATTCGAATCAAAATTCTTTTTTTAAGTCAAAAATTGTGAAATAATTCACAACAATTAAACAGGAGGAGATATGTCTCTCAAGGAAAAACTGGCTCAAAAGATTCCAGAGCTAAGGGAGGAAATCAAATCTTTAGTGAAGGAACATGGTGACAAGGTTATCTCCGAAGCAACTGTCAAACAAGCCTATGGTGGTATGAGGGGCATAAAATGTATGGTCTGGGAGACCTCACTTTTAGATCCCATGGAAGGAATAAGATTCCGTGGATATAATATCCCGGAACTTCGAGAAAAACTACCCAAGGCGCGCGGTGGAGAGGAACCGCTTCCTGAAGGGATATTCTGGTTACTTTTAACCGGCGAACTTCCCTCAAAGAAAGACGTCAAAGAGATTACTAAAGAGTGGCAGAGCCGCGGAGAGATACCCCAAAACACCTGGAAGACTTTGAAAGCTCTTCCTACGGACATGCATCCCATGACTCAATTCGCCATTGGGATTCTCTCTCTTCAGTCTACCTCAGAATTTGTAAAGAAGTATAATGAGGGAATCCCCAAGACCGAATACTGGGATCCCATGTATGAAGACGTGATGAATCTTTTGGCAAAACTTCCTGCCATTGCCGCCTATATCTATCGCCGGACATACAAAGATGGAAAAAGGATTCGGGGTATTAAGAGGTTGGACTGGGGCGCAAACTTTGCCCATATGATGGGCATCGACAATCCTGAATACTGCGAGTTGATGAGATTGTATCTGGTTCTGCATTGCGACCATGAAGGTGGAAACGTCAGCGCACACACCACTCATTTGGTCGGCTCCGCCTTATCCGACGCCTTCTACTCCCTCTCTGCGGGCATGGACGGATTGGCTGGTCCCCTACATGGACTGGCAAATCAGGAGGTTTTGCGCTGGATTCAGAATTTGATGGAAAAGTTAGGTGGAAGAGTTCCCACCAAAGAGGAATTATCCAAAGCCCTGTGGGATACCTTAAACAGTGGGCAGGTCATTCCCGGATACGGACATGCGGTTCTAAGACAGACAGATCCCAGGTATATGGCTCAGCGGGAATTCGCCTTAAAACATATGCCGGATGATGATCTTTTCAAACTGTGCAGTATGATATATGAGACCGCACCGGATATCCTCAAAGAACACGGCAAAGCCAAAAACCCCTGGCCCAACGTGGATGCGCACTCAGGGGTTCTGCAGTGGTATTACGGGGTCAGAGAGTATGACTTTTACACTGTTCTGTTTGGAGTTTCCCGTGCCATGGGCGTTCTGGCACAACTGATCTGGGACAGAGCCTTGGGTCTTGCCATCGAACGACCAAAATCATTGACTACCGAGACGATAAAGAAAATGATGGTGGAAATGTAGGTAGTCTGTAGGTCAACCATGCCCCGATTTATCGGGGCTGGTTGACAATTCCTTTTTTGTCAAGCAGGCTGCGCCATGCTTGACCTACGGACTATTTTGTGAAAGCACTTTAGGTACTATGTAAAACCTCTAAAGTGGAGTGCACCAGTCCTATGGATTCAAATTCGGACTTGCTGGTGCGAAATTGGTTACAAGGTTGTTGTCGGGCAGTCTGTCGACAGCCCGACCTACAAGACTGGACTTACTGGACATGCTGGACTTGCTGGTGGTTGTTTTTAATTTTTTTCATCTGTCCTGCGGTATGAGCTATACCGTTCATACCAGAGGACATAGCGCACCTGCGATACTGGCGTTACTGGCCTTACTGGCGTTACTGGTGGTTGTTTTTTAATTTTTTTCATCGTTAGTGTTTTGAGAACCGTGTATGCAAAATATATTCATCTCCTATAAATACCGACTCTATCCTTTTCACCATAAAGATTATTGTGAATTTGCTTCGGGTGGGAAGAGAGACTACGGGTTAGATCGTCGGTTTTGAACCCCCTTAGTCCCAATAGTGTTGCGTTAAAAAGGACTTTCTTTTAAGATTTGTATTAGTATGATAGAAGTTAACAAGCAAGACCAAAAACAAACCTTAAGGAGGAAGTCCATATGTCCAATAATATTAAACTTTTCATTAAAGTGCTACGATTTATTTCAAAACCCAAGTTCAATGCCTTGGTTAAAAAGTTTCAATCCGATGCGTATGCATTCATACGAATTTCTAGGAACCAGCCCCAATGCGGTGTATTCACAAATATACATAGCTTTGATTACTTATCTGCTAACCGTTATGTTCAAATTAAGACTAAATAGCAAATTATCCAATTTAGAAATATTCAGAATTATAAAATACAATCTTTTTCAACCCATTAAGAATGTTTACCTATATGATGGCTACGATTAACGCAACATTATTGCCTAAGTCCCCCTTTACTAAAGGGGGATGCGTATGCATTCATACGAATTTCAAGTCAAGCCAAAAACAGGTGTAGGAGAAAAAATCAATGCGAAGCTCGTATGAGTGCATACGCACATTCATACTAATAATAAAATGTAAACTGTTTCCTGCTCCTCTTAGTAAGTCCTTTGCTGGCCGTTGGTCTTCTCCCGCCTCTGGCGGGATACTGGTGATTGACCAACAACCTAACAGCTTGTGAACTCTTTCTGTTGGTGAAAAACACCGACAGGGAGTGGAAGGGAAGGGAATCTTCTGATTCGTCACGGATTCACCGTGAACGGACATCCTGTCCGTGACGCAGTGTTTTCTGATATCGTACAAGGCGTCCGATACCAATGGGAGGTAATTGTGAGATTACGTGGACCGTATGTCAGAAGACCATGGGGACCCATCTGGGGAAAATCCCGATGCCCAGACGGGCAGGCACCCATACGGGTGGATGTCCGTGCAACAAGGGCTTTTGTCATCCTTAAATCTTGGAGACGCCCGTGGCTTGGCACCACAAAAAAACTATGATTGATAAAGACCTTGATCTTTAGAAAATCTATTCAGAGCCAAATATGTAAATCAGCGAGAAGTTATGCAGATTTCCCAAGGATTTCACGGAAGAATAGGTGTAGTCAAATTGGAACTTAGAAATTCTTATCCCCCCTCCTATAGCTGGTTTGATTGAGCTTTCCCCACTCTGATTTTGGGTCTTATATTCGACACCACTTCTTATAAACAAAACGTTTTGAAAATTATATTCAATTCCTTGCTGGAATCCGGGCCGGGTATCAGTAAAAAAGTCTATATCTGTGCTTAGACGAAGGTGGTTATTCAAAGCCTTGAAGGCGATTCCGACTTTTAAATCTGTAGGTAGAGGATGCTCTTTCTCTATGAATTTCAATTTCGTTCCCAAGTTTCTTAAAGAGAGACCAAAAGATAGATTGTATGAATCATAAAAAAGTCCCATATCAAATGCCACCGCCTGCGCTTTCAGGTCATCCAGCTTTTCTAAAATGCCTTTAGCTGTCCAACCCAAGGAAAGATGTGAGGAGATTTTTCTGGAGTATCCTAAAAGCATCGCCGCATCGTAGGCAGAGAAAAATGAGGTGGGCTCATCATTCTCATCATATCCCAGAACCTCACCCATGTGAAGGAACATAACGGCAACCGCCACAGTGTTCTCTGGATTGATGGGCAAGGCATAACCCAGATATTCATATCTTATATCCTGTGCCCATTGGTTATGCACAAACATGGCCTGGGGACTGCCAAGTTGAGTCAGACCGGCAGGATTCCAAAAGAGAGCAGAAGGATCATCTGCCAAGCCAACGAAGGCACCTCCCATGCCTCCGGCTTTAGCCCCTATTCCGATTTTCAAAAAATTGGCTGACGTTGATCCCGGTCCATCTCGGTCAAAAAATGCTGAGGTGTGAACCGTATGGTTCGCACCAGAAACTGAATTTGCCAGAAGAAAGAATAACAGAACCAACTTAAATAAGGTTTTGCTTTGGTTTGCTCTCAAATTAGTTTTCCCCCTCCTGGGCTAATCCTGAGAGTTTTTCCTACTCTTTAAACAATTTTTCTTTTTGGGGAAATGAGTCAATTCATTCCACTAACCATTCCACCCTCTTGGAATCAGTGCTTTGATCATAACTGAACCCATGGATCTTTACAACGAACTGGATTTAACGTCGGTGGTATATAGCAATATCCATGCCTGATCGGGCAAGTTGCTCACCTCTTGGATAGGGTGATTCAATTTATCAGCTAATCGCTTGGTAAACAATGAATTCGAGTTTCAGTCTTTCGCCTGCTTGGGCCGAAGACTTACTCTTCAATAAGAATCTCCTTTCATAAACTGTTCGACATCTAAACAGTATGTTTTGAGTTTTTCTGAAAAATTCCCCGAAGCCATTTAGATTAAATGGCTCTGACAAGATGATCAAGGTTTGAACCATGTTTCAGGAAAAGAGCCTCACCTCCTCGTTTTTGGCTCCACTCAGAACGTAAGTATATAGATATATATCAGAAAAGTCAATAAAAAATCTTCCGTGCTGTGTAGAGACCAAATACAAATCATACACCCCGCCAAAGGCGGGGAGGTATAAATAAAATGACACCTATACAAAAATTAAACTTGAAACTCAATCCACCTTAAACTATATTAAAAAAGTCCCTCTTGGGTGTCCGATATGTATCCGGTCATTACATTTTTGAAGCGAAAAAAGACTTGACTTTAGGGGAATTCTTATTACAAATAAAAGTTTATTCTTGGGAGTGTTGAAGAAAAAAAGGGAACTGTGAGAAAAGAGAATAAAAGAACGCCTGTTTTTTCAATTTCGTGGTGAATGTTTCGAGCTGACTCGTTGGCTGTCAACAGCCGTCGTCAGAGAAGTGGGCACCTGCCTTCTAAGCAGGTGGCCGGCGGTTCGAGTCCGCTCACCCTCAAATCAGTTGATAGTTTATGGTTAATGGTTTAGCGCAAAAGACTTCTTGGTATTTACCACTCACGAGGAAGAGGGCGCTACAACCGTTCTATTATGGTCTTCTCCAAAATAGTTGCTAATAGATAAGCGTATGTTTCCAGGTGTGAACCATGCGGTTTGTACTCCTTGATCTGCAACAAAAAGTGAAGCTATAGCTGTTTTTACCTCACCCCCTTGACCCCTGACCCTTGAAGGGTCAAGGGTGAGGTTATCAAAATGTCAATTTTATCAAGTCTCAAGATTCTTATCAAACACTCTAACACTAAAGTGAGAAGAGTTATATGATTAAACTTTTCAGTTTGGAGGGCAATAAACTCTATGATTGGACTCTTAAGACGGGTGAATACACCATTGGACGAAGCTCACAGTGCGATTTGGTGATAAATGATAGTACCATATCACGAAAGCATGCCCAGATTGAGGTTGTTGATGAAAACACAATCTATTTAACCGACCTCAGGAGTCATAATGGAACTTTGGTCAATGGTTATACAATTACTGATACAGTCCAATTACATTCCAATGACATCATTTCTTTTGGACAGGTAGAGTTTAAGATCACGCTGAGTGAAGGCAGAGAGATATCAGGTAGTTCTATCACCGTTACCGAGTTTGAACATGATCTGACCAATGCCACTTTATTATCAATAGACGAAGCACTCCAGCCTCTTCCTGCCAAGATCATAGATAATCCCAAGGTATTTCATGCTCTTTCTGAGATGGGAAAGATGCTGATTTTGCCCGGCCCCGGGGAGGAAATGTTTGATAAAGCATTGGAATTGCTGCAGGGCGTGATTCCAACTGAACGGGTTGCCGTATTGTTATCCAGACAAGGAAGCCAAGAACTCTCTCTTGTGGCATGTCGTCTGTCTGGTAGACGCGCTCTTGGCTCGTTTATCATATCACGCACCATTGTGCGAGAGCTTCTCAATCAAAAGAACGCCCTCCTGATTTCTGATCCTTTAGCCGACTCCCGGTTTTCGCAACAAAAATCGATAACAGGATCAGGAATAAAATCGGCAATGGCGGTTCCTCTGTTTGACGAAGAGAAGGTTTTGGGAATACTGTATGTTGACACAACCAATCCTCTGCATCGTTACACTGAGGATTTCTTGAGAATAACAGCCACTTTTGGAAATATTCTCGCCGCCAAAATTACCAATCAAAATCTTCTCAAAGAGCGACAGGCCAAAGAAGTTTTAGAGGCTGAGTTAGCTGTCGCCTCCCAGATTCAAAATCAGCTTTTGCCCAAAAAACTTTTTGGCATTGAAGGGTACAGTTTGAGTGCATTTCAGGCTCAGTGCAAAATGGTTGGAGGAGATCTCTACGATGTAGCCGAACTTAAAGATGGACGAATCCTTCTCTTATTGGCTGATGTTTCGGGCAAGGGGATGGGTGCGGCTCTTTTGATGTCTAATATTTTAGCATCTTTCCGCATCCTGTATGGTGCTGAGGATTTCAATCTCCCGGATGTCACCTATCAGGTTTCCAAACAACTTCTCCAGTTCAGTCGTCCGGGAGATTTCGCCACCTTGTTCATTGGCATACTCTGCCCCAAGACCAACACTCTCCGATATATTAACGCCGGTCACAATCCCCCCATGATAGTGCGGAGTGATGGCAGGATGGAATATCTTCAGCCATCCGGCATTCCGATTGGGACATTTGATCTCTCTAACTGGAAAGAGGAAGCACTGGAGTTGGGAGTAGAGGATTTTCTTTTTGCGTTTACCGATGGTATCACCGAGGCGACCAATACCGAAGGTGAGATGTATGAAGACGACAGGTTAAAACGACTTCTTCTAAATTCCCGAAAGCAATCTCCAGAGGAATTAACCGAATCAGTGCTGGATGAGATCAATGACTTTATGGGAGATGCTCCCCAAAGTGACGACATCACCATGATGATTTTGCGCAGAGAGCGTTAAGAGATAAACTTCTTGATTTTTCAAAAAAACTCCCCTATTTTAATACAGATAAATTAGGTATAGATAAGCTTAATTCAATATCTAGGCGCAAAGGCTATGGCTTCTGAACCCGATGATAACGGTTTGGACAAAACTCGGTCATTCAGAATACTTGCCCGCGGGACAGTAATATCTCATTATAAGATCATTGGGAAGATCGGTTCCGGTGGTATGGGTGTAGTCTACAAAACCCAGGACACCAAACTCAAACGCACCGTCGCTTTGAAGTTCCTCACGCCACAAATCTTGGGAGGCAAGGAAGAAAAGGCTCGTTTTGTTAATGAGGCCCAGGCCGCTGCCGCATTGGATCATCCCAACATCTGTGCAGTCTACGAAATCGACGAGGTTGAAGGGCATACCTTCATATCCATGGCTTTAATCGAGGGCCAAAGCTTAAAAGACAAGATAAAATCAGGACCGTTGAAGCTGGATGAGGCTTTGGATATTGCCATTCAGGTTGCTGAAGGTTTACAGGAGGCACACGAGAAAGGGATCGTCCACCGAGACATTAAGAGTGCCAACATCATGATGACGACCAAGGGTCAGGCAAAGATCATGGATTTCGGTCTGGCCAAATCAACAGGCCAGACCACTATCACCAGGACCGGTACGACAATGGGCACGCCAGCCTATATGTCACCTGAGCAGGCACGAGGGGAAGAAGTCGATCACCGAACGGACATTTGGGCTCTGGGTGTTGTTCTTTATGAAATGCTCACCGGGCAGATGCCATTCAAAGGGGAGCATGACCAGGCGGTAATATATTCCATTTTGAACGTAGACCCGGAGCCAATTACTGAATTGAGAAAAGAGGTTCCAGGAAGTTTGCAGACGATTGTGAGGAAATCCTTGGAAAAGGACCCCGCCAAAAGGTATCAAAGCATGGGGGACATGCTAACCGATTTACAGGCAGTGAAGAAGGGTTTTCCAGTAACTAAGAAACCTCCGATTAAAAGAAAAAAAGATAGAATAATAAAGGGTGCAATTCTCATTTCCGTGGCGGTGGTTTTGGCTTTAATTTTGATCGTGTTACTTGCGCGTCACAGGGAGGAGCAAATTCCAGGCAAGATTTCTAAAATTCCTGTGGGTGTGATGTTTTTTGACAATCAGACTGGCGAAGACAAATACGACTACCTGCGCAAGGTTTTGGCGGATATGTTAATTACCGATCTGGGTCAGTCGAGGTATCTGCAAGTCATGGCTTTCCCCCGAATGTTTGATCTCTTGAAATCTCTGGGCTATGAAGATGTGGCAATCATTGACGCCTCTTTGGGGTTTGAGTTGTGTAAATTAGCAGGTGCTCATGTGATGGTACTGGGAAGCCTTATCAAAAGCGGCGATACTTTTGTGATAAATACACAATTGCTCGATGTGGATACAAAAGAGCAGATAACAGCCTATAGGGTTACGGGTAAGGGTGAAAATAGCATCCTGGGACATTTAGTGGACGACCTTACGGACAAGGTCAAAAGGGGGATGGAGATTTCCATCAAAGAAATTCAACAAGAGAAGAAGAATATAACAGAACTTACCACCACCTCTTTAGAAGCATACAAATATTATTTCGCTGGACGAGAAGCCGCCTATCGGATGTATCATCAGGAGGCCATTGACAATTTAGAAAAAGCAGTGGCTTTAGATTCAGCTTTTATAGAAGCCTACGAACATTTAGCGCGGCAATATCATGAAACTCATAAGTTCACAAAGGCTCTGGAGATCATTGGAAAAGTAAAGTCATTTTCTGGCAAATTAGCTGAGGAAAAATTAGTTGAAATTCTCGCATTGGAAGCTTATATTAAGCATGATTGGGATCTGGCAATCAACTATTATAAAAGGTTAATAAGCATAAATCCAGAAAACATGGGTGCGCATATCGATCTTGGTATGGCCTATTACCAGGGGAAAATGATGTATGATGAGGGTATATCCGAGTTCAAAAAGGCATTAGAACTTGATCCTCAAGGAGTCACGCGCCTCACCAGTTTTACTTACAACATGCTCGGCTGGGCCTATCTCCGCAAAGAAAAAAAGGGGAAAGCGCTTGCGGCATTTAATAAATACGTTGCTCTTTTACCAAATCAAGCTTATCCGCTAAATGTTTTAGCGGAGATCAACTTACTGGTTGGTAATTATGATGAGGGGGTAACAAATTTACAGCGATCTTTAGAAATAAAACCCGATTTTCCTGTTACATATGTTCTTCTCGGCGATACTTATTTGGCTAAAGGTATGTATAGCCAGGCACTGCTTTCTTACGAAAGATATATTGCTTTGTTCCCCGGTGAAGTCGAACAAGCAGAAGGTCATTTCCTCTTGGGTAAACTCTATTATTTAAAAGGTGATCATGCGAGGGCTATTCAGAAATGTCAGCAAGCCTTGGAACTTGATCCGCAGATGATAGAGGCCCATTGGGTTCTGGGTTTAACTTTTGTCGAAAAAGAAATATTCGATCAAGCTAAATCAGAGGTCTTGAGCATTAAAGGATTAATAGAAAAAACCAAAACCGAGAAGGCAAAAACATATTATTATCATCTTTCAGGTGAGTTATCCCTCAGTAAAGGTCTTTACCATCAGGCATTGGAGAATTTCAACCAGGCGGCCGTTAGCTGGTCCTTAGAGCGCGCATTCTATGTTAATGCTCTGGGAGAAGCTTGTTTCAAGATAGGGGAAATGGATGAAGCGGCAGAAAAATTTGAAGCAGTCCTTGAAATTAATCCAAATTATGCACAAACTCACTTTTTGCTTGGTCAGGTTTACGAGAAAAAAAGCAGAAAAGAAAAAGCAAGGCAACATTTTCAAAGATTTATGGCTATTTGGAAAGATGCGGATGAAAATCTGCCACAGTTGATAGAAGCCAAGAAGCGACTGAAAGAACTATAAAGCCCCATCAATTCGGCTCCTGCTTAGAGGGGTATTGCAAAAAATCATCATAAAAAGGAGGTGATCTGAATGTCTTTACTCAAGCGAGAAGATTGGGAGAAGCTCAGATATCGACACAGGGTAGCCTTTACGGGAATGAGTCGAAGAGTGTTCACAACGCTTTTGGACAAAGTGTATGGTCCCAAAAAGAAAAAGAAAGGCAACCGAGGAGGTAATCCTGGAAATGGAGACAAACTCGATGACACAGATGTGCTGATGGTCTATTTGGCTCATGACATGGCGCTGGCTCGTACAGAGCCGGGCATCCGACCTGTAGCACCCATTAAATGAAAACCGAAGAGGGTACATTGCGATCTTTTTTGGCAGAAACCTAATTTTTTGCATTCTGAATTCGTCATTGTTGTAAAATAAGGTTTTTCTCCTTCAGGATGAATCCAAAAGAGTTGCTAATGCATAAGCTTATATTTGCCACAGGAAGAAACTTCGGCTGTTTTTACCTCACCCCCTATCCCCCGCCTCTGGCGGGATTTTCAACATGAAGTGGAGAGGGGGAACAAAGGGGGTGGGGTCTTCTAAATCTCCATTTAATTAAGTCCTTAAGATTCTTTTTCGTATGAAGAATTTCCGCAACCAAAGTATCACCTCCCGAGTTCTTTGATGTGCGATATTTTCAGGGGCGGTTTTTTCTTGCTAAAGCCTGTATGGAGTCAGACAGACTGGGTGAGGCTGTGGCTGAGTTGGAGAAGGCACTTTCGAGATATGATGATATTAGAGCAACTTTTGCAATCTGGGCGGTGAAAGCTCATTACCTATTGGGCTTGGCTTACGAGAACTCTAGCTGGAATAAAAAAGCAATTGAAAAATATGCGGAATTTCTTGAAATCTGGAAGGATGCCGACCCGGGGATACCTGAGGTGGAGGATGCTAAGCAGAGGTTAGCCCAATTGAAAAGCAAGGCATAGATTCTTTAACAATTCAGGAGAGGAAAAGAACATGGTAGTATCCACCCTTGCACAACTGAGGTAGTTAAATTATCCCGGGTAGAAAAAAAGCTACCGGAAGTTATGCAAAAGGATTTATCCTGAAGGACTTCAAATGCCATAGAACCTCTGCTGGATGAGTCTCGTCGAAGGATTAAACCCACGTGGAGGTTTGCTAACCGAAGACCAGTAGAAAGGATTTTATTATATGGGCTCATAGTTTATATGCTCAGTATGAGTCAATCCGCAGGATCCGTTGCGGGACAGAATATACCAAAATCTCAAAAAATGGATATTCTCCATTTTAGCTGCTGGTCCGAATTTGTCCATTTGGACTCAAATGAGGACCTTGCAGTATGAACCGTATGGTTCACACCTGCGGACACCCGCCGTTCATTCCCCATTGGTGAAGCCTGCCAGCCATGCACGAACGCCTACCCGTACGGGTGCCTGCCCGCATGGAGAACACCAACGGGGAGCAAGGAAATAAATTTACCCAGAAAAATTAAAGTTGAAACTACCATAAACTATATTATCAAAAATCCTCTTGGGTGTCAGATATGTATCCGGTCATTACATTGTAGACTTAGGTCTTGTCCCAAAAGTATGTGTCCGCCAGAGGCGCCCGCCCCGCCTTTGGCTGGGGATCTGCCTTTGGCATGAATAGAGAAAATGCTTGACATTTTAGGGTTAATGGAAAAAACGTGTTGGTTTTTTGTTGTTGATGATAACGGAGG
>CAZOJT010000043.1:0-24112 GCA_964580215.1 uncultured Ignavibacteria bacterium | reverse complement strand
AACTTGATAAACCAGCCAAAAAAAGGGGGGGGGATGATATTATTTCGTATCCCTAAAGACAGGAGGATAAGTAAGCTAAAGAAAGTTGTGCTTTGAAGAACATGGGTAGTAGAGGTGATGAAAAAATCAAGAGATTGTGGATGTCCCTGTTACTTACTCGAACATGGAATCAATCGTTATGTAGGGACCTGTGATGATCTCCACCAATATGTACATTAATAATCGGTAAAAGCCTCAAAAATTTCGGATTGTTTCCACAATAATTCAAAATCCCGATTTGCACGCCGTTGAGGCACTTGGCATAATTAAGGATTCCAATAGAGACGCCGCTTAAATCTCTTTTGATCTTGCAATAACCTCCCACAGCAAGGCCGGTTAAATTATGTGACTTGAGTTTTAGTCCCCCGACTGTAAGACCAGTTATATCTCTTGCCCCAACCCTCAACCCTCCAATCGTGATGCCGGTTATATCTTTTGCCCCTACTCCCACACCTCCAATTGTCAAGCCCGTTATTTCGTTCGCCCCCACTCCGATACCTCCAATTGTTATTCCGGTTATCTCCTTTGCTCCAATTCCGATTCCCCCAACTGTAATGCCATTTATGGTTTGGCTTGCAAGTCCAACACCCCCAATTGCTATTCCGTTTATCACCTCAGCCGCCGCTCCGACTCCTCCAAAAGCAAAACCATTCAGACTCTCGGTTGCCAGCCCAATACCCCCAATTGCTATTCCGTTTATTCTATCAGCCGCTAGTCCAACTGAGCCAAAAGCAAAACCATTCAGGCTTCCGGTTGCCAGCCCTACCCCTCCGATGGCTATTCCGTTTATCCTCCCGGCCGCAAGACCGATCATTCCAAAACCAATACCATCCAGGCTTTCAGTGGCAAGTCCCACACCTCCAATTGCTATTCCGCTTATTGTGTGGGACGCAAGTCCAACAGTTCCAAAAGAAAAGCCCTTTATCTCTTCTGCGGCCACTGCAACTCCACCCAGGGCAAAACCGCTTAACTTTTTGGCTTCCGGTCCCACCAGTCCCAGGGCGAAACCATTGATCACTGCATCGGAATTGTCTTTTGGTCTCCAGAAGGTCAAATTAAAACCGTTTATCCTCTCAACCTCGTTATCAATAAAATTGAAGCGGACTCCATTTATCCTTTTGGAATTGCCGAAACTTATGCCGTAACCCCGATAGGTGAGGTCCAATGAGGAAGCAAAAGAATTACCCACATTGATAATCAAGAAAATCACCAAGTAAACGAAAAAGCGTCTCATGATACTCTCCCGATTGAAATCTTTACCAGTTTGACACAGAATGCCAGTTCTTGTTATTTTTAAGCCAACCAATACAAACGCATTTATTTTCTGATATGGACATACCCCCTCTCCCTATCCCTCTCCCCCGTGAGAGGGAAAAGGTGAGGGGCAATCAAGTTACTAAGAGGAGCAGAAAAAGTTTACATCTTATTATTGATTTTTTCTCCCACACCTGTTTTGGGCTTGACTTGAAATTCGTATGAATGCATACGCATCCCCCTTTAGCAAAGGGGGGATGTAAACAATTATATGCTCTCCTTAATAAATGTAATAATTTTTCGTGCATCTGTATTGGTAAGAATAATAAACCAAGCCTTCTTTTACAAGTGAAATAAGAATGGCTAACTTTCATCTACGTATTTTGAGTCGGCAGGTTCAAATTTTTTGACCGGAGAGGCTTTCCTCTCTGGTGCCAATCGCAAAAGACAAAATGTTTGTAGATACCAAATACAAATCAGACACTCCCCAACGGCGGGTTGGATGATAAGGTCTACAGGTAGCAGAAAATCCCTCACAGCAGATGCAGCAGACTTGTAGTGAGCGTAGCGAATCTATTAAGCAGATAAAAATCATCGGTATCAGCTTAATCCGTCTAATCAGCTGTGAGGCAATCTCCTGCTCTTTGTGGAAACGTTATCCTTAACGGGAGCATCCGCTCGTCTGGGAAAGTCCCTCTTGGGTGTCCGATGCGAAGCATTCATACGAATATGTAGCCGGTCATTACAAAAAGACAAAATGTTTGAGATTATAAATTCTTGTGTTTGAACCCCAAAAACATCTTGTCAAATTTCATTTTTAAGCTAAATTGATAACAGGGTTATTGATTTTGAATGCCAACCCATAAAGGTGAGAACCAAATCCGAAAGGAGAGTTTTTATGCTTAACAAAAAAGAAAAATACGGCATTTTGATTTTCTCCCTGTGTTTTATAATCGCTATTGTGTGGGCTTTCTCAAATAATCCGCCTTCTTTTCGTTCTGGTATGATCAAACCCTCTTTTGAATCAGAAGAGGAAAAAGAAGGGGAAAAGGAGGAGGAGAAAAAGCCCAACGATTGGTTCTTCATGCAGAGGGCATATCCGCGGGGAGATATACCTGTCGGGCAGTACTTGGCGTCCATAGAGCAGGCTCAACTGATGAGAGCCAAAGCTGGCAACAAAAGCGAAGTAGTCTGGTCTGAAGCAGGACCCACCAATATCCCTGGTCGGATCACCGACTTGGCTGTCCATCCTGATTATCCCAACACCATTTACGCTGGAGCCGCATGCGGGGGCGTATTTAAATCAACTGATAACGGAGTTTCCTGGACTCCCATCTTCGATGAGCAGGGGACTCCCTCCATCGGCGCTTTAGCCATCCATCCGGATGATCCTCAAATTCTCTATGTGGGAGCCGGAGAGGCAAATGGAAGCGGAGACTCTTATCCCGGAACCGGGAT
Source organism: uncultured Ignavibacteria bacterium (assembly GCA_964580215.1). Lineage (GTDB taxonomy): Bacteria > Zixibacteria > MSB-5A5 > MSB-5A5 > SM1-73 > SM23-73-3. Next base: position 21,361 of record CAZOJT010000043.1, on the reverse strand, counting down.
TTACAAATCCACTAATGGTGGTTCGGTCTGGACTCATATCGGGTTAGAAAACAGCTATCATATCGGTCGAATAGTCATTCATCCGCTCTATCCGGAAACCGTCTTTGTGGCGGTATCGGGTAAAATGTTTGGGACGAATCCGGATAGAGGCGTCTACAAAAGCACCAATGGGGGCGCTACCTGGGAACAGAAGCTTTTTATAAGCGATTCCACCGCCGCAGTGGATGTCGCCATTGACCCCACCGATCCCCAAATGGTTTATGCCGCCATGTGGGAGCGGGTGAGAGGCCCTAATCGACGCAATGTGGGAGGATGGACCAGCGGAATACACAAGTCCACGGATGGTGGAAACACCTGGTATCAACTTACCAACGGGCTACCACCATCAGCCTCCTACATAGGGCGCATCGGTATATCCGTGTGCGCTTCCTCTCCCAATGTGATCTATGCCATATATTGCGATCATCCGGGCGAGTTCATGGGCGTGTACAAATCCACCGACTACGGAGAGTCGTGGAGCCAAACCAATGATTCGGTCCTGGATGGCTTCTTGGGAGGATTCGGATGGTATTTTGGAAATATACGGGTGGATCCCACAGATCCTGACCGGGTGTTTGCCATGGGAGTGTATCTTTATCGTAGCACAAACGGCGGTAACTCCTGGTCGGAAGTGGGATCTTCAGTGCATGTAGATCATCACGCCATGTTCATTTCCCCTGTCGATCACAATCGGATATATCTGGGCTGTGACGGAGGGGTATACCTTTCCACTAATGGCGGAACAGCCTGGAGCTTATGCACCAGCCAGCCATCCACCCAGTTCTACGCCATCACCATCGACTATCTGAATCCCCAAAGGCTGTATGGGGGAACCCAGGACAACGGCACCCTGCGCACTCTTACCGGAGCCTTGGGTGACTGGGAGGAAATCCATGGTGGGGATGGTTTCTATTGTAATGTGGACTTTACCAACTCTGATGTGATCTATGCGGAATATCAATGGGGATGGTTGCGCAAATCCACAGATTTAGGCTACGACTGGGACTATGTGATGGATGGGATAGATTGCGATGATCGTCGCAACTGGTGCACTCCGGTTATCATGGACCCTGTGGATCATAACACCCTGTATTATGGATCACATCGCCTGTATAAGACCACCAACGGGGGAGGATGGTGGGATCCTATAAGCGGAGACTTAACCGATGGACCCGGAGGTGGCAACTTGACCTATGGGACTATAACCACCATGGCCGTAGCTCCTTCAAACACCCAGGTGATCTATGTGGGCACGGACGATGCTAACGTGTGGGTTACCACCAATGGGGGAGGTGACTGGGCCGATATAGATAATGGGCTCCCTGATCGCTGGGTCACTCGCGTGGCAGTAGACCCTTATGCTGAATCGATTGCCTACGTCACCTTTTCCGGGCACCGGATCAGTGAAGCACTTCCCCACATTTATCGCACCACCGATTACGGCAACACCTGGCAGTCAATATCCTCCAACCTTCCGGAGGGTCCCATCAATGATTTGATCGTGGATCCTCAGAATCCATCTGTGCTCTATGTGGGATCGGATGTAGGAGTATATGTGAGCGAAAACACAGGGGGAAACTGGATGTCTCTGGGCACAGGATTGCCAATAACCACAGTGCATGATTTAGCCCTGCATGAGCCAACCCGCACTCTGGTGGCAGGCACACATGGACGTTCCATGTTTTTATGCCAGCTTTCTGCAGCCGACACGCTCCACGGAGTGCAGGTTGCCGCCGATGAGAATGTGAACTCTGTCAATGCCATTGACGTAGAGGTGGTGTTCTATTTACACAACACTGGCCTGGTTACAGATACGTTTGACGTAATCATATCTGACCAGTTGGACTGGAACCTAAACCCGACTTCATATTGGAAAGAACTGAGTGCCGGACAGATCGACACTTCGGAAATTATTGTGAGTGTTCCTTACCATGCCATTTTGGGAACGGCTGATGAAATCGCTTTTGAAGCCATCTCCAGAGGTAATCCGTATTACGTGGATCAGGATTCTCTCTCAGTTACGGTGTATGCAATAAGAGGTGATGCTTCAAACGATGGTATTATCGATCTGACGGATGTGTTATTTCTGATTAGCTATCTTTATAGAGGCGGGAGCGCCCCGGAGATTTTCGAGACCAGCGATGCCAATTGTGATACACTGATCGAGTTAGCTGATGTATTATTGCTGATAAACTATCTTTACCGCGGTGGACCACTTCCCTGTGCTCCTGAGTAGCATTTTTCTAAAACGTTAAGGAAAAATGTAACATCCAGGCTTGCCCTGAACCATACGGTTCAGGGCTTGTCTCGGGCAAGGATTGTCTTCACATGAAATAACAAAATTCCAGAACCTAACTTAAGTTAGGTTCTGGTCGAACTCCGCGCCATCCCAGAAATATTGATCCTTGGCCAAGCTGGCAAAGGTTGACGTATGAAAACAAAAAACCCTCATTTCGCTGGCTGAGGAAATGAGGGTATGGGGAGAAACAACCTAAGAGGCGACAGATTATTCGTTAAAAAGAAAAACCGATTCTTGGTAAAATTTAGCTTTCTTACTCTTTATCCGATAGGACAAAAGCTCCTTTAAAAACAGATTTTTCTCCGAAAGTGGGGCATTGTCACCCAAAACCGAGCAGGAAACTTCCAAGCCTAAAATCCTTTGGGGAATGACAAATCTGGTCACCCCAAAGGGGAAAAGTATTCCTCGGGAAATCAGATCAATTACTTCCTCCTTTTTGAATACTGGAAGGATATTGATCGCTGAACCATTCTCGAAATTATCAAATGCGGAGAGCAAACTCTCATCCGAGCCAGAATGATAAATCTCCCAGGAGGTATTATAAATGGAGATCACACGATAGAGGTTTTTCACCCGGCTCTCCACAGATGAATCTTTTTGACTGAGCACCAGTCCGGAATGATCTTTAAAGAGAACGAAGCAAACGGTGTTTTCGTCCGCCGTCCACTGTCCGCCGACCGCTGACCGCCCTTCCCATTTACACCAAGATATTTCAAGATCCAAATCTTTGAGCTTTTCGACTAACTCATCCTTTTTAATGTTAAATATCAGATGATTCCAGGAGGTAAGCTCCACATTTTCATCCATCAAGTCCACCTTTTGAATCAGCACATCTGGAAAACCTAAAAGCTTTAAGGCGGAAATCTGATTAACTCCATCCAGAACCAGAAGTTTTTCGCTTTCTTCAGAAGAGATCTCGCCGGGTTGATTTTTAACCGTTCCTTTCGATCCATTGGAAAGGCTTGCCACCAACACAGGGTTCTTCAAATATCCATCCCTTTTGATCTGATCTGCCAGTCGACAGACCCGGTTAAAATCGCAGGTTTCATGAAAAATTAGACCATCTAAATGAACAAAACCAAGCTCGAATAAATCGCTCTTCATAGTTTCACTTTCCTCAACTGCATCCTTTGTGAAAAATCATTTTCAATTGCAGATTTAAGCAAATTATATGCCACCAAGTCGAGCCACATTCTCAACTGGTATATTTAAGGTGGAAAGATTAATCTGTTGTTGTATATGGGATTGCTCTACAAAGAGGAAGATACTTACCTTGATGTTAAGGGGGAAGATGTAAAAGCTGGCTAAGTGTCAGCCATGCTCATATGCAAGAAGTTTCATACTTCTTGCAAGATTTAAAAAAGCAGATGGCAGTATGCAGTAAGCAGACGGCAGTTAAAGTAAGCAGTATCCAGGAGAATAAGTTTCATATCTTGCAGGATTTAAAAAAGCAGATAGCAGTAGGCAGTAAGCAGTAGGCAGACAGTAGTGGACAGTAAGATGAGTTTCATACTTATTGCAAGATTTAAAAAACGAGTTTGCTTTTTGAATTGGGCTTGTGTATTCGAAAAGGGGGATCATTTCTCTTTCCCATTGCCTTTAAATAAGTAGACCTTCTCTCTGGTTATGATGCAAAATCTTTTTCCGTCAGAGGAAAATTGCACCCGGGGAAAGAAAGCACTCCAGAGCTTATAAGACAACTGTTTTTTCCATAAGATCTTCCCATCTTTATCCAAAATATAAACCAGACCTTTGGTATGCCTTTCTTCAGACGGAACCTTTCTGCCTTTATCAAAATCTATCCCGACAATTATCTTTTCGGCGTTATCGGGTATATCCGCAGAAATAAAGGATAGCTCTGGCTGGTCCAGAGCGTATCGCCACAAAAGTTTCCCTGTTTGGACTTCAAACAGGTAGAGGTTTTTCTTGTCTATAACGCTCAGATATTTATTCTCCGGTGAGAAACACATCCCTCTAACTAAAGGATTTATCTTCAGTCGGTTTCCGGTTGGTTTGCCCTGATGATAAAATTTCAGTTCTCCATTAGAAACTGTTGCTACATATTCTCCATCTGAGGAGGTGGCGAATCTTTCACATGGCCCAAAGTTAGCCTTTAAATCACCTGAATCATCAAATGCCAAAAGACCATCTTTTGCACTGTTGACCAAAACATATTTTCCATTGGATGAAAAAGAAACCCCTTGTGGAAATCTGATTTTGGTGCTGAAGATCGAGTCACCTATGTGATTATAAAATACCAAGCGGGATTCCGGACTTCCCTCAACGCTGGAGATTCCCACCACCAGCTTGGCGCCATTGGAGATATAAAAATCGGAAACCTTAGGGTCTTTAATCTCCCATAGTTTTTCCCCATCAGTGGAATAAAGTTCAAATCTTTTTGCCGCCAGAAAACCTGAGGGTGCATCTTTGGTGTAAGTAGCTACTCCAAAGAACTCTCCATCTTCAGAAGTGACCAATCCCTGATTCGGTTTTAGATTTGCCCGGTAAGGTTCTTTTCCCTCAGGTGTTAATACCCAGAACCTTTCCTGAGACGATAGAATCAATTTTCCATCTAAAATGTCACCACTAATTGTCTTTCCCTCAACCGGCATCTCAAAGACCAGTTCAGGCTCTTGTGCCAGACCATAGTTGAAAAGTAACAACAAAAAAACCAATGTGAAGCATCTTGCTTGATTTCTCATACCTTCCTCCCGGATGGAGTTTCAAAAAAGATTTGGCATTTTGTCCGCAAGGATCCATAGGATCTGTCTTATTATAGTATAATCCAAACCAGAAACTTGTCAAGCTACAAAATTTGTGAATTTTTCCTCGTGTTTTTCATCCCCCTCGCAGGCTTTTACGGGCAAAGTTATTCACAGCAGATGGAGCAGACTTGTAGTGAGCGTAGCGAATCTATTAAACAGATAAGAATTGCCGATATCTGCTTAATTCGCTTAATCAGCTGTGAGGTATCACTAATTGCTCGATCAAATTTTCCGGGTTTACCATTTTCCTTTGCTAAATTTCGCTCAGCCCCGCCGTTGGCGGGGCTAACTTGCCTCTTGAGGATGACGCAGACCCGTCTGGGATGACATCCAAGAGGCGTTTGAATGATTCCCAACAGATAAAGCAGATTAAGAAATACTATTCTTAGCCCAATCTGTTTAATCTGTTGGGAGAAGTTGTCAAATCTTCTGGGTTTTCCAGCCTCCTCTGCTGAACCAATAGGTCAACACTATTCCTTTGGCTATGCTGGTCAAAGCTATAGCCCACCATACTCCGTTTATTCCTATGCCCCAATGAACAGCCAGAAGATAAGCCAAGGGGATTCGGGCAAGGGAACCGGGGATGGAGACCAGCATGGGAGGGATGGTATTTCCCGCACCTCCAAAGGAACCCTCGAACACGATCTCCAGTGCCATGAACACCTGGGATATGGCCAGGATTCTCAAGTATCCGATTCCGATCTCGACCACCTCAGGGTCGGAGATGAAAACAGATGCGATCTGCCTGGGGAAGGTGAAAAACATTATGGCTACAAAACCGGTGACCAAAACCGCGATTCCTGCTGTCTGCCAAGCGGCTTGAGCGGATCTTTCCGGCTTGCCTGCGCCCAGATTCTGGCCCACCAAAGTGGAGGCGGCTATGGATAAGCCAAAGCAGGTCAGAAAAGAGACCGACTCCATACGGTTACCGATCCCCAAGGCGGCAATGGCCTCCGTGCCGAACAAGGCTACGATCTTGTTTATAAAAAGATAAACGATGCTGAAGAGTATCCAGGCTGATGAGGCCGGAATGCCCACGCGCAAAATCCGCCAGACCATAGAAAAGTCTAAGTCCAGCTTGGGCAGAAGCGAAAACTTGAAAGCCAACTTCCCCCGGATGATCAGGAGAATGAAAAGCACACCTGCCACCCCCTGAGAGAATATGCTGGCTAAAGCAGCACCATCGGTCCCCATTCGGGGAAAGGGACCCCATCCGAAAATCAGGATCGGATCCAGAACGATGTTCAGTCCCAGGCTCGCCATGATGACCAACATGGGGGTTTTGGTATCGCCGGATGCCCGAAAGATTGCCGCCAACACATCGAGTATAAAGAAAGAAATTGCTCCAGCAAATATTATCCTCAGATATCGAACTCCCAGGTGAGTCACATCTGGAGCTGTCCCCATCAAAATGAAGGCCCATTTAGCGAACAAGACACCGGGAATGGTCAAACTCAGGGCGAAGAATATGGAAAACAGATATGCCTGTCTGGCGCTGTAGGCAGCCTGATCGGGTTGCTTGGCTCCGATAAATCTTGCCACCAAAGCGGTAACTCCTATCGAGATAGCACCCACCAGGGAATAGATGATCCAGATCAAAAAGGTGCTGGAGATGACCGCCGCCAGTGAAACTGCTCCCAACTTCCCCACCCAGAAGATATCCGCAATGGAGAAGGCGGTCTCCAAAAACATTGTGGCAACCGCAGGTCCGGCAAGATAGAAGATGCTTCTGGTGATCGACCCTGTGGTTAAGTCAGGTTTTGTTTTTGTTTCTGAATTCAAGTTCTGCATTTCAAGTTCAAATATATCCGATTTTACCGAATAAACAATCTAAACTGATAGGGTCAAGCAAATTCACTGGAATGCTCACAAAGGCAAGGATAAGAAGATAAACGGAGGTGAAATTAAGAAGAATATCTGTCTAACTCGTTTTCTTGTTGCGGAAGTCCTGTAGCGTGTTTCGAACCGACGGACGATGGCTTGAGAAGTTCAAGAAAACAAAGACAGATTATAAGTGATTTACTGCAAGGTCGCGTAGCGGAGCCTTCACGGCTCCGCTCAAACCCGTCTTCGTCCAACTTCACAGAGGCATAAAGCCTCTGCTACGCACTGTCATTGCGAGCGATAGCGAAGCAATCTCACCCATCTCAAGAGATTGCTTCGGCGAGTTTCCCTCGCTCACGCTCGGGACAAGCCTCGCATTCAGGTTGTGTCATAATTGAGTCAAAACACCGGCTCTTTGACATAGAATGATGAGAAGTTATTGGCTTTTTCATTTAACTGAGCAATTAAGCATCATTCTTGTCATTTTGACCCCGCCATCAGGCGGGGCTCTTTAACCTCTAAGTTGCTGTATTAGCCCTGCAACTCCCAGAATGGTAATCATTCTTGCGATGTTGAAGCAACTTGCTAACAGCGACATTTCTACACGGACGTGCCCGCCTGGGCCTTGACACCATTAAGCCCTCTGAGAAGATTCGTATGAATATACCTTATGTTTTTTGCGCTGGTCAAAATTGGAGTATGGCAATTTTTGACCTTCGGGGCAAATGTAGCAATCGTTTTGGCAGTCATACTGAAATCGTTCTTTATCAAATGGTTGAGGCTCTCTTTGGGAGGCTTGTTTCTGTGATGGCACAACAACCTTGATCCCTTGTTCATCCCCCGCCTTCGGCGGGACTCGCAATGACAAATTGTTGTAACATTATTTAGGAAACGATACGCTAGTGTTTTGTAACTGAAGTATCTTTACAATTATGTAACTTGGTAAGAATTTCATCTGCGGTTTTTGTCCATATAAATGGTTTCGGATTCTTATCCGCAGGATCCAAATTCGGATTATTGGCTTCAATGTATTTTTCAATGGCATCTATGAGTTCCTTGACACCTCTGAAGGTTTCACGGCGAATGCGTCTGGCCCTATGGATCCTGCGGAAAGTAAGAATTCCAAACCAGATTTCAATTTGATTTAACTAGGACGAGCCGGTTGGAGTGAAATGAAGATGAAAGCGCGAATGTCGTTGTAGCCAGTTTTTTACTTTCTGATGTTTATGGGTACCGTAATTGTCAACAACCAAATGGAGGTCTAATTCATTTGGGGTCTGTTTATCTATTATTAAGGGGAGCATATAATTGTTTACATCCCCCCTTTAGAAAAAGGGGGGAAAGGGGAGATTTGAAACTTGAAAAATCCCCCTAAATCCTCCTTTACTAAAGGGGGATGCGTATGCATTCATACGAATTTCAAGTCAAGCCCAAAACAGGTGTGGGAGAAAAAATCAATAATAAGATGTAAACTGTTTCCTGCTCCTATTAGTAACTTTAGGAATTTCAAAAATTCTTGATGACGATGCTTGGGTTGACATTTTGCAATGACTTTTCCGCCGTAGGCGGATTTGCCTATGACAGAGCCGCTGGCTACTTCTAATGCGGCAAATAAATCCGCAGGATCCAGATTCGGACAGGTGGTTCCATGCCTGACATAATCATAGGTGTGCCGTTCTACTTGACCGGACGCAGAGGTAATATCCGCAGGATCCATAGGAAAGGTTAAGTGCGACTCAGTGCTTGAATTTGGCTTTTCTCGTCGGCACTCAATACTAACGCATCGTCGGGCGGATTTAAATATAATCCAACAATATCGATAGTTTTAGGAACTAAATCAGGGTCGTTACTATATTTGTCCGCAGGATCCAAATTCGGAAAGGTCTTGGTTCGGTGAGGTTGAAGATGCGCTTTTCCTATGGATCCAAATTCGGATTTCCATATCCGGTGCACAGCCATATGACTGACACCTTTCTCTTTTGCCATTATTCGCGTGCTCCAGTGAGTAGCATGGTTAGGTTTGGTCATGGTAGATAATATAATATCTTGGATGATATCATTTGATACCACCGCTGGGCGACCAGGTTTGGGAACATCTTCAAGCCCGGGTAATCCTTTTTCTATAAAGGACGTGCGCCAATGGATTACCGTGGGACGAGATACACCAAGAGTTTTTGCTATCATGGTATTAGATTTTCTTTCGGAGGCCATTGAAATTATTTTTGCTCTTAAAACTATTTTGTGCGGCAAATTTCTGGTCTTTGCTCTTCTTTCCAACTCTTGTCGCTCAACATTGGATAGAGAGATTGGTGAGGGTATCGTTTTCATACCCCCAGTACGACATATTTAATCTAAATTGTCAAGACATTTATGTTACAAGACAATAGGCTACGCTGAATTCATTAATTTTAATATCATTTCAAAGGCACGGCAATTAAAAAACATAAAAGCTCCGCTAAGGTTACCCACAAACGGGCCAGAAGCGAAATCAAAGTTGCAATGGGAAGAGGAAACAAGGAAGAGAGCAAAAGAACCAAAATCCCCTCCCTCACCCCGATCCCGCCCGGAACAAAAAGCGCCAAAAACCCAATGTTCACCGAGAAGGCAAATGCTCCAGTTAAGCTGGGATACATATCAAAAGAAGCTTGAGCCATTGACTTCACAAATATCAAAAACGCCAGTCCGAACAAAAGCCAAGACACAGAATAACATAAAACATAAATAATAACATCCTTGCTGGCGATATCAAGACTAATCTTTTCCTTTTTCAAAATTCCCAGTCCTAAATTAAGGATATTCTCTAATGCTTTTGGATAACAAACAAGCACCAAAATGGCTAAACCGAATATCACTCCAGCCATCACCAGGGCAGGATTTTTGGAGAAGAACTGAGAATATAAACTCGCGCCCAGGAAAATAACCGCGATAAATAGACCGGAGATGACTGAGAAGGATTGGGCTAAGATCGCGGTGGAGAAGCTGTTCCTTTTGGGAACCCCCCGCTTTTCCAGCATATAGATCATCCCCAGAAACTGCCACACCTTTCCCGGAAGATACCTGCCCAGATTGGCAAAAAACCACACCTTGAAGAGTTTGAAGTAAGAAACCGATGAACCGGTGTGCCGAAGCACCCCTCCCCAGATTTTGACCAACCAGAATAGCGCCATGATCTGAAGCACAAAGGAAACGATCAAAAGAGGATAGTCAAACTGCCAATCAAAATCCTTCACCTGATTCCAATTGGAAACCAAGTTTTTGATCAGAAAATAGAAGATCAAAAGGATTATGATAACCTGGGCTAATCTGACCAGAACTTTCTTTGTATTCATCTTGGTAAAACGTCCACCGTCCACAGCTAAAAACTTTCTCTGGCCCCTGATTCCTGGACTCTCGACCTTTTTCAAGTTAGCAATTCCAGATATTTTTTTAAAACCATCTCCGATGAAAACTTTGCCATGGCGTTTTGATAACCATCTTCAGCCAGTTGGGAAGCTAGTTTTTCATCTGTTAAAATCCTTTCCATGGCGGAAGCGAGACTCACGTGATCTTTTGAGAGAACCAAAAGTCCGGTTTTGCCATCCTGGATGATGTCGGTTATTCCTCCTGAGCGGGTGCCCATCACCGGTCTTTTGCACAACTGGGCTTCCACCAGAACCAACCCAAAACCTTCCTCTGAGGAGGGGAGAACACAAAGATAGCTTTCAGCATAAATAAGATTCAACTTCCCCTGTGGCATGATGTCAAGCAAAAAAACCCGGTCTTTTAGATTCAAGCCGATTATCTCTTGTTGGAGGAAATTTTTTAAAGGACCCTCTCCAACAATCTTTGCCTGAAAATCGATTCCTTTCTCCTTGAGTATCTTACATGCTTTGAGGAAAATATCCAGTCCTTTCTGGGGGGTGAAACGTGCCACACAGAGGATTAACTTAACTCCCTCATGTTTCAGGGGAGTGGGTGTAAAAGTTTCCGGAGTGACTGGCATGGGAATCACCTTCACCTTATCTTTTGCCAATTTGATGCTTCCGGTCAACTTCTCCTTTAAAAAGCCGGAGACGGTGGTTACGTATTTAGCCCGACGAAAGACTGAGCCAGCCAGCCGTGAAGACAGGCCTGATTTTTCCAGTATGCGAATATCAGTTCCGTGTGAGGTGAGGATCAATGGTTTCTGGTTTAAAAAGGACAGTAAATATCCTATCACCCCTCCCGGAATCCACCACTGAGCGAAGATCAAGTCGACCTTTTTTTTTAGCGAAAGAGTTAAGGCTCTGACAAAGAAGGAGACAAGAAAAGATAAAAAAAGAAGCTTATTTATCCAGCTTCGGGCGACCAACTCGTGCATATTCCCCATGTAAGCCAATCTCTCCTTTCTGTCCGGGGCATATCTGAAACGATACACCGCTACATCATCCATCATCTCAAATGTCTTCAAATCTTTTTGATGAGGCGCTAAGACGAAAACCTTATACCCGCTTCGAACAAGACCTTTAGCCAGGATATGCACGAAAAGACCGGCATGGTCTCCCGGGAAGCGGATGTAATTATGAGTCAAAATCAGAATCTTAAGTTGAGATGCGTATGCACTCATACGAGTTTGCTTTGGGATGCACTTTTTATCTTTTCAACTCAGAGCTTGCTCTGCATCATACGGTGCAAGGCTTGCCACCTTTGGGGAAGTTGATGGATGCACTTTAAAATCTTAGGTTCCTTCTCGTTTTTGCTCCCCCGGCTTTTCTCCTTTGTTGGGAAAAGATCGCTTTCGGTCAAATTTTTGGTGGCGACTGAATCTGAGTCTATCTTTAGTGGAGAACTGTTGGACCAGCGCCCTCATCTCATCTTTTACGCTGGTTATAGCTTCTGCCAGAAAACCTAAAACAAAAAACGAAACTCCGGAAAGAACCAGAAGGATCACCAGATACAGAAGTGGTCTGAACCCTTCATTTTTTGCAATTCTTAAATAAACTGCCACTCCTCCGGTCAAAATACCCAAAAGGATTAAGACCAGTCCCAAGAAACCAAACAGGAGCAGAGGTTTTTTCATGAAGGAGAGTTGGAATTTCACAGAAAGGAGGTCCAAAAACCCGATGGGTATCCTCCAGAATCCGAACTTGGATTGACCAAATCTACGTGGATATAAATTGACCTTTGCCTCTCCGATTTTATATCCCTTCTCCGCTGCCATCACCACCATATATCTATGCCAATCCTTGCGCAGTGGCACCTCATCTGCCACCTCCCGCCGGAAAGCCTTGACCGAGTTTAGATCATGAACCTTGATCCTAAATAAGATTCGAGAGAGAAGGTTATAAATAAAGGAGACAAAGCTCTTTAAACCGTATGAGCCCTGTTTCCATCCGCACACCACATCATATCCGTTATCTATTCTTTCGATAAGTTTGGGGATGTCCTCAGGGAGATATTGTAAATCGGCTGGCCAGAAAACGAAGATTCTTCCACGTGCTTTTGAGAACCCGGTCATCAGAGCCTCAGTCAAACCCTGGTTTCTTTTGTGAGACACCACCCGCAAGAAGTGGTATTTTCCTTGGCATTCTTTGGCTTTGCGGAAGGTGCCGTCGGTGGAACCATCATCCACCAGGATCACCTCACCCCTCATCCGGGTGCGGGAAAACATCTTGGAGAACTCCTCCATCAACGGAACGATATTCTCCGCCTCATTATAGGCTGGAACCACTACTGAAACCTTGATATTTCCATTCGTGTTTCGCATGTTTTCAGTACCCTTTTATCCTTTGCAGTTGTACTGCAAGGTTGGTGTTTTGGGGAAAGAGCTTTATGGCTTTCTCCCACTGGTCAATTGCCATAAGTCTATAACTATCTTCGCCGGTTTGATTCATCAAGTTAAGATAAATCAAGCCCAACTGCTGGCAAATCGAAAAATCAGTGGGATTGAATTTAGCCGCCTGCTCCAACGAAAGCGCCGATTTCTCAAATTCTTTCATCTCGTAATATATCTCCGCCAGTGCCTGGTATCCGCTGAAGTTCTCTGAATTTTGAGAGACAAACTCTTCCAACAAAGCTAAGGCAGAGTCCGTTTCCCCTTTTTCGATCAACATTTTTGCTTTCTCAAACCCTGAGAGCGGATATTTTTCTGTCTTTGGATTGCCGGTCCATTCCCCTATTCTATAAATATCGACCGGAATGTTCCTCAGCCAATAGGTGGTCACAATTTTAGACTTACCCATCACTTCAGGATAATCCTGAAAAGCCCGATCCCGGTTTCCTCCTCTTTCTAAAGCCAGATGAGTAATGGGATAGGTGTGGAAAAGTTGCGGATCAGGCTGGGTGATTCCAAACATGTGAATTACATTCTTAAGCCTGTTATCCCACACCAAGCCGGGTCCATAAGGACCCGATACTACAGCTTCTTTGCTTAGAATCTTTCCTAAATCTAAAGACGATCGATTCAAAGAATATGTAGGAGAGGAAGCCCAGCTTAAATATTGCCATCCGTTGACCACCAGCGAAATAAGGATCAAGATAAGCACCATTAGAGATCTTTGCCCGAAATTGAGTAATTTAGACTCTTTTGGCTTGCCACCTTTGGCAACCCTTCTGGATACGGTAACTCGCCAGTAATACAAAGCTCCGCAAAATAAAGTGATAACAAAAGAGATAACCAGAGAGGAACCTAACTGAATCGGCTTTTGACTTAATATGTGGAAAGTGGTGATGATATAGTTTATAAAAAAGGTGGTGGCGATAACAAAGACGATCCAGAACAAAATTCCAAGCGAGGAGTCTCTTTTTGAACCAAAAGACCGCAGAAAAGAATCCAGCCATATTCCTGCCAGAGCACACATGGGAGGAATCAGATAGATTTGGTAACGCAACGGTCGATAGTTTAGTGCCATCAAAAGGAAAAAAGCTACCAAGAACCAAAAGGTAAGAAAAAACTTGACCTTAAAGCGATGATCTTTTTGTCTGAACAGTTCTCTAAAGGAAGGACTGCTTCGGAAGAATAAAAGCAGGCCCAAAAATGACAAGACGAATACCACGGGCATGCGATAGAAAAGATCCTCTCCAAAAGTGAACAGAGAGGAAACAAATCCCGCAATCGACTGAAGGGCTATAGGAAACCCGTAAAGCCCCAATGCTTGCTCACCCAAGTAACCTGCCACCTCTCTTTTGGCAGGTAGATAGCTGAAAAACAGCCAGAACACAGATACCAGAAGGAAACCAGAGCCAAAAAAGATTAAAGGTTTAGAATTCATCTTCCGCTTGGATGAAGAGAAATGCTCAAAAATCCATAAAAGCAGCACCCCCAGGCAAGCCGGCAGGATGAATGCGGCCATGGTCTTTCCAAAGAAGATTCCTGTAGCAAAACAGATGCCTGAGGGGATTAAGAGTAGATTTTTGGTGAAAGAGGAGACCATGAAATAAAATCCCAACGTCAGAAGAAATAGGGCGGAGATTTCCAAAAATGGATTGCGCCCATACATGATGAAGACAAAGTTTATACCCAAAAAAAACAAAGATAGGTATGCTGTCCTTTTGTTGAAAATCTTTTTTAGAGTCAGAAACAAAAATGTCATTGAGAGAAGACTTAAAATGACTGCCACCAGATTGGCTTGAAATCTGCCCGTACCGAACAACGAAAAGACCACATAAGAGGCTGCCGTGGTGAATGATTTTAAGAAGAAAACGAAACGATTATGTCCAAACAGATCCCAACTGCCCCATAACACCTGGTTTCGGGCGAAATAGGTATATTGTGGCGGGTCGGTAGCCACATCCTGACTCCAGGAGATGCGGGGAGGATCGGAACTCAAGAAAAGCACGCCGCTGGTAAAAGCCAGCCCGATGATGAAACAGAAGAGTAAGATTTCAAAAGCCCTGGAGGAAAAGAAGGGATTTTTGAAAAATTCAGTTAAGGCAGATTTCTTATCTGCCGAGACTTTAGGCTTTGTCGGTTGCTTCTTTGACTTTTTGACTTTTGATTTCATCGGTCAAATCCCCTGTGCAACCAGGTTCGTATGAATGCCTACGCATCCCCTGGTTTGGTGGGGATTTCCTGTCGGGTCAGGGGACCCGACAGGCACAGAATATCGATCGGTTTTGCTTTTATCTTAAGTTAGTGCATTAAATTTCCCGTGCCCGCCAGGTTCGCATGAATGCATATGCATCCCCTGACCTGGTCCCGCATTTTGCGGGATCGGGTCGGGGGACCCAACAGGCACAGAACAGACACTGAAACTAAGCCTTTCCTTCAAGTAGCTTTGTTTGCCATCCGTCAATAAACTTCTCCGTGACATCATCCCAATTGAACACTGCAAATATTCCTCTGACCACATCGCACGCGATCTCTTTGTATGAAGCCCTCAGATCAACAACTTTGACGTCTTTCTCGACGAAAATCGGATCATCGCTGGCGATATGTGATTGGCTGAAAAAGTCGCGCGAACGATCGAAGGTCACTAGTTTCCTGTCTTTTGTACCGGTCAAGTGTATTCTAAAATGTAAATCGCTCTGTGGTGAGATTTCGTCATAATATCTCCTGGAGAATAACAAAAACTCTGTGACCAACCAGATGAGGTAGGGATAGGATAGAACACGCTTGCCTTCTTCGCTCTCGCGGCGGTCAACATCCTCCCAGAAAGCTCTTTGCCAAAAGAATAGCCCGCTCTTGTAGGCCCGATAGCCTTCTATGTAGATATCGTGGATTGTGTGAGACTGTGTTCCTTTTGTAAAATTCACAGCATTTCCTTCTTGCGTATGAGGGAACGGCCAGCCAATCAAGGTCACTTCTGCTTTGTGTATTAGGTCTTTGATCTTTCTGTGATCTGAAATTCTGTTTGGATCATAGTCTGTGGGATAGGCGTAAATTGTCCACTGACCATAATCCTCAAGCTTTCCCCCAATGTTTTCACGCAAGAATTTCTCAGCCTCGCTTATTTCTGCGCCATACTTTTCTTTTGAGTCCTCAGAGGTCTTCAAAGGCTTCCCTTTAATTAAATGCTCTATCATACCGAGCAACTCATCGCCTTTCTTAGCCAACGCCCTGCCCAGTAGCTCTCTCATTTCTTCAGGAGAAGAAACAACCTCGGTAGTAGCTTTGTCTGTTCGAATATATATCTGTCCTTTTTTCAAGATTTGTTTGTTTGGGTCAACCGATGAATGCACATCAGTTGTGCAAATAATTGGTACTTCTGCAAATTCCGGGGTGTCGATAGCGACAACATATTTTCCGTCAATGATATGCTTGTAAACCTGACAGGAATGTTTAGGATTCGTGTAGTTGTGCACCAAGTCATTTACTTTCGTCTGATCAAAGGAATTGAAATCATCCTCTAACATTTCGATAAAGTCAAAGTCACTATCTCTAACACCAAATATAATTCTCCCTCCATCTTGAGTATTTGCCATAGCAAGAATGTCTTTGATAATTCCAAGTTTTTCGTCTTTTGATGTGTTATCCCAATTGAAACTTTCTTTGTAGTCAAGATTCTTGGTCTCTGTCTTTAAGGCGATTAATTGTCTAATATCTTCTTCTGATAATGCCAAATGCTTACTCTCCCTTTTTTACTTCCTGATTCTCAGCACAAGATAGAAAAGTTGGTTTGATGATGGGCCACCGATCCAAAAACGGTCTGATCTTAGAGTATTTTTTTCGGGAAGGACAGTCCTGTAGGTCGGGTTGCGATCCCGCCTTTGACGGGAGAGCTACCCGACACATTTTGTTGTGGGGTATCCCGCCAAAGGCGGGAAACTCTACCTATAGAGCAAGTTTTATCCTTCCCCATAGAACTCTTTGATACAATCTGTGGTATACTTTATCTGTTCCTCAGTTAGCTCAGGAAACATGGGCAACGACAGAATCTCACCCATGCATCCTTCAGTTACTGGAAAGCTTCCCTTTTTATACCCCAAGAAACTGTAGGCATTCTGAAGATGAATGGGTATGGGATAATGGATGTTGGTGAATATGCCCCTACCTTTTAGGAAATCAATCAACTTTTCCCTCTCTTTTACTCTCACACAGAAGACATGATAAACATGCTTGGCGTAGGGCATCTCCTCCGGCACCTTCACGTTGGTTCCCCCCAGATATTTTCTGTAAAGGTCGGCATTCTTTCTTCTGGCATTGTTCCACCCGTCCAGATGATTCAGCTTGACCGAGAGGACCGCACCCTGAATGCCCTCCAGTCGGCAATTGTTGCCGATGTACTCATGATAGAATTTCTTGGGCGAGCCGTGATCCCTTAACATCCTTATTTTTTGCGCAATCTCGTCTGAGTTGGTAGTAACCGCCCCTCCCTCTCCATAAGCTCCCAGGTTTTTTCCGGGGTAGAAGCTGAAACATCCAACTGTTGCCAGTCCTCCTGTTCTTTTTCCCTTATACTCTGCTCCGTGTGCTTGCGCGGCGTCCTCGATGACCGGTATCCCTTTCTTTTCGGCTAACTGAAGTATGGGGTCTAAGTCTGCCGGCTGTCCATAAAGATGTACTGGAATTATAGCTTTTGTTTTTCCGATTATAGCCTTTTCCAGTTTGATGGGATCTAAATTGTAGCTTTTTTCTTCCATATCCACAAATACCGGGGTTGCTCCAGCATAGGAAATAGCCTCCGCCGTGGCTATGAACGTGTTAGGCGTGGTGATTACCTCGTCTCCTTTCCCAATTTCCAGAGCTTTCATTGCCATGATCAGAGCAGAGGTGCCGGAATTGATTCCTATGGCGTGCTTTACCTGGCAATAGCTGGCAAATTTCTCCTCGAATTCTGACACCGCTTTCCCCAGAATGAAGGCCGTATTCAAGATGACGTTCTCAATAGCTTTGTCAACCTCCGGCTTGATGGTTTGATACTGGGCTTTTAAATCAACAAAATTTACTTGCATCAAATCCTCCTTGAGTCTTCCTTCAAAATCAACTCATTTTGACCTAAGATAGCAGATTGCCCCTAAAAGTCAAGCGTTTAGTAAAGCTTGAGCATCTTCCCACAACATGTCCTATGCGTATGCATCCATACGGATTTTCAACGGCCCCTGAAGGTTTGCCCATATACCTTAATCCTTTCTACATAAATGGAGAGGGGATTTTAGAGAAGTGTTGTGGTACAATTTTTGGGGTGACGTTACTTTCCGTTGTTCTTATTCTTCAATTAGAATCAGATGAACGTCCATCACGTTGGTGTGGGTTGGTCCGGTAATTATCAAATCGCCTAAAGTTTGAAAGAAGTGATAGGAATCATTGTCATCCAAATATCTTTTTGGATCCAATCCACACTTGAGCGCCCTCTTTATGGTCTCTCCATCGCATATTGCTCCTGCCGCATCTGTGGGTCCATCGGTCCCATCCGTTCCCGCAGAAAGAAACACTAAATTTTTCATACCGCTGATCCCTATGGTACCCACCAGAGTGAATTCCTGATTTCTCCCCCCCAATCCTTTTCCCCTAACTTTCACCGTAGTCTCTCCACCCGAGATAACACAGATCGGCGGACTTATCGGCTTTCCTTCCTTCTTTATTCTTCTAACTAAATTGACATGCCTTAATGCCGCCCGGGTGGTATCGCCACTCACCGGTCGGGGTAAGATTAAGACATTAAAACCCAAATCCTCTGCCTTCTTTTTTGCCGACTGCAGAGCTATTCGATTCGATCCGATTATCACATTTCTCACTCTTTTAAAAATCTGGTCACCCGGTTTGGGTGTCTCTTCGATTTTTCCTTCTACGCCTTTTTTCAAACGGAGATATATGGAAGGTGGGATCTTATCTTCCAATTCATATTTTTGAATGATCTCCAGACACTCAGAAAAGGTGGTGCTGTCAGGTGCTGTGGGTCCGGAAGCAATAGAATCAAGCCTGTCCCCGATCACATCAGATAATATCAGAGTGAGAACCGGTGATGGCTGCGCCAGTTGAGCTAACCTCCCTCCTTTGACCCCAGAGATATGTTTGCGAATGGCGTTGATCTCTTTGATGTTGGCACCACATCTCAAAAGCTGTTGGGTAAGCTTTATTTTATCCTTTAAGCTTATTCCTGGAACAGGTGAGACCAGAAGGGAGGAACCACCACCAGAGAGGAGGAAGATGATTAAATCATCTCCGTTGGTTCGGGACAAAAGCTTTACAATCCTTCTGGTAGCTTGCCATCCAAATCTGTCAGGCAGAGAATGTCCACCCTCCACCAAATCGATCTTTTTGAGTGGAACCCCATAACCCTTCTTGGTTATCACTATCCCGGAGGAGATTTTCTCTCCCAAAATCTCCTCTATGGCAAAAGCCATTCGGGCAGAAGCCTTGCCTGCGCCGATTATGAAAATTCTATTAATCCGTTTTAGTTCATAAAGGAATTGATTCACCCACAGCTTTTCTTGCCTTAGCTTGATGCATCTTCGAATAGCGTAGAGTGGATCGCAGGCTTTTATGGAGAAACGCAAAATGGATAAAGCGTCTCGTCGAAGGGACTTCACTGTTAGCATGGATCTCATTTGAGTTCCTATGGATTCAAATGAACAAATGACCTGCGGACTTGCTCATGGATGAGCGCTACCGGTTATCCTCCTCAACTGTTTCTCGGAGTTTGTCCGGGAAATCCGGAATAGCAGAGGTGACCCGGTTCCAGTTGGGGATCTCAGGGGTGCTCAATGGGTCATCCAGAAACTCCTTGGCGGCTATCTTGATCCCCTTGCAGAACGCCTCCACCGCTGAAACCTCAGCATGTCTGTCAAAATAGAGCTGATTGATGGAGGCGTCATCCTCATATCTCTTTATGCAATCCTGAGCGGTTCTCAAATAGGTGGATTCCAATGTGCGCAAAAGCCCGGCGGAGATGATCACCCCCTCGGTGGAAAGCGTTCTGAAGATGGTCTTGGTGATGTCTATACACATCTTTAAAAGTCCCTTTTTAGGATCGTTCTCTGAAAGCTCCTGATGTTTATGTTCGAAGCTTTCCATCAGATCCACCTGACAGATCCTTTTGGGCACGCAGTTGCGATGCACCTCAGCCAAAAGTCCCACCTCCAGTCCCCAATCGGAAGGGATTCTATTCACTCGGGCTAAATCGATATCTAAGCTAAACTCTCCGGAGAGTGGATAGCGAAAGCTGTCGAAATAGACTAAAATGGGCAGATAACCTAAAATTTTTTCCAAAGCCCGGATCAGGGGAGTGAAAAACAGACGGGTAACTCTTCCAAACATCCGATCGGTCACCCGGCTGTAAAATCCTTTGCAGAATTCATATCCCATGTTAGGGTTGGCTGATGGAAAACATAGGCGTGCCAGAAGCTCCCGATTGTAGGTGAGGATATCGCAATCGTGAAGCGCTATCACCTCGCTTCTCTCATTGGCCATCACATAGCCCATGGCAATCCAGACCGATCTTCCTTTTCCATCTGTCCCTAAGAACAGCTCATTTTTCTCCAGAAGTTTATAAAGCTCACCGATCCTGGGACCACTGCTCCAGACGATTTGCGCTTTAAAAGGCATTTCAGAAAGGATTTTTTTTGCCTGTCTGAACCCCATGGTGTCGGTCTTGTTCATCACCACCACAATCTCCTCCAGATACTTCACCCCAGCTAAGTTTTCCAGTATCCTTTTGAAAGCCTCCCCTTGAAAATCAGAGAAGGTGGTGGGCAAAATCAAAGCTATGGGACGATGTTTGGCATGCTGCAAAAGCTCAGCTTCTAAGGCTTCTAAATTGGGTTCTCCCAGTCGGTGCAGGGTGGAAACCACACCGCTTTGATAAAAATCACTCATTTTTTATCCCTCCTTTTCTTGGGGGTTTTCTCCTAACAGTCATATGATTATTCATTTTGGATCATTTTCGTTTCACTTTTTCAAGTATAACAAATTAACAAAATACAATCAAGAAATTTATCACATAATCACCCTTACCTTACAGGGTGATGTAAATATTATTTGACAAGTATCAACACATCGCTGACTCATCTTAATGTCTTAAAATATCAACACATCGTGAACTCTAAGGTTCGATCTTTGACAAATCGATAGAAGTTTTTGGTAACGGGTAATCAAATTTATCAATCAGTTTAGAATCATGGTAGATGGATAATGTCTCTTTTGCAGTATCAATTGTTGCCCAGACATATTCATATTCCACCTCAACTGGGAGGGAGAACTTTTCTCCAAAGACATCAAGAATCCTATTGCTTCGAATGAACCGGACGAGATGGACGTATCCCGGGGCAATAGAGAGTCTTTTAGGCAACTTGAAATTTGAGGGGAGGAATTTGAGATCTCCAGATACTTTCTCCATTGGGGTTTTCCCCTCTAAGGTACTATAGTGATGATTTTGATTGTGAAATGCCTCAAAACCTTTAGCCTTTTGAAGGAGGTGAAAGAAACTTTCAAAATACTGGGCGCGAAAGAACATCTTATTAAAGACATCTTGGAAATGCTCTATAATTCCATTTGCGAAGCATTCATACGAATCTCCAAGGTTCCTTTAGGGGAATA
>CAZOJT010000042.1:0-24699 GCA_964580215.1 uncultured Ignavibacteria bacterium | reverse complement strand
AAGCTCGTATGAGTGCATACGCACATTCATACGAATAATAAGATGTAAACTGTTTACTGCTCCTCTTAGTAACTATCATCGTTTCTATCTTCAGTTTAGACCAATGTCTTCCACAAAAGTGAAAAGTGGAGTGAAAAATTAAAAGAGCTTCTATTCTGTTTTTAGCCTTTCAATTAATTTCTTAATGTGATCGGCTTTGGGATCGTTGGGTTGCATCTTTAAGTATCTTTGGTAGGCAAAAACCGCCTCTCTTTTTCTTCCCAGACCTTCATAGGTCAATCCAAGTTGATAATATCCCAAGGCAAAATGGGAATCTATCTGCAAAAGCAAATTGGTCTCCCTCAATGATTCTTTCAACTTTCCCTGTTGGTAATAGATAAATGCTAACCCGTAATGTGCTTCAACGAAATTCGTGTTTTTGGCTATGGCTTTCCGGTAGAATGAAACAGCTTTATCCGGCTTTCCCAATTGGGCATACAAGATACCAAGATTGTTAAACACCTGGGGGTCGTCGATTCCCAGTTTCACAGACTTGGTGTAAAACTTTTCCGCTTTTTTGAAATCTCCTTTTTGTATGTAGATGTCTCCTAAGTTCGCATAAGAGCTTCTGTGGTCTGGCTTCAATTCTAACGTTTTCTTTAACGCCATCTCAGATTTCTGAAGATTCCCAGTTTTAAAATAATACCGGGCCAAGCCAGCGTGCGCTTCAGCAAAATCAGGTGAGATCTGGATGGATCGGGTGAATCGCTGATAAGCCTGTTCAAGATCGCCCTTTAGCAGAAGATCCAATCCCTGATTGACCGGTGCAACTTCAGGAAATTTTTCCTGTATCATTCTGTTCTCTCGATCCACCTCTTCTGTTTTCCCTATACCGTCAAAATAGCCAGCCAAAATAAAATGTCCATTGCGACTTTTTTTTGGATCAAGGTCTAAAAGGTTTCTGAATCGAGCCACAGACATATCGGGGTTGGCGTTTATGAGTATCCAGGGTAGGGTGAAAATGAGGGCGACGATGATCAAGTTAAGTTTTAGATAGCTAACCTTTGGATCTGGTGAAATTTGGCTAAAAAGATATAAAGCCAGCACCGTGTATCCCAGTCCCACGCTGGCGAAAAGATCCCAGTCTCTGGGTGCTCCCAATCCGGGGTTGATGAGAAAATTGAAAAGAAGTTGTGCCACAGACACGATCAACAGGAATTGAAATATCCGATCTTTTGTGCTCAGGGGTTTTGGCTTAAAAATCAAAAAGACTAAAAACAGAGCTAAACCGACAGGGGAAATTAAAAGTTGCTGATTTAGAAAATCTAAGATATGGGAAGGGGAAAATAGAGTATAATTCGGTCCGGTGTAACCCCCATGGAGAAGCGGAACAAAATAGCTGAAAACATACCAGTTGTATTCGCGAATATATAAAACTAAACCTGCAAATATCAACAACAGGAAGAAAAACGCAATTGGAGTTTTTTTGCTTTTGAATGTATGAGCTAAGTCTTTCCCTTCTCTGGTGAAAAAGAAAAGAAACAGTATTGATGGAAAAAGATACAAAGAAGAGAAATGCAAAGGTATTAGGATAAAAAAGATTATCACCGGAACCAAAATCTTTGTTTCTCTGTGCAGATATTTCAGAGAATAAAAAAGATATATCAGGATGCCACAACAAAGCAGAGGATAATGCTCCGCATAGCCGAAAAAAAGCTGGGTGCTTCCCATCAATATCAAAATGAGAAACACGAACATCCGGGTGGAGGAACCTTTCCCCAGAAGGATTGCCATTCGGAGAGCAAATATGACATATATTATACCACTTAAGTAGCTGACTATAGCATAAACTGACGCACCGTCCAGATGAAAGATTTGATTAAGCAAATCAAATGAGGACAGATAAATCCAGATAGCTAAGGGTTGACTCCAGTTGACCGAAAGAGTGCCAGTATTGATGCTTTCCAGTATCTGAAATCCATCGCCCAGAAGGTGAGTTTTAGTTCCAAAAAGGTAAAATACCAAAAGAGAAGTTATGACCACCAACACATAGCCTGAATACCTTCGCCTCTCCACCAGATAGCGGAAAACCGGGACAACGGTCTGGTTGAAGAAAATCCGAAGGCTTCGGTTTACTTGCGGAATGAAGATGAGGAATGCAAATGCGATCACCAGAGTTCTTAGCCACAGTGGAAAGTAGGCCCAATGATTGATCCCCCACAATCTTCTTTCCGGAAAGAAGGAACTGATCCATAAGAGGGAGAGCAAAAGCAAGGAAAGTGCGATAGTTATGTTTTCCCAGGACGGTAATTTTCTTTCAGGTTCATTTTTCTTTTTTGTAACTAAGCTTTTTTTCTTCGACTTCATAATGACAGTTGTTATTCTTCAGTAAAGTATCACCCCGAAACACTTTTTATTTTTGGTGCAATGGTTGGATGAGCATTGGTTTTCATGTTGTTAATTATTCGGCGTAGCCAAGCCTTTACGGCTTGGTATGAACCAGATGGTTCATACCAAGGCTGGCAAGCCATGAAGGTTTGCCTGCGCGGTTTTTTATGAAGAACTCAAAATTTCATAATTTTAATAAATAAGATCACCCAAGTTTTTTACACTTAGAATATAAGACTAATTGCCCATTCTGTAAAGAATCTTATTTCTCTGGGGATAATGGTGGCTTTGTTTTAAGCTACATGGAGTAACCACAGCCAGGAACGTTGGAGTGGATGAACATGAAAAATATGTAGCCCAGCACGCCGAAGAACAAGCCGAGTATGGCCAGGATTTTGATTAGAAGAGTATCAAACTTTCCCCAAGCCCTCTCCAGAGTGACCCCTGCCAGTCCTATCGCTCCTATGACTAAAAACAAACTTCCCATATACAAGGGAGGGAAGAATGTAAAAACGCAAGCCAGAATTCCCGAAAGGATGCTCATAACGGACAGGGTGAAATAAAATTTTCTGTGAGGAAAGAAAGGTTGAGAAAGAGGCAAGACCAAGGAATATCCGCACACTTTGCAGAAGGTGCTATTATCATCTAAAGTGGTATTGCAAAAAGGGCATGTCTGCATCAAAATCTCCGCACTTTTAGCTCTGTGATTGCAAGTAAACGAATTGTTCCTCCATTTTTATTTCTTGCTTTGTTGACTCTATGATCTTATATTATAAAACTTTGAACTTGGCTGTCAATCACTATTTTTGACGCTGAATATTATATCGGAGAAATCCCCAAGGTGATGAAGACATTAGATGACATTTTGAGTTTTGCCAAAAGGATCGGTCCCAAAAAAGTTGC
The DNA here is from genome assembly GCA_964580215.1 of uncultured Ignavibacteria bacterium. Classification (GTDB taxonomy): domain Bacteria; phylum Zixibacteria; class MSB-5A5; order MSB-5A5; family SM1-73; genus SM23-73-3. The sequence continues at coordinate 21,429 of CAZOJT010000042.1, read as the reverse complement.
AGTAGCACAGGCGGAGGATGAGGGGGTTCTTCTGGCTTTAGAGCAAGCCCGGAAGGAGAAGATAGTAGAGCCGGTTCTGGTGGGTGGGCGGGAAAAAATTAAGGAATTGGCTACAAAAAATCAGATTGATATTTCAAAATTTGAAATCCGGCAGGAGGCGGATGGATTTTCTGCTTCTCTGAGATGCTGTGAGTTGGTGAACAGGGGAGAGGCAGATTTGGTGATGAAGGGACTGGTGGGAACTGCGTATTTCATGAAGGCGATTCTGGACAAGGAAAAAGGTTTGGGCACGGGCAAGCTTCTCAGCCATTTGGCGGTTTTTGAGATCCCCACATATCCTAAACTTTTAATGATCACCGATGCCGCCATAAACATCGCCCCATCTCTGATGGAGAAAGCTCAAATCATCCAGAACGCAGTCGATGTTGCCCGTTCATTGGGGATTGATTTGCCCAATGTAGCCTGCATTGCCGCGGTGGAAAAGGTGTATCCTGACAAGATGCCCGCCACCCTGGATTGTGCCTGTCTTTCCATGATGGCAAAGCGGGGTCAAATTAAAGGAGCTTTGGTGGATGGACCATTTGGTCTGGATAATGCGGTCTCAGAAGAGTCTGCCAAGATAAAAGGCATTAACAGCCCGATGCCGGGAAAAGTTGATATACTTTTGTGTCCTGATATCGAAACCGGGAATGCTATTTATAAAACGTTAATAGAATTTGCTCAGGCAAAGTGCGCCGCCATTGTGGTGGGAACTAAAGTTCCTGTGGTCCTAACCTCTCGCGCTGATTCGCATGAGACGAAATTCACCTCCATTGCACTGGGCGTGGCAAGCTGTAAGGGATGAACAAAATCCAGAACCTAACTTAAGTTAGGTTCTGGAATAAATTAAGTTCTGGAATTTGTTGCTGGGTTTTTGCGAATAAAGTTTTCTGCAATCAACTGATATTAAACCAAGGAGGAATGATGCCTTTTGAGAAGGTTGAAAAGATATGGATGAACGGAAAGTTAATTAACTGGGACGATGCCAAAATTCACGTGCTTTCCCATGTGGTTCACTACGGCTCCAGCATTTTTGAAGGAGCGCGGTGTTATAAGACCAAGAATGGACCTGCCATCTTCCGATTGCAGGCTCATACCGACCGGCTATTTAATTCGTGCAAGATCTACCGTATGGAAATACCATTCACCAGGGAGGAAATCAACCAGGCTATCATCGATCTGATAAAGATAAATAAGTTGGATGAGTGTTATATCAGACCAGTGGTATATCGGGGATACGAACAATTAGGAGTGGACCCTACTGGCTGTCCGGTGGACGTATGCTTGGCCGTCTGGAGATGGGGAGCATATTTAGGTCCTGAGGCTTTAGAAAATGGAGTGTCGGTTTGCGTCTCCTCCTGGAATCGAATGGCTCCCAATACCATGCCGGATATGGCTAAAAGTGGCGCCAACTATATGAATGCTCAATTGATAAAACTGGAGGCGAAGGAGCACGGGTATGTGGAGGGAATCGCCTTAGATGTGTTTGGATTTGTAAGTGAAGGAAGCGGCGAAAATGTGTTCATAGTGAGAGATGGTGCCCTGATCACCCCGCCTTTCAGCGCTTCCATTTTGCCCGGTATAACCAGAAACACGGTAATTCTCTTGGCGCTTGATATGGGGATCAAGGTGATCGAGCAAAACATTCCCCGAGAGGCATTGTATATCGCAGATGAGGTATTCTTCACTGGAAGTGCGGCAGAGATAACCCCCATAAGCTCCATAGATAGGGTGCAGGTAGGAGATGGCAAGCGGGGTCCGGTAACCAAAAAACTGCAGGAGAGATTCTTCGGTATCGTCAGCGGAGAAGCTGAAGATAGATATAATTGGCTGACTTATGTGAAATAATTGGATAAATTGAACAAATAAATGATATCTTAGTGATAAAAGGAAATTGTATCTATAGAAAGTTGAGTATACTTTCGTGAAAGACAAAAAAGTTCGAGTTCAGTTCGAGGCATTACCGTAAAACTTGATCGACAACCTAGTTTTCTAACAACTAACAAAATGTAGCTTCTTTGTGCTCCGGCTGGATGTTATCCCAGATGGGTCTCCGTCATCCAGCCAGACGGGAAGACGGATGATAACATCCGTCTAAGAGCAACCAATAATACGTTTTGTTGAGACTCAGATTTAAAAACTTACTAAAACCTTGTAGATGAGGCACTAGTCAATAAAACCAAAAATTACTCAGTAGGTGTTGTTACGTTTCCTCGAAACGATTTGCATGAGGAAGGTGATTTCAGACGCAGAGTCTGGCAGGGTGTTTATGATCTGGTGTTGCAGAATCATATTTAAAAGAGGAATTCAAGTATTTGTAAAGAAACGACTCAAACTCAACCCATAAGGAGGTTCAAATGATTCTGAAGCTTTCAAACGGCAAAGAGATTCCCGTGGAGATGCACAAGATAAAGTTCGTGCAGAAGAGCAATCTTATCCCAGTTGACGAGAGGCTCAAAGCCATAGAAGAAGGTGGCTACAACACATTCTCGCTCAGGAGCAGAGACATATTCATTGACATGTTAACGGACAGCGGGACCAATGCAATGTCCGATTGCCAACTGGGGGCCATGATGGTCTCTGACAATGCTTATGCTGGCTGTGAAACCTTTTACAAATTGACCTCTGCCATAGATGACGTTTTGGGGCTCAAATACGTTTTGCCCACCCACCAGGGAAGAGCCTCGGAGCATCTAATAGCCAAGGTTTTCGTCAAGCCGGGTGACGTCATCCCCATGAACTATCATTTTACCACCACCAAAGCGCACATCGAGTTGGCGGGAGGAAAAGTTTTGGAGATTTATGCTGATGAAGCCCTCAATACGCAAAGCACCAATCTTTTTAAAGGCAATATAGACATCCAGAAGCTGAATGACGTCATAAAAAAATATGGAAAGGATAAGATACCCTTTGTCCGGATGGAAGCCACCACAAATCTTTTGGGCGGACAACCTTTCTCTATGGAAAATCTAAAAAAGGTCAGGCAGATTTGCACCGAACACAAAATTACTTTGCTCATGGATGCAACCTTAATCTCCGAGAACTCCTATTTTGTAAAGCTTAGAGAAAAAGGATATGAAAACCGCACCGTCGGAGAGATAGTCAAGGAAACGGTTGGTTACTTTGACATAATATACATGAGTGCCAGGAAAAACAGTTGTGCCAGAGGAGGATTGATCGCCACCAATAATAAGGATTTTTATGAACTGATAAAACCCTGGCTTCCGCTTTACGAGGGCTTTCTCACCTATGGCGGCATCTCATTCATGGAGATGGAAGCAATGGCGGTCGGAATTCGGGAGATGACGGACATAAGCGTTGCCGGCAGTGTACCAGAACAGGTGAAATATTTTGTTGGAAGGTGTGTCGAAGAAAAGATTCCCGTGGTCACCCCACCGGGCGGTTTGGCCTGCCACGTAGATGCCAAAATGTTTTTGCCGGATATGCCCCAATCCCAGTATCCTGCGGGAGCGTTGGCGGCCGCCATTTATATAGCGTCCGGTGTGAGGTGCATGGAAAGGGGCACCATTTCAATGGACCGGGATCAGGACGGAAACGAAATATACTCCGATCTGGAACTGGCCCGGCTTGCAGTTCCCAGAAGAGTTTATACCATGTCTCACCTCGAATACGTGGTCGACAGAGTAAAATGGTTATACCAGCACCGGGACAAAATTAAAGGATTAAAATTTGTGGAGGAACCTCCGGTGCTCAGATTCTTCTTTGGGAAATTGGAACCTCTGGACAATTGGGGAGCAAAGCTAGCCCAAGCTTTCAAGAAGGACTTTGGCGCTGTCTTGTAGACCTGCAACTTTAGAGATCGGATAGGAGTTGTATCCCTATCCGCCCAGACGGGCGAGCGGACGCTCCCGTCTGGGGTCGTCTGACCGCAATCATAGGGTGGGGGTGCAACCCCCTCACTAACGTAGATGATGTTCTGCCGGGTGTTAAGTCTTGTAGGTCAAGCATGTCCGCAGGACTGCTTGACAAAAAGAGTTGTCTGTCAAATATTGAGAGATAAATGGTCAGGTGTCCGAATAGATTCGAATAGATAAGACCTCTCCTCCTGTATTCCCCTCTCCATTTCATGGAGAGGGGGACGGGGGTGAGGTAAAGGGCGCAGAATCTTGTCTCCAATGCAAAAAAATTAGGTTAAATGTGGTTAAAGTCACAAAACCTTTCAGTAAACGACTGTTTTTATTCAGAGGGAAAAATGTCCGAGGAGAAAATCACCAGTTTTAATCAGTTGATTTCAATAGTTAAGAACAAGGAGAGGAAAAAATTAGCTATTGCTTCAGCAGAAGGGGAGGAGATAATCGAAGCGGTGAAGCAGGCAACAGAGGAGAAGATAATCTCTGCCGTGCTCATTGGTGACCAGGCTAAAATTGAGCGGCTGTGCAAGAAGAAAAGCCTTGATTTGAATCAGGTGGAGATCATTAATGTGCCTGACCCTAACCTTACCGCAAAAGTAGCAGTGGAAACGGTCAAGCAGGGAAAGGCAGAGATATTGATGAAAGGTAAGGTGGGTACCTCCACCTTACTTAAGGCGGTTCTGGATAAGGAGAGCGGACTTCGCACCGGTGCTCTGTTGAGTCACGTTTCTGTGATAGAGGTTGAGGCATATCATAAACTGATGTTGGTTACCGACGGGGGGATGAACATAAAGCCTGATATCAACCAGAAAGCAGATATCTTAAACAATGCGGTGGAGGTGGCAAAGAAGCTGGGAGTAGAAAAACCGAAGGTTTCCTGTCTGGCGGCTGTGGAGCTGGTTAATCCGGATATGCAGGAGACTGTAGATGCGGCTGGTCTGGTGAAAATGGCGGAAAGGGGCGACATCAAAGACGTGATCATCGATGGACCGATTGCATTCGATGTGGCCATCGACATTCAGGCGGCTCGGATGAAAGGAATAGTCTCGCCGGTGGCGGGAGATACGGACATATTCCTGGTGCCGGACATAGCCTCCGGAAATATCTTCGTCAAGTCTCTGATCTATTTGGCTAATGCAAAGGTGGGGGGAGTGGTGGTGGGAGCGGGCGCTCCCATCGTTCTTCTTTCCCGATCCGACTCCGCCGCAATGAAGCTTTATTCTATGGCTTTAGGAGCAGCCATATGCTAAAACTTGTAGTGAGCAAAGCGAATCTATAGGGTCATGGGTCAAGGGGCAAGGAATTTTTGAGGTAGTGTAATCGTTAAGATGCCTGCAATCGCTCCCCTTTCTTACTGAAGGGAGAGATTGAAATATTTTACCTGTGATTTAGTCAAAATAGAAAAGATACGAAAGGATATAGAAATGAAAATTTCACTTGGAGCTGACCATAGAGGATTTGAATTAAAAGAAAAAATAAAAAAATATCTGACGGATTTAGGACATCAAGTGACCGACTTTGGCACCTACTCCACCCAATCCGTTGACTATCCTGATTTCGGCTTTAAGGTGGCAGAATCAGTTGCACGAGGTGAATCCGATTTTGGAATCACCTTTTGTTGGACGGGCAATGGTATGAATATCGTTGCCAACAAGGTCAAGGGGGTCAGGTCAGCCTTGTGTTTGAATGACGAGATGGCGATGCTAACAAGAGCGCATAATAATGCCAACGTGCTTGCCTTAGCCTCCAAATTCGTTTCGGAAGAGCTATCAAAAAAGATTTTGGATGTGTGGTTGGCTACTGAATTTGAAGGAGGAAGACACATACCAAGAGTAGAAAAGATCAACAATTACCAATCGTAGGGGCGGATCTCGATCCATCCTAATTAGCTTCCGTCGTACACGGACGCTTAACGCCACGTTTTTAAAGGTGTAAAGGAAGAATGCTAAAACAAAAACAATGGGCAACCTTGGGAAGAATTGCCACAGCTATTGCGCTTCTGGGTTTCATTTACGGCGTATTCAGATTTGCGTACACGAAAGTATCAAGAAAAGAAAGCCTCGAAGAAAAAGCCGCAAGATTGGAGGAGCGACAAGATATTGGGTTGTACCTTAAAGGAATTCCAAAAAGCGGAGATGAGACACTCAAAAAGCTGGTAGGAAAGGCCCTGGATTACTTTGAGGAATACCGATACGGGGAAGGAATCGAAGGCTTAGAAAAAGCACTGTCAGTTTGCAAGGACTATAGTCAAAGAGTGGGGATTGAGATAACGATTGGCAATGCCTATTATGCTCAAAGCAAGCTCAGGGAAGCTGAAAACCATTATCGGGAAGCTATACATATTGCTGAAAAGGTCTATGGGGAGATAGAAAGCAGGCAAGGAAGGGCGGCTGCTCTCTGCAACATGGGTTTGATCTATCAGGATAAAGGAGAACTGGATAATGCCTTAAAGTATTGCCAAGAAGCTTTAAAGATCGTCTGGGAGCTCGATGATCCGAGGGGAGAGGCATTCTGTTTGGGTAATGTAGGCAATGTTTACTACCTCAAAGGTGATCTGGATCGTGCTTTCAAATATCAACAGCAGGCTTTAAAGCTCGATCAGGAGACAGCTTATCCAAAGGGAGAAGCAATTGCGCTGGGCAATATTGGATTGATATATCAAGAGCTTGGTGAATTAGATGAGGCTTTGGGCTATCAAAGAAGTGCTTTGGAGATCCATAGAAAAATACGAAACAGGTACGGTGAGGCAGATGCTTTATGCAACATTGGTAGTATTTACTATCTGGTGGGTAAATGGGATGAGGCCTTCAACTATTACAAAGATGCTCTGGAAATTCACCGAAAGATAGGGTCGAGACAGGGGGAATCGAGTGATTTGGGCAACATCGGTGTGATATATCAAAAGAAGCATGAATTTGATGAGGCACTGAAACATCATAATGAAGCCTTGAGGATATTTAAAGAGATAGGCCATAGACTGGGGGAGGCGAATGAGTTATGCAGCATTGGTGAGGTTTACTATTTGAAGGGCAAATTTGATGTAGCCCTGGAATATCTGAATGACGCTTTAATGATTCATAGGAAGATACCTTATAGATTGGGTCAGGCGAGTGACATAGATTTGATTGGAGAGATACACAGAGGTAAGGGTGAACTGAATAGCGCTTTGAAATATCATAATGAGGCATTGGGGATACACAAAGAGATAGGTTATCGGGAGGGGGAGGCACGTGCCTTAAGTAACATCGGTAGCGTTTACCATCTCAGAGGTCATCTTGATGATGCTTTGAAGTATCTGAAAGATGCTCTCGAAATATTCCAAGGAATAGGTATGCAAACGGAGGTAAAGAAAACAATGGAAAAGATTGCAGCGGTAGAGGATGAAAAGAAAAAACAAGAGGTCAGTAAAACCTCTCCCCTAAATTAGAAAGATGGCACGTCGTTAACCATCTGTGCTTTTAACGCTATTAATTTGTAACCAGCACCTAACTTAAGTTAGGTGCTGGTCTTCAACTTTATTATCTTCAGTCGATAATTAAAATGAAGGAGCAAAAAGATGAACAAACTAAAAGAAAGTGATATAGAAATATACAATGTTATCTATGGCGAAACCAAAAGGCAGGCCAATGGTCTGGAGCTTATCGCCTCGGAGAATTTTGTTTCAGAGGCGGTGATGGAAGCAGCGGGATCGGTGATGACCAATAAATATTCCGAGGGCTATCCGGGGAAAAGATATTATGGCGGCTGTGAATTTATGGATATTGCAGAAAATTTAGCCCGGGATCGAGCCAAAGAGCTTTTTGGCTGTGAGCATGTCAACGTTCAGCCGCACTCCGGTTCGCAGGCTAATATGGCAGTATATTTTTCAGTGTTAAAGCCGGGGGACACCCTTTTGGGCATGAATCTTTCTCATGGGGGACATCTTACCCATGGACACCCGGTAAATTTCTCAGGGAAATTCTTCAACGTGACATCTTATGGGGTGAATAAAGAGACAGAGGTTATAGATTATGAGGAGCTTAGAAAGATTGCTGAGGAAGCCAAACCCAAGATGATTGTGGCTGGCGCATCTGCGTATTCACGTGAGCTGGATTTCAAAAAGTTTAGAGATGTGGCTGATGAGGTGGAAGCATATCTGATGGTGGATATTGCTCACATCGCCGGTTTAATTGTGGCGGGAATACATCAGTCGCCGGTTCCTTATGCTGATTTCGTAACCACCACCACACACAAGACTTTAAGGGGTCCACGCGGCGGAATGATTATGTGTAAGAAAAAATTCGCCAAGGATCTGGACCGGGAGGTGATGCCGGGCATTCAGGGTGGTCCTTTGATGCATGTGATCGCCGCCAAGGCTGTGGCATTCAAAGAGGCTATGAAGCCATCCTTCAAAGAATATCAACAGCAGATTGTAAAAAATGCAAAGGCGCTGGCAGCCGGTATGGCAAACCTGGGTTATCATATAGTCTCTGGCGGGACCGACACACATTTGATGCTGATCAGCTTCATCGAAAGAAAACTCACCGGAAAAGCGGTGGAGGAGGCATTAGAGAAGGCAGGGATCACCGTCAACAAAAACACTATCCCCTTCGATCCTCAGAAACCATTCATCACCTCTGGTATCCGCATGGGCACACCGGCTTTGACCACCAGAGGAATGAAAGAACCTGAGATGGAGAAAATCGCTATCTTAATCGATAAGGTCATCTCCAATTTGGGAGACGAAGAAGTCTATTCTCAAGTAAAAGAAGAGGTCTTAGAATTGTGCCAGAAGTTCCCTCTGTATAAAGAAAGATTGGAAAAAGCGTAAAAACGTTTAATGTTTAAGGTTCAAAGTTTAAAGTTTACTGAAAAACAATAATCTCATATTGCAGGGGACAGTCAAATGGCTGATCCGTTCTTAGAGAGACTAAAAAAAGGGGTGATGCTGTGTGACGGGGCAATGGGGACGCTTCTATATATGCGCGGAGTCTCCTACGAACGCTCCTTCGATGAACAGAATATTTCCAATCCAAAGATAGTGCTGGATGTGCACCGGGACTACATTAAAGCCGGAGCGGAGATTGTCGAGACTAACACCTTTGGAGCAAATCAGGTCAGGCTGAAGAAGTTTGGATTGGGAGATAAGGTGCGGGAGATAAATCTCAAAGGCGCCAAAATCGCAAGAGAGGCAAGGGAGATCGCGGGGAGGGATGTGTTTGTTGCCGGATCTATGGGGCCTCTGGGCAAACATCTGGCGCCTTTAGGTGATATCTCAGAAAAAGAAGCCCTCGATATTTTCCAAAGACAGGCAGAGGCTTTGCTTGAGGGTGGGGTAGATCTGTTCATACTGGAGACGTTCTCAGACCTTTTGGAAATAAGTCAGGTAATTGCGGCTATAAAGGACATCTGCCAGCTTCCCATAATAGCTTCCATGACCTTTGATGAAAATGGTAAAACCTTTATGGGATATTCACCTGAAGAGGTTGCGACAAAACTGAGCCAGATGGAGGTTGAAATAATCGGGGCGAACTGTAGTGTAGGTCCCCAGAAGATGCTGGATGTAGTTGGGCGTCTACACAAAGCCACCAGCAAGATGATATCGGTTCAGCCCAATGCCGGGCTTCCCCGTTATGTGGACGGAAGATTCATCTATCTCTCCTCGCCGGAATATTTCGCCCAATATGCCAAAGAATATATAAAAAGCGGAGCGAACATCATCGGTGGCTGTTGTGGAACGACTCCGGAGTATACCGGCGCTTTATCTACGATGCTCAAAAGTATCAACACAGAAACTGCCACAAAAAGGGGTTCTTACGTCGCAGTCGAGGAGAAGATAAAAGAGGAAGAACCAATCAAAGGGGAGGGAGAGAAAGCCTCTAAGTTTGCCGGAAAGCTGGGAAAGAATTTTCTTATTTCGGTGGAGGTGGATCCGCCCAGAGGGGTTAACACGGAAAAAATACTTAAGAATGTGGAGAAGTTAAAACAGATCGGGGTGGATGCAGTAAATATTGCCGATAGTCCCATGGCAAGGGTGAGGATGAGCTGTATATCTTTGGCTTATCTGATAAAACAAAAGATCGGAATAGAAACCATCCTTCACCTGACCTGCAGAGACAGAAACCTAATGGGTCTTCAGTCAGACTTACTGGGAGTGCATGCTCTGGGCATCCATAACATATTAGCTGTAACCGGCGATCCTCCCGTATTAGGTGACTATCCTCAGGCAACTGCAGTATATGATGTGGATTCTATCGGGTTGGTGAAGATTGTCAACAGATTGAATCAGGGAACTGACTGGGCGGGCAATTCCATCGGTTCACCCACCTTTTTCTGTGTGGGTGTGGCGGTTAATCCCAATGCAGATGATCTAAAAAAAGAGATAGATCGATTTGAAACGAAAGCAGAAGCAGGCGCAGATTTTGCTTTCACTCAACCTATGTATGACTTGGAGATTCTTGAGCAGTTTTTACAAAAGGTCTCTCATATCAAAATTCCTATATTCTTGGGCGTTCTTCCCTTAAGAAGTTACAAGCATGCGGAATTCATGCATTATGAGGTGCCGGGGATAAATGTGCCCGAAGAGATCAGAGAAAGAATGAAGAAGGCAAAAGATCGGAGCGCGCAGGTAGGAACCCTGGTTGCCAGGGAGATATTGGAGCAGGCAAAAGGAATGGTGGATGGAGTTTACCTGATGCCGTCATTTGGAAGATTCGAGATGATCTCAGAAGTGCTGGAAGGATTCATCCCATCGGGAACCGCCATCTTTAACAAGTAATATCTCGGAGGGTATCCCTGGAATATCAAGCTTCAGCTTGATTTAGGTTCCGCTGAAGCGGAACACTCCGGTAAGCTTGTCGGATAGGTCTTGCGACCATATCCAACCTACGACTTCCATATCCGTTTTATCCGCTTAATCCGTTGACCGTTTAATCCGTTGATCTATTTCAAAAGAACCATTCTCTTCGTCTGCGAAACTCCGTTGACCTCCAATCTATAGAAATATATACCACTGGAGGCTATCTTTCCCCGTTCATTTTTTCCATCCCAGACGATATGATGAGAACCGAAAGGTTGGTATTCATTTACCAATGTTTTGACCTTTTGTCCCAGAAGATTATAAATCTGCAGGGTCACGTATGTCGGCTTATGGAGGGTATATTCAATTTCGGTTCCCGGATTAAAAGGATTGGGATAATTCTGAGAAAGCTCAAATTCAGTCGGTCGTGAGTTGGTCTGATCTGCCTCGTCTTCAACTGCAGAGGGCAGATAGAAATCTATGCCGGATCTCTCATCGGGCATGGTCACATGAACTAAATCCGCCTGCTCTGGCGTGGGTTGATCATTATACCACATCATATCGCATTCGGTCATGGCTACGACGTAGTAATCTCCAGTACGCAGACCTCCTATCTTATAGCTTCCATCAGCAATGGTGGTGTCACCTTTTGCTCCAAACCACAAATATTGCAGATAGGTGGAGCTTTCATATGCACCCACATCACAACCGGAAAGCGGACCTTTTTCGATGCTATATACATGCCCGCTTATCGAACCGCCAACTTCTAAGGCGAAATCCCTACCAGAGATTGTGTCGGGAGCAGTGACCAATTCAGAATCCGCTTCAGCCCAAGTGTCTTTGTCATTATACCACTCGAAAGCATAGATAGTATCTCCATAGGCAAATATCTTCCAGTATCCGCTACGAAGTCCCATCATCTTGTAATCTCCATATTCGTCGGTTAAGCCAAAGCTGTACCATTCAGGATCAGAGGCATAATACCCATATACGTAGATTCCCTCTAAAGAAGGTCCTTTACTATCACTGGTAATGTTTCCCTCGATGATTGCACCCCAACTTAAGGTGAAATTGATAGGTGAGGTTATGCCTCCTTCTGTAACTGAAACTAAGTCTGCGCTTGCCTGGCTTATCATCGTAATAAACGTCGATATATCCTGTATAATTAAAGGTCTTCACCTTGTAAGTTCCGGTGGGCAGTCTTTTGATAACGTAAGGGGCAGATCCTTCTATACCCCAAGCCCATTCAGAATAAACATCTCCGGAGGCTGTGTTAGTAGCAGATATTGTTACCATAACAGGGACTGTTCCGGGCAGTGTCACCGTTCCGGTGATTTTTCCTCCCACTCGAAGACTGAAATCGATGTTTCCAGTGGTATTACCTGAGGTTACATGAACTGTATCTGCATCTTCCCAATTTAACTTGTCGTCCCAGTAAACATCCACGAAGATAGAATCAAGCGAATACCCATTGTTAGTCTGAACCTCATAATTTCCAGGGGGAAGACCATCGATGACATAATAGCCGCTGGTATTGCTATAAGCTGTGTCGCCATATGAAGGGCAGGTCATCTGTTCAGCGATAACTGCGACCTCCTCAATACCAGCACCACCTGCGGCTTGAGTAACGCGCCCGGAAATTGCTCCAGTTCCGTTTGCTACTTGAGTCAATCTTTGTGTTTTCTCTGAAAGCAAAATGTAAGGCATCAAGGGCGTCTTTGCTTCCTTCTGGAGGAAACGGGAACTCTTCATCCATTTTATTTTATTCTGTCCAGGGATATTTTTATCTGAGGCCCAAGCAGAGACACAGATTCCCAACGCCAACACAAAAATCAGCCAGAAACACGTTTTGCTTTTTACCATGTTCTACCTCCTTGATTAAGTTGATTTGTTGTTAATATATACAAAAAAACTTTGGAGTGTCAAGTTTTAACTTGACCGAAGTTCCGCTAAAGCGGAACACACCAAGTAGCCGGAAATTTCATCTCTTTTTTTGATTTCGACTCCTTTCGTTTTGATAATCCTTCTGCCACCCCTAATATCCATTCCATCCGTTTAATCCGCTGACCGTTTTCCTGCTCCAAGCGGGTGTTCTCCACCCGCTGTTCATTTCCCGTTAGTTAAGAACACCATCAGAGGAGTAATTTTTGCTTTAAAGAACCAGAACCTAACTTAAGTTAGGTTCTGGCTATCAGATTCTGATTTTAGTTCTTTATCGTGGTGGAAATTCGAGTTTACCAAACCATTTGTAATTCACGTCTTTGAACAGATTGTCTCTGGCCTCCACATCGCCCAGAAATGCCCATTCACCCGGGTCCACCCATTCACCACGTCCGAACTTTTCAGCCATCTCAGCCAATCTGACAAAGTTCTGATGATGTTCCGATAATCGTAGCTCTGCGTAATCCCTTGCGCTCCAGGTGGAGATCAGAAATTGCCAGTCCGATGCCTGAAGCAGGAAAAGCTCCCGGGCAAGTTGCTTCAAAATCTTAATCAGGTTTCCATCTTTGGTATCGCCGAACTCCTGCACCAATTTTTGCATTCTTATTTCATCTTCATAGATATGCTTCCAGGTCCATTCGGTCCATTCATTCAGCCAGATATAGTGATATCCGCCCTCGCCCCACGAACCCTCCGGAATCGAAATAACCTGAGTAGGCTTTGTCTCATCCAGAAAATTACTGCAAGTGGTAAGCTCAATTTCCGGATCATCTGATACGTATTTCAAAACTAGCTTCAGAAACTGTGTGCCTTCAAACCACCAGTGCCCGAAAAGTTCAGCATCATAGGGCGCACACACGATACCTTTTTTCTCAGTCTCTTTGTGATATTTCACCAATAAGCTTTTTATTAAATTCTTGAAATGTGAAGCATTCTCCAGGATCCTTTTCTGAGCATCCTCGGGATAATATTCCCATTTATCTGCCAAATCACTTTTGGCTGAGGTTACCTTCCAGTATCTGTGCCCTCCCGGGAAATGCTTTTTGTGGAAGTCCAGATAATTTCCATCTCCGGGATAGCCCCACTCTCCACTCCACACCTGCAGACCTGTGTCCGGATCCCGGGTGAAGACCGCCACCGGCTTTTTTCCCTCGGTGCCCACCAGATACACCTCTCTGGGGGTCTTATCGATCTCCTCTTCTCTGGGAGCGTATTGTTTTTCAAATTGCCCCCATAAAGTTTTTAAAGCCTGAAATCTATCCATGTAAACTCCGATAGCCTTTCCACCTTTTAGCAGAGCGCTATCAATGATGAAATAATCTATGCCGTTCTCACTTAAAAATTCCTCTATTCCTTTCCTTAGATAGTTTTTCTTTCCCAAGCCGGTCTCAACCGGAGGAGTCCATTTGTATCTGGGTCGATAGGCAGATTCGGGAAGCCAGATTCCCCGGGGAGGTTTCCCGAAAAATTGAGTGTAGCTTGAAACCGCCTGCTTTATCTGTGCCTGAACCGAGGTGTCCTGTGACAAAAGGGGTAGATACCCGTGGGTGGCGGCACAGGTCATGATCTCGATGTATCCGTCATCCTGCAGCTTTTTGAATTGATAGATAATATCCCGTCCGTATTTTGTTTCAAAGTCGGATTTAATCTTGCTATAATAATCTTTCCATATATGCGCCAATCGAAGTAAAAGTTTCCTCTGGTGTTTGGCGAATTCTTCGATGTCGTTTTCTGCAGCGTGGATATTATCCTCCAGATAGGATGAGAACTCCTGTTTAAAGGATTCATCTTTCAGTTGTTCGCAAAGAACCGGCGAGATTCCAATAGTCAGCTTGGGCGAATAGCCTTCTTCCACCAGTTCGTTTAGCACGTTCAGCAAAGGAATGTATGTCTCAGCAGAAGCTTCACTCAGCCAGTCCATTCCATGCGGCCATTTCCCATGTGCGATCACATAAGGAAGGTGTGAATGTAAAACAAAAGTGAAACTGCCGATGGTCTTTTTGTTCACGTGGGTATCCTCCTGAAAAGCAGACGCCAGTATCCAGACAACAGTACTCAGACACAAGATAAAAGCCTTTGTCTGCCTACTGCAATCTGCATACTGGAGTCTGAGCGATCATTCTTCTTTTGACATCTGAAAACCGATCCCTTTCTCTTTCTCGTCTCTGCCAAAGATCTTGATGGCTCCGAACTGTCCTTCGAACTTTTTTATATTCGCTCCCAGCGCATCATAAAGCATCTTGGCGTGAGCCGGCGTCATTACGATACGGGCATAAACCTTGGTCTTCTGCACTCCCGGCATGACCCGGGCAAAGTCTATGATGAACTCTGAAGGGGAATGAGAGATCAAGGCAAGATTAGAATAGATTCCCTCTGATTCCTTTTCCCCCAGTTCCACATTAAGTCTACGCTGTTTTGCCTCCATAGTTTTCTCCTCTTAGGTTTCATTGTGCTTGCATTTTCAAATCATTTTAATATATTAGTGCGTAATGTCAAGCGAAAACTTTGTTGAGTTTTGGTTTCTTCAAATATGACAGATGATGTATCCTGAAAAGTGGTTGCGCAGGGATTTTTGCAGGCAAATGTATAATCAAATTTTAAAGAGGGATAAAATACCTAATTGGGTTTTGTCCCTATAGTAGATCAGATCATTTTTCATTTGGAATTTCGATCTGGCTAAAATAAAGTTCAAAAGTTCAAAAGTTCAATTGGAGGTAGCTTGGAAAAAATCTTAAAAGAAAGATATGATCGAATCTTTTCCGGTTGGGGAAAGCACAAGATTTTGGTTTTAGGAGATGTGATGTTAGATGAATATCTGTGGGGGAACGTATCTCGTATATCTCCTGAAGCTCCGGTGCCGGTGGTGGAGGTGGCGAAAGAATCGATTAAATTGGGTGGCGCCGCCAATGTGGCTTTGAATGTTAAAAACTTAAAAGATGAACCGATACTGGTGGGCGTTATCGGAGATGACAGAAACGGCGAAAAGATGATGTCTGCTCTAAATGAAGTTCAAATAAAAAGTGAAGGGATCTTTGTAGAAAGTCCTCGAATGACCACCATAAAAACCCGTATAATCGCTCACAATCAGCAGGTGGTGCGGGCAGACAGAGAGAATACTGAAGAGATTCCAGAGAAGTTAACTGAGGAAATCTTAAGCTTTGTGAAAAAGAGTTTGCCGGAAATAAATGCCATAATTATCTCCGACTACGGCAAGGGGGTGATTACCTACAAGCTTTTGTCCAAGCTGATAGAGCTGTGCAAGCAGAATGAAGTTTTCATTGCGGTGGATCCCAAGGACACCCATTTCATGAACTATAAGTATGTGTCATTGATTACCCCCAACCACCATGAAGCTGGGTTCGTCTACGGCAAGAGGATAAGAGACGAAAGCGTCCTTAAGGAGGTGG
The DNA here is from genome assembly GCA_964580215.1 of uncultured Ignavibacteria bacterium. Taxonomy (GTDB): domain Bacteria; phylum Zixibacteria; class MSB-5A5; order MSB-5A5; family SM1-73; genus SM23-73-3. The sequence continues at coordinate 5,392 of CAZOJT010000042.1, read as the reverse complement.
GTTGGGGACTTTTGGAAAGATTGAAGGTGGAAGCTTTGCTCATCACCCAGGGCGAGAAAGGGATGTCCCTATTTGAAGCTGACAGAACGCTGACCCATTTTCCTACCAGAGCCAGAGAGGTTTACGATGTAACCGGTGCAGGAGACACTGTGATCTCCGCATTTACCTGTGCGGTTGCCGCGGAAGCAAACTATAAGGAGGCAACCTTAATCTCCAATCATGCGGCAGGTTTGGTGGTGGGCGAGATCGGTACCACTCAGGTGACAAAAGAAGAGTTAATGGATAATCTTAAACACTTCATCAATTCAACTGAACTCATTCATTAGAGATTATTCTTGATATTCGATCCATTACAGAGTAGATGATGAGACATAAAAAAATTAAAAGTTTAAAACAGCTTGTTAAAATAAGGAGCCAACTTAAAAAAGAGGGAGAAAAGGTGGTTTTCACCAACGGATGCTTTGATATTCTTCATCGAGGACATATCGAATGCCTGAGAAAAGCTAAATCCTTTGGGGATGTATTAATTGTTGGTTTAAACAGCGATTCTTCCGTGCGAAAGATCAAGGGAGAAAAAAGACCGATCCTTTCGCAAGATGACCGTGCAGAGATCGTAGCTTCACTTGAGATGGTGGATTATGTTCTGATCTTCAGCCAGGAAACTCCCCATAAGATTATTGCCAGCGTGGTTCCTGACGTTTTAGTAAAAGGTGGTGATTATAGAAAAGATGAAATTGTAGGAAAGGATATCGTGGAGTCCTCCGGGGGTCGCGTGATCAGAGTGAAACAGATTCCGGGAAAATCAACCAGAAATATCATCAAAAAGATTGCCAACCACCAAACGGGTGCATAGACATTCCCCACATTACATTCTTTACGTTCTTTTGAAAAATCCGCCTGTGTCTGCTATAAATAATAATATCGTTTGAACTTGCCTTTGTTTGCTCTCCCTTCAGTCAGCAGGAGAATTTGTTGCAAAGTACAAATTCTAAGATTTGTAATGATCAGATACATATCGGCTCCAATTAGGATTTTCCCATATAGTTTAAGGTGGATTAAGTTTCGACTTTAATTTTTGTATTGGGGTCATCAATCATGTCAAGATATGGGATCTGGCCTCACTTTTTTCATATAAATCTGCCGAACCATCACAAAAAGTGCATGATTTTTGCCAATATCCATCAGCATAGCAAATATACAACTTGACTTTTTTCATTTTTGAGTTATAATTAAACTGTGAGTTAAGCATAAAGACAACTGAACCTAATCTTCCACTAATAATCTAAACGGAGGAAGAAATGAAAAAGTGTGGAGGGGTAGTGGTTGTTTTAATAACGGTGCTTTTGATAGGCAGCGTTATGGTAGGTGCTAACGTTAGTAAAGCCAACCAGGCTTTACCAGATGGAGAAATCAGGGCAACCATCCCCATTGGGACGTATGAGATTAAATACACTGAACAAGGACAAGAAATCTTGGTTGAGAACTTTGGTCGCCTGCTGGTTCCCGGAAAGCCCAACCTACCATCAAAGCTCTTTGCCATAGCCATTCCTCCCGGAGCTGAGGTAGCTGAAGTCACCTTTGATCTCTGCGAAGGTATACTACTTCCTGGAACCTATGAAATATCTCCTGCACCTTTACCCAGGGTGATCGTCCAGGAAGACCCACCGCTTTATGAACGAGACAGGCAGATGTATGAAGAGAACTTCAACTCAGTTTATGGAAGCGATGAGCCATATCCGGCTTCGGTTGGAGAAGTTGTCCGCACTGCAGGTTACAGAAAGTATAACCTGGTGGATGTGAGGGTCACCCCGTTTACCTATCGCCCTCAATCCGGTCAATTAACCTATTATCCTGAAGTCACCGTCCATATAAGCTATACTTATCCGAAAGATTTCTCCTCAAAAGATATTATGATTGACGAACTTCCGCGGAAAGAAAAAGTCGCAGAAGAGATTATCCTTAATTATCATGAAGCTCAAAATTGGTATCCCAGCCCTAAGGGAGGCAAAGGCGATTATGACTTTGTTATCATTACTCTTGATGCCTTGACCTCATCTGTAACTCCGCTGGCCAACTGGGAGACCAGCAAAGGGAGAAGCGTAAACGTAGTAACCACCTCCTGGATTAGTTCCAACTATACTGGTTACGATCTGGCTGAGCAGATGAGAAACTTTTTAAGAGACAAGTACCCGTCAGGTGAATGGGGTATTGAAGATGTACTGTTAGTTGGTCATTACGATGATGTGCCCATGCGCCGCACAGCCCAAGATTTGGGGTATGGAGAACCAGAGACTGATTTCTATTATGCTGAACTTTCCCTTCCAGATTCTCAGTCCTGGGATGCTGATGAGGATCGTCAGTGGGGTGAGGATTCTGATCCCATCGATTTTTATTCTGAGGTAAACGTGGGAAGAATCCCATGGAGCGAAGCTTCAACCGTTTTACACATTTGTGAGAAATCTGCTGCTTATGAACAGAACGATGACCCAACATTCAAGAAGAACATACTTCTTTTAGGAGCTTTCTTCTGGGATGATGATCCCAATCCGCGCACTGATAACGCTGTACTTATGGAAGCCAAGGTTGATCAACCATGGATGTCTGATTGGACTATGACCCGGATGTATGAACAGGGTTACTCCACCTATCCCATGGACTATAATCTGACGTACAGCAACGTTGTCTCGGTCTGGTCGTCGGGCACATTCGCTTTTGTGAACTGGGCTGGTCATGGGTCGCCCACCTCCAGTCATATCTACCACGGCAGTGGCCAGGCTTTCGTCTCGACATCCACCTGCTCCAATCTCAACGACGACTATCCGGCAATCTGTTTTGCTGACGCCTGTAGCAATTCGGATACCGATCATCTGAACTTGGGTCAAGCTATGTTACAGCAGGGTGCGGTAGGCTTCGTAGGTGCCACCAAAGTCGCCCTGGGATGTCCGGGCTGGGTGGATACATGGGACGGCTCGAGTCAGTCATTTGATTACTTTTTTACCACTTACGTGACGTCCGGCGATTATACCCAGGGCCAGGCTCATCAATTAGCACTGAGAGACATGTACGTCAGCGGACTATGGTCCTATCTGAAATACGAAACATTCGAATGGGGGGCTCTGTGGGGCAATCCCGATCTTGGAATGACTGCTTCTGCGTCTTTGAGCATCCTTCTGCCTGACGGTGTGCCCGACTACGTCGAGCCGGGTGTCTCTACTCCGATCACTGTGCGGATCAATGAAACCGGTGATTCGTATATCCCGGGTACAGGTATGCTTCATTATCGATACGATGGTGGTACTTATCTTACCTCGCCTCTGGTCTCTTTGGGTGGCGATCTTTACGAAGCCACATTGCCTTCAGCGGAATGTGAGGATGTGCCGGAATACTATTTCAGCGCCGAGGGAGTTGCCTCTGGGATAATATACAACCCATATGATGCTCCTGCCACTGTCTACTCTTCGCTTGTAGGAGAACTTATCACTCTGTTTGCTGACAACTTCGAGACTGATCTGGGCTGGACCGTTGAAAACGATCCCTATCTTACTGATGGCGCCTGGGAACGCGGCGTTCCAGTTGGCGGTGGCGATCGTGGTGATCCACCCACTGATTTCGATGGCTCAAGTAATTGTTATCTCACAGATAATGTAGATGGTGATTCTGATGTCGACGGTGGGATCACCTGGTTAATCTCGCCAACCTTAGACCTTAGCACTGCCCTTGAGGCCGAAATCCATTACGCCCTGTGGTATACCAACAACTATGGGGCTGATCCTAACAATGATCTGTTTAAGGTCTATGTTTCTAATGACGATGGTTTAAACTGGATTTTGGTTGAGACAATTGGACCCCAAACCTCTGGCGGGTGGAAAGAAAAAAGCTTTAAGGTAAGCGATTTTGTTCCACCCACTAACCAGGTTAAAGTTCGTTTCGAAGCCTCAGATCTGAATGATGGTTCTGTGGTGGAAGCAGGTATTGACGACTTCAGTGTTTCCATCTTTGAGTGTGGTGAGTATATCTGTGTGGATTCTGATGGCGACGGTTATGGCGATCCGGATCACCCGGAAAATACCTGTCCTGACGATAATTGCCCCACTATTTACAATCCAGATCAGGCAGATGCTGATGACGATGAGATAGGTGATGTTTGCGATAATTGCACCGATACCGACGGTGATGGCTATGGCAATCCCGGGTTCCCTGAGAACACCTGCGATGATGATAACTGCCCGTTTGCTTACAATCCAGATCAGGAGGACACAGACAGCGACGGTGCAGGAGATTCCTGCGACATCTGCCCATACCATCCCTTAGATGATTGCTGTAATCCTATCGGCTCAAATGTGGCGCCGGAGATAACTTCCCCTGCAATTGATACCGCCACTCCATCCCCGGATGCTCCGTTTGTGTATATCGCTACGGCCTCTGATGAAAATTGCGATGGAACTGAACTTGTCACAAGCTTTTACGATATCCTCTCCTGGTGCACCGTTTCGGGTGACACTCTGTCTGGAATGGTGGCCTGCGATTATGCTGACACCTCGTTTAAGGTGAGGGTCTCAGATGGTGACTTAGCCGATACCCTAACAGTGAGTGTGACCATTGACCATTCAAATGTGGCTCCGTCAATAACACCCATAGGAGATACCGTCTTCGTTCTCTTCCTGGAGAGCTTCATCTATTATCCCACCATAGTGGACCCGGATGATGAGGTTCACTTGATTACCTATCTGGAATATCCGCACTGGTGTTCAGTTCAGAACGATTCGGTAGTTGGCACTGCTCCCGACACCATATTTTTGGAAACATTGAGGGTGACAGCGCAAGACTATTGCAATGCTGACACTTTGTCATTTATGGTGCGAACGTATCTCTGTGGTGATGCCAATGCAGATGGAGTATTAGACCTTGAAGATGTGCTTTATCTAATAAACTATCTCTATAAGAATGGTCCTGCCCCTTATCCTTTTGAGGCTGGAGATGTAGATGGTAGCGGAGGAATTGACCTTGGGGATGCGCTTCATCTGATCAACTATCTATATAAAGGTGGACCGGCGCCAGGCTGTTAGTTCCTGGTTGGTTAACTATTTTGTTGCGCATGAATTAGCCCCTGCTCTCACGAAATTGGAAATTCCACCAAGGGGGTGAACTGTATTGGCTTGTTGAAAAGCCACACTTCGGGGCGGGATATGCGTATGCATTCATACGAAAATTCCCGCCCCTATGGGCAATAATGGCCTATCACTCATAGGGCAGGGCATTTAGCCCTGCCAATAGAGTTTTTCAATAACCCCGTATAGTTCGCCCTAAAGACGTGGCTGGGGCTTTTTCCACTCGACAAATCCGGTTTAATGGAAGTTTCGTGTTGGTAAAAAGGTTAGATTTAGTTGATAAT
>CAZOJT010000041.1:0-25008 GCA_964580215.1 uncultured Ignavibacteria bacterium | reverse complement strand
CATATTATCAACTAAATCTAACCTTTTTACCAACACGAAACTTCCATTAAACCTTAATTTTCGTCTTAGGTTGCTTTAAGTTCTTGATTCATAACTTCTTTAGCTTTACATTGGACTGATTTAAGTTGTGGCACAAGCTAAAGAGGTTAAAAATGGTAAAAAAAACAGCGCATAAAGTGTGGTTCAAAGAGAACCAAAAAGTTAGGAAAATATCAAAGAACCATTATAAACCTAAGAGGTAAAAGAAAAGTTGTGGTTCAGAGATGGTGGTGTGAAGATTGCCGATTCGTATGAATACATACGCAAGGGTGAGGGGCAATCAAGTAAAGTGTAACAAATGCGAAGCATTCATACGAATTTTCGTGCGTTTGTATTAATTATTCCGATTTTGTTTTTCCCCAGCAAAACGAAAAACTGATTTTGTGAATGTTCCCCAAAACTGAATGATTCGAATAACCGTAATCAAACACAAGCTTATCTTTGTTGAATCCGACTCCAAAGGCATAGCGAGCAGGAGAGGTTTGAATGCCAAATCTCAACGGAAGATTTTTCAAAAGCTTGATTTCCTGTCCTAAATGAAGCTGTTCTTTGTATCTTTCCTCATAGGAAAGGTCAAAAAGCAAAGTCACCTCCGGGAAGGGAAACACAGCCAAGCCAAAAGAGAAGACGGTGGGGATATCATCTGAGTTTTTCACCAACTCAGGCTGATTTAGATTTCTTGCCACAAAACCCAATTGAAACCTATGATTGACTTTATAGGTCGAGCCCACATCTATTGAAAAGGTGGAAAGAGCATCATATCCCGACGAAAAAGAAACCCGCATGTATTTGAAATTGGAGCCAAAAGAAAGAAAATCTTTTATTCTGTAGGCAAAAGCAAAACTGAGCACACTTTCTTGATAATAATTGCTTTTCCCGAATATGTAACATCCTGCTCCCACCGAAAGGAAACGAAAAGGAAAAGCTAAGAAGAGTTCTCTTTCTGAAAGCTCGTCCAGATCAAACAGACGGGAAAGGTTGGCTTGAAATCCTCTCTCGCGAAGAAATCCTAATGCTCCCGGGTTAGTGAAGAAGCAGGTTGGTTCATCCGTCATGGCGATGGAGGCATTGCCCAGGCTTAGTGCTTTCGCACTTGAGCCGCAATTGTCAAATGCCGCTTGAGAGGAGGATGAACAAAATAAAAGAATCAAAACAAAGAAAATTGACCTTTTCATATCTTACTTTCCGGAGTGGAAAACTTCTTCTATCTCTCCCCCTGAATCCCGCTCTCCCTCGTCATTGGCGGGATTCTCAACATGAAATGGAGAGGGAGATTCAGAGGGTGAGGTTACCTTTTCGCCACTACCACAGTTGTTTTCTTTTGGCTGTAAGAATCTCCTGTAGCTTCTGCCCAAACGACGTATATGCCCACACGAACAGTTTTATTTTCATCATCCTTTCCATCCCATGAGATTTCTCCAGACACCCGCGGCTCGTCCTCCATAAGAGTCTTTATCAATCGTCCCTTCATATCATAAATTCTCAAAGTTAGTTCTGACATCATGGGCAAGGTATAACGAAAAATAGCTTCGTCCTCAAATCCATCCCCATCCGGGGAGAAAGGATTAGGTTCTATGCTCAGTTCGATGTTATCTGAATAGGAGGTGCTAACACTATTCTTTTTTCCGGGAGTGCTTTTGTCCGAGGCAACACAGCAGAGCCAGATATCTTCCTCAGAAGATACCCTCTCCAAGGAAACACCATCTCCACAATCCTGATCCCAGGTGAAGGTTTGGACATTGTTATCTGGATCCACCAGGCTGATAGTGCCTCCGGTGTTGGTCAAACTCATCTTGGCTTCGATAACAGAAAGACTTTCCTCTGGAGCATCTCCCCAGATGCCACTTCTGTCTCCCCACCAACCTTCAAAGCTGATCGAGTCGGGAGGCTCGGATAAAAGCCGGCGGGCAATGATCAAAAATCCATTGGCGGGAACAATTGTGCCGGCAGGAATCCACGTGGTATCATCCTTGCAGATGAAAGCCCATCCTTCCAGATCGTGTTCTGTCGAATCGGCATTAAAAAGTTCCACCCATTCTAATGTCTTATAAGATCCGGGTTCGTTCGCCAGCATCTCGTTGAGGATTACATTAGCAGTAGAGGAAATACTTTGCTGGGCAAAATCTGGTTTTACAAAAGTCAGATTGAAAACAAAGGACAAAAAGAGGTAAGAGAAAATTATGGAGTGTTTTGAAAGATTGTTTTTCATATTTCTTAAATGTATTCCCAACGGATTTATATTCCCAACAGATTTAACAGATTAAACTCATTTTTTGCATTGGGACCAAATTTCTGTGTTTCTTACCTCTCTCCCTCTGTCCCCCTCTCCATTCCGTGGAGAGGGAGATACAGGGGGTGAGGTCTGGCCTCAATGCTTCTGTTAGGGTGGGCGTTACACCCCTGCCCTTCTTATGGACAAGGGTATAACCCTTGTCCGAGCTGAGAACATATTCCCAACAGATTTAACAGATTAAACAAAGCTTTTAAACCATTTCCTCTTCTATCTGTTTCATCCTTTCATCTGTTGGGTATCTTTTCATCTGTTGGGAAAACTGACCCAAGCATCTTACCCTAAAGTTTCCCCGTTAGGGTGGGGGTTGCACCCTCACCTTCTTACGGACAGGAGTACAACTCCTGTCCGAACTGGAGCTCACTCTTGCCTGCGAATACATTTGCAGAACCCATGATAGTTGGCGCAAATACCACCGAACAATGAGATTAAACCCCAGAAAAGGGGACGGGCAAGAATATGTGCCAGGGTCGGTTGAGAATAGGGCAGAAGGTATATTCCCCAGGTAATCATGGCGCATCCGATCACGATGGTGGTATGACCGAAAACAAGAAGCGCAGTGCGACCCCCGCACCAGCCTAAATAGACAAGCGGACCACCAATGAGCAGAGGAATTGCTCCGGTGGCACTGCGGTGAATTATGAGTGTAATTATCCCCAAAATAGCCAACACTATACCTAAAATCACGGTGATCAAACTACGAGGTCTCATATAGTCTCCTCTTTATAAATAGCTCTTTGTAGACATCCGTCTTTCCGCCATTTTACGAAGAAAGTGCAGAACTGGCAAGAGATTTCTTTGATAAAGAGGTGAAAGAAAAAATATAAGCCGACGTAGGTCGGATATGGTTGTAAGACCTATCCGACGAATAGGACTAAAACATAGTCCTGTGCCTGCCAGGTCCCCCGACTTGGCAGGCTTTAGCCCGTCGGGTCGGGGGACCCGACGGGCACGTAAAGATTGATGTCGAGTTTCTCTCTCCACGATATTCCGCTCGGAACCGATCTATAAGACTACTCAGGAAGACCTTTTTCAGACAACATCTTTTCTAACTTCAAAACACAGGTTCCATCCCGGTCATATCTGGAAAGATAGTTTATGAACTCATTATAGCTAAGAATTCTGCCTTTGAAATCTTTATAGATAGCTTGAATGAATTGCTCCCAGTTTTCATCACCAATTTGTCTCCGCACCTTGTCTATGACATACGGTCCTTTCCCGTAAATAACCCTTGCCTTTTCCTTTGTGTTCGGGAAATCAACATCGATTATGGCAACTTCATTCTCTGTGCCGGCAATCTCTTTATACTGACCCAGTCCTCTTTGTAATCCTTTAGTAAAAGCATCCTCTCCTTCTGTTTGCTCCAGATACATAAGACGCAAATAGTGCGGTAAAGACAGTTGGAGAAACCAGAACCCCTTGCCAAATAGTTTAAAAAATACCCCAGCAGCAATCCACTGGGTGGCGATGGAAAGATGAAGGCTCTCATAATAACCCTTTTTGAACCAATCGAAATTCTTTGATCCAACCATCAGGAGGTCACTTGCTATGTTCGTTCCCTCAAGCTCAGGAATTTCTATCATAGTTAAACGATTATGAGGATATTCTCCGATAAATTTATTATAGAATTTCAACGTGCTACCAGCTTCAGAGATAATTTCTTCTCTTGTCTTTTCATCAATAGTTGAAGAATAGAGATAAATCTTTTTGTGGTCTATATTTTTAACGGTTTCTTCATAAAGGCCTGATTTTGCAATAATCAACGGTATTTTGAATACTGGAATTTTGCTTTCCCAGATAAATCGAGAATACTCAGTAAATTTCTTCTTTTCAACTAAATCACCAGCGGAAAAAACTTCATATTCATTGGGTACCTCAGCCGTGAGTTTAAATCTGGCAACTTGATCAATTATGAGAGGATACCATCGATGCCCTCGGTCTAAAACCATCACATCATCTTTTGATTCACCAACGGGTAAAGTGTACTCAAAATCTATGGTTAGTTCCCCACTCGATACCAACTCAGAAGGGACTGATAAACGTAAAGTATCTTTCCCTGCGAAACTGTAGGGCATATCAATCCAGTCATCATTCAACCTAGATTTTGTAGAACTTATTTGTGCATCAGAAGTCAACAGCATCTCGAATTGATTAACTGTATCAACTTTCTGTAATTCCAACCAAGCGAATACATGCAGTCGGCTATCAGACGAATCCAGCTTTGTCCTAATATCGTATAACATTATCTTTACTGGAGGAGTTTGGCAAAATGCATTATGACCTAACAATACAAATAAAGAAAAAATTATGATTTTGAGATTATAACAACGCATACGTCCCTCCATCCAACTTAGGTAGGATATAGCGGAAAAGACCTATCCCACCCATTCAGTTTCTTCTTTTAAGAAGTCTTCAGCATCATTTCCATAATCTTCCCTTCGACAATAGAAGCAATAATCATATAAATCAGTAGCACCACCACAAATGTTATCCCAAAGTAATAGATCATCAAAGGTAATAGCGGAATTTTTATAGCCCTATTATATAGAAAAACCGCAACTAAACCACTTCTCATCCCTTGATTCCGAAGCTCTTTCAATAAAGGATACCAGAGATAAATAGAGCCGTGGCTAAGTATCCCTGTAGATATGGCTAAGAGCCATCCTTTGATTCCAGACTTTCTCCCCACGTATTTTGAGATGGCTTTTGGATTTACAAAATAATTCACCACTCCCATAAGAAATATAATAAAGAACACCACTGGAATTATCTTAATAAACAAATCTCCACTTGCCTTGAGAGATCTTTGTATGCTTTCTGGTTTGAAAAGGAAGAGGAAAAAATATACGAAGATAACACAGCCTAAAAAGTATATTCCATAATGCCTGCGCTTTTTTCTTTCTTTCTTTCCTCCATCTTCTGTATTTCTCTTTTCATTCATTGTATCACCATCAACGTGGTAGCAGTTGCGATTGAGATCAAAATAGCTAAGATGAAACTTATAGTATTTCTCGCAAAGGCAAATCGTTTTCCTAAAATAGCGGCTTCAGCCGGAAACTGAACCACGCCAACTGTAACCCATGTCACTATGAATGCTGTTACCGCAAAGAGGCTAATGCTCTCTTTTAGTAGCTCTCCTCCTATTATGTAGCTGGTGATAGCATTGCCAGCCGAGACACTACCAATTACTGCTCCAATTACGGTATCTTGTAACAACCTTCCTGTAAATACAGAAGAGATCATCTGTTTTGATACAAATGTTCGAAAAAGTCCTAAAAGTAAGATAACCCCTAACAACACGGGAAGTGCTGTCCCAAAATTTTGGAATGCTCTGTAAAAAGAGGTTAGGATATTTTTTTGTTTTTTATTATGATCCTGTTTTCTCATATTCACATTTCTTTCATTTTTGATCCCAAAATTTCACACTTTTATAAAGTTTCTTACCCAGATTCCAATAATCATCAGTTCCGACTTGCCCTTTGGCATAAAGTTCGTGCCATCCTTCAGGGACAGGCATATCTTTGTATAAACGTTGACGCCTGGCTTCAAGCAACATCCTTGGTTTTTTCATAAAGTCCGCTCCACACATAACTCTTTTTCCTGTTTCGGATGATAGGTGCTTTAACCATTTAAGCCCCTTGTGGCTCCTTATTAAATGATGATCCAAAATTAAAGTATCGACTTTTTGCGACAGCAATTTGGCATTATTCCAGGCCCTTCTAATTTGATTTTCAGAAAGTCTATACAAATAAAGAGGCGGTCCGCCAGCTAATACTATATCTGGTTTCCAGGACAATATTTGAGAAATAGCTTCACTATTTAGAAGCTGAATATCGGAAGCGTGAATAAATATGCAGTCTTCTTCAATTTTAGTCATCATTACCGTGACTAAATTACCATATGCTTCTCCATGAGGAACTGGTCTGGAAAAAGTCAAAGCTCCTTGGCTTTTTCCTCCTGATGAAATCAGTCTTTGATTTAAAATAAGAGAAAGAGACTTTGCTCTTTTCTTTTCCACCGGAGAGAAATGATTTGAGTCTTTAGTCCATATTCTAACCTTTGGATTTAATCCAACTATTCTTTTGATGTTAAATTGATAGGGATTTGCGTCCGCTAAGGGAGTGTGATCTCCATGAAAATGGCTAATTACTATATCAGTAGCTTCAGACCATGCCTTTTTTATCTTTTTCTGTATCCTCTCATCCACTGCTACCTGAAGAGGATGGGGAAGTAATCCATGTCTGGTATAACCCAAGGCTATGCCGGGATCAATCAATATCTTTCGATTTCTGGTCTTTACAAAACAACAAAGGCCTCTTACCCCTAAAGATTCAGTTCCCAGAATTTCTATGTTCATTTATTCTTTTTATCTCTCCTTAATATTTCCTCTCTCCGAAAATTGACGTGCCAATTCTAACTAAGTTGCTTCCCTCTTGGATTGCTACTTCATATGAATTTGACATTCCCATAGATAATACTTCCATTTCAACTCTCGGTAAATTGAGGGTTTTAATCCTTTCAAATACCTCTTTCGTTTTTCTAAAATACTTCCTTGAGTCTTCGGGATCTCCGACCCGGGGTCCCATTGTCATCAGTCCCACAACCTTTAAGTATTTTAAATTATCTGATATTCTTCGAATCAGCTCTTCAATAGATTCAAATTCTGGTTTCACCCCATATTTTGTAAATTCACTTCCGATGTTTATCTCTATACAGACAGGGACAATTTTTTTACCAGCTCTCCCCACCTTCTTGTCTATATTTTCAGCAATTTCATAATCGCCAATTGTTTGTATAATATCGAAGATGGGAAGGGCTTTATTTATCTTGTTCTTTTGCAGGGGCCCTATCAGATGCCATCTTACTTTTTGGGCTTTCTCACCCAACTGTCCATGCATTGATTCAGCTTCCTGGACATAATTTTCTCCTATGTCGGTGGCGCCTGCATCAATAATCTCTGAAAGCTCTGCCACAATTCTGGTTTTGGCTGCCACAACGATGCTCACGTGTTCTGGAACTTCTTTCCTTATTCTCTGATAATTCTCTGCTATGCTCATTTTTTTCATCCTCTATCTTGTAATTCTATTTTTATTGAACGTTACTCAAATAATCAAAATTATTCTCCAGACTAAACCCGCAAACAGAAGACCATATAATATTGACGTTATGGTTAAACCCGCCGCTCTTTTTAACCCAAATTCCTTAATGAGCATCCCTGAAGCAATTATGCACGGGATCCCAATGGTGGTTGCTGTCCCAAAGGTATAAATTTGGAGAGGGGTTAAAGCCAAAGATATTTTAATGCCCAAAACTGATACCAGCATTGCTCCGGTTAAATCTTTTTGTAAAAATCCAAAAACCAAAGGGATAACTGTTACAGCGGGCAATCCCAGCCAAGCTGTAATTGGTGAAAGTGGTTTTACTATGGTATCGGTAAGACCTGCTGTATCTAAAATACCATAGGCTATTCCTCCCAGTACCAAGAGTGGTATAACAATATATACAAAATCCCTCATCCTAATCCAGCTTTTAGCAAGAAGATTTTTAATTAAGGGTCTCCTGTAAGGAGGAATTTCTAAGAGTAAAGGTTCACTCTTAATATCAAAAATTTTTTCTATTACAAAAACCCAGATTAATCCAGCAACAAATAAAGTAGCGAAAACGGAAAGGGCCAACTTTACCCCCCCATAAAATCCAACCACCCCCATTATTATGGCAGTTCTGCTGGAACAAGGAACAAAAGCAAATAATGAGGCCGTATAAAATTGTTCTTTTTTAGAGGACAAAACTCTGGTGGCTCTGGTTGCCGGTACGCTACATCCTAAACCCAATGCTAACGGAATGAATGATTTTCCAGGGAGGCTTAATTTTCTCAAAAATCTTTCTGCGTTAACGATAAATCTGGAAAGAAGTCCTGTATCCTCTAACAAACCCAATAACAAATAAAACAAGAACACATAAGGTAGAGCAATAGAAACACCTGCTGCAACTCCGGTTAAACCGTGGATTAGTAATATAGTAATAATAGAATGTCCTACTACACCAAAAGAAGATAAAAGGTTCTCTGTCTGACCCATGAGGATGTCTTGCATCAAATTGCCAAGATATAACAGTATCACAAGGATAGCCAGCAGGAACAAACCAGTGATAAGTGGTCCCCAGATTTTTTGTAAAAGGATCTTATCAATTTTCTCTTGGAATCTTTTCACTTTCTCCAAGGGAATTATTTGAGTAATCTTTTCTGCTATGAATAAAGCCGTACCGTATCTTATTATGCATATGTCTTCCGCCACTTTAGGATGTTCAGTCAAACTATCTTTAACTTCCTTAATTATTTCCCTATTCTCCAGATATTTATAAAAATCCTCGTCTTCTTCTAAAATCCTCACCGCAATGAATCTTTTTGGTAATCCCCCTTTTACTTGAACAGAGATTTTATTTAGGGCATTTTCTATATGATCATCGTATTTGATCTCAAAACCAGGTTTTGTCTCCTCTTTAATTCTCAATACCACATCTATAAGTTTATTTATACCTTTTTTAGTTAAGGGATTTATGGGAACAACCGGAATATTAAGGAGCTTTTCTAATTTTTCACAATCAATTTCTATCCCCTTCTTTTGAGCTTGTTCTATAAAATTAAGAACCAAAATAACAGGTATTTGAGCTTCTAATATCTGCAATGCCATATAAAGGCTTCTTTCAAGAGATGTCGCATCAGCGATTACTATTGCTCCATCCACTTCTTCTTCGAACAAAGTCCTCTCAGTGACTTTTTCCTCTTCGCTTCTGTCAGATATAGAATATATTCCTGGGGTATCAACAAAATTTATTTTTATGCCGTTAAAAACCCTCTCGGCTTGAGTTATCTCGACCGTGGTCCCGGGATAATTAGATACTACCACACTTGGGCCAACCAATGCGTTAAGCAAAGATGATTTCCCCACATTTGGCTGTCCAATTAAGGGTATCTTAAGATTCTTCATATTTTAGTACTTTGATTTTTCTTGCTATATTTTTATCTAAAGCAAATTTTTTATCTTTTATCTTGACCATAGTAACATTGGGAAGTTCATTTATAACCATTATATTTTCTCCTGGGACTATTCCCATGCTGACTAATCTTTCAAATAATGCATCATCTGAGACCATGATATCTGTGATTAGCTTTTTTCTGTGCTGGTCGAGTTTGGTTAGAGGAACACCTTCGTTTTTAAATGTTGACATTTTTATTACGTTGTTAATAACCTCTTGAGAGACATAGTGCTCGAGAACATTGGCTATCTCATGGGCCTCATTTTCAGATTTGGTTCTTTTAAAATAATTTTCAAAAACGAGATGTTTTCTTAGAATATCTTTTGCTTTTCCTGTTCCCTTCTCTGTCAATTCAAAAAAATCTTGCCGAGAATGAATCAACCCTTCTTTTTCAAGTTCCTCAATTGCTTCAGATATAAAAGAAAAGGAAACTTTAATCTCCTGTTTTATAATGTTTAATGAAACCTTTCTTCTTTCACTTAGAACTCTTAGAATATCTTCTTTAATTATTCTTAAAAGGCTGGATTCTTTGGTCATATCACCACCAGAATTATCAATAACTCAGCAACGTTTCCCTCTTTAGAAGCAAAGCTCCGAATTTTATACAAATCGTTCACATCTGAAATCAGATTCCGACACCGTTTGGCAATATATGGCAAAGAAAATAGAAATCCAAGTCAATCTTACGGGCGTTAATGGCCGTCATCAGGAATATTCTGAAAACCTAATAAAAAGTTGTCATCTCAAGCCACCGATTGAAGATTTACCTCTAACACTATTTAGGCTAAAAAAATCCCAACACGAGCTTAGCTTAATGTAATGGGCTTTATGGCATTGCTGTTCGTTTCATCTTACCAGAAAATACAAATTCCCCTCAAGCGGACTACAAACCAATGTCGATGTAGGCCGCCACCCCAAGGACCATAAATACGTTAACAATTGTGTTTGACTTCATCGAAAACTCTCGTATACTATTGAAATAAAGAAGGAGGTAATAATGGCATATAAAATTACTGAAGACTGCACGGCATGCGGTCTCTGTGAGCCTGAGTGCCCGGTTCAGGCAATTAGTGAAGGGGATCCAATTTATGTTATTGATTTTAATAAGTGTGTGGAGTGCGTGGGACATTTTGATGAACCCCAGTGTGCAGCTATCTGTCCGGTGGATGCCTGTGTCTCCGACCCAGAGCATCCGAGAGAAACGTAGATATTATTGAGTTGCGCGTAAGCAATGGAAAATCTTTCTTTCTTCCTTTAATCCCCCTTTGTCCCCCTTTATAAAAGGGGGATTGAGGGAGACTATAAAAGAGGAGATTGTGGTCGATGAAAATTTTTTCCATTACTTATACGAAGATCAATAATAGCTAAATTCCTAAAGGCTGTGGCGATCTGTCAACCTGACCGCCGCAGCCTCCTCACGTAGAATCTCTTCCTTCGGTATTTCGTCTCTATGAGTTGATCTTGATCAATTAACTTATGAATAATAGACCAATCAGCCTTTGCCTTCAAAAGGAACTTTCTTACGGCTTCTTCCCTCATGGGGTGCACGGCCGTAATGCTCAATAGATCTTCTTCAACATTTCCTGTAAAAGCAAAAGCATTTCCTTCGTAACCTATAAGATATTCGACATCGTCAATTCTCTCGCTAAGTATTTGATAGAGCCTATTGATTACTTCTTCGTTGGGGGGTTGCACCCATTTTTCTGCCGGGGGCCTTGTGGGCATAGATAAGTAAACTTTGGCGGGTTTCAGTTGAGGCAAAAAATCGGCGAGCTCCCTGATATCGTCATCACCGTCGTTGATGTCTTTGACGAGCATTGTTTCTGTTACCAACTCTCCACCGTAAGTTCCTGCAAACTCAAGCATCCCGTCCAAAATTGAGTTTACTTGTAGAGTTCGGTGAGGACGATTAATCCGGCGCCAGACCTCTCCCCTGATAGAATCTACCTTCAAAGAAACCCAATCCGCCTTCATCAGGTCATTTCTGACGTCCTCACGCCAGATGAGGGAAGCGTTCGTAATCACCGCTATCTTGATCCCAAAAGGCTTCAACAGATCGATCTCGCGACCGAGATTAGCATCCAGGGCGGGCTCCCCGTCTGGCACAAAGGTGAGATAGTCTACGGGTTCTCCTCTCTCCTTTGCTTCTTTGACTTTCTTCTCTACGCCTTGTAATATTGCTTCTGGATTATAAAACGTCTTTCGTTCAACTTCCATATTTAAAGTTCTTCCAACCTGGCAGTAAACACAGGAATACGTGCAGATTTTTGGTGGAATGTTATTTATTCCTAAACTATGTCCCAGACGTCTTGATGGAACTGGCCCAAACGCTATCATTTTCACCTCATTTGACATGTTTTATGCCCTCCACAACATAAAGACTGGATAGTTCCGGAATATCATCATTGAATATTTCCTTTTTTCCTAAACAGGCCAAGTATGCATGTTGTAAATTGAATCCCAGTACATATATTCGTATCTGCTCGCAGTTATAAACGTCATTTTTAATTTTTCATACGGAGCCTCTTTACCAGCATTATCTACAAGCTTTTTAATTTTCTCAACTAAATTTAGATAAGGTTCTGACAAATATACTGAAGCCCACTCTACATATAATCTATTTCCATTTTTTCTCAATTTGTCTTTATGATACTCCGCAATTTCAGCATAGGACCAAAAACATGGAAGGACAGACGCGATAGATTCTACATAGGATTTTAATGAACTTGTAGATAGAAGAAAACTCACGTAGGATACATTCATAGGAGTGGGCTCAACGTTGACAGCATCATCTATCGTATATCCAAGCTTTCTAAGAAATTCTTCATAACCTTCAAACTCGCTTACTGACTCAAGATGTAATATTTCGATAAGCTCTCTCATAGCATCTACCGAGTCAGCCTTGGAAGATATTATACTGAGGTTTTTTATAGCCGAGATGAGATAGTTGTAGTCCTGAAGAATATAGAATTTGAACTTGTCTATCGGTAAAACGCCGCCATATAGTTCCACCACAAATGGATGTTCAATTACCCTCTTCCATATGTTATCTGCATCTCTTCTTAGCCTTTCCGAAACTTTCATGGTTTTCTCCCCTGAATAACTATGTAATCTCCTTTTTCATGTCCCTCTATTGGGTCTTCTATTTCGTCATTTGTATATCTGGGATGCTTTGTAAGAGTCTGTACATATTTTAAATCAACAAAACCAGCCTCCTTCAATAAATCACTGACTTCATTTGCGGAAAGCCAATGAGTTCCCTTAATGAATTTAATTGGATAAGGGTATTTTGGAGCAGTCTCAGGATCGTGCTTCCCTCTCAGATAAGCCAAATCGTACATCATTGCGTAAGAGCTTTCTTTTGCCAAAAACGAAACAACAACGTGTCCGTTGTGTTTTAAAATACGACACGCTTCCCTCACTGCCTTTTGGGGATCGTCTACATAACTTAAGACGGTACTCAATAATACTGTATTGAATCTCTCATTTTCAAAAGGTACTTTTTCAGCAGTTCCTATTTTTACTTTAATTCCTCTTTTCTCCGCCAACTTAGCCATCTCCTTTGAAGGTTCTACCCCATATTCAATGCCCAAACTTGAAGCAAATAATCCACTTCCAACTCCAATACTAACAGAATCTTTAGGGTCAGCTAAAAAATGTTTTTCCGCTAACAGTTCAGATTCGAAAACAACTTTGTTTTTGTTAAACCAACTATCAAAATCTTCAGCAGTTCCCTCAAAAGCCGAGATCTCCAATGGTTTAACATTATGATATAAAGGCCCCTGACCTTTTCCTATATTATCGGGTGCATTTCGTATTGCTCTTGTAATATAATCTTTCGCTACTTTGATTGCATTGTGAATATTCATTCCTTTAGATAATCCGGCAGTTATTGCTGCAGAAAAAGTGCAACCTGTTCCATGAGTATTTTTTGTATCAATTCTTTCTGATTCATAATAAGTATACTTTCTTCCATCAAATAGAATATCAATCGCCTTTTCTCCTGAAAGGTGACCACCTTTCAGAAGGACGAATTTTACTCCCTTGCTCTGGATGATCTTTGCCGATTTTTTGGCATCCTCAATATCCCTTATTTTTGTCCCGCCAATTATGTCTGCTTCAAAAACATTAGGAGTTATGAGGAAAGCTATGGGCAATAGTCTCTCTATAAGTGCTTTTTCTGCATCCTCTTTTAAGAGACGAGCACCACTTTTTGCAACCATAACGGGATCCACTACCAATTTTTCTATTTCGTATTTTTTAACTCTATCAACAACTATTTCTATTATCTCTTTATTTGAGACCATGCCAGTCTTTGCTGCATCTGTCCCCATATCTTTCATTATCATATCTATCTGGTCTCCAACAATGTTTGGATGTATGTCATGGATGGAACGTACTCCTAATGTGTTTTGTGATGTTACAGATGTTACCACAGACATACCGAAAACATTAAAGGTTTGAAAAGTTTTCAAATCTGCCTGTATCCCAGCTCCCCCTCCCGAATCAGATCCGGCGATAGTCAAAGCCCTACCTTCGTAATTCATCTTTTTCCTCCTTTTGCCCCTTCTCTGTCAATTCAAAGAAGACCCCCTTAGATTGAATTGACTGCTCTTTCTCAAGCCCTTCAATTGCTTTAGATATAAAAGAGGGCGAAGTTTTAATCTCCCTTTCTATTATATCTGATGAAACTCCTTGTTTTCTTTCGCCCATTATTCTCAAAATATCTTCTTTGACTATTTTTATAATGTCGGTTTCTTTAAACATGTTTATATTATTCCCCTGCACTTAGGAAACAAAATACCTTAAGTGCGCCTTCAGATATGATTTTCTCATCCCTTCTTTATCTCGGATGCTGGTGAAGTATCCTCATATAGAATTTCTTCCTTCCGTCTGTAAGATGTTTCTTCATGTATCCATATCATATCACCATAAGGAAATTTAATCTTCTGCTCACCATCCAATTAGTAACAGAGGCAACCCTATAGCAATAGCAAACACCAGATTGAAGATTTTTATCATAAGGGCATCTTTCAAAGAGTAAGAGAACAGGGGCAACATTCCGTGCCCGTCTTGAACTATGGAACTCGTCAGTAATATAGAGAAAGGCACAATCCCATTGGCAAACATCATGACAAAGATCATATGAGGGCCAGATTCAGGGATTAGCCCTACAAGAGCACAAATCAGAAAAACCCACGCCATATTCGACTTAATGAATACTTCTAAATTCCAATACTTCAATCCAATGGTTATAAAAAATAGTGCAAAAAATGTCCAGAGGAACACCTTCCATAGATGCTCTTTTATTATATGCTTCCAGATATGTTCCTTAAGATAGTGATCTGGAACCGTAAGTATGATAAATATTGATATAGCTATCAGTGAAAAGATAGTTACTCTTATCCAATTCCATGTTTCAGGACCTATCTGCCCCATTCCCACGGCTATGATAATTACCAGAAGAGAAAACGAGATTGCATATCTCAACAAGCAAAGTTTGGAAAAGTTTTTCAGGACCCCAGGTTCGAAACAATGACAATTCTCCTCGAAGTGCACCTCTTGTAACTTACACTCTTTACAAGGGACTATCCCAACCCAAGATGCTACTTTATCCGATACCCAGGCACCTATGACTCCCAATACAAACAAGACGATAAAAAGGAGTATCGCTTTTTCAGGAAAAAGGGCCAACATCACGAATGCCTCATCTCCAGAGGTAGCAATCATCCCGCCTACTATTGCACCGAAGCCTAAAAGCCCATGGATGTAAAAAGAGACGTTCATAAAGGCACCTAAACAACCGGGTGTGGCACCCAGGAAAGAAGCAATAGTATATTGACGTCCCTTCCCGCCTTTCACCGACTTCTCCATCTTTCCCTGGGTTAAAACATTCACATAATCAATAATGAGCATCATTACGAACACAAATGAAGTTATCAAGATCGAATGATTGATTACATGATTTAGTCCTGACATTTTATTTCATTCCTCTTCAATACATTCTTACATAAATACGTTTGGCTCTTGGTTGAGCTTAGCAAAACATGTATGAATGTTGCCCTATAAGTGTCTCACCTGTTTTATCTTTTCATCTGTTTTATCTTTTCATCTGTTGGGAAAATTCTCCCAAGCATCTTACCATAACGCTTCCATTTTGATTCTTACCACCTTGGTGTCAATTTTGTCTTCATCCTGATAGAATTTGGTTATATATTCTGCCGAAACAAAATAGTTTTCGAAAAATCTTAAGCTTTCCTGAAGATGAAAGCTGAAATATCCATCCGAAGATCGAGAAAAGTTAGGATCGTTATACTTCAACCACGCTACAAAATCCAAAGGCGGAAGCGCCACAGTTCTAATCTTCAGCCGAAGATCACCATACTCTTTGTTAGATGTGGTCCGATAATTTGCTATTATGTTGCAATCCAACTTGTAGTGCGGAGACAAAAACAAATTCAGGGAGGACGTCCTTCTATCGATCTGTTCATCCTCCACATCATAGTCTGTCCATAGTTGATAAACCGTAAAAGAAAAGCCTGGGGAAAACTTATAGCCTGTGCCGACTCGAAACTTCATCTTGTCTGGGAGGTATGATTTTTCTTGCCATTGATTATAGGAGAAATTCAAACTGAGCTTGCCTGAGATTCTGTATCCGGACTTAAAGAATATTCCCCTCTCCCCTGCCTGTCTGGATCTGTAAGAATAATCTACCTCATCCAGATAAATGCTCTCATAATCCGGGTTGGAGATTCCTCCTCCATGCGGATGAATGAAGCCATCCTCATATCTCCACCAGGAGAGATCAAAGCTATACGGTTTTCGGTGGGAATAAAGATCAAATGCCAACCCGTTTTTTTGGCTGGAAAGCAGAGCATACTCACCCGATAATTTTATGGATTTAAGCTTTAATTTAAAATGAAGGCTTTTGCAATCATCTACGAAGGTGTTTTTATTCTCGATATTCTTAAGCTCCCCTTCCGACATACACAAACCCACTTCTATATTTTTGCTTAAGAAACTCAAATCGAAAGCTGAAATCCGATTCTCAATTTCCTCGCGTTTGTTTTTAGAGTAAAAGGCCAGAATCGAAAGAGATCTAAATTCAGACTCTCCGTAAATACCGTTATACCTGCCCAGTGCGGGATAAAGAAAAGAGTCCTCGAATTTCAAATCTGATTCGCTGGCGTATGCAAAAAGGGGATGATAGCCCACATTCAAGCCCAGCCCGATTCTTTTATCAAAATTACCCGCTATCACCGTGGTTGAATATTCTGGGAGCATAAACTTAAAAAACCTTTTTCTCACCCGAAGAGTGCCCCTACTTAAAACCGTTTCAGAGGAATTGACCTCCTGATCAGCTTCTATATGCCAGATCAGGCGCTTTCCATTTGTAATCTCACAGAAAAGATAATTTTGTGTTTTACCCCCTTCCTGTCCGCCATAGGCGGATCTGCCTCCGGCAGAAAATTTCTCATACAATCTCCAAACCAGCTTTCCGGAAAAAAGAGGATGAGTTTTTTTCTCTTTTTCCACTAAAAAGGAACCGATTTTCTGATTCAGATCGATATCTTGGTCTTTCGTTTTAACTTGCGAAATATCCATACTGGTCACATCAGGAATAAAAAAGAGTTTGTCTGTCTCATCAGATGTGGGAAGCAGTTTGCTCTGGATCATGTCCAGAAGCTCAAAGTATTGGTCAAAGGTCAAAAGCCCCAATTCCAAGCCTTCCCGTAAGTCTTCCTCAGTTTCATAAATTTCAGAAGAGATCAATTGTGCTTGTGCAGAGAAAGTCAAAATAGAGGTCAGCAAGATAAAGGAAAGAATAAATCTGAACATTGCGAGTCACAAATTGGCAACGATATAAGGACTAAACCTTTCCGCCATCAACAGTTCTTGCCCTTGCTCATGCGCAGGTATTTCAGCTAATTCGTTGATATACGAAGGACTTCATGTAGTGCCCTCCTGAAGAGGGGTATGCGAACTTGTTCGTATATCCCTAATTACACGAAGTTGCCGAGTATTATTCCAATCCATAAACCTGTCTCGGTGTGAGGTATTGTGGGAACCTATCTATTAGAGCCAAGCGAACAAGATAGCAGAAATGACATTCATCAACGTATTTATCCTCATGTTCAACGTCGTATTCTTTAGCTAAAAGCGCGGGCCCTCCTCTGACCAAAGGTCCGCAGATCGGGTGTGAGAGGGCATTATAGTTCTTAACCAGCGTTGATAGAGGGATCTCCCACATATTGCCCATACTCAGCCCCTGACAGAGATGAACGTTCCCGTAAGAATCGACGTGAACTCTCTTGGGGTCTTCTAAATCTTCATATGGACACTGGGTGAATTCTTTCCAGTGCCTCTTTGGTAGTCCCTCTGTCAATTTCTCAACCGCCCTACCTCTAAACATAACGCCTCCGCCAATAACCGGTGCGCCTTTCTCTTGCTTCTTATCTACACCTGTTTGGGCCGTGGTTTGCTCAATGCAAATCGTATCCGCTGGCATGCCCAATATCTTCGCTGCAGTTAAGGCCAATTTGGCGGGATTGTCTTCCTCCTCATCATGATGAAATAAATCATCACTTAAGCTGAGATCGGAAACTTCCAATTCACAAAGGGGTTTGAGCCAGAGAGCGGCATCTTCAACAGATGTTGACCAGTATGCGTTCGTTACTACTCCGGTTTTTAAACCCACGCCATGAGCGATTCTGATGCCCTCGAGCATCAGAGGATAGAAAAGAAATGGTTCACCCCCTTCAAAATATACCCATTCTAAAGTTCTGATCTTAGTCATCTCATTGAAGGCTTTCCTTAGCTTATTTAGGGTGAAAGTCCCTTTTGCATTCGGACCACAATACAAGAAACAGTGGTCACATTCAAAATTGCAGGCATAAGTCAGGAGAAAATGAATTCCTGTCAGCATAACATTCTTCCTCACATGTTGTTATATACGACAATTTCATATATCCTGAAGTCAAAATAGGTTTAAGGACCTGTGCTTCTGTTATTTTAAACCTATTAGGTTAAGAAAAGGATTAACGTCGGGTTTCCCGTCCACGATATTCCGCACAAAGCCTGACTCACTTTAGCTGTTCTTGGGAAATTCCATCGTTATCAACACTTCTCTCTGCACCTCGTCAGCACACATCCAGAATGGTCATTAGCATTCACAAACAGCGAATAATAGGTTATCAACGTGACGACCAATCAATTGGCCCTGCCACAAAACGCTTTTTGAGATTGCCCAGCACGTACGACCAGGCTTTGTCGAAATAGTCGTACAGCTTGTCCCAATTCTTTTCCTTGCCCCAGCCAAGTTGTGATAGAACGACCTTCACTTTACCTGACTCGACTTCCTCAAACTGCAAGACCACTGTTGTGTGCTTTTTGCGCAGCTCACCGAAATCTTGCGGAGCGTTCCATGAAAAGGAGAGCATTTCCATGGGAAGATAGCTCAACACCCGGCAGTCCTCAGATCCTCGAAGGCCCTGCGGCGCGTCAAGAAGGAAGTAAATTTCGAATGTGCCGCCGACAGCGAGTTCAACTTTTGCATCACTCGAAAAAAAGGTCTTTACCCCTTCGGTGGTGGTCCAGGCATTCCACACCCGCTCCAGCGTGGCAGGAACAAACGTTTCCTTACGCAGGATTTTGTCGGACTGATCTTTCACATCGCCAAAATAATGCTTCCGTTCTGTCATCTTATTTTCTCCTTCGGCGACAAACCTTGAGATATATTTTTTACCAACCAGAATCTTTGGCCCCCTTAACTCGGAATCGACTCAAACCGGATACTTTCCCGAGATATAATCTTTGAGATAACGATTTTCCACCTTGCACTCACCACGCAACACGTTTACCAGATCGCCTATGGAGATTATCCCCTCTAGTTTTTTATTTAAGATTATGGGAAGATGCCTCACCCGATTCTGGGTCATGATGTTTTCCACGTAATCCAAATCATCATCCGGAGATGCTACGATCAGATTTTTGGTCATCACATCGCCTACCTTCATCTCCGAAAACGATTCGAGGCACTGATTACATTGCTTCAATATGTCTCTCTCTGTAATTATGCCTGCAATATTGCCTTTCTCGTCTTTCACCAGCAAGGAACCGATGTTCTTTTCCACCAGAATCTTCACCGCATCGCATATGGTCTTCTCTGCTCCGATTGTAGCCACTTCAGTTCCCTTGTCTTTCAAGATATCTTTCACTTTCATGATTATACCTCCGTTGTTTTTATTGATAACTTAATGCTGATTTTATCAGAAGAGATCATGAAGATTTACCAATAAGCAAACTGCATACCTCGTTAGCCATCTCCTCAATAGCTTTGCCGGTGATGTCTATCACAGGCCACTTGGGATTTTTGCGAAAGATTTGGTGGCTATATCTTAGTTCTTCTATCACATGTTTTTCGTCGCCATAATTTATATCTGCATGAGCTAACTGCGCCAGCCGGGTTTGACGGAGGCTGATCAAAAGATCCGGGTTAATGGTTAATCCCACAACCTTTTTTTGGTCAATTTTGAAAAACTGAACAGGAGGATCCAATCCCAAAATAATCGGGACATTTGCTACTAACAAGCCCTTGTTGTAAGCCAGATACATGCTCAAAGGGGTTTTTGACGTTCTGGAGACGCCGGTTATCACCACATCCGCCTTGGGCAGATCGTGCAAACCATGCCCATCATCGTGTTTGACCGTAAATCCAACCGCATCTATTCTTCTGAAATAATGATGGTCCAGCTCACCCAACAGCCCGGGTCTGGACTCAGGAGAGGAGGCAAGAAAGGTGGTTAACGTGGTCAACAAAGGTCCTAAAAGATCCACAGTGGGGACAGCAAGTTCGTTAGCTCTGGTGGCTATTTCTTTGCGAAGTTGCGGGGAGACCAGAGTGTAGGCCACCAGTCCTTTTTTCTTTGCGGCTGTGTTCACAATTCGTTTGATCTGCTCTCTGGTTCTGACGTCAGGGATGCGCTCCACCTTCACATTCTCATGCCCGAACTGCACCAGACTTGCCTGCAGCACTCTCTCTGCCGTAGATCCGGAGCCATCCGAGATGACCCATATATGTTTGGTTTTCCGACGGGAAGATTTCATTTCGGCTTCTTTTCTGCTCGATGAATCGAGCAACTACATTTTTAAACAACATCTTTTGTTCGTCATGGACGCCCTCTTCCGTGACGTTTATGGTAACGGACAGGGTGTCCGTTACCAACGATAGGCCGTTGTTCTGTAGGTCAACCCCGCCTTTGGCGGGGTTGACAATTCCTATGATTTGTCAAGCAGGCTTCGCCATGCTTGATCTACATCACTATCTCAATTTATATTTATCCAATTTCCGATACAGCGTCCTTTCACCAACACCTAAAAGCTGGGCGGCTTTTTTTCTATTTCCTTTGGTGAATGCAAGCGCTCTTTGGATCAGATCTTTTTCCATCTCTTCCACATTTAAATCACCGGGTATCTCTGCTACTTTTTCGCCTCCTTCCCAAATTGACCTTTCCAACTCAACTCTGTGTTCTGGTCTTAGCTGGCTTCGTTCCAAAAGAGCTTCTCTTAAATTTATGATCTCTGATCTTAAACTTAAAATCGCCTGAATTATAAGCTCATGCTCGGCAGTCTCCACAGACTTGCCGGTCACCACCGGCAGCTGTCTATTAGCTTGCATCTGTTTGTCCACATATCTTTTCACATCCCCTGCTTCAATTCTTCTATCGGGTGCTAAAGCTAACATGCTTTCCAAGAAATTTCTCAGCTCCCTCACGTTGCCAGGCCAGTGATACCTCATCAAAAACTCCAGCGCCTCTTCTGAAATCCCTAAAATTTTTCTGGCACTTTCCCCATTCAACTTATCGATGAAGCTATGCGCCAGAATGGGAATGTCTTTGGGTCTTTCTCTTAAAGGCGGAACGTCGATTTTCACCACTGCCAGTCTGAAATAGAGGTCGCTGCGGAAAGTTCCCTCTCTTATCTTTTGCTCCAGATTCTGATTGGTGGCGGCGATGACTCTCACATCCACCTTTATATCAGAGCTTCCTCCCACCCGCATGAAGCTTCTCTCCTCTAAAACCCTCAAAAGTTTTACCTGGGTGGATGGCTTGAACTCTGCAATCTCATCCAAGAATATGGTTCCGCGGTTGGCGGTTTCAAAAAGCCCTTGCCTGCGACTCACTGCGCCGGTGAAGGCTCCCTTCTCATGTCCGAAAAGCTCACTTTCCACCACCCCTTCTGCCAGCGCTCCTACATTGGCGGCTACAAAAGGTTTATCCGATCTTCTGCTGTTGGCGTGAATGGCTAAAGCAACAAGCTCCTTTCCTGTTCCTGATTCTCCGGTAATCAACACGGTTATATTGGTGGGAGCAACCTGAAGTGCCGACTCAGCAATCTGCTTCAACTGGATTGACTTTCCCACCAGACCGCATGATTTTAGAAAACTTCTTTCTTTAAGAAGTTTATTTACCTTAAGATGTAGCTCCTCCGGCTTCAATGGGATTTCAAAAACATCATCTGCACCACAATCCAAAAGTTCCTTCTGGCGAAAAATACTTTCAGTGGGAAGTCCCACCAGGATGTCTGCTTGCGGGCTTTTCGCTATGATTCTTCGGATAAGGACAGGGCACGAAAAATCCTCCAGTCGGGAATCGGAGATAACAATATCAAATCTCTCCTCTCTCACTTTTTTCAATCCATCTCGACTAGAGGAGACGGTTTTGATTTGCGGATTAATATCGGATAGCGCCTTATCAATCCCCTTAGAAAGCTTTGTGTCCGGGCTGATGGTCAATATGCTGGCTGGCTGATTCATCACATCATTACAATTTTGTAAAACGGCGGGCAAGAATGCCCGCCCCACATGACGATGGGTATCATCTGGCAGGCTGTGTCCCAGCCCTGTATAGCTAACTTTTTTAAAGCTCTTAAATGAGCTTCTGATATAGTAAAAAATAAGAATAAAAAGCGAAAACCACAACCAAAAATTTAGGCTCTGTTAAGTCGTTAAGATTTTTTTCAAAATAACACTCGATGCGTAAGCTGATGCTTGCTTTCGACCTCTCCCCCTATCCACGAAGAGGCTGTGTCGCAACCCTTAAAAACACACAGTTGTCATTCTGAGCGAAGCGAAGAATCTAACAGTTTCAATAAGTTAGAAAATCGAGATTCTTCGGCTAACGCCTCAGAATGACATTACGACACAGCCACGAAGTGGAGAGGGGAAAAAGGGGGTGAGGTTTTCTCTTGAAACTCAGAACTTTCTTCTCCTCTTTTTTCTCCTTCCGCGCGGTGTGCGGACACTCCTTCCCGCCAGCACAAAATCTATCTGCTTTTGGTCTTTATCCACTCTTACCACCTGCACTCTGACCCTGTCCCCTAATTTATAAATTCTTTTGTTACGTCTACCCACCCATCTCTTACCTCTTTCATCGAAAAGATAATAGTCGTCGTCTAAGCTGGAGACCCGCACCAAGCCCTCTGCTAAAAGATTATCCAGTCTGACGAAAAATCCAAAAGGAACCACGCCACAGATCAATCCGTCATATTCTTCTCCTAACTTATCCTGCATGAATTCAATCTGTTTGATCTTTATCGACTCTCTCTCCGCCTCATCCGCCAATCTTTCTCTTTCAGAGGTGATCTCTCCGATTTTGGGGAGGCGACGGACGAGCTTGCTCTGCCTCTTGAAGGTATATTTTCCCTCCTGCAACTCTTTCAATAGTCTGTGCACCAGAAGATCCGGATACCTTCTGATGGGTGAAGTGAAATGGGTGTAATGGGAAAAAGCCAGACCAAAGTGTCCGATGTTTTCTGGCCCGTAGTACGCTTTCTTTAAAGATCTAAGCAAAATCTCGTTTATCAGACTCTCCTCCGGTTTTCCCTCCAGGGACTTCAGAAATCTTTGAATCTTTTTGGGACGGATCTTCCCGGAGACCTTGAAAGAATAGCCTAAGGTTGCTACGAAATCTGAGAATGCCTCCATCCTGTCCTGATCCGGCTCCTCATGTATTCGATACAAAAACGGCACAGCAAGACGGCTCACATGTTCTGCCACCGTGCGGTTGGCAAGAAGCATGAATTCCTCGATTAAGCGATGGCTCTCCAGTCTTGCTACCTCAAGTATATCCTGCACTCTGCCATCTTTTCCTAAAACCACGTGTGCTTCCGGGAGATCAAAGTCCAAGCTTCCTTTTGCCAATCTTTTTTCCAGAAGTTTCCGGGAAAGATTTCTCATCGCCAGAAGGTCATTCTCCAGACCTTTTATACTTCTGCTCACATACCCGCTATCAAAAAGTTTCTGCACCTCATCGTAGTTCAGCTTCGCCTTGCTTTTTATCACGCTCTCTTTTATCTCGTAGCCAAGCCTCTCTCCTTGGGGAGTAAGCTCCAGAATGACGCTAAAGGTGAGTCTGATGCGGTTAGGTTTTAGACTGCAAACATTATTGGAAAGTTTCTCTGGGAGCATAGGAATGACCCGATCCACCAGATAGACCGAGGTTCCCCTTTTCAATGCCTCCCGATCCAAGTCAGAATCTTCCTTCATATAATAAGAGACATCCGCTATGTGAACCCCCAAAAGATAGTTGCCGTTCGGCTCGATCTCCAAAGATACTGCGTCATCGTGGTCCTTGGCATCCACCGGATCTATGGTGAAGCAATTCTTATTGCGGAGATCCAGTCTTCTTTGAAGTTCCTTTTTCTCCACTTTTTCAGGCAGATCACCCAACTCCTGCTCCACCTCCTCGGGAAAGCTCAAAGGGAGCCCGAATTCTTTTATCAGAGATAAAATGTCCATGCCCGGCTCATCCGGATAGCCCAAAACTTCGACAATCTTTCCTTCGTGTCCCATATTTACGTCCACCCAATCCAGAAGCGACACCACCACCTTCTGTCCATTCGATGCGCCCTTGGAATTGTCTGGAGCAATGTAGATGTCCTTGGTGATTTTGCGATCATCCGGCTCAACGTAATCGAAGAACTTGCCCTTATGATAGGTCCCTACCAGGCTTTGCTTAGCCCTCTTTAGAATCTTTATGATGCTCCCTTCACGAGCGGGTCCCCTTCTTGTTCTGAGTATTCTAACCACCACTTTGTCTCCATGAAAAGCATTCATCATATTTTCGCCCTTTATGTAAACATCCTCACTTTTATCCTCGGGCACAACAAAGCCATAACCATTTCTGCCGGAGACCAATCTTCCCACCACCAGGTTTGCCCGATCGGGTAATCCGATTTTCCCTCTTTTTATCTTCACCAGTAACCCATCTCTTAGCATTGCTCTGATCATCCTGCGGAAGCTGCCATATTCCCCTTCAGGAATTTCCATCTTTTTAGCCAGCTCTCGCAATTTTAAGGGTTGACTTGCCTTGGTGGAGAGAAATTTTAGAATCTGTTCTTGGTCTATGCTCATGGTAATAGAATTAGAATTCGTTGTTTTACTCTAAAAGAATTGCTACTGCGTAGATTTATATTTACACCAAAAAGAAGACCTGAGCTGTTTTTTACCTTTCCCCCTCTCCACAAAGTGGGTGTGTCATAATACTTGGTTAAGGGAGATAAGGTTATAGGTTTTGGAATAAAAACAGACCAATATTAACTTTGTTCTACAAGATTATGGTTTTATTCACTAGAATCATAGAGAT
>CAZOJT010000040.1:0-25738 GCA_964580215.1 uncultured Ignavibacteria bacterium | reverse complement strand
TATTATCAACTAAATCTAACCTTTTTACCAACACGAAACTTCCATTAAACCATGATTTTTGACCAATTTGGCCCGAGACTGGTCACAATTTGGTCACAAGCCACACAATCCTTTTAAGCATGGTCAGCACGCCTTGCTCCTCAAATATTTAAGCACTAAGCACCATAAGTAATGCTCCTTTTCGGGTGATCCTTATGAAATTATCAACTGATCAGAGTATAGAGCAGCTATGGAGCGGAAAACCATACGGGACCGAGTTCGAAATAGCCTGTAAAGCAGCGGACAGATCGGAGGGCTTTCTCTTGGGAAGAACATTCAGAGGAGATGAGCCTCCTTGATGTGCCTTACTATTACCAAAGCGATTACCCTTGGTGCGCCATCACCTGCCTGTCAATGATCGCCAAGTACTACGGGAACGATGTCGAAACCTTTGAGGTTGCTGCTTATCTCAACAAGGGTCCTGGAGAGCCAGTATCATGTGGTGATTATATATCTGGAAAGGTTTCGATGACCTACGGACAGTTGCTAACACCAGGATTCCTGCCTGAACGATTCACTTTTCTTGTTGCTCCGGATCTTGTGGCTAAGTTGATCAGAAAGTCTGTTGAGAGTGGGTGGCCCGTGTATCTCGTCTCCCAAGCAGCAACTCACGCAATTGCTGTAGTTGGATATATGATACCGAGAATGTGTATTTCCACGATCCCTCAGGAGCTCTCGATAGTTTACCTTTGGTGTGTCACAAGATAAGTTGGTCCCGCTTTTATGAGAAGATCAACCCTTGGTTTCTCCAGCCAACTTATGCTTACGTAGCGCGCCTAACTCCTGCGCCTGCCAGTTATAGAAAAGGCACAATTCAGGTGGTTCCGATGAGAGGGGTAAACACAGGCAGTGTTTCCTCTGGTCTTTGATTTTTGTCTAGGCATGTACCTGGTGTGCCGCCAGGTGAACCGCAATCCGACATCTTCTCTCCCTCTCCCCCGCTATCTTCAGCGGCACTAGCCTCTGCTCATCGTGTCTCTACTTGGGAAGGTTCTTCCAGCCGCCACTATCTTTTTTATTTTTGGGACGGCACGCGGCCAAAAGGGTACTACTTCTACGACACAGATGGTGTTTTTCCGGACGATCCTAACGATGACGGAAATAACTTGGGAAATGATCCCGTATCTTCTTCCGAAGTGGGCCTCTGGTGTAGGGTAGCTAACATAACAAATCAGCAACGTTTATATAAGATTATTCTAAAGATCTTCAATAGGAACAATGGGGCATGCGTGTACAATTGTGACGACTCTTATTCTGTTTCAACTTCTGTAGATGGTTTCTCCATAGAAGAACACGTTCAAGTCATTAAGTTCAATCATCCACTTTCTCTCCACCAGTTTCCCCCGGGAAGATATTCTCTCAGATTGTATTTGGAAAACGAAAGTCTTATCCAAGATTCGCTAACTACCTATTTCAACCTTGTGAAGGGCGCCAATCAACCACCTGAATCCCCAACTATAACCTCAGGTCCATCAGAGGGTTATGTTGATGTTTCTTATAAATTTTCGGTATATGCTTTGGATCCAGACAGCGATAATGTTATGTGTCGGTTCTCTTAGGGGTGACGGACTTATTAGCGACTGGACTTCCTGGGCTCCAATTCCCGACACAGTGGAATTAGACCACTCTTACACGCAGGTAGGAACATATTATGTGACAGCACAAGCAAAGGATATTCACGGCGACACCTCTCAGTGGTCAGCCGAACACGAAATTGTGATATCTCAATCTGTCCAGAATCATGCACCCGAGACTCCGTCCTCTCCAAGCGGCCCATCTTCAGGCTACGAGGATACACTATACTACTTCTCTAGCCAGACAACTGATCCGGATACTGATAGCGTTGCATATAGATTTGCTTGGGGCGACGGAAACATTTCCGGGTGGAGCGATTGGGTTCCGAGTGGAAACACCGTGACGATGTCACATTCTTGGGATAATGAAGGAACGTATTATGTGAAGGCTCAGGCAAAAGACATCCATGGTGATACCTCTGGCTGGTCTGCAGGACATAGAATTGATATAAGTCACTTGAATAGACCACCCAATAAGCCCAGTAATCCCTCACCAGCTGACGGGGACACGAGCCAATCCGTTAATATTAGCCTAAGCTGGAGCGGTGGAGACCCCGATTCAGGCGATTGGGTAGTATACGATGTCTATTTCGAGGCGAATGACTCCACGCCTGATAGTCTGGTTTCAGATGATCAATCTGACACAACATATGATCCAGGCGCCTTGTGGTATGGCACTCATTATTATTGGCAAGTAATAGCTATAGACAACCATGGAGATTCCACTATTGGGCCAGTCTGGGATTTTACTACATCAAATCCGCCTGGAACATGGGTCACGTATAGCACTTCAAACAGTGGGCTGGCAGATAATATCGTTAAGGACATAGCTGTTGATACACATGGAAATTTGTGGTTCGCAACGATGGGTGGGCTAAGTAAGTTTGATGGTGTGAGCTGGACAAGATACGATAGCTCTGATGATAGCCTGCCGTGCAACAGAGTTAATTCGGTCGCTATCACACCGTCAGGAGATGTGTGGATTGGAGTTGAGGGACACACCGGTCCCCTTCCTCCGTACGGACATATTTTGTGCGCTTGTAGATTCGACGGCAATACTTGGACAATTTACGATTCCTCTAATAGCGACATACCTCACTGGCCAATTGAATCCATTGCTGTTGACTCTTCCGGAAATGTTTGGTTTGCAACTTATGGCGGAGGAGCAGCCAAGTTTGACGGAGATGCCTGGACTAATTATAACAGCTCAAATAGTGGAATAGCGTGTGACGTCCTTTTGGCAGTCGCCTCTAGCCCCTCAGGTGACCTATGGTTCGGAACTTCCTTATGTGGAACTAGCAGGTTCGATGGAACTGAGTGGACTACCTATACAGTCGTGGATAGTTTCGATGTTAGGCAATGTGGGGATTTTGCCTTCGACGCAGCCAAAAATGTGTGGTTGGCACTTTGGGATTGGGGACTCGGTAAATTCGATGGAAGCGACTGGAGCCGTTACCACCGCGATAACAGTGGGCTTTCATGCAATTGGGCTGGGAGAATAGCAATCGATGTCCAAGACAACAAGTGGATTGGTAGCTGGAAAAGTGGAGTGTTCGTGTTTGACGGAACCGCCTGGATAAATTACAACACGAGTAATAGTGGAATAGTAGATAATTCGATTACAGCAATCGCTTTTGATCATTCAGGAAATGTATGGTTTGGAACCCTAAATGGGGTGAGTAAACTTGTTAGGTCCCCATAGGCGGGCTGGCCCATTCTACTATTTTTGAACTTCATTAAAGAACCAAGCTTTTTTCAAAGATACCTTTTCTTCTAACTGGCGCTCCAAACAAGCACAAACCACAATGTCAACTCGCGGTTTTTTATACGCATGGTTCGTAGTCTTCGCACAACACCCTTTAAAATCTTATCCGCATACCTCAATACATGAGTTGGGCTGAGGAGTACGGAATTGTAGTAAATCCGGATATTCTTAGTGAAGACTTTATTCCCGATCATATTTTTGCCAGGGATGTTCAGATCAGAGAACTACGGTTATGTTTGTCTCCGATTCTGAAAAGAAGAAAACCGACTCATGCCTGGCTTTACGGTAAATCGGGCACTGGAAAAACCACGATAGCCAAACATGTTTTGGGGAAAATCCAGTCAGAGGCGCAAGTAAAGGGGACGTATGTTAACTGCTGGGAAAAGAACACCTTTTATGCTATTCTCCAGGAAATCTTGAACAACTTGCGGGTTCTTTGCACTGAGGAGCGGAATACCAGTCTTAAATTAGATGAAGTCAGAAAACATATCAATGAGGATTTTTTTGTCCTGATCCTGGATGAAATCGACACCCTGCCTTTGAAGGAACGCAACGCCACCCTTTACAACCTTTGCAACGTTGGCAATATAGGCTTAATTTGTATTGGTGAGAGTCAATTCCCTTTGTTTGCTCTTGAAGACAGAGTAAGATCCAGACTCAGTCCCCAGGTAATTGATTTTCCGCAGTATGGTAGTGATGATTTGGTTGGGATCTTGAGACAAAGGGCAGAAATGGGTTTGGCTCCTGATGCCTGGAGCCATAAGATACTGGAAAGGATAGCTGAGTTGTGCGAAAGAGAGGCAAGAATCGCCATATATACCCTGAGAAGTGCTGCCAACCTTGCAGAGAGTGATTACAGTAGATTCATTGAAAACAAGCATACCGAAAAAGGGTTCAACAATATCAAGAACTTGAAAAGAATCTTTGCGCTGAAGAGTTTGACCGAGCATCACCAAATCCTTTACCATCTGATCAGGAATAAGAAGGAAATCATTTCAAAAGAGCTTTGGAAAAGATATCTTGAGAGATGCAAGGAAGACAAGCTTGTCCCTGTGGCTAAGAGGACTTTCGATCATTATTTATCCTAGCTGGTTAGACTGAGATTGATAGAATGCAAAAGGGCGAGAGTAAGAGGAAAAGTCCATCTTTTTGAGATTGCTTGCCCAGTGGAGGCATGAGATGGATACCGATGAATCCGCAGTAAAGGTTTTGGAATTGCCAAACCGGGTGAAGCTTGTCAATCAGTTGGTGAAAAAGGAAGAGCCGAGGAGCCAGAAGTATCCAACCGAACCAAAACCCAGCTCATAAATCTTCTTCTACAACCAAGACAAAATCTTTAAATACTTGACGCTCCAATAAAAGAATATAGGGTCACAAACAGAGCGTGCATCCTACTTTTTGTTCTGTGCCTGCCTCCCGCATGGTGAGCAAAGTGTGGTGCGCGCCTTTAATAAAGCCGGAGGCGTAATGTACCACTATGCCCGAATCGATCCACAACTATGAGAAAAGACTGAAAACTGCTTTGAGAAGCTTGAGAAGATCTCCTATTTCTAAGAAGAACAAAGAGATTATCCTCAAGTTCAGGGACGAGTGCTACTCTAATGGTCTGAGCACCGGAAGAGTTGTAAAGTACATCTATTACCTGATTAGGCTAGCTCAATGGCTGGGAATGGATTTTGAAAAAGCGAAGAAAGAGGACATAAAAAGACTGGTAACCGAGATTGAGAAATGCAACTATGTCGACTTCAGTAAATCAGAACTCAAAACCGCCGTCAAGAAACTTTACAAGTGGCTGAGAGACTCAGAGGATTATCCGCCAGAAGTGAAATGGATCAAACCAGGAAACAGAAAGCTATCCAGAATAAAGCTTCCTGAAGAATTGCTCACCGAAGATGATGTAGTGAACTTGATCAATTCAACCCAGAATGTTAGAAACAAAGCTTTTGTTTCGATGCTCTATGAGACAAGATGCAGGATAGGAGAGATCCTATTCATAAGGCTCAAACACATCAGCTTTGATCAGTATGGCGCTCAAATCCTGGTAGACGGAAAGACTGGCCGAAGGAGAATCAGGATTATCTCCTCTGTTCCGTATCTGACAGAATGGATCAACAAACACCCAGATAAGGGCAACCCGCAGGCCTATCTCTGGCCGGGTCTCAAAGGAAAAGTCTTGAGCTATGGTGCAGCAGCGAAAATGCTTGAAATACTTGCCAATAAAGCGGGGATCAAAAAGAAGGTGAATCCCCATAACTTTAGACATAGCCGGGCAACCTACCCGGCTAATCATCTCACAGAAGCACAGATGAAGAAATATTTTGGTTGGGTTCAGGCTTCGGATATGGCCTCAATCTATGTACACTTGTCTGGTCGCGATGTCGATAACG
The DNA here is from genome assembly GCA_964580215.1 of uncultured Ignavibacteria bacterium. GTDB lineage: Bacteria > Zixibacteria > MSB-5A5 > MSB-5A5 > SM1-73 > SM23-73-3. The sequence continues at coordinate 19,973 of CAZOJT010000040.1, read as the reverse complement.
CCATTTTGAAAGTCTATGGACTGAGCCAAAACAATAATGGTAAAGAAGAGACTCCTCTTAAGCCGAAAGGTTGTCCCGGGTGCGATGAAACTAATCCTGCCACAAATAAGTTTTGTTTCAAGTGCGGGATGCCCTTAGACAAGGAAACAATAGTTAACCTTGTTGAAAAAGATTTGCAAAGAAAAGAGGCTGACAATTTGTTGGATGCGCTAATTAAAGTTGGTGGGGCCAGAGAAGTACAATTTATGAAAAATCAAAGAAATTAAAAAAGATAGAGATAGAAAGATGCCTAACATTCTTACTCAGAGATTAAAGACATGGTTTTGTTCAACCAAAGAGTTTATCTCAAGAGTTTAATTCTATTCATAGCAAGACGTATAATCACTGTTATTAGTACCAAAATTTGGTAAAGGGGCAGAAATTGTGAGTATCAAAGAGGAAGCAAGGATGAACTTTCTTTAGGATCTGGGTAATAACATTTAGATTCAAAAAGTGATTAGTGACGATAAGATGATTCACAGGCAAAATCGAAAGAAGAAATGTTGCTGACAATTCTTGGTATCATTTTGTGAAAAAGTTTTTTAAAATCTCACTAAATATACTCAAAATGCCCTGACTACTGTCGATACAAAAAATATCAACACGTCCCCACAAAGAACTTCAAGGCAATTGGAATCACAAAAATATTTAGTAAAATGAAAATTTGTTTCGGATACTTCATTAATACAAAGCGTTGAGAAAAACTTTTCAAATTTGAAAAGATATACTTAAGATTCTTTAAGTTCTGTCGAAACGATAAATACAATACGTCCCCAAAAAAAGTAACCCGTCCCCAAAAAGAACTTCAAGGCAATACGAAGCAAAAATATTCAGTAAGGTGAGATTTTTTTTCAGTTGATTCTTCCGAAGAAACCTGGGGACGGTAAAGTGCTTCAAGATAAACCTCGCATATTGATCATAGATGACTTCCCTGCCAGGGGCTGGGTTTTAAGTAGAATCTTGAATTCAAACGGTTACCGTGCAAATTCAGTCACCTACCCTCAAAATGGAATAGAGAAAAGAAACCCAGACCTCTTAATCCTCGATTTGAATTTTTCAGAAGCAAGTATAATTAGAATACTGAAGAAGATAAGAGAGAATAACCCCTCATTACCTATATTTATCTGTTCCAATTCGGCAACCAAGCAGTTTAAAAACAAAGCTGCCAAATGGGGGGCTTCTGTCTTTTCCCCAAAAGCAGAGGTGGCACGAAGTCTGTGTCTTGAGATCAGACGACCACCCGTCTGGGTGGAACAAACCCTGAACCGTATTGGTTCAGGGCAGATGTTAGATCAGACGAAAAAGCTGTCACCGGGCAATAAGAGAAAGAGGTTCGCAAACTCTCCGCGAACCGGAGAGGTCCGCCAGCCGTCGGACGTCTCAAGAGAAGAAAGAAAAGTTACGAAAGGAGGTGAGAAAAGATGGCAGTCGAAAAGAACATCGGCTCTTCCAGCTTAGTGGAAGTGGTCGACAGAATCCTGGATAAAGGTATCGTTATCGATGCCTGGGTCAGGGTTTCCCTGGTGGGAATCGAGCTTCTGGCTGTTGAGGCCAGAGCAGTGTGCGCAGGAGTTGAGACCTTCCTGAAGTATGCTGAGGCTATCGGTCTTACTCCGACCGCAGCTACCGCCTAAGGTCTGTCGCCGAAAGGGTAGGAGGGATTTTTGTCGAGGTATCCTGAAGCGGGCTTTGCCCCAAAGCATACCCCGCCAAAGGTTCTTCCTAATAATAAGGATTCATCCTGAAGGAAAGGACAAGGAGAATCCAAGAGATGAGAACAGTCGAGCAAATGAGAAATGTGGCGCGGGATTTGATTGCTTCTTACGATGCCCGGGTGGATGCGATAGGAACAGTAATAGATAATACCTATCAAGTCCTGGATGATTTCAAAGACAAAAGAGCTAAGCTGAGCACCCAATTAAAAGAAACCCTGGCTAAAAGAGGATCTTTGAGAAAAAAAGATTTCGATAGAATGATAAATGGAATTCTTCTAAATCAGGAGGAGAAAGAAAAGGAAGTTAAGCAAAGCTTAAAGCATTTTCTCAGAGAGCAAAAAAAAGAAGCTTTTGAATTAAAAGATGCTCTGACCAATAACGAAGTTGAAAGGATGAAAAAGGCTCAGGTTGGGATAGAGAAGGGAATAGCCGAAGCAAAAGAACTATTAAAAGGCTTTTATGAACAGCAGCAATTGCTAACAGAAAAGTTAAGAGAACTTTTGACTAAAAAGAAGGATCTGAAAATAAAAGATTTCAAGCATATGATAAGAAACCTATCTCAAGATGCAAATTTCGCACAAACCCTAACAAGAGGAAAGGAGGTGAAAAGGATGGGATTATCAAATGTGGCAACTGATATTAAGGCCTTGGGCCAGGATATGGCTGCCTCGCATGCTGACAGGGCTGTCTCTAATGCTGAGAGGGTTGCCTCTGTTGAAGCACTCTCAGAGGAGATAAGGGAGATGACCGAGACCTTCCAGAAGGAACACGCAGAAAGAAAAGCAGAACTTAATGAGATGTTGGAAAACTCAATGGAAAGTCTCCATAAAGGAGTTCGCCAGTTTATCAAAGATCTCCACTCGGAAAATGCACAAAGACAGAGAGAGGTCAACGGGCTCCTGGAAGACATCCAGAAAGAAATGGAAGGCTTCCGGAAAGAGAATAAGCTGAGGCACAACGAGGTTGGTAGGCTGGTCGCGGCGGTCAAAGAAATGTGGTCAACTGTGGCTGGAGCAAAACGTGGCGCAAAAACTGTAAGTGCCCACAGCTTTGCACAGACTGAGGAGAGAAAGCCAGTTAGAAGGGGAAAAAAGAAGCCAAAAAAAGTGCAAAGCCTCTAAACGAGGTGATCAGGACAAGGGATTACCACCGATTAGCTGAATGGTCTGCAGGGGACGTCAGGCCAAACTTCCCCGCCTACGGCGGGATTTTCAACTAATCGGTGGTAATCTCAGGCTTCCCCCTATTTGGAAAGCTGACTATTACCCACATCTCGAGGGTTGTCATTCTGATCCCGCCGTTGGCGGGAGAAGAATCTCAATTTTACGCAGGTCTTGACAGGAGATTCTTCACTTCGCTTTGCTTCGTTCAGAATGACAAAACCACTTCAACTCTCGATCAGGCTACTTATGGGTAATAGTTAAATTTGGAAAGCGGGGTGATGGATATAATGAAAGAGATAAAATGTGCCTTTTGTAAAGGGAAAGGGATAGATCCTTTCGAGCTATTATCCTCCGTATCCACCTGCTCCGTCTGCGGAGGAAAAGGGAAAGTTAATGTGGAGGAGCCATATATAAAATGCGCCTTTTGCCACGGAACCGGAGTGTATCCTCACACCAGACTGAACTGCACTGTTTGTTTGGGCAAAGGGGTTGTTACCTTCAGAGAGCCAAAAGTAACCTGCCCGGAGTGTAAAGGGACGGGTCAGGAACATTTGACCAACCTTCCCTGTCTCAGATGTGGAGGGATAGGAGCAGTAAGAAAAGAGGAGGAAATGCCCCAGGACCAGACTGGCAAAAAGGGTGAAGAATTGGTGGCAAACCCTGAACACCCTGAGTAAAAAATCTAATTATAGAAATAAAACGAGAACGAAAGTTCTAAAATAGACGAAAGGAGTCTGTTGAGATGGCATTGATTGAAGAGTCCATTGCCGTATTGGAGCCTTCTCCTTTGCCGGATTTTGTGGAGACAAAAGCGATAAAGGAGATAACCGAACGCGCCTTAGCCTATATCAAGGCAGGATTTCCGGTTCATTTTAGAGGACCCACCGGAACCGGAAAAACCAGTTTGGCTATGCATGTTGCCAGCAAGATCGGTCGCCCTGTGGTGATGATTCACGGGGATGAGGAGTTAACCACTTCGGATCTGGTGGGTGCAGAAAGTGGTTATAAACGGAGAAAATTCGTGGACCAGTATGTATCGCGGGTTTATAAATTGGAGGAGAACACACAAAGAAACTGGGTGGATAATCGGTTAACGGTTGCCTGCAAACATGGGTTGACCCTGATCTATGACGAGTTTACCCGCTCCAGGCCCGAAGCTAATAATGTTTTGCTTTCCATCTTGCAGGAGAAAATGATGAATCTCCCGGCTGCCAGAGGGAAGCAGAGCTACCTTAAGGTTCATCCGGATTTCTGTGCAATATTCACCAGCAATCCAGAAGAGTATGCTGGGGTTCATAAAGGCGCGGATGCTTTAAGGGATAGGATGATTACCATAGACTTGGATCATTTTGACAAAGAGACCGAAACAGCAATAACCAAAGCTAAGTCCGACGGTTTAAATCCCAAAGGGGTGGAGAAAATAGTCAATGTGGTCAGGGGCTTAAGAACTCAGGGAAAGTACGAATTTGCGCCTACGGTTCGGGCAAGTGTTATGATTGCCAGGACCCTTGGGGTTAAAAACCTTCCGGTCAGTGCTAAGAATAAGGAATTTGTAAAGGTGTGTGAGGACATCTTAACTTCTGAGACCAGCAGAATTGGCAAGAAAAGCAGGCGAGAGAAAGTCAAAGCAACGGTGAGACGTTTGATCTTAAAGTACTGCTGACTGAAAAAGATTGCTTGAGTATAACCCATAAGCAAGCCAAAGGGGGAGTGCAAAAAGTGACTCTAATGCGTGTGTTATCGAGAGTGGATGAAAAGGGGAAGATAACCTTCCCCAGAAATATTTGCCTTGAAGCCGGGCTAAGGCCGGGTCAATTGGTTGAGTTCAAGATCGTGGGCCCCAGCCCAAAAAAGAGGGTTTTGGTCTCTCCAAAATGATAGTGTGTAGACAAGCCCTTGAGAGAGGTGAATTGTGTTTCTATGTGGAGAGGAGGTCGGAAATCGTATGCATGATATTCCCAGGATAGACAAAGTAAGGAGCCTTAAGAAAAGTAGCTCGCGCTCCATTCCTGAGCATATGGGCGAACCTTATGTCAATATGTTAATGCTAACCAAAGAGAAAAATTTCCTGGAAAAAGAGGGAGTAAGATTGGATACCAGAAGAGAGGCCGTCGTCGGGCGGCTAAAAGAAATCGAAGAAAGAATTGATAGATTGCGAAGGCAGCAGAAAGAGATTGAAAAGAAAAGAAAATTCGACTGGGATACGAGCTATGTGAAGATAAAAAAAGAAACTGACACGGAACAGACGAAGAAACCGAAAGGCGAATCGGGTTGGAAAATAGGAAGTTTAAAAAGGAAGAGATAAAACCGCTGTATCACCAATTCCGCAGGTCTTATAAAACAAAGAGTAAGTGTAAATGTGTAGCCATGCAGAAACAACATAGTTCAATGACCCACCATTAGGTAAGGTTATGGACGAACTAAGATTGAAAGAAAAAATCAGAGCTTGTGAGCTCAAAATAAGCGATATGGAACAACAGGTTTTGATTTTGAGAATGAAGATCGAAAGAGAAAGACAAGTTTTGAAAAGATACCAGGAAAGTCTCAAGAAGGAAAACTATGTAACGGCAGAAGGGAGGTTTTAAGATGTTTAAAAACAAGAAAAAAACAGAGGAAAAGGCCGGATTTGATATCGATGTGGGAGCTGGAAAACTTAACCTGGGTGGAATATTTAAAGGGATCGGCAATTTGGTAGACTTAGCCGCCAAATTGCAACAGGAGGGCAAATCGGAGTTTTCTCGCACTGGTGAGATAAAAGGTCTGGGTCCTAAAGGGGCGAAAGCAGTATATGGCTTCTCAATGAAATTGGGGGGACTTGCCGGCGAATCACCTCAGGTTGAAACCTTTGGCAATATCAAAAAGGATGAAAAGGGAGCTCCGGTAGTCGACGAGGTCAGAGAACCTCTGGTGGACCTTTTCGATGAGGCTGACAAAGTGGTAATCATTGCTGAAATACCAGGGGTGGAGGAGGAGAAGGTCAAGATAGAGGTGAAAGATGACATCTTAGAGCTTAAAGCCGAGGACTCGGATAAGAAATATCACAAAGAGATTCTTTTGCCATCGAAAGTCAAAAAGGAGTCGCTCCGCTCCACCTTCAAAAACGGAATTTTGGAGATCACATTAGCCAAATAAAAGGGGGTGATTTTTGGAATTTTTCAAATGCGAGCAGTTCGGCAAGGTCCCAGGGAGGAATTTAAGTTCCTTCTTAAAGCGCTAACCTTTTAACCAAATTAGGAGGTTAAAATGAAAACCAAATTTTTCCTTGCGTTACCTCTGGCAAGCCTTTTATGCTTTGCACAAATAGCTTCAGCCCAGTTGGCTGGAGTCGATTTCAACACCTTAGGTGGAGGCGCCAAAGCCAGAGGGATGGGTGGAGCCTTCATGGGAGTGGCGGACGATGTTACCGCTGTATTCTGGAACCCCGCCGGTATCTCTCAGATCAAAAAGACTGAGTTTGCCATGGAATTCAAAAATACCCTTAACAAAGGGACCTTAAAGGCAAACGGTCAAAAGTCTGACTTCGATCACTCCTACAACTCCATGGATTTTGTTAGCGTTGCCTATCCATTCAAGTTTTCAGACAAAAACTCAGCCTTTGCCGTAGCTTACCAGAGGCTGGCTGATCTATATTCTTTAGAGGAGAACCAATCCTACAGATATGAGAGCAGAGGGGGGTTGGATGCTATCACTACTGCCCTCGGCATAGACCTTACCTCTCAGATTTCTCTGGGTCTCTCAGTCAATTTCCTTCTCAATGGTATGGATCAGACCATGCTGGATAAAACAAATTCCTCCTGGGAAGAGAACAATACCAGCTTCTCCGGAGTGAATTTCAACCTGGGGACAATCTATCATTATAGGGATAGACTCAACCTGGGCTTGGTTCTGAAGACCCCATTTGACCTAACCCAAAGGGAAAAGATTGAGGGTGCCTACGGAATCTCTTTGCCGGAAGGCAAGGGCAAACTCAGTATGCCGCTTATCTTTGGCATAGGCTCATCCTTTGAGGCAACGGAGAACCTGACCTTAGCTTTAGATTTTGAGTCCAAAAGATACTCCAACTCAGAGCAGGTTAAGCCCAGTTGGCTGTATCATCAGAACCTGAGTTTAGCTGATCAGGCAGATACCACTTATAGCCTGGGATGGAAGGATTGCAATCAGGTTCGCTTAGGAGCGGAATATCTCTGGTCTACCGATTTAGGGACAATTCCTTTGAGAGCAGGCTATCGCAATGAGCCAAGGGTCTATTCCGATGCCAGTGGAGACCAGATAGTAGGCAATGTCTTCTGTTTGGGTTTGGGATTAGTTCTGGACAAAATCTCATTTGATCTGGCATATGAGGCAACTCTGGCAGAGATCGATGGAGAAAACTCAACTTCTCTGGATGAGTCTAAAAACAATATCTTTTTCTCTACCAAAGTTTTGTTTTAGAAAACCGGACACAAAGATTTTTGAAAAGACCCGGTCCGGGGAAAGAAAAAGAGAGGAGATAGAACAAAAAAATCTTCACTGGAGGAAATGTGACAGATGACAAGACCGTTTCTCTAAGCCTGAAAGTGCGGGAAGCTCTTGCCAAAGATGTGGGAAGAGTGATAGCCAGAATAGATCCGGAAGATATGAAAAGGATAGGTGTGGAGGTGGGTGACATCGTCCAGATTTCAGGCCAGCGACAAACGGTAGCCAAGGTCATGCCTGCCTACATGGAGGATAGGGGCAAAAAGATTATCCAGATAGATGGGATAACCAGGGAAAATGCCAAGGTAGGCCTAGACGAGAAGGTCAAGATTCAAAAGACTTCTTATAAACCTGCCTCAAAAATAGTTCTGTCCCCCCTCTCTTTTGTTGGTCCACTGGGGAAAGACAAAGACACCAGATACATTGGAAGACTTTTGGAGGGAATCCCTTTGGTGGAAGGCGACCGGGTGAGGGCGACTCTCTTTGGAAGCCGGTCCCAGGAGTTTATGGTTTTGAATACTCACCCGTCCAAGGAGGTAGTGTTGATCCAGCCCACCACTTCCATCAGCATAAAGTCGGAGGAGGCGGTTGAGGAAAGAGGAGCTAAGGTAGCTTATGAGGACATTGGGGGCCTGCATAAGGAGATTCAAAGGATAAGAGAGATGATCGAGCTTCCCTTAAAGTATCCGCAGATCTTCCAGAGATTGGGCATAGATGCGCCCAAGGGGGTGTTACTCCACGGTCCGCCTGGATGTGGAAAGACCTTGATCGCCAGAGCTGTCGCCAACGAGACCGATGCCTATTTTGTGCACATATCCGGGCCTGAGGTGATGGGAAAATTCTACGGTGAGAGCGAGGCAAGATTAAGAGCGGTATTTGAGGAGGGTTCATCTAACGCTCCCTCAATAGTCTTTATCGATGAGATAGATGCCATCGCTCCCAAAAGAGAGGAGATGGGTGGCGACAGACAGGTGGAGAGAAGAGTTGTGGCTCAACTTCTGGCATTAATGGATGGTTTGGAGTCCAGAGGAGAGGTTATCGTCATAGGCGCAACTAATATCCCTAATACACTGGATCCAGCCTTACGAAGACCTGGCAGGTTCGACCGGGAGATCTGTATCAGCATTCCCGATAAAAAAGGAAGGCTGGAGATACTGGACATCCACACCCGCGGCATGCCCCTGGCAAAAAATGTGAACTTGCAAAAATTGGCTGAGATCACCCATGGTTTTGTGGGAGCGGATCTAGAGGCTTTATCCAGGGAAGCCGCAATGTCGGCTTTAAGGAAAATCTTTCCCAAAATAGATTTTCAGTTAGATGAGATTCCCTATGAGCTGATTCTTGAATTGGAAGTCTGTATGGAAAACTTCTTCGAGGCTTTAAAAGAGGTGGAGCCTTCAGCTATAAGGGAGGTCTTTGTGGAGATTCCGGAGGTGAAGTGGGAGGAGGTGGGGGGGTTAGATGATATCAAGCAAAAGCTTAAAGAATCTGTAGAATGGCCACTTAAGTATCCTCAGCTGTTCGAGAAAGCTAAGACCAATCCCCCCAAGGGGATTTTGGTCTATGGTCCCCCGGGAACCGGGAAAACGCTCTTAGCCAAAGCGGTGGCACATGAGAGCAAGGTTAACTTTATCACCATCAAAGGTCCCGCTCTGATGTCAAAATATATCGGGGAGAGTGAAAAGGGAGTGAGGGAAGCCTTTAAAAAAGCCAAACAAGCTTCCCCCTGTATCCTCTTCTTCGACGAGATTGACGCCGTAGCTCCGGCCAGGGGAGGAGGAGCAGGTGATGCTCACGTCTCTGAACGGGTGATCAGCCAATTCTTAACGGAGCTGGACGGAATAGAGGAGCTGAAAGGTGTGATGGTTCTGGCCGCCACCAATCGTCTGGACATCATCGATCCAGCCCTGCTTCGTGCGGGCAGGTTCGACCTTTTGTTGGAGCTTCCTGTTCCGGATGAGAAAACCAGATCGGAGATATTTAAAATCCATACCAAGGGAAAACCATTGGCCAAAGCGGTGGATTTAAAAGCCTTGGCCCATACAACTGCCAACTGTGTCGGATCGGACATAGAGTTTATCTGTCGCAGAGCATCCCTCTCTGCTATTCGCGATTTTGTGGGAAAGGAGAAGTCCGAAGGATCCCCCGCCAAAGGCGGGGGAAAAGATTACTCTAATTTTGAAATTAAAGCCAAACACTTCAGTCAAGCCATCAAGGAGATGGCGGAGAGAAAGGAGGGAGTAAAGTGAATGACAATGCCACAAAGTTCTGGGGAATTGTGTTGTTTGTAGTGGGCATAGTTTTTCTTTTGAGCAACTATGCGGTGATCCCAGAGACGCTGAGTAAATTCTGGCCCGTGGTCTTGTTAGGAGTCGGGCTGAAACTGTTTTTTACTAAAAGAGAGCAGATTAGCAGGGCATAAAACCTTTTCACCCCCTGCTAAGCAGGGGAAGGATGTTATGGAGGGCATTCTTCCCCTGCCCCCTTACAAAAGGGCATATCGTATCGGGAGATAGTCAGATGACTGAACAAGGTAGATATATTTATGGAATAATCCAGGCAAATGAAAAGAAAAGCTTTGGTTCGATTGGATTGGGTGACCCTAAGAAAGAGGTATATATAGTTCCACATCAGGATATCAGCGCGGTGGTCAGCGATTCTCCTATTATGACTTACGATTCCATGACAAAAGATAAAGTGGTTTCCGATCTTTTTTGCCATCAGTCGGTTATCGAGAAAGTTATGAAGAATCATACCATTATCCCCATGAAATTCGGAACATTTGCTGATGCGGAAGAGGAAATTGGCCAGATTTTGAAAACAGGCCATAAACAATTTAAAGAGACTCTTGACTTGATAAACAACAAAATTGAGTTGGATGTGGTAGCTTTGTGGAATAAGGAGACAATTTTTAAAGAGATTGCAGAGGAGAAGGAAATCAAAAGGTTTAAGGAAAAGATAGCCTCAAGTCCGGCTGGTCCTCAACTCAATGATCGAGTGAAATTAGGCAGAATGGTGGAAAAGTTTCTCAAGAGAAAGAATCTTGAGTTTGCAGAAGAGATCTTGTGTGCTTTAAAGGAGATAGCTTTTGATTTTTGCCGGCACGATACTTTAGATGATATGATGATATTAAACTCCTCTTTTCTTTTGGATAGAAACAGAGAGAAAGATTTCGATAAAAGGTTAAATGAGTTAGATGAAAAATACAAAAAGAGGATTAACTTCAAATGTGTGGGACCTTTAGCTCCATACAGCTTTAGCACCGTAGAGGTGAGGAAAATAGGATTCGAGGATGTCGATAAAGCAAGGAAGTTATTGGGGTTGAAAGAGGAAATTACCCCCCAGGAGATCAAAAGCGCACACCGAAAACTGGTTTTTAAGTACCATCCGGATAAAAATCTCCAGGGAAACTCTTTTGACAAAGAATTCAATGAGTTGACCCAAGCTTACAAGTTCTTGCTAGAATATTGTCAATCCGATCGATGCTCTTTGCAAAAGGAAGATGTTGGTGATTCTATTCTGATTAAAATTGTGAAACTCTCGGATGAGCCGGAAAGGAAGAGAGCTTGAGAAAACTAATCTATGTTCCGGTAGTCCATACGGAGGCGGATATGGGCTCGGTAGCCGAGCCATTAAAAAAGGAATATATCGAAAGGTATGGTCCGAAAAGATGGGATGAACATACCGATGCGATCAACAGCATGTGGCGGGGGATAAGAGAGAAGATATTCCACTTGGGATTGGATTACAACAAGACAAAAGTCTATCAGGATGGACTGCCGGTTTGTAATAAAGAGTTAGCCATAGCTTCTGATTTGGCCCACGCAGGCAATGAAAATTATAAGATAATTTTAGAACTGGTTCAATGGGGAGCAAAGTTGGTGGGCACGGAGGATCCGGGGCTTCTTTTGGAAGAGTACAACTATATCAAAGACATCACCAAAATTGACAATTTAAAAGAAAAGGAAAAAGCCATTAAAAAATATGAAAAAAAAGCCAGGGATATACTCCAAAGAAGGGACGAGTTCATTGCTAATAAGATCAGTAAGACGTTAATGGAGGGAGAAGTTGGGATTCTTTTCATGGGAATGAGACACCGGGTGGATGAGAGATTACCTAAAGATTTAGAAATTAGTTATCTAATCTATCGTCTACCATTTAAAGAAGCCCATAAAGCTTAAAGTCCGAATTCTGGATCCATAGGAAAAGCGGTGGAAATGATAAAGCGCAGACGCATTAAGGGCATCCACGACATTACCACTATAGAACATAAGCCCAGAAGAAAGGGTGAAAATGAAATGGATGCCGGTAGTATGGGTTTAGGCGGCATCAGGTCAGCAGATCGATTCGCCAGGAAGGTTACCGTGGCTTGTCCACGCACCTGGGTCTTCTCCACCAGACCAAGATTTATTCGCCATCAAAAGCCCCTTGAAAAATCCCTGCTGGTGGAAAAAGTTGAGGAACCGGTAGTGAACGTTTTCGAGGAAATAAAGGAAGTAGTGGTGCTGGCAGAAATGCCGGGTGCAGACAAAGAGAGCATTAGTTGCAAAATAAAGGATGATATTCTTTTCATATCTGCTGAGGCTACCGATAGCCGGGGAGAAAAAAAATATGAGAAGGAGATCCTGTTGCCTTTTATAGCCAGTCCGAGAAGTTTGGAGACCTCATACCAGAACCAAATCTTAGAGATTAAACTGAAAAGAAAAGAAAAAGGAAAGAGTAAAAAAAGAAAGAGTAAAAAAAGGAGATAAAATGAAACATACTATTTTGGTAGTTGATGATGAAAAACAGATCTGTGATCTTTTTCAAGATTTTTTAACCCGAGAGGGCTATCAAGTATTTACCGCTACCAATGGAGTGGAGGCAATCTCCTTAGGAACGCAAAATAGCTTTGACTTGGCTCTTGTGGATATAAAGATGCCGGGGATGGATGGAATAGAGGCATTTTGTGAGTTAAAAAAGGTTAAAAAGGATATGGAGGTAATCATCCTGACTGGTTACGGAACCTTAAAGACAGCTAAAGAGGCGATGAGATTAGGCGCCTATGATTATCTTACCAAACCATTTGATTTAGGCTTGGTAAAAAACATCATCCGGGAAGCCTTGGAAAGGAATGAAAGGGGATAAAAATGGCTGAGGAAAGTAAATATAAAGAAGGTAAATACATCTATTGCGTGATAGATTTTAAAGAAGGAGACCCGGAAAAAAACTTTGGACCCCTGGGCATGGGTGAAAGAGGGGACCAACTGCGTTCCCTAAGCTACAAAGATATCTCAGCGGTGATCAGCAATTCTCCAATTAAAAAATATCCGGTCTCCAGAAAAAACTGTTTACCCCACGAGCGGGCAATCGAGGCGGTGATGAAGGAAGATTTTACCGTTCTACCAGTCAGGTATTGCACTATTGCGGAAGATGAAGTGCAGGTTAAGAAAATTTTGAAAAGAGATTATAAAAGATTTAAAGACCTGCTTTTAAAGATGGAAAAGAAGGGGGAACTGGGGGTGAAGGCCATATTTGATGAGAAGCTGATCTATGAGGATATTCTGGCCAAAAACAAAGAGATCAGGTTATGGAAAAAGAAGCTGATGAACAAACCTCCGGAGAAGACTTATCAACAGCGAATCAAGTTAGGGGGGTTGGTTGCATCGGCACTTGATAGGGAAAAGGAAAAAGCGAAGACGGTATCGCTGGGAATCTTAAAAGAAGTGGCTGAGGATTACGTCGTCGCTGACAATTACGGGGAGAGGATGCTTTTAAATGCTTCCTTTTTAGTAAAGAGGAGCAAAGAGTTAGAATTTGATAAGAAGGTGAATAAGTTAAATGAGAGGTTCGGGGAAAGGGTGAAGCTGAAATATGTGGGAGGGATGCCCCCGTTTAATTTTGTCTCTTTGGAAATAGATTTAAATGTAAAGGGGGTTGAGTTAGATGCTGTTAGTTGATGATATACTGCTTTTGCCCTGGAGGGCGCTGGCTGGGATATTCGAAAAGATTCATGATATGGCAAAAGAAGAGGTAAGTGATGAGAAATATATAATGAAAAAATTACTGGAACTCCAACTGCGCTACGAGATGGACGAGATAGGCGAGGAGGAATATAATAGAGAGGAGGCAAAATTGCAGGCAAAACTAAATGCTTTAAGAGAGGCTGATGAGGAATAGATATCGATGAAAAGCTAAGGCTCGAATTTAAGTCTTGAGACAAAAATATAATCTCACTTTTGAGAGGAGGTGACAAAATGGAAATGACAGTGCCGAAATTAGTCGAGCGAGCGCGGGAACAGTTAGCCGAGGTGACAGGGTTGGAGCTTTCCTCAACTCTGGGCGCTTCAAAAGATGAGGATGGTTGGCATATACTCGTGGAGGTGATCGAGAAGCAATCGCTTCCGGATGGGATGGACATATTAGCAACCTATGAAACCCGGCTAAACGATAAAGGTGAACTGTTAAATTTTCGCCGCAAGAAGCTTCGTAAACGCATAGATACTCCTGAAGAGGAGGAATAAGAGAAAAGTTAAAAGAGGGAAAAGTGATGTCAGAAAACGGTTCTACTTTCTTAAGTAACCAGGAGTTGAAATTGATACTCTTTGGCGGAAAGGGTGGGACAGGAAAGACCACGTCTGCTGTTGCGACTGCCATACACCTGGCTCAGAATAACCAATACAAAAGGATACTTTTAGTCTCCACTGACCCGGCACACTCCTTGGGAGATAGTTTTGGCTTTGGGATAGGCAACCGAATCACTCCCATAAAAGATGTGCCTGGCCTTTCTGCTCTGGAGATAGATGCCTCAGAGTTGCTTGAGGATTTCAAGAAAAAACACGGAGATGCAATCAAGAAGCTGGCTGACCGGGGCACCTACTTCGATCAACAGGATATAGCCGATTTCTTTGACCTTTCCCTGCCGGGTTTGGATGAGTTCATGGCAATAATAAAGGTGGCGGACATCTTAAAATCAAATGAATATGACCTGGTCATCTTGGATACTGCGCCCACCGGACACACCATCAGGTTATTGGAACTGCCGGACCAGATGCTCAAATGGGTCGACGTCTTCGATTTAATGCAGCATAAACATCGTTATATGTCCAAGCGATTCACAGGCAGGTATGTAAAAGACGATGCGGATGAGTTCTTAGAGACAATGTCTGGGGATGCAAAAAGAGTAAGGACTCTTCTGAGGAATTCTGAGACAACGGAATTTGCTCCAGTTACCATTCCAGAGCCTTTAAGCATAAATGAGACAGAGAGGCTTCTTCTTACCCTGAAGAATCATAAAATTCCGGTAAAGAACATTATCGTTAACCGGATCATAGGAAGGGACGGGTGCGTTTTCTGCTCGTCCAAAAGAAGGGAACAACAGGGGCATATAAGAGAAATTGAGGAGAAGTTTAAAGACTATGATCTTTTTAAGATGCCTTTATTTCCCAAGGAGATTCGGGGAATAAATGGTTTGAAAGAGTTTGCTTCAGCCTTGTTTGATAAAACTTCTCAATATGAACCAGTTGATATTGTTCCACCCTTAACCGGGATATCCACCCAAGATAGGTCTGTTAGTTCGAACTCAAGGCTTTCAGATATTTTCAACAGGGATTTACAATTTATCCTGTTTGGTGGAAAGGGAGGAGTGGGCAAGACCTCAATGGCTTCGGCTACAGCTTTATATATGGCCAAACAAAATCCCCAAAAGAAGGTATTAGTCTTCTCCACTGATCCGGCTCATTCATTGTCCGATTCATTTGGCTACTTGATTGGCAATAAGATAACGCCTGTATATGCTTGCGGTAATCTGGATGCTTTAGAGATAGACGCTACCCAATTAGTTGAGGATCTTAAGCATGAGTACCGGGAGGAGATAGAAGAAGCCTTTCATAATTTTCTGGGCAATAAGTTGGATATAAAGTTTGACCGTGAAGTGATGAGCGAGCTTATCTCCCTTACTCCTCCGGGATTGGATGAGATCATGGCTTTAAAAAAGATTATGGAATTTAGCGAAGAGGAAAAATATGATCTTTTTGTTTTAGACACATCTCCCAGCGGGCATCTGCTTCGCTTCTTAGAGCTTCCTTCACTGGTCCGGGACTGGTTAAAAGCCCTCTTTAAATTGGTGTTGAAATATAAAGAGGTGATAGGGTTAAACAAGACAGCTCAGGAGCTTCTTTCTCTATCCAAGAGCATCAAAAGAATACAGAAAACACTCACGGATCCTGAAAAAACTGAGTTTGTGGCTATAACCATTCCGGAAGCCATGGGCATAGCGGAGACGGAAAGGCTACTTTCCGCTCTCGAGAGACTCAAAATTCCCTGTCGACAGGTCGTGATCAACATGCTTACTCCACCCACCAGGTGTGGATTTTGCGCCCCCAAGAGGGAGAAAGAAAGAAAGTATGTCCAGGAGGCTTTAAGGAAATTCTCTGATTATCTGATCAGTGAAATTCCATTGTTCCCACATGAAATCAAGGGAGTTGACAGTTTAACCGAACTCTCCGAGGTTATGTACGAGAAGAAGGAAGCAAGGGGCGTCGGGGTTTTGAAATCAGTGTTGCAGAGTATAAGATTGTGTTAAATGAAGCAATTAAATTGGGAGGGATGGGTTCCTGTTGCGTCAGGTCCTCCAGACCTGACGCACACACTGTCAGGAGAAGCTCCTGACAGAACAAAAAAACTAAATTTTTCAGAAAGGGACGGTTTAAAATGGCTTTAGAGGCGACCAGAGAGACTTCCGGCACCTTGGTGGATGTGATAGATAGAATTCTGGACAAGGGATTGGTGATCAATGCGGATATCCAGGTGGCTGTGGCTGGGGTGGAGCTTTTGGGTATCAAAATACGAGCCGCTTTAGCCTCATTTGAGACAGCCGCTAAATATGGTCTGGAGTTTCCGTCAGGAACTAATTATGAAACTGCGGACTGGAAAGAAACAATGGTAGGCAAGGAGAACTGCCCTCAGTGTGAGAAGAGGGTTAACACAGAGGAGCTTCTCACCACTGGTTGTCCCTGGTGCGGCTGGATAAGTGCCAAGGCAAAAGCAAAGGCAACTGTATCGTGAGATGGTTAGAGATGAAAGTAAAAGGGGGATATTTTATCTTAAATTTTTAAGGGGACTTAGATGGTTTTCGATCCTGTTTCAAAGGCGCTCTTAGACAGGATTGATCAATGCGCCAAACAGCAGATAGAAGAAGAAAAAAAGAAGAAAAACCCCTATTGGGTGAGATGCCCTGCCTGCGGGAGACGAGTGGTGAAAAAGGAGTTAGTGAAAAAGGGGTGTTATGTGTGTGGCTGGCAAAACACACACAGCAAGAAACCAGATTCCCGACCATACAGGATAAACTGCCCTAAGTGTGGGGCTAAAGTTGTAAGAGAGGAGCTTTTGAAAAAAGGATGTTATATCTGCGGTTTTAAATTAAAGGAAGGATAAACCTATGAAAAAATCAGATAAAAGAAAAGAAGTTGACCAGCCTCAAGGTGCAGACTCCGCAAAGGAAAGAATAAGACAGCTTGAAGAAAAGATAAAGAAATTAGAAGAGACTAAAAGGGGTGAGGAATCCGGGGGAGTGGCAGAAGGTGTGCTTAAAGGGGTGGGCCAGATGATCCCGGGATTGGGTGGTTTGATGAAAGGATTGGAAAAATCACCTGCCTTTAAAGAAAGACTGGAGAAGATTAACCAGGAAGTCGAGCGCAAGCTGAAAGAGGCACCGCTAAAAAGAACGGGAGATAGAGGTCCACATATTGAAGGCAGTTTTACCACCAGAACCTTGGTCCCGGAACAAAAACCTTCGTTTGGAAGAAGGGTGAAAAAAACGCCCGCAGCCCCTCCTCCAAAACCCAAAGAGCCGGTGGTGGACGTCTTTGATGAAAAGGATCACTTGAGAATAATTGCTGAATTACCGGGAGTGGCTGAAAGGGAGATAAAGATAAATTTAGAAAAAGATACACTTACTATCAGGATCAATTCACCTGGTTGGAAGCCAGAGCACAAAATAGTTTTGCCTTATGCTCCAGAAGGTAAACTGGAGAAGGTCTTTAGAAAGGGCTTTTTAGAGATCAAAGTGAGAAAAGATTAGATCATGATAGATATAGACGAAGATAATTTAAAGCATGGCGTTCTGGGATTAGTCATTGCCTTGGTGGAAATTATAAGAGACGCACTTAGGATTCAAGCTTTCAAAAGGATGGAAGGCGGAAGCTTAAAGGAAGATGAGGTTGAGAGACTGGGTGAGGCGCTTATGGATTTGGATAGGGCAATTGAACAGATAAAAGAAGAGCAGGGAATTACTCAATCGGTCCAGAGTGTAAGAGACGGGTTGGACAACATCGTGGACGATGTATTGGACAAGATGATAAATCCGGAAAGATGGGGAGAGGAAGTTGGTGAAAAACAAATGGAAAAGGTGTAAAGGAGGCTTTAAATATGCTGGATAACAATAAGGCGGTTTTGATCAAGGGACCAGAAATTGCAGTAGCAAATGAGGTCAAAGCCGAAAGCAAAGATGAGGGAAGGTATCTCTATTGTGTGGCAGATAGTGGAGAGAAAGCAAATTTGGGTAAGATCGGTCTGGATGGCAGGGAGGTTTACACTATACCCTTGGGTGATCTATGCGCGGTGGTTCATAATTGTCCCCCTGAACCATATAAATCAGAGGACAACGAAGTGGTAAAGAGATGGGTGATGACCCATGAGAAGGTGGTGGAGGTTGCCTGGGAGAGATTTGGCACTGTTCTTCCATTTGGTTTCGATACCATTATCAAAGGTGAAGAAGATAAAAGTTCGGAGGAGAACATAAAAAACTGGTTAAAAGAAGACTATGTAAATCTTAAAGAAAAAATGGATAAAATCAGAGGTAAGGCTGAGTATGGGGTTCAAATTTTCTGGGATCCTGAGTTTGTCGGGAATGAAATAGCAGAAACTAATGAAGAGATCAGAAAACTGAATCAGGATATAAAATCGAAGCCTAAAGGAATGGCTTATATGTTTAAACATAAATTGGAGAATCTTTTAAAGAAGGAGATGGAGAGAAAGGCAGATTCCTGTTTTAAGGACTTTTATGCCAGAATTAAAAAGTGCGTTGACGAGATCAAAGTGGAGAAGACAAAAAAGACAGATGAAAAAGGGCAGATGCTCATGAACCTCTCCTGTTTAGTAGATAAGCAAAGGTCCAAAAAATTGGGAGAGGAGTTAGAGCAAATTAACAAGCAGGAAGGGCTGGCTGTCCGTTTTACCGGACCCTGGCCCCCTTACAGCTTTGTTGCTTTTGGCTAAGCTTTGTAGGTCAAGCATGGCGTCTAAGCGGACGCTTGCCCGTCTGGGCAGACGGATCCGTAGGATAGCCTGCTTGACAAATTCGTATGAATGCATACGCATCCTTATCTGTCAACCCCGCCTATGGCGGGGTTGACCTACATGACTTTGTTGCTTTTGGCTAAATTAAAAGGAGAAGAAAAGTGGAGCCGGTTCGAGATACGCGGGCAACTTTAGTCGACCTGTTAGATAGAATTCTGGACAAGGGTCTGGTGATTTACGCGGACGTCATCGTGTCAGTGGCGGGAATTCCTTTAATTGGAGTCAACTTAAGAGCGGCCCTGGCCGGTATGGAGACCATGTTAAAATATGGGGTGATGGTGGACTGGGACGGGAAATCCAGAGCCTGGGAACGGGAACATAGAAAGAAAAAGGAGGTTTCTTTAATTGAAGGAGAAGAGATCACTCTAAGGATATTTGGCTCATATCTCTACACAGAAGGAATATATACTGCCTGGAGGTTAGGTCAACTTTATCTGACGGATAAAAGACTTCTTATTTATCAAAAGGAATTTGATGAGATACCGTTCCAAACCCCTCTGGAGAAGATAAGGGGAATGGTAGTGAAAAGGGAAAGATATTTTACCAAAGAAGAGGTGGATGTGCTTTATCTCTTACTGGAGGATGATCGGGTGGCTCAGTTCAGGTCCGTGGATATTTATAAATTAAAAATAGCTATAGAGGAAAGAATGAAAGTCAAGGGACTTACTTTAGAGGAGAATCCGGTCCTTCCTAAATTTGACACAAGAATCCTTAAGCTTGTGAGCGGAGAGAGGAAAGTTACTCACATGAGTAAAATGTGGTGCCAACCCCCCATTCAAACCTCAGGTGGAATTTTAAACGATGGCTGGAAAGCGGGACACCTGTATTTGAGTGACCAAAAATTATGCTGGCATCACGATTTTGACCAGAGAACGACCGTGGAAATTCCTTTAGATAAACTGACTGAAGTGAAAATCGAGATAAGGGATTTGGGGGGAGTTCTTAAGAAAAAGAAGCTTTTGGTGGTGAGTTATAATGGAACAGAAACCTGCTTTTCCTGTGAAGAAGAAAAGATTTGTCAGTGGGAGAAAACACTTAATAAGATTATATCCAAGCAAAGTACCGAAGTCGAGATGGAGACCTGCCCTCAATGTGGAGAGATGGCTCCAACAGATGAATTATTAGAAAAAGGATGCACCAGGTGCGGATGGGTCAGTCCAATCTCAAGACCCAGAATTCGGGAATTAAGGAAAGAAGTCGTTGAGACAGTAACTTACTAAGAGGAGCAGGAAACAGTTTACATCTTATTATTCGTATGAATGTG
>CAZOJT010000039.1:0-25839 GCA_964580215.1 uncultured Ignavibacteria bacterium | reverse complement strand
ACAAGGGGGAGAGGTAGAAAAAGACAGAATTTTGCACTTTTCCACCTAAGGCGGACCCGCCCAGACGGGCGGAATGGCAAATTGAACCCCTATAGTCGTATATGTGCCTGTGCATATTCATTCAGGTATTAGCAACTAATTTGGAGATGACCCCTATTTAATAACTTTTAAGTTGTCAAAGAACAATTTTGCGCTAAGGGGTGGGGGTCTAAATGGAGTTGCCGCACAACCTCTAAAGCTCCACCCGCATCCGCTTTTTGTTCTTCAACTATTCCCTTGACCCTTTCACCTCTTCTGTTTCTTCGGGAATGTTAGTCTTCTGAAGTTTACTCTCAGAAGGGGTGGACTCCACCTGTTTAAGTTTGTCTTCAAATCTCTTAAGCTTTCTGTCGGCGGAATCGTAACAGACGGTGGCATTGCGCAGGTGGGTCCTGATCAACTCGAAATCACGGCTGAACCTATCAAAATTAACTCGTAGTCTTCCCAGGGCCGAGATGATCTCTTCTGCATTTTTCTCGACATCCAGCCCTTTGAGTCCCAGAATAATTGTTTGTAAATAGAGATAAAAAGTGTTGGGAGAGACCGGAATCACCCTCTTTTGCATGGAATAGTTGGCAATGCTTTTTCCATCCTCTGCATCTTGGTCTTTGATTATGGTTTCGTAATATACATTTTCCGCCGGGATATACATCAGAGCAAACGGAAAGGTCTCCTCGTCCGGAAGTATATATTTTCGTGCTATCGTATCTATGTGCAATTTCACGTCGGAGATAAACCTGCGTCGGTAAACTCTCCTGTCCCGGTCCGAATCTGCCTTAAGAAACTTTCGGAAGTTTTCTAAGGGGAACTTTGAATCGACCGGAACCAGTCTTTTGCCCAGATGAATGACTGCATCCACCCTCTCCCCGCTTTTGAAAGTATGAGGCAGGCTAAAATGTCTTGAAGGTAGAATCTGGCTTAAAAGATCACCCAAAAGGAATTCGCCGATTCCTCCCCTGATCTTGGGAGCTTTCAATATGTCCTGAAGGCTGGAGATATCCTTGCCCACCTCGTATATCCTTTTGTTCGATTCCTCCAGTCGGGCTAAATTTGTCTGGACGTCACTTACCGTTTTGCTGGTGGTTTCAAAACGCTGAGTCAGTATTTGATCCGTATTTTCCAGGCTTTTGCGAACCTGCTCCCTCAAGCTTGCCAGTTGCCTCTGCATCAGCATAAGCAACAGAACCAGAATAATTACTACTGCACTCCCGAAGATCAAATACTCCATAGAAGAATTCCCCGTTTTTACCTCATCCCCTATATCCCCCCGCCTCTGGCGGGGGGACAAAAAGGGGGGAGAGGTTTTCGAAGAATTTGTAAGTCAACCCCGCCAAAGGCGGGGTTGACAATTGTTTTTGATTTGTCAAGCAGGCTGCGCCATGCTTGACCTACGACTACTGTTGGTGTTTTTTACCAACAGGAAGGACTTTGCTGTTGGTCAGTCACCAGGATCCCGCCAGAGGGGTGCCCGTACGGGCTCCCCTCAGGTATAAACCGTATGGTTCATACCGGGGGCGGGAGAAGACCAACAGCAAGCAAAAAGTTGGTCTATCTGTTATCTGCTAACTGCCAACTGTTACTTACCCTCGCCCTGCTTCTTTGCGTACTTCTCCATAAACGGAGCGAAGAGGTCTATGGGCACCGGGAAAATGGTGGTGGAGTTCTTCTCCGTTGCCACCTCGGCTAAGGTCTGCAAAAACCTCAACTGAATTCCCACCGGTGTTTTGCCGATCACCTGTGCGGCAGCGGCCAGCTTCTCCGACGCCTGGTACTCTCCCTCCGCATGTATGACCTTGGCTCTTCTTTCTCTCTCCGCCTCAGCCTGGCGAGCGATGGCTCTCTGCATACTCTCCGGCAGATCCACGTTTTTCACCTCCACCACCGATACCTTAATTCCCCAGGGCTCGGTTTGATCGTCGATGATGTGCTGAAGTTGCCGGTTAATCTTCTCTCGATTGGTCAGAAGATCATCCAACTCCACCTGACCCAGCACGCTCCTTAAGGTGGTTTGGGAGATCATGGAGGTGGCATACAAATAATCCTCCACCTCCACGATAGCTTTATTGGAATCCATCACCCGAAAATAGATCACTGCATTCACCTTAACCGTGACGTTATCACGAGTGATAATATCCTGGGCAGGCACATCCATGGTAATCACTCGAAGGCTCACCCTCACTATCCGGTCGACTAGTGGAATTAAAAGAATCAGACCGGGACCTTTGGCGCCAATCAATCTTCCCAGCCTGAATATCACACCTCTTTCATACTCTCTCAATATCCTGACGGCATTAGCCAGGATAAAGAGTGCAATGATTATGATGGTCAGAAGACCCAAACCCATGACAACCTCCTTTTGTTTTGTAAAGCGGTTAATCTCTCATTTTTTACAAGGACTACAAGATCAATACTCTCTAACCAAAAGTTATTTCACTTCACTTAGCATAAGACCAGCATTCAACTGCACAGATGTCTTTGTTGTGGGGTTAGTTTTTTTAAAGTCTCATCGTAGTGTTCATGTTTTAATTTTTGGAGTTCGGAGTAAAGGGTTTGCTGAAAAAGTCGTTTAAAAAAGTTCGGCTATTTTCAATAAAATGTGGTTAGGGGCAATATAATCCCGCAAGGACTTAGGCGAAAATTGAAAAAGCTCTGAATCCCTTCTGGTTTTGTCCAAGGGAAAGATCATCTTAATTCCTTCGTGATTTAAGATGCGCATGCATTCATCCGAATTTGAAGCTGATCCAATACGAAGCATTCATACAAATATATTCCCTCCCTTATCCCAAAGTCAAGAACTTATTTCTGAAAACCAAAAATTTAAGGGGCTTTTAAACTGCCCCTGAAGGGCGTCCTCGACCAACGTATAAAGCCCAAGACCTTTTTATTTGACAAGTAAAGCCTAAGTTGTTATTATTACATAAAGGCACATTCACTTAGGAAATATGAAGGAGAATGAGTTCATAGAAAAGTTGAGAGAGACCATACGTCGTTTCGACCTCTTGAAAAAAGGTGATCGGGTTCTGGTGGCGCTATCCGGTGGACCGGACTCTGTTGCTTTGCTTTATGGTCTTTTTGCCATACAGCCTGAGTTTGGTCTCAAACTCTACGTGGCTCACTTGAATCATAAATTAAGGGGAGATGAATCCGACCAAGACGAAAGATTCGCAAAAGAGCTGGCAGTCCGTCTGAAATTGAAATGTTTCTCCAAAAGAATTGACGTTAAAAGAGAAGCTAAAAGAAAAAAAGTCAGCATTGAGCAGGGCGCCAGAGAGATACGTTACCGGTATCTGCAAAAGTTAGCTGACCAGATCAAAGCTGACAAAATCGCAGTGGGACATCAAGCCGATGATCAGGCGGAGACTTTTTTGATGAGGCTTTTGAGGGGAGCAGGGGGTGCCGGGCTTTCGGGTATTCCAGCCAAAAGAGGTAAAATCATCCGACCCTTAATTCAGATCAGAAGGGAGGAGATCGAAAAATTCTTAAAAGCCAACAAGATTTCCTACCGACTGGATTCGTCCAATTATCTGACCGATTATTTTAGAAATAAAGTCAGGCTCACGCTTTTGCCCAAAATCAAAGAAGAGTTTAATCCTAAGATTGTAGCGTCTTTGAATCGAACCGCAGATATTATCTCAATCCAGCAGGAATATATCGAAAAAATATGTGAACAAATCCTGCAAGATATTTACACAAAAAGGAAAAGCGAAATAATTATTGCTTTAAAAGAATTCGTCCATTATGATGTATCCCTGCAAAGGGAGATGATCCGACTCTGTGTTAGAGAGTTAAAAGGTGAACTCAGTCAGCTTGGTTTTGAGTCAGTGGATCGAGCCTTGAATCTTATTCATCAAAAAAGGAGCGGGAAAAAAGTCAATTTAGCCACCAAAATATGGCTGGAGGTCAACGGAGAAGAGTTGGTATTATATAAAGAAGAGAAAAGGAAGCATGATTACCATCTTGCCTTTTCTGGAGAGGTGAATCTGTCCGCAGGTCAGTTGACTCAAATGAGATCCATAGGAAAGGACTGGGGCATAAAGATAACAGGAGAACTCCTAAGTGGTAAATCTATACCGAAGGAAATCTTCACCCAGAACCAGAATATCGCCTTTCTTGACTGGGAAAAGCTAAAGAGCCCTTTCCGGCTTCGCAGTAGAAGAAGAGGAGACAAATTTAAACCTTTAGGAATGAAGGGTACAAAAAGTCTTGCCGATTTTCTAATAGATGCGAAGGTACCCCATCACCGCAGAAATGAGGTGGCGATTTTGACCTCAAAGGGAAAAATCGCTTGGGTGGTAGGTTACAGGATCAACGATGAGTTCAAGGTGACCGATAAAACCAAAAAAGTATTGAAGATGGAAGCGACTGTGGCAGATTCCTAAGCTCTTTTACCTCATCCCCTATTTCCCCCTCTCCATCCCGTCAAAGGCGGGAGAGAGGGGGACCAAGGGAAAGAGGTTATCGACAAACCTTTAGGATTTTAGTTGTTACCGAAAATCTCAACCACTAACATGGAGAAGAACCGATTTTTAGGATATGAAGGATCAACTTAAGGTCATAATTGGAAAGCGGGCATTGAAAGAGAGGATAAAAGAGCTGGCGCACAAGATCGCAAATGATTACCGGGATAAAAACCCGGTGCTGGTGGGAATACTCAAGGGAAGCTTCATTTTCATGGCGGATTTAGTGAGGGAGCTTCAGATACTGCATGAAATAGATTTCATCTCCGTAGCCAGCTATGGCTCTGGTAAACATGCATCAGGTGTGGTGAGATGGCTTAAAGATTTGAGTATAAATATTGAGGGCAAGCACGTAATAATAGTGGAAGACATAATAGATTCTGGTCTCACGTTAAATTATATAAGAAATAATCTTTTGACCAGAAAACCAAAGAGCTTAAAGATCGTAACTTTGCTGAACAAAAGGAGGAGAAGAAAGATAAAAATACCCTTAAAGTACGTGGGGTTTTCCATACCGGATAAGTTTGTGGTGGGTTATGGCTTGGATTATGATGAGAAGCATCGCAATCTGCCTTATATTGCTCAGTTAAGGAATGAAAAAAATGAATGATCATACAGAGAATGTTTCAAAGAAAAAACAGTCAAGATTACTAAATGTGCTTATGAGAAGGAAATCGGGTGGGGATAAGGGGAGAATGGGGCCTCCTGGTCAACCCCCGGGAAAAAGAAGGCCTCCGGAGGGAAAGAAAGATGAATTCAAATGGAAGAAGGGAACTCGCACCCTAGTCTTCTGGATGATCCTTCTGCTTTTGTCCATCTTTTTGTTCCAGTATTATTCTCAGAGCAAGAGGGACGTGGTCACCGTCACCTATACTGAGTTCATGCAACATTTGGAGGAATCTAATGTCAAGAAGGTGACCCTGGTGGAGAAGGATATTGAAGGAGAATTTGTAAGAGAAATATCCAAAATTGTGGGAAAAGAGACGGGTCGTTTCAGCAAGTTCAAGCTTCACATTCCGTTTGAGGATCCTTCGCTTTTGGAGAAGCTGGAGGCAAAAAATGTGGAGATAGGTGCAGAGCCACCCAGCACCAACTGGTCCGGGATAATTTTAACCTCGCTTCCCTGGATAATTCTGATCGTCTTCTGGCTTTTCATGCTCAGACGGATGCAGGGTGGACCGAAAGGTCTTTTCTCCTTTGGGAAAAGCAGAGCCAAACTCCTGTCCGGCGACCATCCCAAGGTGAGCTTCCAGGACGTGGCCGGGGCAGACGAAGCCAAGCAGGAGCTTCACGAGATAATCGAGTTTTTAAAAGATCCGGCTAAGTTTCAAAAGCTGGGAGGAAAAATTCCCAAAGGGGTACTCCTTTTAGGCGCCCCGGGAACCGGAAAGACCCTTTTAGCCAGAGCTGTTGCCGGAGAAGCAGGAGTGCCCTTCTTCAGCATGAGTGGATCTGATTTCGTGGAGATGTTCGTAGGAGTGGGCGCCTCCCGGGTAAGAGACCTTTTCGACCAGAGCAAAAAAAGCGCTCCCTGTATCATTTTCATCGATGAGTTAGACGCGGTGGGAAGGCATCGGGGAGCAGGATTAGGAGGCGGACATGATGAAAGGGAGCAGACCTTAAATCAGCTTCTGGTGGAGATGGACGGGTTTGAATCCAACGAAGGGGTGATCC
This sequence comes from uncultured Ignavibacteria bacterium, assembly GCA_964580215.1. Classification (GTDB taxonomy): domain Bacteria; phylum Zixibacteria; class MSB-5A5; order MSB-5A5; family SM1-73; genus SM23-73-3. The sequence goes on along the minus strand of CAZOJT010000039.1, from coordinate 19,669 downwards.
TTTTAGCCGCCACCAATCGACCGGACGTGTTGGACCCCGCGCTTTTAAGACCGGGGAGATTCGACAGGCAGGTTGTGGTGGATACCCCGGATGTGAGGGGAAGAGAGGGGATACTCAGGGTTCATACCCGCAAAATACCTTTAGCCCAGGATGTGGATCTTTCCATACTGGCTCGTGGCACCCCCGGTCTATCCGGTGCGGATTTAGCCAATATTGTAAACGAAGCTGCTCTTCTTGCCGCCAGAAGAAGCCACAACAAAGTCACCATGCCGGATTTTGAAGATGCCAAGGATAAGGTGATGATGGGAACTGAAAGAAGAAGTCTGGTAATAAGCGAGGAAGAAAAGAAACTGACCGCCTATCATGAATCCGGGCATGCTCTCATAGGCAAGCTGGTTCCCGGTTCGGACCCAATTCATAAGATGACCATCATCCCCAGAGGTTTGGCTCTGGGCATAACCCATTATCTTCCCATAGATGAAAAACATACCCACTCCAAAAAATATCTGGAGACCAAGCTTTTGCACCTGATGGGGGGACGGGTGGCGGAGAAACTGGTGTTTAATGAGTTGTCCACCGGAGCAGCCAATGACATAGAAAGAGCCACAGAGTTGGCGCGAAAGATGGTCTGTGAATGGGGGATGAGCGAAAGATTGGGTCCTTTGACCTTCGGCAAAAAGGAGGAGCAGATATTCTTAGGCCGGGAGATAGCCACCCACAGAGATTACAGCGAACAGACTGCCCAAGAGATCGACAAGGAGGTCAGAAGCATAGTGGAGGCGGCGGAAAAGAAAGCCACCGAGCTTTTGAGCGCCAATATAGATAAACTCCATCTTCTGGCTTCAGTCCTTCTGGAGAAGGAGATTCTGGATGGGGATGAGATCGACAGAATCCTGCGGGGTGAAAAGTTAGAGCCGGTTCGGCTGGAGACGGAAAAGAAGAAATCTTAAGTCCGCAGTCAACCGTCGACCGTCCACAGCTAAAAGTCGTCTTTAGTCCTCGCCAAATGCGTTAAACGTCATTGCGAGGAGTCCATATGGACGACGAAGCAATCCCACGTGAAGTGTCATTCTGACCCCGCCTGAGGCGGGGGAAGAATCTCCAAGAGATTGCTTTGCTCGCAATGACAGCACAGCACATTCCGCATTACTTAGAATGGATAAGAAGAAAATTCAAAAAGCAGTCAGAATGATTCTGGAGGCGGTGGGAGAAGATCCAGAAAGGGATGGGCTTAAAGATACCCCCAAAAGGGTGGCAGATTTTTATGAAGAGATTTTTGCCGGACTTTCAGAAAACCCCGAAGCTCAGATTAAGCTCTACTCTGCTCCCAATCAGGATGAGATGATCATCGTCAAGGACATCTTCTTTTACTCACTTTGCGAGCATCATCTTCTCCCCTTCTTCGGAAAAGCGCACATCGCCTACATTCCCACAAATAACCAGATAACCGGATTCTCCAGACTGGTGCGGGTGATCGAGGTTCTGGCAAGAAGGCCCCAACTGCAGGAGCGCCTCACCGCTCAGACTGCAGACGTTTTGATGAAGGTTCTTAAGCCCAAAGGGGTGCTGGTCATTATGGAGGCGGAGCAGATGTGTCTTACCATGCGGGGCTTGAAAAAACCAGGCTCTGTGGCCATCACCTCCGCTGTGCGCGGAACGCTCAAGGAAGATGCACTCAGAAAAGAAGCCTTCGCCTTGATAAAGGGCAAATAATTCTCTAATTTTCCTACGATGTCGGCAATAAATACTCACAAGATAATTATTGGGGATTCTCGCAGTATGAAAGAACTGACAAATGAGTCCGTTCATCTGGTCGTTACCTCTCCTCCTTACTGGCAATTGAAGGATTACGGCCATAAAGAGCAAATTGGTTATAATGATACTTATGAGGATTACATAAATAACCTGAATCTGGTATGGAGTGAATGCTACCGCGTGCTTCATAAAGGTTGTCGCCTATGCATAAACATTGGGGATCAATTCGCTCGCTCAGTTTATTACGGTAGATACAAAATAATTCCCATTCGAACCGAAATTATCAAGTTCTGTGAAACAATTGGATTCGATTATATGGGTGCAATTATATGGCAAAAAGTTACTACCTGTAATACTACTGGCGGGGCGACCGTAATGGGCTCATTTCCTTATCCCAGAAGTGGCATTCTCAAAATAGATTATGAATTCATATTGATCTTTAAGAAACTGGGGAATCCTCCTAAGGTGTCAAAAGAGATAAAGGAAAGATCGAAGCTTTCTCAAAAGGAATGGAATGAGTATTTTTCCGGACATTGGAACTTCACTGGAGAAAAACAGAACAGACACTTGGCAATGTTTCCTGAAGAACTGCCCAGACGACTTATCAAAATATTCAGTTTTGTAGGTGATACAGTTTTAGACCCATTCCTCGGGAGTGGAACAACCTGCGTTGCCGCTTTAAAACTTGATAGAAATTCAATTGGTTATGAAATCAACGAAGGCTACCTAGAAACTATAAGAAAAAGATTAGAGAAAACCGCTGGGTTTTTTGAGCAAGAAAACAAGATTGAAATCATCAGACAACAGAAAGAAGACATTGATTTTGAGCAACGAATTCAAAATTTACCCTATGTTTTCAAAGATCCTGTAATTTTTCAAAGGAAATTGGATCCAAAATTGCTACCGTTCGGTTCTAAGATTAATGGTAAGGAAAGGGTGGCTACCGGCTACTACGTTGTTAAAAAAATCCTATCACCATCCAGAATTTTATTAGACACAGGCGCTCAAGTCCGCCTCTTAGGAATAAAGGAAAATCCCAAAAAGAATGTTGAAGCAATCCGATTTCTGGAAAATATGACGCGGGGACAGAGGGTATTTTTAAGATTCGACGAGAAAAAACACGATGCGGATAACAATTTTCTTTGTTATTTATATTTAAAAAACAAAACTTTTGTGAATGCTCATTTGATCAAAAGCAACCTAGTCGATGTGGACTCCGCTAACAGTTATAAGTATAAGTCAAAATTTTTGGAATACGTAAGGAGGAACAAAAATGGATGAGACTAAATGGGTCTGTGAAAGATGCAAAAAAGAGTTTGATTTAGAAAATGGCGAAGGCTGGATTACCCTCGTGGATGATGAACACATGGCACAAAAGGGTAAAATTACTCCATTAGAACCTTATGAGTGCGTTTGCTATGAATGCGCGGATGAACTTCTTGCCATCGTTGAAAAATGCAATAAGGAGTGTTGGAATTGTGAGGCTACTCTCATCTGGGGGCTATCCATTATGGACTGCCTTAGATTTCAGTTAAAATTTGACCTTTTAGAATTGCCTCCAAAACCACAGATACCCAGAGGCAGTTTAGAAGAAGCAAAAGAAATACTAAAGATATTTAGTAGATTCTAAAGGAGGTTTCTATAATACAGACGAGGAATCGATGCCCAAAGAATGGATTATCAATCAAGCAAATATGCGTTTTCAGTTTAATCGACCAAGGAATGTCGGACGAGTTGCTGAACTGATAAGAAGATGTGCCCCCAAATCACTTGAAGAATGGGAGAAATATTATTATAGAAATGTTTATCCCAAACAACATTTGGAAGACCTCGGAAGGAGGCTTCACATCAAAGTTACCGAGGTATGTAAGGCTGAGATTGAGAGTGTTACCGAACAAGATTGTATCGATTTCGTTGTCAATCTGGTCCTAAATAGAACCTACGACGGGTATCAATCCGAAATACAAACTGTTTACGGAGAGTTACAGAGAAAACTGGATGAGAAAATAGAGCCAGCCCCCGATGAGTGGGACCGTCTTTACAATATCGATTTTTTTATCAAAGTTAAAGATAACTTTATTGGGCTTCAAATAAAACCCGCCGGATATGCTTACATCACCCAGATCATCAACGAGTTAGAATTTCAAAAGAAAACACACGAGAAGTTTACAAAAAAATATGGTGGCAAGGTATTCTATATCATATCTATCACGGAGGGTAAGAAGAAAGTAATCCATAACCCTGAAGTCATCGAAGAGATAAGAAAGGAGATCAAAAGATTGAGGGAAGGATAAAATCACTACAAAAAAAGTAACAGTAACATGTTTGCAGTTCCGATTTACTCCCAGTTTTTGGTTTTTTAGAGCTGTAGTTTCATCTAAAAAGAGAACAGCTTCAAATACCACTTCAAATTTGAGATGTGATTTGGATGAAAGAAGATTTAGACTTTCTGAAAACATTCCCAAAAGATCGCAATGGACTATACATTGTATACGAACTTTATACTTTTGATAATCTCTTTCGATTGCTTTTGAAAAATAATTTTGACCATGAAGAAGCTCTCTATTTTATTCTCGGTAATTGCTCCTTGAGTGCTTTTGTCTTCCAGGAAAGAATTCACAATAAAGGATATAAAGGACTTTCCGCTAAGGATGCATTGCCGGCTGATTTAGCTGCTTGTAAGGTGCGACTAATTGACGACTTGATAAGTGTGAAGTGAAGATGCACAAGAAACATGGCCAAGAATCGTAGGTCAGATGAGCGACCTTATAAAACAATTTCCTGGAAGAACAATAAATGAATGGGAGGAGTGGTACATAAGGAAAAATCCGAAAGCAATTCAAACTGCGACCAACAAAATCTTGGAAATGGTCAAAAGTTTAAAAGAAGTGATAGGTAAGGTTGATAGGAAAATGGTGGAAAAATGGGTAAAGGATTTAGTAATTGTCAAAACATTCCTGGGGCTGAAGTTTCAGGAGGCCATATTAAAGAGAGGAGCGGAGATTAAAGACACCTCTTCCCGTTTAGCAGATTTTACGGAAGAATCAAAGGGTATTGATGGATATATTGGTGACATCCCTGTTTCCATAAAGCCGGAAACATATGAAATCAAAAAGTCTCTCCCGGAAGATATTCCGGTAAGGATAATTTACTACAAAAAGATCAAGAACGGAATAGAGGTGGATTACAAAGAAATCTTTTGATAAAGTTACGCTAAAGTTTGGTCGTGCGTCAGATTTGGACTCGTCCAATAGGAAAAAGTTGAATCATGCAACAAACGATCCTATGAAACAAAATGGAATTCAAGCTCAATTTTTCTAAAGGAATTTTTGACCTTTCATCGCGCACGCATATTATGGGGGTTTTGAATGTAACCCCCGATTCTTTCTCCGATGGGGGCAAGTTTTTTAAATTAGAGGATGCGGTTAGAGAGGGGTCAAAAATGGCTGAAGAGGGGGCGGATATAATTGATGTAGGAGGGGAATCCACCCGTCCCGGGTCGGATCCAGTTCCCATCCAAGAGGAGCTTTCTCGGGTGATTCCGGTGATCCGATCTTTGTTCAAAAAGACAGACGTCCCCATCTCCATTGACACTTATAAAGCAAAGATAGCCAAGCAGGCGCTGGATGCGGGAGCACAGATGATAAACGACATTTCCGCATTGCGATTTGATCCGGAGATGAAAAAGATCGCCTCAGAATATAAAGTCCACATAAATTTGATGCATATCAAAGGAACCCCCAAAAACATGCAGAAGGATCCTTGGTATGAGGATGTGATCACTGAAATTACTGAATATTTGAGGCAAAGCATTCAAATTGCGCAGGAGGCGGGAATTGACAAAGAAAAAATAATCATCGATCCGGGAATCGGATTTGGAAAAAGGTTGGAGGATAATCTAAATATATTGAAAAATCTAAAAATTTTTTCTATATTGGGATGTCCCGTTTTGATCGGTTGCTCGCGAAAATCCTTCATCGGGAAAATTCTGGATCTGCCAGTGGAGGAAAGATTGGAAGGAAGCTTAGCCGCCTTGGCGGTAGCGGTGATGAACGGAGCAAACATCGTACGGGTGCACGATGTCAAAGAGAGCAGAAGGGTAGCCAAATTGGTGGATGCCATCTTACGCTTAAATTAAGAAGGGAAGCCTATAAATGGAGATTTCAGATTTCTTGAAATCGGATACTTTTATACCACCACTACTTGAACTCAATGAAAACTTCGTTTGTGGTGATAACTTCGTCCGGAATTCCAACCCCCGTTATGAGAGATGAGAAATCATGAGTGATGGAAAAGTTGCATCAAATATAGTATTTAAGAAAATTATTTTAATCCTCAGAAGTCACGGAGCAAAAAGGATTGGTGTTTTTGGATCATATGCGAGAGGCAATATGAATCCAGAAAGTGATATCGATATTATTGTGGAATTCTCAGAGAGAAAAAGTTTACTTGATATTGTGGGGATAGAACAGGAGTTATCCGAATCGTTAGGTATAAAGGTGGATTTGTTAACTGAAAAGTTCATAAGTCCTTATTTAATTGACAGGATCAAAAAGGAAATAGCGGTGATTTACGAATGAAAAGAGATAATATTGTGTATTTAAGGCATATTTTGGATGCCATACACCGAATTGAAGAATACACAACCGGTGTGCAATACGAGGGTTTCATGAACAACAATTTGGTCCAAGCCGGTGTGATGAGAGAGATTGAAATAATGGGAGAGGCTACTAAGAGATTAACCGATGACTTCAAAGAAAAACATCCGGATATACCCTGGAAGAAAGTGGCAGGGATGAGAGATAAGTTGATACATGATTATTTCGGCGTCGATTTAGACGCAGTGTGGGACACGGTTAAGAAAGATATTAATGTATTGGAAGGCAGAATAAAGGATATAATTGAAAGAGAAGACAAAAGATGAGCGGGATTCAGAACTTTCTAAATCCTTCATTTTTCATTAAAATTCAAGTAGTGTGCTGAATAGGTTTTTAAAGACTTCTGCGACACATGAAAAGAAAAGGCAGGGGAGAAAGTAAACTCAAGAATTTTCGTCTTCAGAAGGGAATATGGAATTATTTCATGTCAGCTTTTTAAAATTCACCGTGGTCGATTTGATCGACGTAGCCTTAGTGGCATTTCTGTTTTACCGGCTGCTGATTTTGATGAAGGGAACCCGCTCGGCGCAGATCGTTTTGGGACTTTTCTTGCTTTTTTCCATCTCGTTTTTAGCCTTCTGGTTCCGATTGGAAGGGCTTAAATGGCTGATCACCAACATTGCCACCGTGGGGATTTTGGTTTTAGTTATCGTATTTCAGCCGGAGCTGCGAAGTGCCTTAGCTCAGATAGGACATAATAAGCTTTTTCGCCTGTTTTTTAAATATGAGAGGGGGAAAACCTTAGATGAGTTGGTCAAAGCAGCCATCCGGCTTTCTCAACTCCGTTATGGCGGGCTTCTGGTGATTGAAAGGGAGATCGGGCTCAAAAATTTCATAGAGACTGGAAAGTCAACCAACGCCGAGGTTTCGGCTGATCTTCTGGTAACCATATTCACCCCTTATACCCCTCTTCACGATGGAGCTGCGATCATACAGGGGGATTATGTGGTGGCGGTGGCTTGCACCCTTCCCCTGACTCAAAATCCCCGATATGCCAAGCTTTTCGGGATGCGGCACAAAGCCGCCATCGGGGTGACCGAGGAATCAGATGCCATCTCCATTGCAGTCTCCGAGGAGACCGGAAAGATATCAGTTGCCTCTAAGGGGGTCTTGTATACGGAGATCGATAAATCTGTGTTGAAAGAGACCTTAGTCAGGATGGCGAAATCAGGTTAATCGGACAAGCCCTCTTCTTTTTCGAAAAGTGGTATGTTATTTATCGATTATGCGGAGATATCCGTCAAAGGGGGAAACGGCGGCAGAGGATGCGTCAGCTTCAGGCGGGAGAAACATGTGCCCAAGGGAGGACCGGATGGCGGGAAGGGTGGGGATGGCGGTGACGTGCTCATTCAGGTGGACCCTCATATGACCACCTTGCTGGACTTCCGCTACAAAAGACACTATAAAACAGAAAATGGAAAGCCCGGAGAAGGGGCTTTAAAACACGGGAAGAAAGGCAAAAACGTTTTAATAAAAGTTCCTCCGGGAACCGTTATTAGAGATCTGGATACGGAGAAAATCATAGCGGATCTGACCAGGAAAGGACAGATGGTGGTGGCGGCTTGTGGCGGCAAGGGGGGGAGGGGAAATGCTTCCTTCAAATCTCCCACCCTGCAATCTCCCAGAAAATCAGAGTTGGGAACCAAAGGGGAGGAAAAAAAGCTCTCCCTCGAATTAAAGCTTTTAGCTGATGTAGGGATAGTGGGTCAACCCAACGTGGGCAAATCAACCCTTTTGGCAAAACTTTCCTCTGCCAAACCCAAGATAGCCAGCTACCCCTTCACCACGCTTACCCCTAACCTGGGGATGGTGAAACTGGATGATCACCAAAGCTTCGTTCTGGCTGACATTCCCGGATTAATCGAAGGAGCTCACCGAGGGAAAGGTCTGGGTATTGAGTTTCTCAAGCATATTCAAAGGACAAAGCTCCTTCTTTATCTTCTGGATGCTACATCTGAAGATATTAGGAGTGACTATCAGGCGCTTTTAAAGGAGATCAAACTTTTTGATCCTCTCCTTTCCCGTCGCCCCAAAATGGTAGTTTTAAACAAAATTGATCTTTTGCCACAGATAAAAAAGACAAAAATTGGCAAGGACAAAATCCCCGTATGTTACGTCTCAGCTTTGACTGGCAAAGGGTTGAAGGAGCTGTTGAGTATCATAAAAAATAAGTTAGAGGAAATAAAAAAGGAATAAAGAAGAAGGAAAAACAAAAGATTTATGTTATACTTTGTTAATAGGAATTGCCGAAGCAGCAAGCATCGATATTTCCTAATGCCGATGCATCGAAAAGAGGAGCTTATACAATGGGGAAGAAGCGACCAAAGCGAATGAAAAAAGATGAATTTCACAAATTAATCTCTCGTTACGGATGGGCACCTAGAGTGCTGGCTGAATGGCAATATCCACAATTATTCGAAAACATCCCGAAAGATAAGGTGTTATGGGTGGCTGTTAGTGGCTCATTCGAGGATATTCGCGAAGACGATAAAATTGGTGGAGTGTCGATAATACGATGGGATGAAAAAGATTTGGAAAAAGGGTGCCCTTTCAATAAAGATCAGTATTATGTCACCATGGATGAAAAGAATTCCAACTATGTAATAGTTGAGGGGCCTTGTAGGGACTATGAACATTGGTTAAGTCACTCTCCAGAGTGGCTTAGAAATGTAGAACACTATCCCTATGATGAAAGTGAATAACTTGCTCATCATGGGATGTTATCATCCCACGATATTGGGGTGGATGATAACATCCACCCAAGAGCGGAATTATCTAACACAAACGCCTTTGTTTCTGAAACGAACTTGCCCCCTCTCCCCTTGTATAGACCGGGGAGAGGGTAGGGTGAGGGGAAATCAAGTAGAATGTACCAAATGCGAAGCGTTCATACGAATTTTCGGGCGTTTGTATTAACTATCTGAAAGCACCTGATTCAGTTTTCGGTATCTATAACCAGCAAGTTATCAGGATGGTATTTTGAATTCTTCCGAACTGAAAAGCTGGCTGGCTTTATTCACCGTCCCCAAGGTCGGGCCGGTTCGCTACATCTTTTTGGTCAAACACTTCGGCTCACCCGAAAAAGTTCTATCTGCATCGAAAGAGAAGCTGGCAGAGTTGCCGGATATAGGGCATGTGATCGCCTCCAACATAAAGAACAAGGTCTCCTGGGAGAAGGCAGAAGAGCAGCTGAAGCTTTTGGAGAAAAACCAGGTGCAGATTGTAACCTTCAAGGACGAAAACTATCCTGAAAATCTTGCCTCGATTTACGACCCTCCTCCGTTTCTTTTCGTCAAAGGAGAAATCAAAGAAGAAGATCGGAATGCGGTAGCAATAGTGGGGTGCCGCTCTGCCTCCCTTTACGGGAAACGGATCACCGAAAGGATTGGAAGAGAACTGGCCAAAAGAGGAGTCACCATAGTGAGTGGACTGGCGCGTGGTATAGATTCCATCGGGCACCTCTCCGCCTTAAAGGAGAATGGAAGAACTCTGGCTGTCTTCGGCTCAGGGCTGGATGTAGTTTATCCTTCGGAAAACAAAAAATTAACCGAACATATCCAATCTTCCGGAGCTATCCTTTCTGAGTTCTCCTTGGGGACCAAACCTGAAGCACCCAATTTCCCCAGACGAAATAGACTGATAAGCGGACTTTCTTTGGGTGTGGTGATCGTGGAGGCGGGAACAAAAAGCGGCGCACTTATTACCGCCCATTGTGCCTTGGAGCAGAATCGGGAGGTCTTTGCCATCCCAGGCAATCTGGGGGCAAAAAATAGTGAGGGGACAAATAAACTGATAAAACAAGGAGCCAAGCTGGTTACCTCGGTTGAGGATATCTTAGAAGAATTGAAAATAACCACCCAAGAAGGGAAACCTTCCTCTTCTGTTCTAACAGAAGAAGATATGTCTCATCTTTCAGAGAAGGAAAAGAATATATTTAAATTCATTTCAGATGAACCTTATCACATAGACAAAATCGCCACCCAGGCTTCAGTCAATGTATCGCAGGCTTTATCTACTCTTTTATCTTTGGAGCTGAAGGGAGTGGTGAAACAGCTTTCCGGTAAAATGTTTGTGCGAACTTGAATTCAGAAGAATAACTGCTTCAGTTTAGGTGATGCAGATTTGAGTTTGTTGGCAGAACTAAAAGGGTTTGTTGAAAAAGCCATTTTATGGAGAAGTTTTTTACGTAGGGACAGGGCTTGTCCCTGTCCCTAACTCTAAGGAGGACAGCCATCCCCCGCCAAAGGCGGGCGCGGGATCCCTACGATAACCTCCTCTCGCCGATTAAAGCGTGTAAGCCACTTTTTCAACAGTCCCTAAAAGGATGAACCTAAAAAGACAAAAAATTTGTCTTTGAAGTGACGCAAAAGCTTGCATTTGCTATCCGTTTGACTTAAATTGTAACTTGAATATTTCTTTTATGTAATCTGCACAATGATGGAAAGTGTTTATTAGTAAAGAAGGATAATGCTTTGGTCGAAAGAAAGATTCAGGTAATAAACAAACTGGGACTGCATGCCCGACCAGCCGCCATGCTGGTACAGAAGGCGTCCAAGTTCAAATCGGAGATCAAACTGCAAAAAGAGGATATAGAGATAAATGCCAAAAGCATCTTAAGCGTGATGATGTTGGCCGCAGAGGTGGGAAGCTTTGTGATCATCAAAGCCGAGGGCGAAGATGAAGAGCAGGCGGTGGAGGCGATAGCTGGATTGTTTGAGGAGAAGTTTGGAGAGGGATAAGTGAGAAAACCAGACGAACAGGTTTGTGTCATATATCGGGGGATTCCTGCCTCACCCGGGGTGGTGATAGGTAAGGTGTTTCTTCTCAATCGCGAAAGCATCCAGGTAGCCGAAGAGAAGATTGAAGAAAATGAGGTGGCAAAGGAGATTTTGAAGTTTAAAAAGGCTTTAAATGACACCAAAGAAGAAGTCCTCAAGATAAAGGAAAAGGTAGCTAAAAGGATCGATCCAGATCACGCCAAGATTTTTGAGGCTCAGAGCATGATTCTGGAGGACGAGCTGATCAACAATGCGGCTGTGGAGAAGATCAAACAGAGCAGAAGTAATGCTGAGTTTGTTTACAAGAAGGTGATCGAACAGACCATAAAGACCTTATCCTCTTCTAAAGACGAATATCTCAGGGAAAGGATAATAGATATAAAGGAGGTAGCCCGCCGTCTGATCTACAATCTCTTGGGCATAAAACATCTGACCCTGGAAAGCATTGACTCTCCGGTGATTCTGGTGGCTCAGTCTCTCTCCCCCGGCGACGTGGTGCATATGAAGAAGGAAAGCATCCTGGGCTTTGCCACCGATATGGGCGGGGGGACTTCCCATGTGGCTTTGTTAGCTAAATCCATGGGAATTCCGGCGGTGGTGGGATTGAAAAGCTTCTTTAGTCAGATCCAAGATAAACAAAGCATCATCCTGGATGGAATAAAGGGAGAGGTGATTATCTGCCCGGATGAGCATACTTTAAAAGAATACGAGAAAAGAAGAAGATTTATACTTCAAAAGGCGACTGAGCTTTCCGGACTCAAGTCGCTTCCTGCGGAGACTTCTGATGGAAGGAAAATTGAGCTTTCTGCTAATATCGAGCTTCCTTCTGACACCGATTCTGCCATAGAATACGGGGCTGAAGGTATCGGCTTATTCCGGACGGAGTATCTATATATTGCCCGGGCTGACTTTCCCACAGAAGAGGAGCAACACAAAGCTTATCTTGAGGTGGCGGAGAAGGTATATCCTAAATCGGTTATCCTGCGGACCTTCGATTTGGGTGGTGACAAATTTGATCGGCATACCGGGAACCTATATGAGACCAATCCCTTCTTAGGATGGCGAGCCATCCGCGCCTGTCTGGATCTTCCCGAGATGTTCAAAGTTCAGTTGAGAGCCATGCTGAAAGCCAGTGCCAAAAAGAACGTAAAAATCATGTTCCCCATGATCTCTGAGGTGGGAGAACTTCAAAGAGCCAAAACCATACTAAATGAAGCTAAAGAGGAGTTGAGGCGCAAAAAAATTCCATTTGATGAGGAAATTCCGGTAGGGATAATGGTGGAGATACCTTCTGCCGCATTGGCTGGCGATGCCTTAGCAAAAGCATGCGATTTCTTCAGCATCGGCACAAACGATCTGATTCAGTATACTCTGGCGGTGGATCGAGGGAATGAGAAAATCGCGCATCTCTATCAAGGTTTTCATCCTGCGGTGCTGAGGTTGATAAAGGAGACCATTGATGCCGCACGCAGGAATGGCATCTGGGTGGGTTTATGTGGAGAGATGGCCGCCGATCCTCAGGCTACCACCCTGCTGGTAGGAATGGGAGTGGACGAGCTTTCCACCTCCGCCATGGCTATCCCGGAGATAAAGAAGATCATCCGCTCCATAAAATTTGAAGACGCCAAAAGACATGCCCAGGAAGTGTTGAAGCTTCCGACAATCGATGATGTAAAAAAGTTTTTGATTGAGGATTACGCTAAAAGATTTGGCAAAGAGAATAAAAGTAAACTCATGTAGCCCCAGAGTCAAATGAAGGTAGCTCTTTTTGTGCATAAAATTTAGCGCCGCACCTTAGTGTGCGACGTTAAAATAAAAGGATAAATATCTTATGCATCCTTTGGACGATCTAGAAAAAATCAAAAAGATAGATCCGGGGGGGATGTATGATCGCATTTACCAGTTTCCCTCTCAATTTGAAGATGCGTTGAAACGGACCAAAGAAACTTCACTTCCTGACTGGGATAAAGCTGATATAAAGAATATAGTGGTGGCAGGTCTGGGTGGTTCTGCCATCGGGGGGGATTTGGTGCGTTCGTATCTGGCAGAGAAACTTGATATTCCTTTCTTTATCTGCAGAAACTACACCCTGCCGAATTTTGTGGATTCCTCGTCTTTGGTTTTTGTCTCCAGCTACTCCGGAAACACAGAGGAAACGCTGTCCGCCTTTGAAGATGCCTCCAAAAGAAACGCTAAAATCATCTGCATAACCTCCAATGGCAAGGTGGAGGAAATCTCTGCTGCCGAAAGAATCCCCTGCGTTGACCTGCCCAAAGGCTTCCAGCCTCGTGCCGCCCTGGGATACTCCTTTGTGCCTATACTGACAATGCTGGAAAGACTGGGATTTGTTGACGGTGAAGAGACAAACATAAAGAAAACCAAAGAATTCCTAATCTCAAACAGAAACAAATATTCATTTGAAGTCGATGCCGAAAAGAATGAAGCGAAAAAGCTTGCCACCAAACTTCACAAGAAACTACCCATAATTTATGCATCTTGCGATCATTTCGATGCGGTCTCTACCAGATGGAAAGGGCAGTTATGCGAGAATGCCAAAATGCTTGCTTTCAACAACGTGTTTCCCGAATTTAATCATAATGAGCTGGTAGGGTGGAAGGTTTTATCAGATTATGGAGATGATCTGATAGTGGTGATACTGAAAGATAAAGAAGACTATCCTCGCATCCAAAGAAGGATGCAGATCGTCAAGGATATAATTGAAAAGCAAAAGGTGGAGGTCATAGATATCCAAAGCTGTGGAGAGAATCTTTTGTCCCGAATGTTCTCCTTAATACAGATAGGAGATTTTACCAGCTTCTATCTGGCTGTATTGAATAATGAAGATCCAACTCCAGTCAAGGTGATAGATTATCTGAAAAATGAGTTGGCAAAAAGGTAGCTGCCCGTCTGGGCGAAAAACATGCGTCCCGCCGGAGGCGGGACGGCTACCGGTAACGTGGTGGCCGCCCATATGGGCGAGACCAGATCACATGCGACCTTCACAAAAAATCTCAAAGTCATGTTCCAAATCCTAAAATTGAAGCATTTAGTCGCCCTGTTTGTTTTCTTTTGCTTCTTTTTCACTTACTTGCATCCAGTTCAGTCTATAGAGGATACACTAACAGTAAAGATCGCTTCACCTGTCGACTTGACAGTGAAAGATACCCCTGACGATGGCGGAGGTAGCTTAACTCTGACATGGAAGCCCTCACCGGATGATAAAGAAAAGATCGGCGATATAGACGGATATGAAATATTCAGGGCAAGCAGAACCGATACCACCCTCAAGTTTGTCACTCTGGTGGCTGACAACACCACCTCTTTTACCGATGCTGAGTTGGAAGGTAAACAGGAATATTTTTATGCAATCAGAGCGAAAAAAGGAAATTCCTATTCTCCGCCTGTCTATTCCAACTTTGCCCTCCCCAGACTCAACTGGTTCAGAACCCATCGGTTAAATATGTTGGTTTTTCTTTTGGTCTTTTCCGCCTCGGTGCTTTTATATATCCGCAGTGCCAAGGGTGGAAAAAGTCTTTTTATTCGCAAGTTAGCTGGATTAGAGGCAGTGGAGGAAGCGGTGGGAAGAGCCACTGAGATGGGAAAACCGGTCCTTTTTATTCCGGGGATTCAGGAGTTGGACGAAATCCAGACCATCGCTGGTCTTTCTATCTTAGGGAGGGTTGCCCGCATCACCGCGCAATATGAGACCCCCCTGGTAGTGCCGGTGCTTTATCCCATGGCACTGGCAGCGGCAGGAGAGATGGTTAAGGGGGCTTACCTGGATTCCGGCAAACCAGAAGGTTTCAAACCGGAGATGGTGCGCTATGTGGCAGGAGAACAATTTGCCTATGTAGCCGCAGTAAACGGAATCATGCTGAGAGAAAAGCCCGCGGCTAACATCTATATGGGAGCTTTTTATGCGGAGTCTTTGCTTTTGGCGGAGACCGGATTTGCGGCGGGTGCCATTCAGATCGCCGGAACCGCCAATCCGGAACAGCTTCCCTTCTTCATCGCCGCCTGCGATTACACCTTGATGGGAGAAGAGCTTTACGCCGCCAGCGCATATCTGTCTAAAGAGCCTTTGATGCTGGGAAGCCTTAAAGGACAGGATCTGATTAAGATCATATTGGTGGGCTGTATCATCCTTGGGATAATCTTTGAGGTATTCCAAATAGGTAATGGATTTTTCACAAAACTATTTTTAGAGCAATAACACATTCTAATCATGTAAAAATACGCGTAGCCAAGCCTTTACGGCTTGGCACAACGCTTAAATAACGAAGAAAAGAATAATGAAAACACAACTTCCAGTGGCTGTTGCCTTCCTCTCCGGATTCATCATGGTGATCGCCTTCTTTATCCCGGAGCAGAATTTGGAGAACTTCAGCCAGAACCTTCTCACTTTCGTCACCATAGTAGGCGGATTCACCCTGCTTTTGGGGATTGTAAGCATCCTGAGAGCAAATCTTCAAGTGGTGACCAAAAGAGGAAAGGAATGGGGCTTTAAGCTTCTTTTGATACTTACCCTTTTGACCATGTCCCTCTCCAGCATCATCTGGGGAACCCATGAGGGCACCGTGTATCACTGGATGTTTCAGAACATGCAGGCTCCCATGATGTCCACCATGTTTTCACTTTTAGCGTTCTTTATCGCCTCTGCGGCTTATCGTGCCTTCAGAGCCCGCACCAAAGAGGCGACTATTCTTCTGGTCACCTCGGTGATCGTCATGCTGGGAAGAATCCCTCTGGGTCAATTTCTGTGGAATAAACTACCCGTTTACACCGATTGGATCATGGCATATCCCAATTTAGCCGTGCAGAGGGGAATTATTATTGGAGCCGCATTGGGCGCGGCCGCCATGTCTTTGAGGATAATTTTGGGAATAGAGAGAACCTATATGGGAAGGGGATAACCGGTTGTTTGTTAGTTGTATAAATATGGAGATGAGTATCCTTCATTAAAGATTCTAATAGAAGTCGGAACAAAATCATGGCCTTAAGTCACAAAGAAAAAGATCTAAAACCTCTCCGCAGGGTCAGACCTCGATATAAGAAGTGGTTGATCCCTGCTCTGATTATAAGTCTGATAATAGCCATCATACTTATTTTGATTTTCAACAAATACGTTTTCAAACCCATTTTTGAAGGAAGAGGCTTGCTAAATCAAAAAACTTTGGTTGTAGTCAGGTCAGTCGAAGATGGATCGAAAGAAAGGATAAACACTCTTCTGTAAAAAATTGGGGAGGTAAAAATGAGACAAAAGAATTTCTGGACAATCATTTTTGGGATAGTTTTTATTCTGGTCGGGATTTTAGCTCTTCTGGACAGCCTGGAGTTTATCTCCTTCTGGTCTGCTTTGGGGAAACTGTGGCCTTTGATTTTGATCGGGCTGGGTATCTGGCTTTTGCTAAAGAGACGCCACTTCTACTGGGACGAGAAGGTCGAAATCAAGGAGGGGAAGAAATATTCCAAAGCCTTCGGCGATTTGAAAATAGATTCGGCTGGAATGGATCCACATGGAATGGATGTGGAGATGGGATTCGGTGATCTAGAGGTAAACCTCACCAAAACTAACTTCTCTGATCGAGAGAATGTGATCCATCTTGCCCTGGGTTTTGGAGACATCAAAGTATGGATACCTTCTGATATGAAAATCAAAGCCTCGGCAAGTTGTGGAGCCGGAGATATAGACGTTCTGGGAAAAACCGCAGATGGCTTGGGCAAAAGTGTGGACTATCAGGATGAGGATTACGATTCGGTTCAAAAGAAATTAAAAATGTTTGCAAAAATTGGATTTGGAGATATTAAGATTTCCAGAGTGTGAAATGAAACCTCACCCCCTATCCCTTTCTCCACAATGTGGAGAGGGGGAACACGGAAACCCGTCAGGGAAAGGGGGAGAGGTAAACCAAAGGAGGAATCATGACTCATCCATCTGAAAAAATACCCAATGTAAAAGTTACAGTCAAAAGCATCAAAGGGAAATGTGCTCTGGGACACAAGGTGGGAGAGGAGTTCGTCTTCAAAGGGGGAATAGCCCCGGGCGGCTTGTGCACCGAAGGGATGTTGACCGTGATACCCGCGGCCAGAACTTTGATGTTCGGCGGAACCCACTTTTGGGAAGAGGATCCGGATGCCATCTCGGTCTGTTGTCCTGACCCCAAGAATCTGGTTGTGTTTGAGATCAGAAGAGTTAGGAGTTGAAACACATCCAAGTTATTTTGTCCGAAAGCCCCGCCATTGGCGGGGCATTTCGGACCTACAACTTTTTGGCAGAAAGGATAGAAAGACGGATTCTAAGCTATGAACCGAGTATTTGAAATATTCTCCCAACTCCAGCATATTGACCGGAGATACATCTTTCTTTTCATCGGGATAGCGGCATTTCTGCCATTGATATTCCCGTTGGGACTTCCGCTGGGAGTGACCCCCTCCTCGGAGGATCTTTTCAATGCGGTAGAAAACTTAAAAGAAGGTTCAGTGGTGATGCTTACCTTCGACTACTACCCTTCCACCCTGCCTGAGACCGAACCCATGTCTTATGCCGCCTTAAGGCATCTTTTTAGAAAAAACGTCCGGGTGATTACCTTAACCACCATTCCCTTAGGCGCCCTCTCGGTGATGGAGGGGGTGGTCAAGAACGTAGCCAGGGAATATAACAAAGAGTATGGTGTGGACTACGTGAACTTAGGATACAAATATGGTTACGTGGCTGTGATGCTGGGTATGGGTAGAAGAATCTCGGACATCTTCCCCCGGGACAATTATGATAACAAGCTGAAAGACCTTCCTCTGATGCAGGAGGTCAAAAACTATGACGATGTCGACTTCATCTTCGTAGTGGCAGACAATGCCACCGTGGATTACTGGGTGTCTCTGGTCAATGCCCAGTTTGGTGTGCCAATGGGAGCAGGAGTAACCGCGGTTATGGCGCCCAAATGTTATTCATTCCTGCAAACCAAACAGATGGTTGGTCTTCTGGGAGGAATGAAGGGAGCGGCTGAATACGAAAAACTAACCCGAAATCTGGACAGAGCCACCAGAGGAATGGATCCGCAGTCTATCATCCATATTCTTATCATAGTTTTTATAATATTGGGTAACATAGGATATTTTGTGAGCAAACGAACGAAAATTTAAAATTAAAAACGCAAAATGAAAAATTACAGTTAAAAATCCAAAATTGGACGATTGAAAAACCAGCAACAGATCAGAACTCTCTCCCCTGGGGGAAAGGGAAGGTTGAAAATCCCGCCAGAGGTATGAACCGTATGGTTCATACCAGAGGCGGGGGTGAGGGGGAATCAAGTGGATCGTACAAATCGAAGATGCGTGTATATTTCCGTGCAGGTGCACTAAAATTTTGATTTTTGAATTGTAATTTTAAACCTTGCTCTTTGAATTTTCAATTTGACTACCTTATGAACTTAGAATTCATCGGAATCACCATCGCCGCCCTTTTGACCCTGTGCATCTACAGCTTTTTGTATAAAGACAACCCCTTTTACAAATTTGCCGAGCACATCTTCGCCGGTCTATCGGCTGGATACTATGTGGGTCTGGTGTGGCACTCCATCATAAAGCAACAGCTTATCGGTCCGCTTTTTGAAGAAAGGCAACTCCTCTTCATAATCCCCGCCATTCTCGGAATCTTGATGTTCACCAGATTTATCCCCAAGATCACCTGGCTTTCCCGCATCTCTTTAGCTTTTGTGGTGGGCAACACCGCCGGAATCTTTCTGATTCAGCAGTTACATGGATTGGTGCTGCCGCAGGTGCGAAATACTTTCACGGTGGCTCTGAATTTTTCCGGAGTAGTCCTAATCGTAGGCGTAATCTCCACTCTGATCTACTTTTACTTCTCCAAAGAGCACAAGGGCATATTAGGACTCACCGCCGGTTTGGGTATCTGGTTTATAATGATCTCGTTTGGGGCATCCTTTGGCTACACCGTGATGGCAAGAGTCTCCCTTCTTATCGGCAGAGCCCAATTTCTTCTCATCAATTGGTTACACTTGATAAAGTGATTGTTTCTCACCCAAATGATCGGCTACTATTTTAACAGGTAGCCTGTGCCGAGCGGTAGGTCGGGCTGTCCATTCGGACTGCCCGACAAGCAGAGGTGTCGGGTAGCTCTCCCGCCAAAGGCGGGGCGGGATCCCTACGAGTTTAGAGTCTGTGTGACAAGTATCAACACATCGCTGACTCATCTTAGTGTCTTAAAATATCAACACATCGTGAACTCTAAGGTTCGATCTTTGACAAATCGATAGAAGTTTTTGGTAACGGGTAATCAAATTTATCAATCAGTTTAGAATCATGGTAGATGGATAATGTCTCTTTTGCAGTATCAATTGTTGCCCAGACATATTCATATTCCACCTCAACTGAGAGGGAGAACTTTTCTCCAAAGACATCAAGAATCCGGGTTAATGGAAAAAACGTGTTGGTTTTTTGTTGTTGATGATAACGGAGGCA
>CAZOJT010000038.1:0-26250 GCA_964580215.1 uncultured Ignavibacteria bacterium | reverse complement strand
CATATTATCAACTAAATCTAACCTTTTTACCAACACGAAACTTCCATTAAACCAATTTTTAGGGTATAAAATTCTTTAAACTCATTTTTCAAATGTGCCATATTCCAAAATATGGTTTAAACAACTACATATTATTATATGGGGCGTGTGGCACATTTGAAACAAAAACTTCGTTAAGTTGTTATAAAACATAACCTAATTTTGGGGACAACTGTGCTGAGGACACCCCGGACCAACGCTTAAGTTACTAAGAGGAGCAGGAAACAGTTTACATCTTATTATTGATTTTTTCTCCCGCACCTGTTTTGGGCTTGACTTGAAATGCGTATGCATTCATACGAATCCCCCTTTAGCAAAGGGGGATTTTTCAAGTTTCAAATCTCCCCTTCCCCCCTTTTTCTAAAGGGGGGATGTAAACAATTATATGCTCTCCTTAATAAGTTTTATGTGCAATCACTATTCTGTCTATTCCCCCCAGATCTCTTTTTATTTCCGTGTTTTTGAAATTTCCGCAGTTTCGAACCAGCCCTGCAACCTTGTTTGCCTGACCCAACCCTACCTCCAGAGCCAACATACCTCTTTCTTTTAAGAAACCAAGCGAACCTTCAATTATCTTGTTGTGGAAAAACGTGCCTTCTTCGTCAGTTTTCAAAGCCACTATGGGCTCATAGTCTTTGACTTCTTTGGGAAGGTGCTCAAATTCCTCCTTGCTCACATAAGGCGGATTTGAAACCACACAATCGGTTTCTCCTTCAAGATTCTTATTTCTCAGAGGCTCAAACAGATCACCGCAAATGAATTCAATCTGACTTTCCACCCCGTGTCTTCTGGCATTCCCCTTTGCCACTTTCAAAGCTTCGGAGGAGACATCATTGGCAAAGATAAAACAGCTCTTCAGGTTTTTGGCTAAGCTAATGGCAATCGCTCCAGATCCGGTGCCTAAGTCAATGATTTTAGGCTGGGAGCAATTCTTGAGATGTTCGATAACTATCTCCACCAGAGTCTCCGTTTCGGGGCGAGGAATTAGAACGTTCTGGTTCACCTGAAATTCCAGACCAAAGAATTCTGTGCTTCCCATGATATATTGAACAGGCTTTCCAGAGATTCTTTCTTGGATGAATTGATTGAATTTTTCTATTTGTTGGGGAGTTAAGATTCGATTGCGATTCAAATATAAATCTACCTTTTTAGCACAGAGAACCGCCCCCAGTAAAAACTCAGCATTGGTACGGGGACGGTCAAGCCCTTCCGATCGTAACTTCTCTACTGCCCGGTTAAGTATCTCAAGACAGGTCCTATGGATCCTTCGGATATTGCTCATGGGAATTCTGAGAGACAAATTCAGGTGGAATGTGGATGTTCGCAAAATCTTTTAACCCCTCCACTCTTTTTCCGTGATATTCGAAAGTTAAATCAGGGGTGGAGCAACCTCTACGTGGAGAACCATAGAGCCAGTTTCTAACTCCAAACTTTGCTCCGACATCCTTTAAGGTTTCTGAAAATGGTCTTCTTACAAGGACCGTGGGCAAAAGTGAAAACGCCAGGCTGGCAAAACCGAATACTTTCAAAAATTTTCTGCGACTTAACATTTTAATCTCCTGTTTGTTTGGCAGTCAACAGATACGGCAGATCGGTCAACGGATGTAGCGGATTAAACGGATTTCATCCGTTACATCCGTTTAATCCGTTGACCGATCTGACGATCTATCCTCCTATAAAAGTAAAATCTTTTATCTTCATAGCTGGCACATACATGACCACACCGAATTGGGGACACAGTCTTCTCTCTTTGCTCATCATCTCCACATTGGAGAATGCCTCTAAGATGCTCTGCCCGATTCGCATATTTGAAACCGCGGATTTGATCTTTCCATCCTCGATCAGAAAAGTTCCGTCTCTGGTTGTTCCTGTCACCTGGGTCTTCATGGGATTCATGTAATTGATATACCAAAAATGCGTAATCAAAATCCCCTTCTCAGTTGTTGCTATCATATCCTCCAGGCTTGAATCTCCAGGGGACATGACCATGTTTTTGGGATAGGGACCAAATGTGTTGTTGGGCGGAAGGGCATGTCCGGTGGATTCCACCCCGGCTTTGTTCGCATAATAGGAGTTGTATACAGTCCCCTTAGCTATCCCGTTTTCGATCAAGGGGACCCTCTTTTTAATTGATCCCTCATAATCAAAAGGCATAGCGTTCATCTTCGGATGGAACGGATCCTCGACAATGGCGATTTTATCGCTGGTAATCTTCTCCCCTATATTCCTGGCCATAAAACTTCGTCCTTGAAGAAAAGTCTTTGCTCCGAAACCTAAAAAACCCAGAAATAATAGAAGCGATGCCACAGCCGCCTCTTCCAGGATAACCGTGTATTTCCCTGGCGGAAGCGCGATTGGATTCCTGGATAGAAGGGCTTTAAGAGTCGCCCTGCGGGTGATGCTTTCTATGTCGATTTTATTCACATCCCGGTCGTATCCCTGTGCCCAACCGGAAGCTGTATCTCCTGCACTTGCGGTGAGCGAAAAATGCGCCTTGGTCTCTTCGAAGAACTGTCTTGTTCCCAGGGAGTTCACCACGGCGGTCACGTACCCCTCCGTTTTGAAGGCTCCTGTGCCTGCCAATTTTTGAGCCTTACATCTTTTTACCGCTCTCTCAACATCCTTTGCTCTGTCCTGAGGAGAATACTCAAAGGTTCTCTGATAGAACCCCCTGACTTCCGGAGCTGGTGGTGAGGAGGGCAGGGAGACAAAATCCGGGTCCTCTTTCTGATAGCTGGCAATCTCTGCGGCAGTGTTTATCACCCCGGCGACTGACTCATCATCAATGCGGTTGGTAACCGCCACCCCGATCTTTTTGCCCAGAATCGTCCTTGCCATGATGGTATGATCCGAACGGCAGATATTTTGCCGAATTACATTCTCCGCAAGTTGGGTGAATGAAAAATTCTCTCCTAATAACACCAATTCCGTCTGATCCGCTTGAGAAGATACAAGCCCCTTTGTTAGAATCTCAAAAGCTTTATCTTTCTCCATCATCTTTGGATTCTCTCCTGAAAAAATCATATCTGGTCAGTTGCCCACCTTCATTTGTTGTTGCGGGATACCTTACCCCGCAACATGTGTAGGCGTTCATACGGATTTCTGGTTCGGGGTGAGGGTTCATCCTGAAGGGATTCACCCTGAAGGGCACCGCGAACCAACCTCTTAAAAATTCGATTCAAATCAGTGGCCCACCTTCACATTCCTGAACCTGGTGGGTGAGGCACCCTGACTGGTGGGCATGTTCTGCGGGGGCTGGCCCTTGCCACAGTTGGGAGTGCCCCAGATTTCCCAGTATTTTTCATTAGCAATAGCATCACAGGAATTCCAGAACTCCACCGTGTTTCCGGAGTAGGATGGACTCTTAATCATCTCACCTAATTTGCCATTTTTAATCTCCCATCCAATTTCACAACCCATCTGAAAACTCTCTCTTTTGTCGTCAATGGACCAGGTGCGAACGGTCTGCATATAAATGCCATCATCCACTTCAGAGATCATCTGCTCTAAAGTCCTATCTCCGGGCAAAAGATTGGTGTTGGTCATTCGAACTATGGGGAAATTTGCCCAGCCGGACGCTCGCATACAACCGTTGCTGGTTGTGCCTACCTGGGGTGCAGTCTCTCGGGAGGAAAGATAGCCTGTAAGAATTCCATCTTTGATCAAAAAGCTTCTGCAAGCCTTCACCCCTTCATCGTCATAACCAAAAGTTCCCAGGCCAAAGGGAGATGTGGAATCGTTCACCACGTTCACGATCTCGGAGCCATATTTCAGATTATTCAGCTTATCCGGCGTGGCAAAGCTGGTTCCAGAAAAGTTCCTTTCTGCCCCAAACACCCGGTCCAACTCCAGGGCATGACCGATGGATTCATGAATCTGCAGGGATGTCTGAGGACCATCTAAAATTATGGTGGTGCTCTTAGAGGGGCACTCTTTGGCAGAAAGCAATGCCTTCGCCTCCTCTGCAATCCTTTTAGCATTCTTTTCAAAATCCAGCTCCCGGATAAGCTCGTATCCTTTGGTCTGGTGCTGTCCGCTGGAGTTAGGATATGATCTTGTCCCCATCTGCCGGTGACTCTTCATGGCAACAGCAGAGATTCCAGCACCACTTTGAATTATTAACTGCTTTATGATCGATCCTTCTGAGCTGGCAAAGAACTTATTCCTCCTTATAAAATTCACGTAGGATTCGGACTGGTTAATCCCGGAGACCTTTTTCATCAAACTATCCAGGAACAAAAGATAATCCAGTTTTTCTTTCAGGGGAATGGAAAAAGGATCGGTGACGATGGGAGTTTCATACGAATCTATAATTTTACTTGCGGGCGGGAGAACTATATCTTTGTCTTTTACTCGAGAGCTGGCACGGGCGATCTCGGTTACCAGTTGGCTTACTTTCTTGACACTTTCCTGATTCAGATCAGCGCTGGCGGCAAATCCCCAGGCACCGTTGACCATCACCCTGATCCCGAAGCCGAAATCGGTCGCCTTCTCAATCAACTCCACCGCCCCACTTTTGACGCTTATGTTCTCCTCTTGAGTCTCCTCAATCCTTATATCTGCATAACTTGCCCCTTTGTCTTCAGTTAAAGATAAAGCCAACTCAGCCAACTTAGCATGTTCTTCCATGTCGCTCTTTCCTCTCCTTCATCCTCATAAGCTATGGGGAACCGCAAGTATGATCATGGTTACAATGAATGAAACAATCACCAGCGTGGAATAACCTCGATCAGAGACAAGATTCTTACCTCCTCCTTTACCCCAAAGGGTCCCCTTAACCATGAATAAGGTGAAAAACCAAAACAGAAACATTATCTGGCCTTTATTATCGGTCACATCCCTGCCAAAGGGAAATGCCTCCCACAATACTCCGAAGGCAAAATAATTCATGGCCCATCCGAAGGGAAAAAATCCTATAAATAGAAGTAGAAGAGTCACGGCACATAATTTGACTGATTTTTTCAAAGTGGTTTTGCCCTTTTTTAGATCTATGGCAGAAAACAAAGTTAAAGTTGCAAAGAAGATCGCTGCAAAGATAGATAGAACATGGGGTATTATGATATGGGCTGGGACTTCACCTTCAAACTTGAGTCGAATAGGCTTCACCTGGTCTGATCTTCTCTCCGGCAGGGTAACTTTCACCTCGCCTCCCTCAGACTGATTGACAGCTTCCAGATAGTACCAGGCTTTAATTCCCTTGGGATGATGAGGGATGGATGCTACAAAGGTATTCTCTTCACCCGATTTGGGGCTCATCTTAACTGCCTGATATTCACTCTCTTTTCCGATCTTGTAAAAGAGCCTCACCTCCGAAGCCCCCTTTACCTTGGCTGATATTATGGGAACCTCATCCCCCACCTGCTTGGGAACGGTGAAATGATCTATTAGGATGCCTTGTTGTCCCACCACCTCATGGATAGAACGCACTGCAGTGGTCTTTCTGGTAAAAACCAAGAGGAAAAGGGTAAAAAGAACTGCGACTACAACTCTCCAGGACTTCATTTTTTCTCTTTTATACCTTTCCCCTTTATTCCCCCTCTCCACAAAGAGGGTGTGTCATAATACTTGGTTAAGGGAGATAAGGTTTTAGGTTTTGGAATAAAAACAGACCAATATTAACTTTGTTCTACAAGATTATGGTTTTATTCACTATAATCATAGAGATATATCCTAAATAGGATTAACTCATAAGTTTTGCCACAAGCAATGGTTTACCATGAATGGTTCACCATGAATGGAACTCCAACAATGTTGATCAGGCGAGTGATATCAAAACAACTGGCTAATAAAGACATCTCGGCTTTGACTCTATACTGTCGCATTCAGAAAGAATGGATTCTATATGCTGGTCAATCTTCTTAAGATAGCGTTCACATCTATCGGGAGTCCAGGTATTACCAATGGAGGCATTCGCCCTTATCTTACTCCCATCCACAAAAAGCGTATTACCCTCAATCAGATCCAGCTTGATACAGAGTCGAACACATTGTCTAAGAATGTTCTTCAGAGCATTTCTATTATTCTTTCTAAATCGAGCTATGGTCTTGTGATCGGGCTTCAAATGCGTATGCACTCATACGAGCCACCCATAAGTCCGAATTTGGATCCATAGGACCAGATAAAAGAGAGGTTATGATAAGTCGCCATTTCCAATTTCCGAGAACTGCGTAAACCATAGGAGTAGCCATATACCAAAAGCTTGATCATGGCTTTAGGATTATATTCGGAGTTGCCAACTTTATGTTCATCCCAAAGGATGCCCAACTCAGCCAGAGAAAGCGAATCCACAAAGGCATTATACGCCCGAACAGGATCATCCGGAGTTACGTATTCTTCTATGCTTGGTGGAAGCAGTTGCATTTGATTTCTATCACCATGTCGATATGCCATAATATGCTCCTTTCATATTTATCTTTACAGCATAAGATAGCATATCGCATGTTGAATAGTATAGTTCATTTTCAAAAATCTCTACCTCCGCTCCTCATAATTATGACACAGTCTCATTTGTGGAGAGGGGGAGATAGGGGGTGAGGTCTTCAAATGATCTTTCTTAGCCCCTGGGAAGACCCCTTTTATCCCCTTCTCTTTGAGTAACTCCCAGTTGATCCAGCTTCTCCAGAATGGGCACCATATATTTTCGAGTGGTGGAAAGATGTTCCCGCAACTGACTCACCGTCGCTTCCCCGTGCTGACGAATGAAGTCCACCACCTGGCTCTTTATCCTCTCAAAATCATCTCTTCTAAAGAGAATCCCACCTTTCAGTTCCACCAGTTGGTCCTGCTCAATTAAAAACATCAAGACTTCCTCGTATTCATCACCCAGGTTTTGTATCTCCTCTTTGGTCGGAGGAGAAGATGGGCTTGAGGCAAATTTCTGCAAAATTTCTTCAGATAGTTTCTTTTGCATATCAGAAAGGGTGGGTTGATGATGGGGAAGACGAAGGTATATCCCCCGCTGAACGATCTTTTTTTCTTTGACTAAATGCTTAATAGTCTGGTCAAGTAAACTTTCTTGAATCTTCAATCGACTGGAAAGCCCTGCCAGCTTTGCTCCGATTTTGAAAGGAAACGTCTGGTGGGTCTTTTCAATCTCAGAGATGATTTGGTCTGAAGCCTTTCTCCATTTTGCGAAATCTGCCACGAAATCACCTGTGGAAAATATCTTCCCCTCTTTTTCCAACTGGTTCAAGCTCGATTGGATCTGTTCCTGGCTGAAATTGCTTGATCTTAAAATCTCCTTTTTTGAGATCAATCCCTTCTTCCTTAACTCGGAAAGAATTAAATCTGAAGGTTCTAAACTTAGCCTCTTCTGAAGATCGGAGATCAAATCCTCATCTTTCCTTTTGTGAACCCTGGGGAAAACATCCAGCACGATTCCACCACCCACGGTAATCTGCGGCGAAGGCAACCTCAGGATGAAATGATCTCCTATTCGGGCAAGGACCCCTCCCTTACACAAGAGTTGCACAAAACCTGAACCTTCTGGCTGAATCTGATCCTTGTCCAGAATTTTAGCCTTCGCCTGAAGCTCGGTGGTCCCCAATATCAGAAGCAGGGTGGCATTATGCTTTATGGGAGACCTTAAGGTGGAGACGGCATCCACGTTGGCAATGAAGGTTTCGACGGTCTCATCCTGTCCCACTTTGGTAATCACATCGCCCCTACCAAGCTTTTCCTTTTCCACTCCCGCCAAGTTCATCGCCACTCTGGTTCCTGGCGCAACTTCCGTCTGAATTTTCTTGTGAGTCTGCAGTTCGCGTATTCGGGCACGAATCTTTTGGGGAAGAATTTCTATCTCTTCGCCCGCCTGGAAACATCCATCCCTCAAAGTTCCTGTGACCACGGTTCCCCTTCCCAACATGGTGAAGACCCGATCGATATACATCCTCGGCTTCCCCATATCTTTTCGAGGCTTTATACGTGAGAACATCTTCACGATCTGTTCATATACCTCATCTATTCCAATCTTTTGGATAGACGATACTTTAACCAGAGGAGCATCCTGCAGGATTGTTCCTTTTACTTTCTCTTTTATATCTTCTTCAACTAAGCGCAACCACTCTTGGTCCACCAGATCAATTTTGGTTATAACCACCATGCCGGTCTGTATTTTCAGCATATCCAGAATCTGGAGATGTTCTTCGCTTTGGGGCATCCATCCGTCATCTGCGGCAACGGTGAATATCACCGCATCGATTCCCCCCACTCCTGCCACCATGTTTTTCACGAATCTTTCATGTCCGGGCACGTCCACAATCCCCACCTCACTTCCATCCGGCAGAGAAAGCCAGGCAAATCCTAAATCGATGGTCATTCCCCTCTCTTTTTCCTCGGGGAGCCGGTCCGGATCGATGCCGGTGAGGGCTTCCACCAACTTGGACTTTCCGTGATCGATATGTCCGGCAGTTCCTAAAACAAACATAATTCAAATTAAAAATACAAAATGAAAAATTCAAAACTACAATCTAACCTCACCCCCTATCCCCCTCTCCACAAATGTGGAGAGGGGGAACAAAAGGGGGAGAGGTTTCTGCTACAAATCCTTCAAATTCCTCCTTGTTCTCTCTGCGTTCGGTTCATCTCCGATCCTTTCAAATATTTTCATGATTTCTTCAAAGATTTTCTTTGCCTCCTCCTTTTTGCCTTGGGTCTTATACAAAACCGCTATGTTACCTTTTGTCTGTGCCATCCCATGCTCATCACCGATCTTTTCTTTTATCTTTAAGCTTCTATCATAAAACTCAATCGCCTTATCCCATTCTCCTTTGTCCTGATAAACCAAGCCCAGATTATTAAAAGTCTGTGCCATCCCATGCTCATCACCGATCTTTTCTTTTATCTTTAAGCTTCTATCATAAAACTCAATCGCCTTATCCCATTCTCCTTTGTCCTGATAAACCAAGCCCAGATTATTAAAAGTCTGTGCCATCCCATGCTCATCACCGATCTTTTCTTTAATCTTCAAACTCTTATTATAAAACTCAATCGCCTTATCCCATTCGCCTTTATCCTTATAAACCAAGCCCAGATTATTAAAAGTTGATGCCATCCCATGCTCATCACCGATCTTTTCTTTAATCTTCAAACTCTTATTATAAAACTCAATCGCCTTATCCCATTCGCCTTTATCCTTATAAACCAAGCCCAGATTATTAAAAGTTGATGCCATCCCATGCTCATCACCGATCTTTTCTTTAATCTTTAAACTCTTATCATAAAACTCAATCGCCTTATCCCATTCTCCTTTAGCCTTATAAACCAAGCCCAAACCAGTAAGGCTTTGTGACATCCCATACTTATCGCCAATTCTTTTTTTATCTCTAAACTATTCTTATAGAACTTCTCTGCTTCGTCCCATTCACCTTTCAAATAATAAACACCCGCCAGATTATTAAAAGTCTGTGCCATCCCATGCTCATCACCGATCTTTTCTTTAATCTTCAAACTCTTATTATAAAACTCAATCGCCTTATCCCATTCACCTTTCAACTGATAAACATTGCCCATATTACCGAAAGTCTGTGCCATCCCATGCTCATCACCGATCTTTTCTTTAATCTTTAAACTCTTATTATAAAACTCAATCGCCTTATCCCAGTCTCCTTTGGCCTGATAAACCAAGCCCAGATTATTAAAAGTCTGTGCCATCCCATGCTCATCACCTATCTTTTCTTTGATCTTTAAACTTTTCTCATAAAACTCAATCGCCTTATCCCATTCACCTTTAGCCTTATAAACCAAGCCCAGATTATTAAAAGTCTGTGCCATCCCATGCTCATCACCGACCTTTTTATCTATCTCCAAAGTTTTATTATAAAACTCAATCGCCTTATCCCATTCTCCTTTATCCTGATAAACCAAACCCAGATTATTAAAAGTGGATGCCATCCCATGCTTCCTGAACGGATCTTCGACATCCCCGATCTTTTCTAATCCTTTCAAAGCCCTATTATAAAACTCAATCGCCTTATCCCATTCTCCTTTAGCCTTATAAACCAAGCCCAGATTGCCCAAGGCGGCGGCTTGACCTTGTTCGTCATTTGCTTTTTCTGCGGCATCAAGCGCCTCTTTCCAACTGCCTAAAGCGGGATCCCATTTGTTCCAGGCGTAAAAGGAGTTTCCTATTAGAAGGAACAATGCGGACTTTGCACTCCAATCCGATTCCAAACTCAAACAATCTCGGAATGATTCGATGGCTTCTTCATACTTATATTGAGCCATCAGGGAAATCCCTTTTTCGAAGAGAGCTTTTTTGTCTTTATCTTTGGTTTTAGGAAGACCATCGAGATATATGGCGATCTGCCCCATTTGACTCTTTATTTTCTCAATCTCTTTTTCAAACCGTTTTTGGCTTTCTAAAATTTCTTCAATTTCTCCAGACATCAAATCAATTTTTTCTTTGATTCTTTCAACTTTAATATCCTGCAAATAATTAAGAATCTCATGATTTGCTCGGAGCTCCTCACTTACGATCTCCACGAATCGACCAACAACCTTTTTCACTAATCTTATATCATATTGTTTGTTATTTTCATGAAGCTCCGACACCAGTTCATCGACAAAAACCTGTCCGTTAATCGCCTCCACACCTTTGATCAGATTTCTGTTCACCTCTTCTCTGGCTTTTTTGGCGAAACTCAGCTTCCATTCCATATTGTTGAAGGTGGTGAAAATAGCAAGGAGTTCACCCTCAGAAAATTCTTTTCTTAATTGATTTTGTGCCTTCTTCTGAGCTTTTTGAAAGGTTTCAAAATGCGGACCAAGAAGAAGCTTTCCTCCAAGTTTCAGCCCATCATAAATTGCTCCGGTCAAAAGACCTTCGAAAATAGGCATTTTCTAATACTCCCGAAGAATATACTCGTAGATCAACCATCCTCCGATTCATCGGAGGTGGTTAGCAACCCTTTTTTTATTTGTCAAGCATCCCGCCAAAGGCGGGAATGCTTGACCTACGCTTCCACCATTTTTTCTAACCGAGCCATGAAGGCTCGGCTACGCGTAGCGGAGGCTTCACACCTCCACCAATCAACTTAATCTTAACCGACCTCTTCTGCTTAATCTGTTTAATCTGTTGGGAAAAACATCCGTTCCATCCGTTGACAGCTTCACACCCTTCCAGATATTTTGTCAAGCAGGCTTCGCCATGCTTGACCTACGCTTCCACCATTTTTTCTAACCGAGCCATGAAGGCTCGGCTACGCGTAGCGGAGGCTTCACACCTCCACCAATCAACTTAATCTTAACCGACCTCTTCTGCTTAATCTGTTTAATCTGTTGGGAAAAACATCCGTTCCATCCGTTGACAGCTTCACACCCTTCCAGTGCCCGTCGGTTTCCTTGACCCGGCGCGTGACATTGTAGTTGCCCAATTCATTGGGCTGGCTCGATCGTCAAGATGCTTCGCATTCATCTAACAACCACACGCAGGCTGACCTGTCCTGAAGGACGCAGTCCGAAGGAAGCCTGCGGCTACACCAATCAAACCTATTAAAATCACACTGAAAGTATAATGCAGAGAGGGGAAAGAATCAACTCTTTTTGAGAAAAATGTTCTTGATGGCGGAAACCAGCGTCTCATCTTGATGGGGGAAAACGGTTCGTAAATCCAGAACGAATTTCTCATCCTCTATGCGCCCAATTATGGGCGGAGATTGTTCCCTGAAAAGCTTGGCTTGCTGGTCAGCAGAGAGGTCAATGGGTCTCCCAACAGATGAAACAGATTCAATAGATATTACCGTAGTGGACAGAGTTTCACCGGGAAGGGAGCCTCCCCCTACTGTGCTTTGACTCTTTTGAATTGTAACCTTAATGCCCGATTTTTTTAGCTCATCCCTTATTTTCTCCGCTCTGGTTTGCAAAACCTTTAGGGGAGTGCTGATCATCTGCCAGGCGGGAATCTTTTTGGTAGCTTCGCCTTTCAGATAGTAAAGCAAAACCCTTTCCAGTCCGGCAAGAAACATCTTGTCCAATCTCAAAGCGCGATGCAGGGGATGTTTCTTTAGAATATCTATATACTTTTTCTTGCCCAAGATTATACCAGCCTGGGGTGCCCCCAAAAGCTTATCCCCGGAGAAGCAAACCAAATCTGCACCAGCTGAAAGAGCCTCAAAAGCCATAGGTTCATGCGCCAACTCGAAATCCTCTGTTCTGAGCAAAACTCCACTTCCCAAATCTTCCACCACACACAGATTGTGTTTCTTTCCTAACTTAACCAATTCGCTTATAGATGGTCTCTTCACGAATCCGATCATCTTGAAATTGCTCTGGTGAACTTTAAGCAAAAGTGCAGTTTCAGCGGTGATGGCGTCTTCGTAGTCAGGTATGGTGGTCTGGTTGGTGGTTCCCACTTCCTTTAAAGTTGCGCCACTCAAAGCCAAAATCTCTGGAATTCGAAAGCCTCCTCCTATCTGCACCAGCTCTCCCCTTGATACTATCACCTCTTTGCCTTTGGCCAAAGCGGTTAAGATCAAAAGAACAGCCCCGGCATTGTTGTTGACGGCTAAGGCGGCTTCGGCTGAGGTTAAAACACAAAGAAGCCTTTCTACAAAAATTCCCCTTTTGCTTCTTTTCCCCTCTTTCAGATCGAACTCCAGGTTATTATAATTTGTGCTAATGTTCTGGATGAAAGATAGAGTCTCCTCATCTAACGGAGCCCGTCCCAGGTTGGTATGAAGGATAACTCCGGTGGCATTGATCACCGGCTTTAAAGAGGGGGAGGTTAGTTCAACAATGATGTTTTTCGCCTTTTGCACTATTTCCTGGTTGGAGATTGGCTCTTTTCCTTTTTTCACCTCTTCTCTCATCATCTCTACCGCCTGCTTGACCGCCAGCGCTATCAAAGGGTGAGAGAATTTATCTATATCGGATTTAAGTTCAGCCGATTCCAAAATCTTTTCCACACTGGGAATCTGCCTCAATTTCTTCTGGATCACATTTTCACCTGAATCCGGCATTTCTCATCCTCTACTATTTCACCGATCACCATTGAATTGAGCACTCCCATGGAGGTCAGAGCATCTAGAAGCTTTCTCTCTTTCTCTTTGGAAACTGATATGAGCAATCCTCCGGAAGTTTGAGCATCGGATAGAATCAGTTTTGCTTCCTGGGTGATCTCTTTATCCCAATCGACTTTATTCTGCAAAAATTTAAGATTGGCTAAGGTCCCGGGTGGAACCGCCTTTTGTTTTGCCAGCTCCCAGGCAAAATCAATCACCCGAACTTTT
The DNA here is from genome assembly GCA_964580215.1 of uncultured Ignavibacteria bacterium. Lineage (GTDB taxonomy): Bacteria > Zixibacteria > MSB-5A5 > MSB-5A5 > SM1-73 > SM23-73-3. Next base: position 12,985 of record CAZOJT010000038.1, on the reverse strand, counting down.
GAGAGATAGATTTTCGCTCCTGTTTTTGAAGCATGAATTAGTTCATGCAAATGGCCCAAAAGCCCGTAGCCGGTAATGTCTGTTGCGGCATGGATGCCCACTTCTAACATTGCTTCCGCGGCAGATTTATTTAGAAAGGTCATTATGCTGACAGCTTCTTTCACTACATTTTGCTCGACCAAATCATTTTTGATCGCCGTGGTTATGATCCCAATCCCCAATGGCTTGGTCAATACCAGAGATTCTCCGGCTTTAGCATTTGCATTGCTGATTATCCTGTCCGGATGAATTATCCCGGTTACCGCCATTCCATATAATGGCTCCTTGGTTTTAAGAGTATGCCCGCCTATTATAGCCACATTAGCCTCTTGTGCTTTGTCTGCGCCTCCTTTCAGTATTTCATCCACCGCCCATAAGGGAACAGACTCTGGTGGAAAACCTAAAAGATTCAAAGCAGATATGGGTTTTCCTCCCATGGCGTAAATATCACTCAAAGAGTTAGCCGCCGCAATTGCTCCGAAATCATAGGGCTCATCCACCACCGGCGGAAAAAAATCCACCGTCTGCACCAATGCTAAATCCTCTCTGATCTTGTATACACCTGCATCATCTACGGAGTTGAAGCCGACCAACACATTTGGATTATCTATCTTGGGCAAATGACCCAGCACCTGGGTTAAGTCCTCCGGACCACACTTTGACGCTCACCCAAAACTGGATGCCAGACTGGTCAGTCTGATTTTTTGTTCACCCATTTGATCCATTCCTTCCGTGCCTGCCACGTCCCCCGACTTGGCAGGTAAATCTCGTCAGGTCAGGGACCGGACGAGCACCAAAACCAGAATTTGATAATGTTTGCGTTCGCTCTATTACGCTGAATGTTATCCCGACATACGTTTTCCTTTTAAACCTTTTGCATGCAAGATGGTTACACCCACTAATCTTTTGCCTGCGTAATGATAAATGAGATCTTCTTTCATGATGCTGTCATCGGCGCATTGAGGTTTTCTGAAACTAATGTATAAAGTGTCTGTCGCTTAGTCGTAATCTACCCAATAGTGCTTCTGATTAAATTTGAGAAGATATGGAATCACAGTAACATCAAATTCTTTTACTTTTGCCATGCTTTGTCACCTAGCTTGCTTATATCTCGATTACCTTTCCCACTCCATTTGAAATGAAATCCTCTTTATACTCTTCTTTAAATAACTCTCTGGTTCTGTCTCCGGAGCAATGGCAGGGTGCCGCCTTTTTCACTCCCAGCTCTCTGAAACTTTTGATGATCTCCTTTAATTTGGAATCACTTTCCCCACCTAAATGGAAACCACCCAACACCAGATAGATATCTTCACCGGTCAGCTTTTTGACCTCCTCCAAGATCTCCACGATACCAGGATGAGCGCAGCCTGTAATTACGGCCAAACCCTCCTTTGTTTTTACTATCAAAGATTGTTCTTTTATCCATGTGCCCAATTCACCGGTGGAACTCACACTTTCGGTAATCAGTATTGGATCACCAACTTCCACCACCTTGGCTTTATATGATTCCACCCCCTTTTTGAAATCATTGGGAGATGATTTGGGCAGGTATACGGTAAGATCAGAGTTCATCTTTAATATTCCCCGCAGTCCACCGGTATGATCTCCATGTATATGCGATAGCACAATCATATTTATATCTTTTGGATCTATCTTTAATTTCTTCATGTTATCGAGCAAGGTGGGGCTATCTGCACCAGTATCAAAAAGAATATTTTTATCTCCTACTTTGACCAGACAGGAGAAGCCCCATCCGGTCTTAAGATCAGGATCATGCTGGTAGTTATCATAAAGCGTGATTAAAGTGATTTTCGCTTGACTTGATTCCATTTCAATTTTCTCCGTTTTTTTTGTTTCCCGGCAACTGAAAGATAAAATTGACAAAAATATCAGAATGAAGGATATAGTTAGAAAAATTTTTCCCATAGCGCTTTCAAATCAATGGATGAAATTACCTGATGATGTTAAGAGTAAAACTTGGCGGAAGGGGTGGGAATCGAACCCACCTCCCCCCGGACCGACCGGGGGGACCACGGATTTGAAGTCCGCAAGGACCACCAGATCCTATCCACTTCCGTCAAGAAAAATATAACATGAAATTCATGATTTTGCAAATTTTTAGTTTACTTTCTTTGCTTTCTGTGTTAATATGACAAGAAGTTCCAGAACCTAACTTAAGTTAGGTTCTGGCTTAAAACTCGACGCTATATAGCGCATAATTCGGGCTTCTCGGCCCACTTATTAACGAGAGCATAAAATAGTTTGCTTTTGGGAAACAGTTACGAAAAGGAGCAGGAAACAGTTTACATCTTATTATTGACTTTTTCTCCCCCACCTGTTTTGGGCTTGACTTGAAATTCGTATGAATGCATACGCATCCCCTTTTAGTAAAGGGGGATTTAGGGGGATTTTCCAAGTTTCAAATCTCCCCTTCCCCCCATTTCTTTAGGGGGGATGTAAACAATTATATGCTCTCCTTAGTAAGTAACGAAAACTAAAAGGATTTATCCCATCCGATACGTAAACAACTTTATGCTCTCCTTAATAAAACAAAAGAATTATTATTTGTCTTTTGTTATTGTTATTGTTATATTGTGCTAAACCTGAGGAAAGAATTATGGAAACGGAAAGAAAATATCTTGTGGAGAAAGTAGGCAAGGTTGCCATAGTGCAACTTTATGCCGATGGGTTCGAAGAGTTGAGCTTAGACGACAAAATCGTAGCCTTTTATCTTTATCAAGCCGCAGTGGCCGGGCGGGACATCACCTATGATCAGATTCACCGACACGGACTTACCATCAGAAATATCCTGGAGGAAACAATCACCCATCCCCAGGGAATAGATGAATCCATCCTGGAAAAGATCACTGATTATCTTAAACTCTTCTGGGTGTTCAACGGAAACTATGGCACCAACAGTCGAAAGTTTGTTCCCAAATTCAACTCTGAAGATCTTCTTTATGCATCCAAGACAGCTTTTTCCAACGGAGCGCAATTTGGCATCAAAGACCAATCCGAGCTCGAAAAGATGCTGAATAAGCTGAAGAGGACCATCTTCGATCCTGATTTTGAGCCGATTTTGGCGAACAAATCTCCTTCAGAGGGAGAGGACGTAATCACCGCCAGTGGCAACAATTATTATGAGGGGGTAAACTTAAAGGATCTGGAAGATTTTGAGGAGAAATATTCCTTAAATTCGAAGGTGGTTAAAAAGGATGGCAAGATCGCTGAATTGGTCTACCGAACCGGTACAGATCAGGTTTCGCCAGGCTTGTATGCAAAAGAATTGAACCGGGTGATAGGCTATATCAAAAAGGCAATGCCCTTCGCAAAACAGGGACAAAGGAAAGCGTTGGAACATCTGATTCGGTATTTTGAAACCGGAGAACTAACAGATTTTGATAAATACAATATTGACTGGGTGAAGGATAATTCCACTGTGGAAACCATCAATGGTTTCATTGAAGTTTACAATGATGCTCGTGGAGCCAAGGGTGAATTTGAGGGAATGGTCTGTTTTGTGGACCAGAAGATCAATCAGGTGATGAAAAATATCGCCAATCTGGCTCAATATTTTGAGGAGAAAACCCCCTGGGATGATAGATATAAGAAAAAAGAAATAACCGCTCCGGTGGCTAATGCAGTAACCCTTCTTTTGGGAGTGGGAGGTGAAGGACCCATCTCCGCTTTGGGTATAAACCTGCCCAATGCCCAAAACATCAGAGAAACCTATGGAAGCAAAAATTTTATCCTCACCAACGTATCGGGTGTCCGATATAAGCTGGATGCGGAGAGAATTACCAGGGAGTTTGCCTTAACCGAAGAGGAGTTTAAGTTAGATAAAACCCTGGGTGAGAAGGCAGATCTCTTAGAGACCACCATGCATGAGATTTTAGGGCACGGATCAGGAAAGGTAAGCCAAAGACTCAAAAAGGATCCGGCCGACTATCTGCAGGAATATTATTCCGCCATGGAGGAAGCCAGAGCAGACCTGGTGGCTTTGTGGCACATCTTCGATGAAAAACTGATGCATCTAGCAGACATCGACGCAAGGTGTGGTGAAACTCTGTATCGCTCTTACGCAAGGGCAGATCTGATTCGATTGAGAACTGTCAAGGAGGGAGATCGACTGGAAAAAGACCACGCTCGAGCCAGACACATGATCGTCTCCTATATTAAGGATAAAACTGGCGCCATAGATGTGGTGGAGAAGAATGGAAAGGTGTACCTGAGTGTGAATGACATCGGTAAGATGAGACAGGGCGTGGGTGAGCTTTTGTCTATGATCATGAGGATAAAGGCAGAGGGGGACTATAAGGAAGCCAAAAAGCTTGTGGAAAAATACGGGATAAAGATCAATTCCCAATGGCGAGATCAAATAGTAAAACGGGCAGAAGCCATCAATCTGCCGGATCATTATGCCTTCGTCATGCCTGAATTGGAATTGGTCACAGACAAGAGCGGAAAAATTGCAGATGTCAAAGTCTCATATCCCCAGGACTTTATGAAGCAGCAGTTGAAATATTCAGGTAAAATTACCAACAGATGAGATGGATTAAAAGGATGATGGACTAAAAGGATAAAATGACAATCAAACATCCCATGGGATAGTCTTGTCAGTTTGAACACAGATTGCACATTTCCTGCTCCTCGTGGGATGTTATCATCCCACGGCATCAGGGAGGAGTTAAAATGTTAACCTTAAGGACATGGTGAGGAAGTCATTTTATGAAGAAATCTTATGTAGGGACAGGGCTTGTCCCTGTCCAGACTTTAAGCAGGACAGCCATCCCGCCAACGGCGGGATCCCTACGATAATTTTTTCAGAGCTCCCATTACATTAAGTTGACGAGAGATTGAGGAAACATTATGGACGTTTCGGTAAAGATCGGCGATTTTACTATCGGAGGGGCAAACCCATTAGCTCTCATAGCTGGTCCATGTGTGATTGAATCGGAAGATATTGTTTTCAACACATGTGAGAAAATAAAAGAAATTACCACTCGTCATAAAGTCCCTTTTATATTCAAAAGTTCTTATATCAAAGCAAATCGTTTGAACGTTGATTCATATTCAGGTCCTGGGCTTAAGGATGGTCTGAGGATTTTGAAGAAGGTCAAAGACGAATTTGACGTCCCTATCCTGACTGACATTCACAATCTTAATGAAGCTCTTCCGGTCTCTGAAGTGGCAGACGTTCTGCAAATTCCAGCATTCTTATGTAGGCAAACAGATTTGGTCTTAGCCGCCGCCAGGACGGGGAAGCCTCTCAATATAAAAAAGGGGCAATTTATGGCGCCAGAGGATATGTTAGCGATTGCCAAAAAAGCTGAATCGGTGGGAAATAAAAATATTCTTTTAACTGAACGGGGTAGTTTTTTCGGCTATCATAATCTGGTGGTGGATTTAAGGTCGCTTCTCATCATGCGCAATTTAGGTTATCCAGTGGTCTTCGATGGCACTCACAGCTTACAGTTGCCCGGCTCCCAGGGAGGTTACTCTGGAGGACAACCTCAATTTATACTTCCCTTAGCCCGCGCCGCGGTGGCTTGTGGTTGTGACGCTCTATTTGTGGAAACCCACCCAAACGTGAAGGTTGCCCTCTGCGATAAAGATAGCATGTTGCCATTGGATAGATTGGAAGAACTCTTAATTCAAGTAAAAGCAATAGATCAGGCGCTAAGTGAAAAGATGTAGCGGAGACCTTTAGTCTATTGGTTTGGATAGGGGTGCAACCCCTATCCCAACAAACTTCGAGTGAAATTTTACTCAATGGCAAAAAGGAAAGATCAAATAGAAAAGCTGGCTAAAAAGATCAAACTGCTTATTCTGGACGTAGATGGGGTGTTGACCGACAATACCATTTATTTAGATGATAGAGGAATTGAATCAAAAAAATTCAATGTGGCAGATGGAATGGGAATCTGGCTTGCTTCCAAAGCAGGGATAGAAGTGGCTTTGATCTCTGGACGCCCCTCCAAAGCTACAGAATTTCGGGCTTTGCATTTAAAAATAAAACATGTATATTGGGGGGAGCTTAATAAGATAAGGGCATACCAGAAGGTGAAAAGAAGTTTAAATGTGAATGATGATCAAATCGCATACATGGGAGACGATATTTTGGACGTTCCTGTGTTAAAGGAGGTGGGACTCCCCATTTGCGTAAAAAATGCGAATCCAACAGTAAAGAAATTCGCCAAATTGGTGACTAAGGCTAAAGGTGGAGAGGGGGCGGTGCGGGAGGTGGTGGATATGATCTTAAAGGCGAAAAAGAAAAATCCATTGGGGTGGGTGTCATGATAAGAGAAAAGGCTAAAGAGGTGATCCGCAAGGAGGCAAAAGCGGTTGCCCATCTGGAGAAAAAGATTGACGAGTCTTTCGTCAAGGCGGTGGAGCTGATCTTGAAGTGTAAGGGTCGGGTGATTGTCACCGGAATAGGAAAATCGGGCATTATCGGCAAAAAGATCGCCGCCACCTTAACTTCCACCGGCACGGCGGCATTTTTTCTACATCCCACCGAGGGGATACATGGGGATCTGGGGATGGTACGAAAAAACGATGTAGTGATCGCCATCACCAAAAGCGGAGGAGCTGATGAGGTATATCAACTGATCCCGCTTTTTAAAAGATTGGGAGTTCCCATAATCGCCTTTACCGGCAACCTGAACTCTCCAGTGGCGGAGAAAAGCGATGTGGTGATTGATGTGTCGGTGGATCAGGAGGCTTGCCCGTATAATCTCATCCCCACCTCCAGCACCACCGCCGCGCTGGTAATGGGTGACGCATTGGCAATTGCCCTTTTAGAGGAGAGACATTTCTCCTCTGAGGATTTCGCCCTGCTTCATCCGGGGGGCAATTTGGGCAGAAGGCTCATTCTTAAGGTATCCGACATCATGCATACCGGAGATCAGATTCCCACCGTCTCCGAGGAGACTAATATGAAAGAGGTGATACTGGAGATGACCTCCAAGAGATTGGGAACCACCACGGTGGTCAACCAAAAGGGCGAGCTGGTGGGAATCTTTACCGATGGGGACTTAAGGAGATTGGTGGAAAGGACAGATGAGATCTTCTCCCTCAAAGCCAGGCAGGTGATGACTGAAAATCCCAAGACCATCGACTCAGATGAGCTGGCGGCAAAGGCGTTGAATTTAATGGAATCATACAGCATCACCTCTCTTATCATCGCCAACGGCAAAAGGGAACCCATCGGAATAGTTCATCTTCACGATATCCTTAAAGCAGGGGTGGTGTGACGCAAAAGTAGCGGACGGAGAAGAAGATGTCGCAATGTCAAGATTGGAAACCAAACGGATAAAAAAAAGAATCAAAAACTGGTTCCTCTTTAGGTTTATCACCGCCATCATTTCTCTTCTAAATTTCCTGCCAAGAAACTCTGCAATCTCTGTGGGGGACTTTTTAGGGAAATTAGCATTTCTTATAATCCGGGATGCAAGAAGGAGAACTCTGTCTAACCTGAGCCTGGCTTTTGGCAAGGTGATGAATGAAACAAATTTGAGAAAGTTAGCTTGCCAAGTTTTTGAGAATGTGGGCAAGAATGTGGCGGATGCGGTGCGTTTGAAAAAAATGAAATGGGAAGATATTGAGAGAATCACGGAGATTGAAGGTCTCGAATATTTGGATCAGGTTTATAAAGCAGGGAAGGGTGTTATCGGTCTTACCGGACACATGGGTAATTTTGAGCTTCTGGGGGCTTATTTTTCTCTTAAGGGTTATAAAGTGTCGGTGGTGGGACGGGAGCTTTACGATCCAAGATTGGATCGGCTTTTAGTGGAAAACAGAGAAAACGTTGGTCTGGAGAATATCCCTTCTTCGGCTGGAGTCAAACCGATCCTCAAAGTTTTAAGAGCAGGCAAAATTCTGGGAGTTTTGGCTGATCAGGATTCCTCCCGGGTGAGGGGAGTTTTCGTCAACTTTTTTGAAAGACCAGCACGCACTCCAGTCGGACCCGTGCTTTTAGCCTACAAGACCGGTTCCCCCATTGTTCCTATGGCAATAGTGAGAAAAGACAAAAACAAATACAAGATCATCGTCAAACCGACAGTAGAGCTTACCTTTTCTGAAAACAGAGAAAAGGACATAACAGATGTCACCCAGAAATTCACGAAAGTGTTAGAGTCGATTATCAGAGAATACCCGGACCAGTGGTTATGGATGCATGATAGATGGAAAAGCAAGCCCGATTAAGTGCCTGCGACCTGTTGATATGATAGTTCCATTAAAACAAGGCTTGAAACGTATAGTTTTTCTGTGCCCGCCAGGTCCCCTGACCTGGCGGGAGCTGCCTGTCGGGTCGGGGACCCGACAGGCACAGAGAGGCGAAGAAGGAGGAATATTCCATTCTCTATGCAAAATTCAATAAAACAAGGCTTGAAACGTATAAATTTTTGATATAGTCTGAAGCTGAACCAGGGTTGATATGATAGTTCCAATAAAACAAGGTTTGGAACTGTTCTACCAATGATGTTTCCCAATTATACAAAATTTGCAAAAAGCACAAACATATCCGGGACATGATTCTTAGATACGGACTCTGATGATATGCTGAAAGACTTTTATGGTGAAATAAAAAATCAAGAAGTAAGAAAAAAGATGAAAAATTGTGTATGGGATATTATAGCAGAATAAACCGCAAAAATTATCAACGATTATTCTAAAAAATTATTCATTCGTCTGAAAACAGTTAAATGGTAATTTCTTTCTTATTGCCACGATTAATAAAAATACCTTCAGGAGGAATAAAGGTTATTTATAAACATGCCGAATCGCTGGCAGGTTATGGACACAAAGTAAGGATCATCTCTCCTATATACAGCGGAATCAATTTCAAGGCAAAATTATTAAAAATTGCAACCGATTTTCGGGATTTCCTCCATAAAGTACCAAATCAACCTTACTACAATACTCCAAAGGGGGTCAAACATTTAATCATACCAGAGCCAACGGAACAATATATACCCGACTGTGATGTGATTATAGCGACCGCATGGAACACCGCAGGTTGGGTCAATGATCTTCCCGATTCCAAGGGAACAAAGTTTTACTTTGTGCAGGGATTAGAAGAAACCTATCTGGGTGGAGAGAATTCCGTATTAAACACCTGGAAGCTTCCTCTTAAAAAAATAGTTGTTGCCGGTTGGTTAAAAGATAAAATTCATGATATGGGTGAAACAACAATTGGAGTAATTCCCAATGCAATCAATCCTGACGATTTTTATAAGACAAAAAGTTTGAGTAGTAGAAACCGAACTATATGTATGTCGTATCATCCTCTGCCCAAAAAGAATGCAGCTTTTGGCATAGATATCCTTATTCAGGTAAAAAAACTTTATCCTGATCTTCAGGCAACTATTTTTTCAGCGCGTCCTATACGGCATAATGTTCCAGGCTGGATAAATATAGAAATTCGACCGACTTTATCCCGCTTACGTGATATATATAACGAATCAACTATTTTTCTTTCCCCCAGTGAACGTGAAGGGTGGCCACTGCCGCCAATGGAGGCAATGGCATGTGGATGCGTTGTGGTGGCAGTTGAAAATCAGGGGATAAAAGAATACATCACAGATGGTGTCTCAGGGTTATTGACTTCTAAAAATAATATTCAGAAGTTATGTGACCATATTAAAAACGTTTTTGAAAGTCCTGTACTCAGAGAAAACATTGTCAACGAAGGAATGAAACAGGTTACTTCTTTTAATTGGGATAGGATTTGCAAGGATTTTGAAAAATTATTAATAGAAAACAAATGAAGGTTTCCGTTATAGTTCCATATTTTAATGAAGAAAAATATATCAGAAAGAATGTAGAATCTTTGTTGTCGCAAAGTTATCCTTCTGATTTATGTCAAATCATCTTAATCAATGATGGATCCACGGATAACACAGCCTTGATTTTGGAAGAGTATCAATTCCCTGATCATTTTGAAGTTATTCACCATAAAACAAATCTTTCATGCGCGGCGGCCAGAAATAGCGGTCTAAGTAGAGCCTTGGGTGAAATTATTATCTTTCTTGGTGGAGATATGGAGGTCCCAAGTAATTATGTTCAAAGCCATGTAAAGATTCACAAACACTCTGAGATTGCTGGTGTAGTCGGCAGGTTGTTGCCTTCGCCAAATATAAAAATGGATAAGTTTCAAAAATACTTATACTACGGTAAGCGGGGTGCAGAAAGGTTCGGAAATATGAATGACATACCATTTGAAACTTTTCTTTTGAGTAACTCGTCTGTTAAAGCCGAAGTTATTCGCAGTGCAGGAATAATAGATGAAAATTTATCTTCCTATGGTGGTTCGGAGTTGGAGTTTGCATACAGATTATACAAAACAACAAATAAACGATTTATCTTTTCGGAAAACATTTTCGCAATCCACCATGGACAGCGCACGTTTGAGCAATCATTAACGGCAAACTATGAATATGGGAAAAACAACTTGGCTAAGTTGTACGAAATAAATCCAAATTTGGTCACGATAGCTACAAAAAAATTTAATAAGGGCTGGAGAAAAACGTTAGGTGCTATATTCCTGACCCGGTGGATAAAATTTTTCACAAATTGGCTTTATCGAATTTCTCCATATCCAATCAGCAATTTATGGATTCGCACCTTGTTATTAGAAAACCTTCTTCGCGGTTATAGACAGAGCCAGGCTCATATTTAAAACAGGTTTCAATATTCCTGCTCGTCACGGACGCCTCGCCCGTGACGTAGAAATGATTGGTGATGGACGAGGGCGTCCGCCACCAACAAAGGCTGAATGCCTTGCCCTATGAGATGATAATCTATTGTCACCCAGTCATAGGGACGGGAATTTATCCCGTCCCGAAATATGGGAAATTTATTGTCGGAAAGTCCCCAAATGGGGACATTTCCGACCTACGCACTGCTTACTGCTTACTGCCAACTGCTTACTGAATACTGGTGTCTCAAATCTTAAATTGCATCTGGTAAAGCCTTTTATATAATCCCCCTTCTTCCATCAAACTCTTGTGATCTCCTATCTGGACGATTCTGCCGTGATCTAAGACTACGATTCTATCCACATTCTGGATGGTGGACAATCTGTGCGCTATTACAAACACGGTGCGTCCTTTCATTAGCCGGTCTATGGCTTCCTGAACCAAAGTTTCAGATTCCGAATCCAGAGAGGAGGTGGCTTCATCGAATATAAGTATGGGTGGATTCTTGAAAAGGGCACGGGCAATTGCCAGCCTCTGCTTTTCTCCTCCGGAAAGTTTGACCCCCCGATCTCCTATTATGGTCTGATACCCTTGAGACATAGCCATGATGAAATCGTGAGCATTAGCCGCCCGGGCAGCATCATAAACCCGATCTTCGGATGCTTGCTCGTAACCATAAGCGATGTTGTTCCACACTGTATCATTGAAAAGAATGGTCTCCTGGGTGACGATCCCCATTAGATTTCTCAGAGTGCCTAAGTCGATTTTCTTTAGATTGATTTCATCTATCTTGATCTCTCCTGATGTGGGGTCATAGAACCGGGGAAGCAGATCCATCAAGGTGGATTTACCTGCTCCGGAAGGACCCACCAAAGCCACCACCTCGCCAGCATTGACCTCAAAGCTTATATTGGAGAGAACTTCCTTATTACCATCGTAGCTAAAGCAGACATTTTGAAAGGTGACGTTTTTCTCCAAAGATTCTTTTTTGATCGAATCCGGATAGTTTTTGATTTTTGGCTGGGTGTCTAATACCTCGAAGATTCTTTTGGCAGCGGCCAGTCCCTGTTGTATATCGATATTCAGATGACTTATGCTCCGGATGGGTTGCATCAAAGAGAGCATGGCGAAAAGAAAAAGAAAAAATCTTCCCGGGTCCAAAGTTCCCGATAGAATCTCTTTACCGGCAAACCACAAAAGCAAAACCGCGGCAAACACTCCCATAACCTCGGTTAGAGGCGGAGCCAGAGAACCGACTCTGGTGAGCTTGACCATGGTCTTGAAGTAATCTCTGGTGGTGTCGGTGAATTTTTTGATCTCAAATTTCTCCATTACAAAGGCTTTCACCACCCGTATGCCGGAGATGGTCTCCTGCAACACCGAGGTCATGGCTCCCATCTTCTCCTGGGTGATGGCGCTGGATTTTTTCACCTTCTGCCCGAACTTTCCAATTATCAACATGGCAAAAGGAAAAAGCAAAAGGGCGATGAAAGCTAACTTCCAGCTTGCCCAAAACACTATAAACAGATAGGCCAGAAGGAGGAATCCCTGCCGCAAAGCTTCAGCAAAACCATTTGCCACCGCCCCTTTTACCAGGGTGATGTCATTGGTGATTCGGGAGATCAAAACTCCGGTCTTCTGCCCGTGAAAGTATTCTAAGGGTAGAAGGTGAAAATGACTGTATAGCTTATTTCTCAGATCCATGATCACCCCGTGCTCCACCCTAACGATCAAAAAACTCTGGGCGTACCAGAAGAGGTTCTTCAACAGGAAGATCAAAAACACCAGGACGCAGAATCGTCCTAATGTCTCCAGATGAGTTTTTCCCACGATGGCCTGGTTAAATTTTTCTTCCAACGTTTTAGGCAACAACACCACCAGGCTCTCTTTTTCTTGTTCTGAATTTTCTTTCTGTTCGAAGGATTGCTGGGAGACCTTACCTGGTTGAGAGAAAACGATCTTGGTAAAGGGAACTATCATGGTGATGGAAAAACCACTCATTCCAGCAAAAAGCACCATGAAGATCATGGCAGGGATCAGATATTTCAAATGAGGCTTAAGATGACTTAAAAGTCGGAAATAGTCTTTCATACAAGTTCCTTAAAATCGTCCGCCGCTTACCTCTCCCCCTTTGTCCCCCTCTCCTTAGCAAGGAGAGGGGGGATACAGGGGTGAGGTTTCCAACGGAAGTTACTAAGAGGAGCAGGAAACAGTTTACATCTTATTATTCGTATGAATGTGCG
>CAZOJT010000037.1:0-26458 GCA_964580215.1 uncultured Ignavibacteria bacterium | reverse complement strand
GAAAAAAGGCGCCCAAAAACAGACCATCTAGAATAGACCCAAAACAAAGAAAGTTGGCCGTCCAGCTAAAAAAGGTGGGTATGATATTATTCCGTATCCCTAAAAGTCTCTGGTGCGTGGTGAGGTCTTATTGGTTCAGCTTCTCATCCTTACCAAAAATCTCATCCAGCAAAACCGTCTGAAGGCTCCTTCTATAATTAACTAAAAAGCTCATGTAAAATCAATCTCCTTTAGCTATACGAGAAAAACCGCTCACTGTAATCTTATAGATAAAAACGGAATAGACAAACAACTCTAAAGAAACTAAGATTCCATCAATTAAGGATGAAAATAAAAAAGTGTTTGCGTTGGTGCGTTTTCTAACGAAGTCAGGTTGCATAACTTACAAGTTTTTTTCAGTCACTTCAGAAAAAAGCTTGACAAGATGGAAAAGTGGTCTTATTATGCTCAATGTAGATTCATAAGTGATTATCTGTTAATAAGATGTGCATAATCTGTAGAGTTTTTACAAGTCCATATAAACAAGAAAGTAAGGGGAGTTTAAGATTCCTAATAAATTGTGGATAACCTCCTCTCTTTCGGTACTGGAGTCCAGATAATTCTTTATATACGAAAAAGTTGAGAGTTGCCAACAAATGTGGATTGTTTGTTGTTGATTATTAATACTTCCCCTTCGGTGCAACTGAGAAAGAAGATGGGTTTTTTCTAAACTTAAAGTGAGTGATTTTATATGGAAATAGATAATGGCAGACTGTGGGGAGAGTGCCTTTCCCATTTAAGCAAACGGATCAGAAAGCAAAGTTTCTGCACTTGGCTGAAGGCAACCAGAGGACTTCCATCTCCCGAGGGGACCATTCGGGTGGCTGTTCCCAATAAATTTGTAGCAGATTGGCTGAAGGAGCATTACCTGGATATGATCAAGGAGACCATGCGGGAGGTGACACAGAAGGATTTTGCTTTGGCTTTTCATGTATCCAAGGATTCGAAAGACTATCATCCTCAGATGAGCATGAACTTCGACCAGCCCCCTAAAAAAAGACGTTTTGCTGAAAATGCGCCCGGGGAGATGGGGCTCAATCCCAAATACATCTTTGATGCCTTCGTAGTGGGAGACAGTAATCAATTTGCTCATGCGGCTGCTCTGGCAGTAGCTGAAGCTCCTGGCAAGACTAAATTTAATCCACTCTATATCTATGGGGGAGTGGGGCTGGGCAAAACCCACTTGGTTCAGGCTGTCGGGCACTTCGCCCGGGACGCATACGAAGGGATAAAGGTGCTTTATGTGACCAGCGAAAAATTCACCAGCGATTTTATCAACTCCCTTACCTCCAACACCACCCGAGACTTTGTTAATCTTTACCGAAATGTGGATATTTTACTTTTAGATGATATTCAATTCTTCACCGGCAAGGAGAGCACTCAGGTTCAGTTCTTTCACACCTTCAATGTGCTTTATCAGAACGGAAAGCAAATCGTGTTAACCTCAGATCGTCCTCCCCGGGAGATAAAAGGAGTAGAGGAGAGATTGCTTTCTCGTTTCCAGCAGGGACTGGTCACAGATATTCAGCCCCCTGATCTGGAGACCCGCATAGCTATCCTGAACAAAAAGACTGAATCAGATGGCATCTCCATACCCATTGAGGTAGCCACTTTTATCGCTGATAACGTCACCTCCAACATCAGAGAGCTAGAGGGATCTTTGATCCGGCTTTTAGCATATGCTTCCCTTAGTTCTAAAGAAATCACGGTTGATTTGGCTAAGGAGGTTTTGAAAGATACCATAAGAAATGGCACCAGAGAGGTAACCATGGAGCAGATTCAAAAGAAGGTGGCGGTAAGCTATAATCTCTCCCCTGAAACTTTGTGCTCAAAAAGAAAGACTCAAGAGATTGCGCTGGCTCGTCAGGTGGCAATGTATCTGGCTCGGAGCTTAACCAACAACTCACTAAAAACAATTGGTTTGCATTTTGGGGGAAGGGACCACTCCACCGTGATTCATGCATGCACCTTAGTGGCTGAAAATTTAAAGAAAGATCATAACTTTAAATTAAAGTTAGATGAGATCATAAATTCTCTTTATGTTTAAATCTTGTGAATATAATTTTGATAAGTTGAGGTAATAGAGAGGTTACTTTCATTTTATAAAAAAGCAGCTTCTTTTTAAGATGGTTATAAACACACATCCGATTAAAATTTTTTTGTAATAGTAAAAATTACATTGGGTTAGATTTATTGAATAAAAGTAATTAACATTTCAACCTTATTATTACTATTCTATAAATAATTATGTTTTTAATAACTTCTTAAAGATAACTTGTATAAAAACGGAGCCACATAATTCTTATCGGAGGATGACTAATGAAGTTCTCATTACCTAAAAGTAAAATACTTTTCTGTGTTCAGAATGTTATGAATGTAGTTCCTACCCGCACTACCCTACCAGTCCTTTCCAATATACTTTTAGAAACCTCTGACTCCAAACTAAAGTTAGCTGCCACCGATCTAGACGTTTCGGTTATAACCACCATTCCCATCGAGTCCACCAAAAAGGGAGCTTTAACCATCCCAGCTCGAGCTTTTTATGATATTTTAAGAGAGCTCCCTGAATGTGAGGTGGAGATTCACATAACAGAAAACCGTATGGAGTTAAAAGCGGAAAGGGGGAAGTATAAGCTATCCGGAATCCCGGCAGATGAGTATCCTAAATTACCGGCGGTCAATTTAGCCAAAGAGATAAAGATTTCTGGGGGTGATCTAGTGAGGATGATCAAGAAAACCATATTTGCCGCCTCCTCCGACGAGACCAGACCTGCGTTAAACGGTGTCCTGTGGCAAACATCCAGTAAGGATATGCAGATGGTGGCAACAGATGGACACAGATTAGCCAAGATATCTTTAAAGAACACTAAGCTTAAAGGTCTGCAGGAGGATATTATAATCCCCCCTAAGGTTCTTAACCTTCTGATTAAACTATTAGGAGATGAGGATAAACAGATGGGGATTATCTTTGGAGAGAACAACATAATTTTTAACCTGGGTGATACAGTTTTAGCGTCCCGGTTAATTGAGGGACCCTATCCCAATTTTGAGCAGGTGATTCCCAAAGATAGCGACAAGAAGCTGGTGGTCAATAAAGAGTTTTTGACTGGTGCAGTAAGGAGAATGTCGATTTTAGCAAACACCCTCACCCATCAGGTGAAGTTCTCTTTAAAGAAAGACAACATAGATCTTTCCTCTGCCAACTTTGACTTAGGAGGGGAAGCAAAAGAATCTTTGCCCTGCGATTATATGGGTGAGCCCATGGATATAGGATACAATGCCAGCTATGTTTTAGATGTCCTCAAACAGTTGGACGGAGATGAGGTGGTGTTAGAACTGGGCACCGAGGTATCAGCCGGCAGAATCTATTCCACCGAAAAGAAAGAGGGAGAAGATTATCTCTGTCTTTTGATGCCGCTTCGTTTGGCAGAGTGAAGGATGAGTCTTTGATCTCTTCTGGTTGCTGGAAAACAGCAAATCAAAAAGGGGGGGCTGTAATTTAAGGGGTGGAAAGTATTCCTCTATTTTTGTATAAGAGCATGATTTCTTTTTTAGCCTCAGTTGTAGAAATCACCCCTGCCCACCTTTCTTTATAATAAGATGAAAAAGGGGTATGGATAGGTTTGGGTGTTTTGCCCAAAGCCTGGAGAAAATTTTGGCGATGGTAAAACATTTGGCACAAAATTACATAGGTGCAAATGGACATAAAACCGTTTCATCTTATTGTCAGGACTAAAAGTACAGCCAGTGGAATGATTTCCGTTTGGTGTCATCAGAAGTCCAAAATTTCTGTTTTATTTTTCGAGAAATTTCGTTATATTAATTAAGAAAGAGAAAAGGTTATGCGGAGTTGACGTTGATTTTTAAGGGAGAAGGTGTTGGTGACAAAGACGATATAACCAACTGTATTAGTATGAGATTATATTTCAATGCACCAACAGAATCAAAATTTCTTAGGTGGGGGGTTCTGAAGATATTGACAAATTAACTTATTTATTATATATTAAAGGGATAAGAAGTTCAAGGAACTCTACAGATGTCGAAATAAAAAGTAGGCAAATAAACGGGCGATTAGCTCAGTTGGTTAGAGCGTTCGGTTCACATCCGAAAGGTCACTGGTTCGAATCCAGTATTGCCCACCATTCACGGTGAACCATAAAAAGCATAGATGGTTAATTTGAATACAATGGGTAAAGCCAATATGAAAGACCTCGGGTCTGAGGAGAGTTGATGGAGAAAGAAGGGTGTTGTTGGGGGCGAAGTGAATTTGAAAAACATCTTTTGGGCTTCTCGAAGATTCAAAGAGAAGAAAATAGAACCTAAAGTGCACGGCAAGTTTGTGCACTTTTTTGTTTTTTATAGCAAGGAGACGTCGAATGGTTATTGAAAAGGAAATGGAAATGCTTTTGAAACTCCAGAACATTGACTATGATTTGGGAGAGTTGGACAGGTCTAAAGATTATCTTCCGGAGATGATAAATAATATGGAAAGGGAGATGGAGGAGACCAGGAATGTACTTCAGACTTCAGAAAAAGAGCTTAAGGAGCAAAATCTCCTTTATAACAAATTGGACATAGATTTAGCCACCCTCAATCAAGAGCTGGCTAAATTTCAGAAACAGATGCTGGCAATAAAGACCAACAAGGAATATGACGCCTTAACAACCGAGATAGCTAACCGTAAAGTAAAGATCTCCTCCACCGAAGAGGAGATCTTGAAAATCCTCACCCATATGGATGATCTGAAAGAGAAGATAAAACAATACAAGCAGAAATTAGAGGAAGTGGAAAAAAATAATGCCACCCAACTTGTTCACTTAAGAGAGGAGCTAAATTCAATCGAGGATAAGGTCAAAATCAAGAAAGGGGATCGAAAAAATATTACGGTGAGGATCGATAAAAAGCTTCTGGCCACTTATGAGAGGGTAAAAAGGGGAAGAGGTGATCAGGTGGTGGTCAGCATAAGGAAGAGAGCATGTGGGGCTTGCTATAAGTCCATCCCCCCCCAGATGATCCAGGAGATAAGAAAGGGTGAGATTATCTATACCTGTGACAACTGCGGAAGAATATTGATCTGGACCGATAAGTCGGGATGATTCAAATTTAAAAAAGATGGAGTAAAATGAAAATCAAAGAGAAAGCCGGTCTAACCTTTGACGACGTCCTGTTGATTCCCCGGAAATCTTTTGTGCTTCCCAAAGATGTAGACGTTTCCGCCTACATCACCAAAGAGATTAAGTTGAACATTCCCATCCTTAGTGCGGCTATGGATACGGTGACCGAATTCCGCTTGGCCATCGCACTGGCCAGAGAGGGGGGGATCGGAGTGATTCACAAGAATATGAGCATCGGAAAACAGGCATCTGAGGTGGATAAGGTAAAAAGATCAGAAAGCGGGATGATCGTGGACCCGGTCACCCTCCCGCCTGATAAAATGATAGGGGAAGCCTTCGAGGTGATGAGAAAATTCTCCATCTCCGGCATCCCTGTTACCAAAAGGGGGAAGCTTCTGGGAATATTAACTAATCGGGACTTGAGATTTCAGAAGGATTTAAGCAAAAAGATCGGCGAGGTGATGACCAAGGAGAAACTGATCACCGTGCCCGAGGGGACCACCTTAGAGCAAGCCAAAGAAATTCTGCACAAGAATAGAATCGAGAAGCTTTTGATTGTGGACAAGAAGAAAAACTTAAAAGGGATGATCACGGTCAAGGACATCATGAAGAACATCCAATATCCCAATTCCTGTAAGGACTTAAGGGGCAGACTGAGAGTGGGAGCGGCTGTGGGGGTGGCAAAAGATATGATAGCTCGGGCTTCTGCGTTAGTGAATGCCGGAGTTGACCTTTTGGTGATTGATTCCTCGCATGGACATTCCAAAGGGGTGATGGATGCGGTCAGAAAGATAAAAAATAAGTTCCCAGAAGTACCCTTGGCAGCCGGCAATGTCGCCACCAAAGAAGGGACTGAGGATTTAATCCGGGCTGGAGCGGATTGCGTCAAGGTGGGGGTTGGTCCCGGCTCCATCTGCACCACCCGGGTGGTGATCGGAGCAGGGGTTCCACAGATGACAGCAATTATGGATTGCTCTGAAGCCGCTGCAAAACATGATATACCCATAATTGCGGATGGAGGGATAAGATATTCCGGAGATATTGCCAAAGCCTTAGCGGCGGGGGCAAATGCGGTGATGATCGGAAGCATATTTGCCGGCACCGAAGAAAGCCCGGGTGAGACCATACTTTTTGAAGGAAGAACCTTCAAACTTTATCGAGGAATGGGCTCCATCGAAGTCATGAAAAAGGGAGGAAAAGAAAGATATTTCCAGGAACATCTATTGGAGGCAAAAAAACTTGTGCCGGAGGGGATAGAAGGTCGAGTCCCCTATAAAGGGAATCTTTCTGAATCAGTGTATCAACTGGTGGGTGGACTCAAAGCGGGCATGGGAATTTGCGGAGCAAAAAACATAAAAGAGCTTTCCCAAAAAGCGGAACTTATGGTCGTCACATACGCCGGTTTGAGAGAAAGCCATCCCCACGATGTTATCATCACCAAAGAGGCACCCAATTATCAGATAAGCCAGGATTTTCAATAGTCTTGAGAATTTAGGGGTGCGAAGAGAGTTCTGTCAGGAGCTTCTCCTGACAGCTTGCGTCAGGTCTGGAGCAGGGTGACCGAGAACTCCAATCGTGTCATTCTGAATGGAGCGAAGCGGAGTGAAGAATCTTGGTTTTATGCGGGTTGGGAAGCGAGATTCTTCCCCATATGGGTCAGAATGACAATTCTCAGTCATCCTGTGGAGGACCTGACGCAACAGAAAAAGAAGCAAAAGGGAAGAAAACAATGGCGCCGGTACTAAAGTTAGATGACCATAATGAAGAGCAAGAGGTCGAGTTTGAGCTCTCCTGGCTTCTGTCTTTGACCCTACAAGAGAGATTTTAGTTGATGCTTAAGAAGACCAAGGAGCTAATTGAACTTTTAAAGAGAAATGGACACAGAAGACCTGCTCAGATTATTAAAAGAACATAAAGAGCTAAAAATTCGCAAACAACCCGTTATTAGCCATTGCATAATTAACGTGATTATTTTGAATTAGACGCCATGAACAAAAATATTTATTCCATTATTATTGGAACCGGCAGTTATGTACCCACAGGAAGGGTTCACAACGAGAATTTCCTTTCAAATAAGTTCTATGATTCGAATGGGAAAAAATTAGACAAGGCCAACGAAGAGATCATAGAGAAGTTTGAAAAAATAACGGGTATTACAGAAAGGAGGTATGTCACAGATGACCTGGTTACCTCTGATATTTCTTTTCTCACAGCAGAGGATGCTTTGGAGTCATCGAAGATTGACAAGGAGAGCCTTGACTACATAATTGTTGCTCATAACTTCGGGGATGTGAGAGCAGATAATAAAAGGTCCGATTTTGTTCCAAGCCTTGCTTCAAGAGTAAAGCAAAAATTAGGGATAGAAAACCCAAAAACAATAGCTTATGATCTTCCTTTTGGCTGTCCTGGCTGGCTGCAGGGAATGATACAGGCTGATTATTATCTTAAGTCAGGTGATGCCAGGAGAGCTCTGGTTATAGGAGCAGAGACCCTTTCCAGGATTTCAGATCCTCATGACCGGGACACTATGATATATGCTGATGGAGCAGGAGCTACAATAGTTGAGGCAATAACAAGTCCCGATAACATCGGGATCGGAATACTGTCTCACGCTGCGAGGTCTGATACCCTTAAGCATGCATATATGCTACGGATGGGTAAATCATATAATCCTGATTACGAAGGCAATGAGTTGTTCCTTAAGATGGATGGCCATAAGCTGTATGAATATGCTTTGAGGACAGTTCCGCAAGTTGTTGAGGAGAGTCTTGCCAAAGCAGGATTATCCCTCGGTGATGTAAACAAAGTCTTTCTACACCAGGCGAACGCAAAGATGGATGAGGCGATATTAAAGCGTTTGTACAGGTTATACGGAGTGAAGGAAGTGCCTCCGTATGTCATGCCCATGACTATATCCTGGCTGGGAAACAGTTCGGTGGGGACTTTGCCCACCTTGCTTGACCTGTTGCTTAAAGGAAAGCTTGATAACCACGAGTTGAAAAAAGGGGATGTGGTGGTGTTTGCTTCTGTGGGAGCAGGTATGAATATAAACTCGGTGGTATACAGAATGCCATGAATTCTTTGATTTTATTCAGTTTTAATGTTCCCAAATGCTTCTTTTTAGATAATGATTTGATTACTGCCCAATGGGGTATAACGGCGGATAAAAGGGAACTCAAAGAT
The DNA here is from genome assembly GCA_964580215.1 of uncultured Ignavibacteria bacterium. Taxonomy (GTDB): domain Bacteria; phylum Zixibacteria; class MSB-5A5; order MSB-5A5; family SM1-73; genus SM23-73-3. Next base: position 18,122 of record CAZOJT010000037.1, on the reverse strand, counting down.
CTCCTCCAAATTGCCCAGTGGGCAACTTCTTTTAGCCGTGGAATGTTTGACCACATATTACCCGGGTGGGCAATGAGTATGAAAACTTTATTAAACATCTAAGGTAATTTCTAATACAAAAGGAAAAAAATAAGTTTACATGCCCCTCACCCTAGCCCTCTCCCACAAGGGGAGAGGGGACTTCATAAATTCCCCCTCCCTTGATGGGAGGGGACGAGGGGGAGGGTGATTATGTTAATTCATTTAATTCGTTTGTTATAATTATGAAAAGAGTTCATTCACATTTTTCGAAAATCGCACACGAATATAAAGATTTAAGAGCCACAGATTTGGAACCAATTTTATTTATCAAAAAGAAACTGCAAAATGTGACTAAAATTGAAGCCGCAGATGTTGGTTGTGGAGTGGGGAGATATGATATAGAATTATTCCATTATTTAGGAGAGAGACTTTATCTCACTTGCATAGATGATAATGAGAACATGTTGAATGAGCTTACTAAAAATCTACAAGAACACAAAATTAGAAACTTCAAAACAATAAGAACACCAGCAAGGGTTTTACCATTAGTAGCCAATTCCTTGGATGTTATGGTCACTTTCAATGCCATACATCATTTCGTGCTTTCAGATTTTCTTGGGGAAACATCTCGAGTTTTACAAGATAATGGATACTTGTTTATTTACACTCGTTTACGAAGCCAAAATAAAAGGAATATTTGGGGAAGATTTTTTCCTGAATTCTGTGAAAAAGAGAAACGGCTCTATGAACTAAGCGAATTGAAAAAAATATTAAAGAAGATGCCAACTCTGAAATTAGAATCCACTGAATATTTCAGATACAAACGAATGGCTAAATTAGAGTGGCTGGTGACACAAGTCACACATCATCATTATTCTACGTTTTACCTATATGATGAGAAAGAGTTTGAAGAAGCTTTAAATAAATTTCAAGGAAATATTATTCACCATTTCAAAAATCCTGATAATATCATTTGGAATGATGAGAACATAATGCTTGTCATTAGAAAAAGTATTCGATGAATTTTTTGTTTTGCTCATCTTATCTTATGCGTTGTCTAACACAACATGTCTGGTTAGGCTTCGCTCCGCCTCAAATTGCTCCCTTCGGTCGCAACTTCAGATATGCTGGGAACGTTAGGCGAAATTTTTGAATCACCTTTATAAGAACTTAAAGAAGGAAGGTGAAAGAGTTGAATATGAAAGCTTTAATACTTGCCGCTGGAGACGGTGGCAGATTGGGCAACTTAACTAAAAATAAACCCAAGCCCCTGATTAAACTTTTGGGATTATCTTTGATCGAAAGAACAATATTAACTACAAAACAAGCAGGCATTAAAGAATTCGTGATAGTTATTGGTTATCTGGGTGACAAAATAAAAGCAAAATTGGGAACTGGAGATAGGTGTGGAGTAGAAATAAACTATATCGAAAATAATGACCACCAAAAAGAAAATGGGATCTCTGTATTAAAGGCCAAAGGATTGTTAAATGAAAACTTCATCCTATTAATGTCAGACCATACCTTTGATGTTCGCATTCTTAAAGAACTTATCGATTATGATACAAAAAGTTCAGTTGTTTTAGCTATTGATAGAAGAAAATCTCTACTAGGAGACACAAAGGTTCTGGAGAAGGAAGGAAGGATTGCTGATATTGGTAAAAATATAGAAGAATCAAACTGTATAGATACCGGCATATTCCTTTGCTCACCAAAGGCATTTTCTTATATCGAAGAAGCGGTGAAAGAAGATAAGACTGAACTTGCAGACGGTATTGCTAAGGCTGCTAAGAATGAAGATGTTGAAATATTCGACATCACCCAAATTGACAGTTATATCCCAAGCATGCGGAAGGAAACTAAAGCTTTCTGGATAGATATTGATACAAAAGAGGATTTAATCAAAGCAAGGAAGCTTTTAATTGAGAATGCCTGTAAAGGAAGAAATGATTTGCTTGCGACTTATGTGAATAAACCAATAGAAAATTTTATTGTAAGCAGATTAGCAAATACCAAGATTACACCAAACCAGGTTACTATACTAACAAACATAATTGCTTATACATCCACATTTTTATTCCTCCAGGGATATTTATTGTTCGCTTCCCTCCTCACCTTTATCGTTTCATTTATGGACGGTGTTGATGGAAAACTTTCAAGAGTGGAAATAGCTTCTTCAAATATTGGGAAAATGGAGCACGCCTTCGATTTTCTGTTTGAGCATTCGTGGTATATCGCACTGGCAATTTTTCTATCAAATACATTTGGACCAATGCCTGTTTTACTTAGCACGTTTATGCTGCTATTCGACGGTTTTTCTGACCATTGTGGAAGTGCATTTGGAAAAGGGATCAAAAATCGTCCACTTCAAGATTATGGTAGAATTGAACAGCTATTTAGAAAATTTGATGGTAGAAAGAACAGTTATATAATTTTTATCTTAATAGGTGTTTTGCTAAATGCACCTTTCTGGTCATTAGTTGCAATATCTGTATGGTCATTAGTCAGTGCTATATTTTATTCATCGAGGACGATTCGGCATTTATATCGGAGTGATAGATTAACTCGAAGAACGCCTATTGAGGATGGTTAAAATGAAAATAGGAATGATGTGTCTTTGGAATGCCGCTAACGGGCCTTCCATTCACGCGGAATTGGTAGGGAGGGCTTGGGTGAAATTGGGTCACCAACTCAGGGTATTTTCCGCCCAAAAGCACCCCGATGCCAGGCCCACCTTTCAAAAAGACGAGGATTTTGTAATCAGGCACTTTAGCGTTGATGAGGTTATACCAGTCACCCGGGCTACCTACTTTGATCCCTCTCCACTTTTAAATGAAGAATACGACGTCTTTATTGCTCAAAATGTAGAGAGATTGCCAGCCGAAAAATTACTTGAGGTCTTTCCTAAAATTAAGGAAAAAGCTGTTAGCGTTCAAGTTGTCCACGAGGGCAAAGCCCCGGAAGACCCTCTTTACTATAAGTTTGACTGGGATGCCATCGTCTGTTTTGATCAGAGATACAAAGACTACCTGGTTAAATCTTTCCCGGCTGAAAAGATTCACATGATCTCCTATCCCTACCATCCACTCGAGCTTGGTGATAAAAGGGAAGCGAGAGAGAAGCTGGGCCTCCCGCTGGATGAAAAGATCGTATTCTCCTTTGGCTTCAGACCAAAAGATGTTGTATCTGTCCTGCCCGCTCTAAAAGACGTAGCTGAAGAATATCCTCTCAGATACGTGATCGTCGCCAATCCCGAAAGCGATGTTAGCGAATTGCGCGAAGCCCAAAAGAAATACCACTTTATAGACCTTCAGGTAAAGCCACTTCCCTTGGATCAGCTATATATCTACCTACATGCTTCGGATGCATTGCTCATCCACAGGGAATCCTCGCAGAAGTACAAAGCAGTCGTATCCAGCTCAGTATGTCAAGTTCTGGGTTCCGGTTGCCCTATCCTGTTTCACGATTCGAACTTTGTGGAACTGCATGGAGACGAAATCGTGAAATATCGAAACTTCGAGGAGATGAAAGCCAAGCTCATTGACATCTTCGGGGGCAAGTTCGATCTGAATAAAGTAAAGGCTTTTCTAAAAGAACATAACGCAGAAAATATCGCTAAAAGATTCGTGTTATTGTTTGAAGGACTAATAAAGATTCATGATAATAAAAGGAGAAAGGAAATTGGATAAAAAGCTTACTAAAATAGCAATATTTTCTAAATGGAACGCAGCAGATGGGACTGCTGTTCTTGCAGAGCTTGTGGGGAGGGAACTTGCCAAAAGATATGAATTAACAGTCTTTGCACCGTTCAATGATGTGAAACCGTTGCAAGACATAAGAGATGAGGATTATGTTATCAGGTGTTGTAATGTTCAAGGCACATCATCAGGTCAGTGGACTTTTGATCCAAAGCCTTTTTTAGAAAAAGACTATGATATTTTTATCCCACAGAGAATAGAATGGATGCCTATGGAAGAACTTGTAAAAATATATCCGAAGATTAAAGAGAAGGCAAAAGTCATTTATGTGATCCATGAGATCAAATTACCTGAAAATCCCATTTTTTGGAAATTCGAATGGGATGCTGTCGTCTGTTTTGATGAAAGATATAAGCGGATGTGGAAGGAGGTGTATCCTGAAGAAAAGATACATATAATCCCTTATCCATGTGGCTCATTGAGGAGAGGTGATAAGAATAAAAGTAGAATGGAGCTAAATCTGCCGTTGGACAAGAAGATAGTGTTTACATGTTCGTGGTATCCCAGCACCCATGTCCTTCCTCTCATCCCTCCCTTGGCTGAACTGAACAAGAAATATCCATTTATTTTCTTGATAGTGGTTGCTCGTGAGTATCTGGATGAAGAGATGCTAAAAGAGATAAAAAGATATGACTTTATAGAATGGTGGGATGATATGCCCTCAGCGTCAGAGATGGACAAATATTTTCACGCTTCAGATGCCTATATTTTCTATAAACCTAAATCTGAATTTAAACCAGGTCAAATTATGGTTTCGAGTTCCATCCTTTCCTACCTTGGAGCCATGACCCCGGTGTTAGCCATAGAATCGCCCCATATCCAACCTTTGGGCGGAGCGGTCATGAAATTCTCGGACATGGAAGAACTTAAAGATAGACTGGTCGGTGTATTTGAAGGAAAGCCTATTGTTAATGAAACTCTAAAGGCGGCGGAAGAATATGTTATCCGTAATTCTAAAGAAAAAGTCGCCCAGGAATATATTGAGTTGTTTGAAAAGTTAATGTGGGGTCGAAATTAAATGGGGACTCCATTGGATGGTAGCGTTCAAGAACTAGGTGATGGAACAGTCGTTTTGCTTGACTCTAAAGAGACCATTTTCAAGCTGGATTCCTTTGAAAACAATCCTATCGTAAAGCCTCAAGACCTTGGACTTACCTGGCATGAGAAAGGCGAGCTGAAGGTCGGAGCTGTCTTCAACGGCGGGGCTGAAGTGTTCCAGGATAAGATCATCCTGATGCCGAGATGTCACCAGGGGTATCGAAAAAGAACGTTTTTCGATGAAAGGCTTAACGTTGAGCGCACCTGTCTGGAAAACTATATCTCAGAGGTTTGGCCTTTGGTAAGCGAGGATGGCGTCCATTTCACCAGATTCCAGAATGTGGTCATCCGGGGCGATGGCACTGACCATCAGGATTTTACCTACGGGATAGAGGACATCCGGATCGTCAAGTATGGCCATCAGAACTTGCTGATTGGGTGTGGCAAGATCAACCTTCCGTTTACAGGCGAGAACTCGGATCGGATCGCCATCTACTCGACCGACGATTTCGTGGACATCACCTATCACGGTATGGTCGAATCCTTCGACTCGCGCAACGCCATCCTCTTCCCCCGGCTGGTGAATGGCCGGCATTACATGCTGTTGCGTTTTCATCCGAACATTCACTTAGATTTTCTTGAAGCTGGCATAGATCAATTGCTGAATCCTTCCAAGTACATAGAGCAGTGGGAAAAAATCTATGAGCGACGGAGCCAGAATCTGCTTTTAGAAGCAGGCCGCTACCTTCACGAAAAGGAGAAAATCGGCCCAAGCACTCAACTGATCAAAACCGATAGAGGTTGGTTGCTCATCTATCATGCCGTTGGTGAGATAGATGTTGACATCTGCAAAGCATACGGGTTGGCGCAGAAAATCCAAAGAGGATATTCCGTATGTGCCGCCCTTTTGGACTTAGACGATCCACGCAAGGTGCTTTGTCGAACCAGACGTCCAATCTACATTCCTTCAGCCCCTTATGAATTACATGGTAATGATCGGTATCCAGTGGACGTGCCAGCAGTCGTTTTTCCCGTAGGTGCTCTCGTTCGAGAGGGCAAACTGATTCTCTATGCCGGAGCTGGCGATAAATATGTCATCCTTTTGAGCTGTGGTCTTGACATGTTAATTAATTACTTATGGGAGTATTGCAAATACATTGCATAAGATTGTGTAGGAACTGTTATTGATTGAGCACATCGCCTAACAGCGGATAAAAGGGAAATCAAAGATTTCCCAAAATTGCCTTCGGCAACTACTTTTATCCGCAAACCGTTATATGAAATGCCCTCATGGATATTAGTAATATGAACGAAAAGCATAAAGAAATAGCTCAGGCTTTTATTAAACAATATAATCTCAGAAATAGCACGGATTACAAGTTTGAGACCGTTAGAAGGAGCATGTTTGAGATTCCTAAGTTTCAATTTCCATCCTGGGAGTTTTACCAGATAAGTTTCATTAAGGGGAAAAAAATAAACAATCCTTATATTGCCGACCTAATGGTTTTATTACGAATAAAAAAGAGGATGATAATAGAGGTGGCAGAAGCACGAGGTTTGGAAGGAGTTAAAAAAACCGAACTTCTTGAAGTAAAAATATCAGAAAGTGAGACGTACAGACATGTAGAGCATATGATCTATTCCATAGAATTTTCCGCTTTAAATGAATTAATTTGCTCTCAATACTTATTAATTGATGGAAGAAATTTCGGTTCAAATAAAATATCTAATCCAGATTTTTATAAAGAGAAGCGTTTTGACCTTGATAGGTTATTAAAATCTTGTGATGAGAGAGAAAAAAGAGAACTAGAATATGTAGCAATTCCCACAAAACACTGGTTTAAAGAGATATGGCTTTTACATTATGATGAAAAAAGCACCGTTAGATGTCTTCAAATTTGGTAAATCTTAATATATCAAGCAAAAAAACCAAAACTTTAGAGTGCGCCAAGGGCACTTCACATAAACCGAGAACGTTATCTGAAATTTCAGAGATTGTTTTAAAGGAAGTCTATTATGCCTGACACATTTGCCATAACTATAGGCTTTATCATCCTATCCACAGTTATTGCCGCTTTTATCAGAGGAAGAAGCAGGGATAAATGCCTGAAGGATTTTTCTAAAAATATGGTAACCTTGGAAGAAACGGCGGGTAAGATAGCCAGGGGGAAACTGACCGTGGAAAATACAGGTTTAGAGTTAGTCTATCCAGCCAAGCTTAAAGATAGGGATGGACACGATAAGACCAGCTACATTTTGTATAAAAACGAGTATCCCAATATTGGGGCATTAATTCGCTTTCACGACGAATTAGATGAACATAGCAGAGAAGAGAGGACGAAAGAACTAAGAAGAACCTATCATCCTACAACTTTAAGAAGGCTCAAAAGAAAAATACGGAATTTTTTCAGCACGGTAAAAGATTCGGTAATGGAGGTGGTGAATCTCCTAATCGGTCAAGCCAAAAGAACGGCTCCTGGTGGAGCGACACTGGCATCTCAAGATAAATATATCTCCCAGATGAAGAAAGAATTAGGTGGTTCTATGGGAACTTCCTTTGATCCCTTATTAGAAAGACATATTGGCAAAAAGGTTATACTTGAGTTGAAAAAAGCTGATAAAATAGTTGAATATTCAGGGGTGTTAAAGGACTATACCATGCGGTTTGTCGAAATCATGGACGTTGATTACAGAATAAAAGAAGATCAATCTGCCAGAAAGGCAGATCTTGTGGTGCCCAGGGAATACGGCGTCATTCGACATCTCGGAGAATAGATTTGGAAGTTAGTTTCAATTTACGCTGTCCAAAATATCAGATAACTCAGCATATCCGGTTTCGCTTCGCTTCGCCCCAAATTGCTCCTTTCGGTCGCAACTTCCGATATGCTGGAAACGTTAAGCAAAACCAACTCCTTCCTGTGTAAATCATGGAATTGCCAATCTTACGTTTGGACATTCAACGAGTTACCATAAAGCGCCACGGACAAGGGCGCCCGTGACGAACGAGGAAAGTACTTACAGTCACAAAAAGCATACTTTCGTTTTAAGAGTACAAAACGTATTTTTATTGGTTAGTTTGAGTTTAAAAGAGAGGTTCTCCAAAGGTGAGTTAGAGTTGCCAGAGCAGAATAGATGATCGCTCCCCCGCCTTTGGCGGGGGGGAGGAAAGTCCGAGCTCTCCAGGGCAAGGTGCCACGTAACACGTGGGCCCGTAAGGGTTCATCCTAAAGGATTCACCCTGAAGGGACGGAAAGTGCCACAGAAAACAGACCGGCCATCTGGCCAAGGGTGAAAAGGTGGTGTAAGAGACCACCCGTTCCCGTGGTAACACGGGTCTGGGTAAACCCCACCTGAGAGCAAGACCAAGTAAGGAAGGAGAGGTTGCCCGCCTCGTCCCGAACCTTTAGGTGAGGGACTCGTCCTAAGCCGAAGGCGAAGGAAAACTTCCGGGTAGGTCGCTTGAGTCCTTTGGCGACAAAGGACCCAGATAGATGATCATCGCCCCCCGCCGAAGGCGGGGGAAACAGAACTCGGCTTATTTTCTGCTCTGGCAATTTATTTTAATTCGTTCTTTTAAAAAGCGCTACATCAAGAAGGAAGGAAAATCCCAAGGCACTTCAGAAAAGGAGTGTTTTTGCGTAGGGACAGGGCTTGTCCCTGTCCCAGGACAGCCACAAGGGCTGTCCCTGCGACTGCCTGAATGCTTTTCAAGGTGAATCCCCTCCCTCGGACTGAGTCCTTTGGCACGAAGTCAGGATGAACCCTGCCCTGTGGGGATAACTTTGTTATCGCCCATAGGGGCGGGAATTTTCGTATGAATGTGCGTATGCACTCATACGAGCATACGCATATCCCGCCCGAACTATCGTCTTTCAAAAAGCTTTAGGCTTCACACTACAGTTTTCAGATATTCCGCAATAGCGTGCGTTGAAAAAAGGCAAAAAGAAATCTTTACTTTTCCAGAGCAAAGAGTTTATTTAGAGTGTTGCTGAGGCATAAAGCCTCAGCTACGTGCTTGGACGTTATTTTGAGATCACAGGCCGAGTTTATAAAGTAGAAAGAATAAAAATTCAATTCATGAAGGGAAAAAGGGAAAGTAAAGTTGCCTCCTTCCAAAAGGGTAAAAAAGCGCGAATCAATTTAGTTTCTCAAAGGGTAGATGATATCCTACAGAAAAGATGGGTTAGCCTAACCTTCCTGGGAATTTTATTTCTGATCGCTTTTTTTATTCGGCTCTCTTTTCTTAAATACTTTCGGGCTCCGCTCTTCGGGGATGCGGTAATATATGCCAAGATCGCCTGGGGCATCAAAAACGGGCATGGGCTTCTCTGGTGGTCGGTGGTGTGGTCGCCTTTTTATCCATTTATGATAACTCTTTTCTCATTTGTGGTGGGAAGTCTGGAGACAGCCACTTTTGCGGTCTCTCTTTTTCTGGGGAGCCTGGTGGTGGTGCCCTTCTTCTTTTTGGCAAAAGAGATCTTCGATTACAGGTCAGCTTACCTGGGGTCCCTTTTGGTGGTTTTCTTCCCCACCCTGGTAGTGATCTCGGAACTTCCTTTATCTGAAGCAACTTATACATTTTTTCTTTTGACCACCCTCCTTTTCGGATGGCTTTTGATCTCAAAAAGATCATACGTTTTCGCCATCCTCTTCGGAATCTTTGGAGGAGTTTGCTATCTTACCCGTCCGGAGTTTCTGGTGGCTTTCATTTCCATACTCTTGGTGTTTCTGATAGTTGAGATAAAAAAGAAAGCTAACAAAAAATCGCATCCTTTTGCTTTGCTTTTGATCTGTTTGGTGAGTTTTCTGATTTTGGTTCTTCCCTATATCAAGTTCATGCATTCTCAATCCGGGCACTGGATTTTAAGTGGAAAAACAGCTCATAACATTCTCAAGCAAAAAGCTTACTCTAAGGCGCAGGATTATCTTCAGCAAAGAAAAGCTTTTGCTGAGGTGCTGGACGGATTGACTGAAGAGGGAGAGATTAAGGGGAGAGTTCTTCTGGGCGAGGAGAGCATGTTTAGCTTTGTTACCACTCCCGGTTTTTTTACAAATTACCTCAAACGAACCTGGATGGGGGTAAAAAAGATAAATCTTTTCTTTTTATCCTTTCTTTTGTTGTCCCTGTTTCATACCTTCTCTTGGAAGGTGGATAAGGAAGGGTGGAGGAAAAGGGTCTTCCTCTTGTGTGCTTTTTCTCCCTTATTGACCATGCCCATTTTCTTCACTCCTGCGGGGCGACTTCTGGAACCTTACTCTCCCCTTTTGATCTTGCTGTCGGTGGGAGGGATTTTAAACATTCGAAAGGCAGTGGCTAAACTCTTCAAAGGTGCAAGACCTGCTCAAAGTTTTACCCTGGGTTCTTTCGTAGTTCTTTTATGCGTAGCGATTCTGTCGCTTTTCTCCTTGGTTAAGGCAAACCAAATGGCGGAAAATCACCAAAAAACCTTTCGGAATTTGAAGTTAGAATCAGAGGAGTTCAAAAAGTTAGGATTGTGGGTTGATCAAACCCTGCCCCAGGATGCGGTGGTGATGTTTCTTTCCGGAGACTCGTTCTCTTTTTACTGCAATCGGGTAACCTTTACTATTCCCTTTGCTCCGTATGAGAAGATAGTTCAGTTCGCCAAGAAAAACAGGGTGACCTATCTACTTTTAAGTTTGGGAAAGGAAGCTTCCTGGCGAGAGGATCTGTTCTTTCTTTTGGAGCCGCTTAAGGATCGTTCCAAGGCTTTTGAGGATTCGAACCTTAGGTTGGTCGAAATTTACAAAGCTCCGTCGGGATTGGGGGCGGTGCTATACAAGTTTGTATTCTAAAAATGCGATTGGTCTTTACATAAGTGATAAAAATCTTTGGTAAGAACAAAGGGAGAGGTAGAAAAATCTAAAGTTTAGCTTTTTATGGCAAATCAAACTCTTTCGTATGAATGCAAGCACGATAGGAGCTATTTGGGAGAAGAACTAAATAAGAAGACAGGTAAAAGATAGATGAAGCTAAAATGGGAATTGAAGCCTGAGCCAGACCAGAGGGTGGTGGACCAACTGTCCTCAGAGCTCTCTCTGCCTCCGGTGGCAACCAAAATCCTAGTCGCCCGCGGTCTGGATACAAGAAACACAGCCGAAGAATTCTTATTTCCTTCTTTGGAAAACCTTCTGGATCCATGTTTTCTGCCGGATACACAAAAAGGGGTGGATCGGGTCATCCAGGCTTTGAAGGAGAAGGAGAAAATCATGATTTTCGGCGACTATGATGTGGATGGAATAACCTCCACCTCTCTTTTGTTTCTGGTATTGAACAAGCTGGGAGCAGAAGTTACTTATTACTTGCCCAATCGGTTAATTGAGGGCTACGGTCTTTCAGAGGAAGGTATTCTGGAGGCGAAAAGGCGCGGGGTGGGGTTGATCATTTCAGTTGATTGTGGAATTACCGCAGTGGAGGAGGTGTCCTTCGCTAAAAACAAAGGAATCGACATCATCATCACCGACCATCATGAGCCCAAGGAAGTTCTCCCCGTCGCTTCTGCCATTATCAATCCTAAAACCATAGAGGGTGGATACCCGGGCGGTGAGCTTTCGGGTGTGGGAGTGGCCTTCAAATTTGCTCAAGCTATTTACAGAAGACTGGGGCAGGATGAAAGCGAGTTGGAGGAGCATCTGGATCTGGTGTCTTTAGGAACCACCGCCGACATCGTCCCTCTGGTGGGAGAGAATCGAATATTCACTAAATTTGGAATGGTTCAGATAGCTAAAACCACCAAGCCCGGTCTGAAATCCCTTATATTCGTCTCCGGAATATTAGGTCAAAAGATAGGAACCGGACAGGTGGTTTTCATTCTGGCTCCCCGAATAAATGCGGTGGGAAGATTGGGAGACGCTGATTTGGCAATCAAGCTTCTTACCACCAAGGATGAGTCTATGGCCGCAGAGATGGCTCGGATTCTGGATGATGAGAATCAACGTAGAAAAGACATCGACTCAACCACCCTAAAGGAAGCTTTGGATCTGGTCGAGCAGGATGTGGATTTAGCCAACGACAAAGCCATAGTTTTAGCCTCCTCCGGCTGGCATCAGGGGGTGATCGGGATCGTCGCCTCCCGCTTAGTGGAAAGGTTCCACCGTCCCACTATCATGATCGCCATAGATGAGAACGAAGGAAAAGGTTCTGCCCGAAGCATTCCCGGATTTCATCTGTATGAGGCTCTTAGGGAATGCGAAGATTATTTGATCGAATATGGCGGTCACAAATATGCGGCAGGTCTTTCTATATTGCCGGAAAAAATCCAGCCGTTCCGGGAAAAGTTCAAAAAAGTCTCGGAGAAGAAACTTACCAGAGATGATCTGGTTCCAAGGTTATTGATCGATTCCGAGTTGGAGTTAGGGCAAATTAACCCTGAATTGATCAAGGCGCTGGACATTTTTGCGCCCTTTGGCCCCCAGAATATGCGACCGGTCTTTATGACCCGAAACTTGCACGTCTGGGGCGAACCGTATGTGGTGGGCAACAATCATCTTCGTTTGAGGGTAAAAAAAGCAGGTTCCGTCTTTGACTGCATCGGTTTCGGCATGGGAGATATGGTAAAACCCCTATCCATGAAAGGAATCCGCATAGATTTAGCATATGTGGTGGAGCCCAACTTCTGGAACGATACCTATAAAATCCAGCTCAGGATAAAGGACTTAAGAATTGCTGACTATATGTGAAGACAATAGGTTTTTGAAGCTCGCTTAACGGTTATGATGCTCGTTTCGAAGTTGGAAGCTCGGTGATCGAAGCGCGGAAATTCTTAATAAATACAAATTTCGAGTGTCTAATTTCGAAATTCGAGCTTCGATACGAGCTTCATTACCGACAAACGATTAACGAAAACCTTAAAGATTCTCTACAATTTTAATGACCCTTCTCGATAGATTCCATAAAGGTGACAAAATAGCGTTGTCAAAGATAATCTCCTACGTGGAGAATCAATCTCCTGATTACAGGAAAGTGCTGGCACAACTTTATCCTAAAGCAGGAAATGCATATCGGGTAGGATTTACCGGACCTCCTGGAGCCGGGAAAAGCACCATAGTGGATAAGCTTACCGCTTTGTTGGTCAAAAGCAGCCAAAGGGTGGGAATAATTGCGGTCGACCCCACCAGTCCATTTACCGGTGGTGCCCTCTTGGGAGATCGCATTCGCATGCAGGACCTAACCAGCATGAACGGAGTTTTCATCCGTAGTATGGCCACCAGAGGATCATACGGAGGATTAGCCACCACCACCAAGGAGGTGACCATAGTTATGGATGCCTTTGGCAAAGACTTTGTTCTGATTGAGACGGTGGGGGTGGGACAGGTGGAGTTGGACGTGGTCAATGCCTGTGATACCACTGTGGTGGTGTTGGTGCCAGAATCGGGTGACTCCATCCAGGCTATGAAAGCCGGATTGATGGAGATTGCAGACGTATTTGTGGTCAACAAAGCTGATCGAGAAGGTGCTAAAAGAATCGTCACAGAGCTGGATATGATTTTGGACATCCGTAGAAAAAAAGGAGAGTGGGAATACCCAATCGTATCTACCGAAGCGGTGAATAACAAAGGGATCGGTCTTTTGCTTTCCAAAATCTCCGAACACAAAGAATTCATAATAAGCAATCACTTCTTTGAAAAACACAGAAAAGGTCAGATAAAGGCAGACATCAAAAAAATCATCGAGCTTAAGGTGAAAGATATGGTGGATGAGAAGGTTTTGATCGCATTCAATATAGATGAAATGGCGGAAAAGGTCTTTCGAGGAGAGGACGATCCATACTCAGCCGGAGAGAGGATTTTAAATGAGATCAAAATAACCAATCTAAGTTGACGGAAATTCTGAAGACCTTACCCCCTATCCCCCCCCTCCATTTTATGTTGAAAATCCCGCCAGAGGCGGGGGAGAGGGGGAATAAAGGGGGAGAGGTGAAAAGAAGCCAAGTTTTTCTTTTTGACGCAAAAAACTTATACATTATAACTCTTTTTGAGAAGCCCTTTCAAATTTGACTTTTTTGAAGACTGCTTGTAAATTTCTTCTAAAAAGCAGTTCAAATCTTCGGGAAGATTGAGAAAAGAAAAGAGGTGATCTTATGTTGAACCAAACCACATTGAAGGAAATTGCCCAACGCCAAAAAAAATGGGAGGAGGAGCAAAAAAAAGCCAAGTCTTCTCCCGACAGGAAATTTATCACCGTTTCGGGTGAGCCGGTTAAAGAACTTTACACCCCTTTGGATATCGAAGATGTGGACTATAATCGGGACATTGGTTTTCCGGGAGAATATCCCTACACCCGGGGGGTGAGAAAGAACATGTATAGGGGACGGTTGTGGACCATGCGACAGTTTTCCGGCATGGGCACCCCCCGCCAGACCAACCAACGGTACCACTTTCTGCTAGATAGGGGTCAAACCGGGTTATCGGTGGCTTTCGATCTGCCCACCCTGATGGGATGGGACTCCGACCAGCCACTGTCCATGGGGGAGGTGGGAATCTGCGGGGTGGCGGTCGATTCGCTTCAGGATATGGAGATAATTTTCGACAAGATCAGTCTGGACAAAATCTCCACCTCCATGACCATCAATGCTCCGGCATCCATTCTCTTAGCCATGTATATTGCGGTGGGCGAAAAACAGGGGGTAGCTTCGGAGAAACTTACCGGAACTCTGCAGAACGATATTCTAAAGGAATATATCGCTCAGAAGGAATGGATATTTCCACCAGAACCTCACATGAGGCTGATCACCGATCTGATCGCCTTCTGCACCCAGCACGTGCCCAAATGGAACACCATCTCCATATCCGGTTATCATATAAGAGAGGCAGGATCCACTGCGGTGCAGGAGTTAGCTTTTACCTTAGCAGATGGCTTTGCCTATGTGGAGGCGGCCATCAAGGCGGGATTGGATGTGGACGATTTTGCTCCCCGGCTTTCATTTTTCTTCAATTCTCATCTAGACTTCTTTGAGGAAATCGCCAAATACCGGGCGGCTCGCCGTATCTGGGCAAGGCACATGAGAGAAAAATATAAAGCCAAAAATCCGCAATCCTGGCTTATGAGATTTCACACTCAGACTGCCGGATGCAGTCTCACCGCCCAACAGCCGGAGAACAACATCGTCCGTACCGCTTTTGAAGCTTTAGCCGGAGTTCTGGGAGGCACCCAGAGCCTTCATACCAACTCCATGGATGAGACTTATGCTCTGCCATCGGAGAAAGCAGTCTTTATCGCCTTGAGAACCCAGCAATTGATTGCTTATGAGATGGGAGTAGCGAACACTATCGACCCTCTGGCAGGTTCTTACTTTGTGGAGTCTTTGACCAACAGGATGGAACAGGAGGCGGAGAAGTATTTTGATGAGATCGAAAGACGAGGAGGGGTCTTAAAGTGCATCGAGGAGGGATATTTCCAGAGGGAAATCGCGGAGGCGGCATATCGGTATCAAAAACAGATAGAAAACAAGGAAAGAATAGTGGTAGGGATAAATGACTTCATCTTAGAAGATGAAAAGGTAGAGATTCCCATTCTCAAAATCGATCCGGAGGTGGAAAGAGAACAGTTGAGAAATCTCCGGAAGGTGCGGGAAACAAGGGACAATGATAAAGTGAAAAGATCTTTGGAGAATTTAAAGAAAGTTGCTGAAGGCACGGAAAACACCATGCCCGCTCTGATTGAATGCGTGCGTTGCTACACCACCGAAGGGGAGATATGCGACGTTCTGCGGGAGGTGTTTGGAGAGTACACCGAGCCACCGTTGATTTAGGGTCATGGGGCAAGCTCCCCTCTCCCCTCTGGGGAGAGGAAATAAAGCTCTCTCTCCCCTTTGGGGAGAGAGTTAGAGTGAGGGGGAGAAACAAACCCGCAGGGAGCAAAATGAAGCGACCGAATATTGATAGATGCAGAGACCTTCGAAAAAATCAAACAGATGCTGAAAGGAAACTTTGGTCCATATTGCGAAATCGTCAACTGGCTGGGACGAAGTTCAGACGGCAGTTCGCTATTGGCAGATATATATTAGACTTTTACTCACCAGAATATAAGCTTGGTATCGAAGCAGATGGTGGACAGCATTATGAAGACAAGGGCAGGCTGAAAGATGAACAAAGAAGTAAAGAATTATCACAGTTAGGAGTGGAGGTTATAAGGTTCAGTGATAGAGATATACTAAATAACATGGATGGTGTGTATAGAGCGATTCAGGAAAACATAGAGAAGAAGAGAGCAGGTCCCTCTCACCTTAATCCTGCGAAGCATGCATACGCATCTCCCCGGAGGGGAGAGGAAATGAAGTTCTCTCTCCCCTTTGGGGAGAGAGTTAAAGTGAGGGGGAAAATTAAACTTATTGACGTCCCCTCACCTTTGGTCCTCTCCTTGATGAGGAGGGAATAAAAGTTAACGTAGGAACAGCCCTTGTGGCTGTCCGTGACAAGGAGGGCTAATCGAAATGTTTACTTTAAAGCTAGGGGGAATTAATTTTGAAAAGATAAAAACCTTTTGCGAAGAGCAAAACCCCGAAGGAGAAATTATTGAGTATAAAGGGGACTTTCCGTCGAATCTTGAAAAAAGCATTTCAGCCATGGCGAATACTTATGGAGGTATTATCCTGATTGGTGTAAAAGCAAATAAAACAACAAACACCCCAATCCTTCCGATCAAAGGAAGAGACTTAACAGAAGGTTTAGAAGAAAAGGTCACTAGCATATGCTTAAGAAAAATCTATCATCCCTATTTCCCGTCGGTAAAAGTGTGCCCTTTCAAGAATGAAAAAGGTGAGGATAAATGTGTCGTTTTTATAAGAGTTGAGGAAAGCGATCAAACACCTCATGCTATAAATAACAACACGGATGTATATTTCAGGATCAAAAGCCAGAATGAACCCTTCAGGAAAGCCACGATTGACGAAATTGATTGGCTAAAAGATAAAAGAAAAAAGGCAATTGATTTAAGAGAAAGCTTATTAGTTAGAGCAGACGAAAGATACCAGTATCTTTCGCGTGCCTCACTTTCCGAGTTAGAACTGCAGCAGTTTCGTAAGTGCTTTCTGGTACCGATTTTTTGTAGTCAACAATTGATCTCCAGCTATGATTTATTCGGTTGTTTAGATAAGCTCAAGGGTTCCGAGTTCGATCGCCACATTGAAGACATACAGATGTTTGGAAGCACGGCACATGAAATTCTATATTCTTTTCAAGAAAGATCGTTTGAATTAGAGCATCCCAAATATCTCGTTTATGAAGAATACAGCACATACGGATTAGTATTAAGGAAGGAATCATTCTGGGAGAACTCTTATAAGGAGATGAAAAATAGATTTTCTGTGGACTCCCTTCTATATCAAATTTATCAGACATTCAAACTCGGGTTACTTTTTTACTCCTCTGTCGGATATAATGGTATTCTTAAAGTTGGCATTGATGTTAGTGGTTTACGAAGCAGGGAGATCATACGAATGGACAATAGTGTTAGTAGAATTGAAGAATCTTTAGTAAAGAATGAAGTCGAAAATGAGTTTTCTTACAGAGAGAATATATTGTCAGTGGAGTTGGAAGAAAAACTTGATTCAACCATTATCGAAATATATAGACAATTTCTCTTTGCATGTGGTATTGGAAGAAACAGAAATAAGCTTGACCAGCTTTCTACCAAACACTACAATTTGATTAAGGATCGAAGATATACATTTATCTGAAAGGAAAATCATGGAACGCAAAATCAGAATTCTCTTAGCCAAGCCCGGTCTGGATGGGCATGATCGGGGGATCAAGGTGATTGCCGCCGCCTTCCGGGATGCGGGGTTTGAGGTAATCTATACCGGCTTAAGGCAGACCGCAGAGATGATCGTGGAGGCGGCTATTCAGGAGGATGTGGATGCCATCGGGATGAGCATACTCTCCGGCGCCCATATGACCCTCTTCCCCCGGGTGCTGGAGCTTCTGAAGGAAAAGGGAGCAGATCAAATCCTTCTTTTCGGAGGAGGGATCATCCCCAAAGAGGATATGGAGAAGCTGGAGAAGATGGGAGTGGGGAAGCTTTTCGCCCCCGGAACTACCACTACTGAATCGATAGAGTATGTGAAAAAGGCGGCGGGTGAAAGGCGAAAAGAGGAGAAGATTCTGTAATCCTCCCTTTGAGCAGGTTTGAGGGTTCGGAACTGGGTGATTGAAGCTGTAGAATTCCCAACAGATGAAACAGATGGAAAATCTCAAGCATCGAGTTTCCAAAATCGAGCTTCGTTACCAGTTAATCTCATCGCCATTATAATCTCTTTTGTCTTTAGGGGGGGGGGGGGGCGGGGGGCG
>CAZOJT010000036.1:0-26871 GCA_964580215.1 uncultured Ignavibacteria bacterium | reverse complement strand
ATTATCAACTAAATCTAACCTTTTTACCAACACGAAACTTCCATTAAACCAAGAAAAACTATGTGCCTCTGCCCAAATGGGCAAGCACGAAGAGATAGATGAGCTAAAGCTCAAAATAGTTCTTGACACGGTAGCCTTTCAGGGATAGTTGCTCGATTCATCGAGCTAAAAAAACGCCCAATGAATTGGGCAACTATACTGGCAAAGATTCCGTGCATTAGGGGAGACCCTTGTGGTCTCCCTTTTTACATGCATCCCCATGATCTAATACAAAAGCAAACGAATTAAATAAATTGACCTAATCACCCTCCCCCTTGCCCCCTCCCATCGAGGGAGGGGGCAATTTATGAAGTTCCCTCTCTCCTTGTGGGAGATTCGTACGTGAATGCTTCGCAGGGTCAGGGTGAGGGGTGTGTAAACTTGTTTCTTGCTTCTGCATTAGCTCTCACGAGGTTTCAAAATCTACGCGCACGGCATCAGGTGGAATTTTAAGCTCAAATTTCTTTTCAGGGATGGGGAAATTAAATTTTCTCTCTAAAAATTTAATCCGGGCAGAATCTTTTGTCCGGGATTTTATGCTTATAACTTTTGGAATCTCCACATGATCGTGTTTTGTGAAATTCTTATATTCTATCTGATAAACCTCTCTTTCTCTTTTGGGCCTCCACCGGCTTTTGGTTAATCTACATCTTCGGGAGTCGATCCAATATTCCTTTATCCAATTTTCGTCTTCAAATTCGTACAAAAATAGGTCTTCGGTGTTGCCTGCATATCTCGCATCCTCCTCTATGAGTCCGCCTCTTCCCAAAATCATTTTCAAAAGCACATCCAGAGAGATTTCCCAACTCCACAATCCGGTTTTTTCAAAATCGGAGAAGCTACCGCGATAGAACTCATTTTGTTTGGGGAAATAAATGGTCAAGCTGTCATTTTCTCCTTTTGCTTTAAACTCACCCATTCCAAAGAACGTCCGGGGATGGAGGGAGAAGGTGTCTGGATGTTTATAAAAGAATTCAACTGTTCCCGAAAACTTCCCTTCCTCTCCTTTTAGCTTCAAATCCATAAGGCAGGCAAAGGTCTCAAATTCAATCTGATTTTTTTGTGCGCATCTTAAAACGTTTTCAGGCGTTCTGTCATGAGGAGAAAGCTTTGGCTTGGGAGCACAGCCAAAAGTAAGAAATCCAGCCAAAGCAAGGAATGCAAGTATGAATCCAGAGACGAGAGTCTTAAACCGAGGCAAATTTGAATAAGATTGCACCACCTGCGTCATCCGTTCAATCCGTTTAATCCGTTGACCATTTAGAAGAAGCTGGACAAATCCACTCCGGCAAAAAGAAAGGAAAAGAAACTAACAAATGGATGAAGAATTCCCCACAGTATAGGCACACCGGCAACATTGCCGATCACGATAATTCCGATAAGCAAAAATGGTCCTATCCTTTCCAGTTGCATCATCTGGTATTCATATTCAGCCGGCAGAAGCCCCATCAAAATCTTGGAGCCATCTAATGGAGGCAAGGGGATCAGATTGAAAAAGGCTAAAACCAGATTTATCACCATGCCATATACTATCATCAGAACCAGTATGCCGAAGGCAGACGAGCCCATATCAAAGTTTCCAGACAAAGGATTTATCAATCGAATGATCAAACCGCAAGCAAAGGCAGTCAACATGTTTGCCCCCGGACCGGCTAAAGAGACCCACATCATGTCCTTTTTGGGATGGCGGAGATTATACGGATTAACCGGCACCGGCTTAGCCCACCCCAGATGAACGATAAAAAGCATCAAAGTTCCGATGGGATCAAGATGGGAAAGCGGATTCAGGGTCAATCTTCCTGCATCCTTAGCTGTGGGGTCGCCCAACCTTAACGCTATCCACCCGTGAGCGTATTCATGAACGGTTAAGGCGAAAAGAATGGGGGGCGCAATTATTAAAAGTCCAATGATTCTATCCAAAGCAAGAATCCTCGTGGGTTCGAAATCTTAGTTGCTTCAAAATCTTATCTTCATACCTTCTCTGCAAATATACGTCTATCCGACACTAAAGTTAAAAAACGTTATGCAAAGAGAGATTCCAAAATGACAGAGTGGGACGTGGTTTCAATTTATCTGGAAACAAATTCATTGTTCTTTATATAGAACCTCCAATTTTTCTTTTTTCCTTCCTTTATCCCGATTCTCGAAGACGAAGTGATTCTTTTTACCACCTCTCCCCTATCCTCAACATAGATGATTTCAGAACATAGATCCGCTCCATTCAATTTTCTGTCGACGTCCAGAGCTTTGCATAGTTTTGCCGGACCGCTGGTGAGGTCTTTTAGGTTCTGACGTCCTCTTCTTTTCTTCATCAACTCTACCCCGTCAGTGGGCTCCAATGCTCTGATCAATACTGCGGCAGGGTATCCGTTTCTCTCGGTGACCAGATTCAAGCAGTGATGCATTCCATAGGTGATATAGACATATGTATATCCGGGGTCACCGAACATAATTTCATTTCGGGGAGTCATGCCTCGATAGGCGTGGCTGGCAGGATCTTTGAAACCAATATAAGCCTCCGTCTCCACGATCTTTCCGGAGAGATTGTAGCCGTCTTTTTGTACCACCAGATATTTCCCCAGAAGCTCTTGAGCCACCAACAGTGTAGGACGATCATAGAATTTCCTATCCAGCTTTTTTCTCATCGCTTTGCTCACCACCAGGAATACTCAGTCAGGATAGGAGGTCTCTGAAAAACCAACGGAACAGAGGAATACTATGGAGTGTTCACCTTTAGGTGAACCGTATAAAAGCTCTTTGTCTCGCAAGATGCTTCAGGTCAAGCTAAAGCTTGACACTCCAGTAAAACCTTTTTCCAACTGACTTTTTAAGAGGTCTCGAATTATCTGCTTGTCGCAACCTGAAGGTTGCGGCTACCATTTTACAGCGTTTTGAGGCGGGATAAATTCCCGCCTCTATGGAGGAAAAATAGTCCTATTATCCATAGGGCAGGGCATTTAGCCCTGCCAATAACGTTTTTCAACAACCCTCTTCCCTTTACGCAACCTGAAGGTTGCGGCTACCATTTAGGTATTGCTTCCACCTTATCTGGTTAGGGCAGGGGTTCAACCCCTGCCCTAACGCAATGTGACATTCTTCATCCACCATTCGTCATTCGATTTGATCTATCTTGCTCAAGACAAATGGATGCATTTCCTCTTTCTTCATTTTTTTGATAGCCAAAATTCCCCTTTGGTCGCCGATCTCTCCCATCGCCTCCACTGCAAAAGCTCTGGTTGCCCAGTTCTCATCTTTCAGTTTTTCCACAAGTTGAGGCACCGCTTTTTTATCCTTTAATTTACCCAACGACTCGATGGCTAAGTGTAAGGTCGACTGAGCTGAATGATCCAAAAGGAAGAGCAAAGGTTTGATTGCTGGCTCCCCTATCTGCACCAGGGAATTTGCTGAACTCATGCGAACACTAAAGTGGGAATCGGACAGACCACGAACCAGATGGGGAATTGCCCTTTTGTCCTTCATCCTCCCCAAAGCCACCGCCGCACTTTTTCTGACCACCTCTACCGAATCCTCCAGGCGCAAGCTTACATCACTGAATGCCAAGGTGTCGGCAATCTTTCCCAATGCTTCACAGCCATGACTTCTGACATTGTAGTCATCTCTGTCCAGCAGAGCTATCAGCGGCCTGACCGCCCGGCTATCTTTGATGTCGCCAAGAATCCGGATGGTGAGTTTCGTTACCTCTTTGTTTTCGCTCTTCAGACTGTCTACCAGGGGCATGACCGCAGGCTCTCCGATCTTTCCCATGATGCGAATTAAGGTCCATTTTTCTCTGGCGCTCTGAGTGGTCAATTTTTCCAAAAGGTATGGAACCGCTTTTTCTCCCATCTCTACCAGCGTGCTTTCTGCAGGCTGGGCTTGATCTCTATATTTTTCCAATCCTCCACATGCCAATACAAAAAGGCTATCCACTTTTTTCTTT
Organism: uncultured Ignavibacteria bacterium; assembly: GCA_964580215.1. GTDB lineage: Bacteria > Zixibacteria > MSB-5A5 > MSB-5A5 > SM1-73 > SM23-73-3. Next base: position 22,892 of record CAZOJT010000036.1, on the reverse strand, counting down.
ACCTCATCTTCCGCATTCGAGTTTTTACAAAACCCGTATCCTGCTAAAAAGATGACAAAAAAGCAGATGATAAATGATTTAAATTTGCTCATGGTTCGAGCCTTTCTTTTTGTGATGACTTTTGCTCACCTATCTATCCCCACCCCCCACTTTGATGGGCTGGTCCACCAGGTGCTGTCCATTCCGTTTCCGTTATACCCATCTTTACCTGAAAGATCTAAAAGCATCCCCACGGATCCGTAATCTCTTCTGGGGTTGCCGTAACCTTGAGTGTTGTCTTTTATGCTAACGTAGTACCCATCATCGCCTTTTTCATCCACTAGAATTCCGAATCCATTGGCACTCCCCGCCCCCTGAGATAGACTTTGGGCAACATAGTTGTCGTTACCCGACTTATCCCACAACATTCCCAATGCGAGATCGTGTCCACAGCCCTGGGAGACGCCATGGGAAATATATACGTCATCCCCGCTTCTATCCTCCAGGATTCCCAAGCACAGATGTGTTCCCGCTCCCTGGGCATATTGAAAGGATACATACTTGTCGTTGCCCTCGGCGTCCATCAAAGTTCCCAGACTAAACCAGTAGCTTGCCCCTTGGCCAAATATATCTGAGGTATACACATCGTTACCGGATAGGTCAAACAGGATTCCAATTCCGCCGGACATCATCGGTCTCAATCCGTAGGCAAAACCCTGTGAAAGACTGATATAGTGATCCTTGTACCGCAAGATGTCTTTGTATCTGCCGCCGGCAAAATAGTTATCATTTCCTGAGGAGTCGATCAAAGCGCCAAGTCCGGACACAAATCCAAAGCCCTGGGCAAAGAGCGCACCGGAATATTGATCGCTTCCCGCCATATCTACGAGAAAACCCATCCCGAAACTGCCGGCACCCATGGTAAAAGTGTCACCAAAGTATTTGTCATCCCCCTCCTCGTCTACAAGCATGCCCACGCCGAAAAGACCAGAACCCAGAGAAAAATTCTTTGTTAGATATGTATCATCGCCGGAAAGATCAAACAGTATTCCTGTCCCAAAGAAGCCGGAACCATAAACAAAATCGCACTCGGCTCGATACACATCGTTTCCGCCAAGATCAATGATAACTGAGGAACCGCCATCTTTCTTCTGGTTTGCCGAAATGCTATATTCATCATCTCCGCCCAGGTCAATTATGACAGCCGGAGACCCACTATACCTAGATGAACCAGATCCTCCTATGATGATCTCGCCAGAAGATGTCTTCAATCTAAATATCAGATTGTTCTCCTTATCTTTTTTGTTTTTTACCAACGGTTTTGGGGCAGGCGCACTTTTCACGTAATCCTTCAGGAGAGGAAGGCAAGCCTGAGTGGCAAAAGCAAGCTCTTCTCCTGCCCAAAGTATTTTCTCCAGGTCTATTTTGGCAAGATAAGGAATCATCTCCTTAGCCAGCTTCTCTTCATAATCTGTTTCTTTATCCAACTCCTCCGGACTTTTGAACTCATCGTTTACATCCTCTAACAGAATAAGCGGAAAATTGCTTCTGAGTAGAGTTATCTCCTCGTCGGTTAGTTCGGCAAATGCTTCCAGTGTTTTTGAATCCGCGGCTTTTTTTCCCAAGAAAAGATAAGCAAGAGAGTTTCTCAAGGGTTGGGGAAGTTTTTTCAACGTCTTGGCATATTCCCGAATAAACTGGTTGTTTTCAAGATCCAAATCCTGGCAAGCCAGATTATCCCCCAAAGGTGAAGTCGGTTTTCCTCTCATTTTGAGATATGGAGAAAACACCGAGGGCAAGGAAAATCTTCTTTCCTCCAGAGTGGCTTCAGTCCACTGCGAAAGGACTTGTGAGTTAAAAGAAGTTACATTCAAAGGTTTTCGCATTAACTTATCAATCAATTCCAATCTAAAGGAGTCAACATCAACGTAATCATCTCTGAACCTCAAATCCTCTGGCGTCATCTTTATGCATCTTAGGGCGTCGGCAAAAACCTCATCAAAATCTGATTTGAGTGTGAGAAGTGAATCCGATGCTTCTTCTGAGGGGGCCCAAGGACTAAGGATAAACAGAAGAGAAAGAATGAAAACGATTAAAAAAGGTTTTTTCATTTTTCTACCTCAACTTTTGCCCCGGCGATACGTTTTTTCCTGTAGATGATCTTCAACACCACGATGCTAACTTCATATAAAAAATACAAAGGACCTGCCAGCATGAACTGAGAAAACACATCCGGAGGGGTGATAACTGCCGCCAGCACCAAAATAGCTGTAATGGCATATCTTCTACCCTTTATCAAAGTCCTTGGGGTTATTATTCCGATCTTTCCCAAAAAATAGGATATGACCGGAAGCTCGAAAACCGAACCGAATGCTAAAATCATATAACTGACGAAGCTGATGTAATCTTTGATCTTGATCATGGGCTTCAGCTTTTCTGTCCCAAAGCCCATAAGAAATTTTATACTCAAAGGTACCACAAATAAAAAGCAGAAGCCCGCACCTATCAAAAAAAAGATGGTGGAAGCAAGCACTGCCGGAATTATCAATTTGACCTCTCTCTCGAAAAGCCCAGGAACTATAAACTTCCAAATATGGTAGAATATCACCGGCACGCTGATGATGATACCAGCGATCAGCGATATCTTTATGCGAGTGGAGAAAGCTTCGGTGGGCGCCATAAAGTAAACTTCCGGGATGGGACGGGTGACAAGTTCTATCAATTTTTCGGAAAAAATATAAGCTCCGATGGAAAAAAGGATGATACAGATCAGGGATTTGATTATTCTCCCCCGCAATTCCTCCAGATGATCCAGAAAACCCAGTTCTTTTTCTTCTTTGCCCATTTTTTCTACGGTAATTTAATTATAAACACTTTTGACTTACAATTTCTTTGATTTTACCACCAGGACTTTCTTTATGGCGACGTGAAAGAACGTTTTGCGATTTACGAAGTGCCGGAGGCATTTGGGGTAACCTTTCGGTTTCGACCAAGATAAACTCCGAGAACTACAAAGGTGCTGATAATCAACATTTTCCTTTAATCACTCATTCGCTGACCTTTTTTATTGTATTTGGGAGAGTACCGTTGGACAATTTTTTCCTCTAACTCCTTACGGCCTAATTTTGTTGAGAGCACTGAAATCTTAATCTTTTCTTTTAACCAATCCTCAACTTTCTTTTCGATATGAGGTGGGAATTTTTCCTTGCTGTTTGCATTTTTATAGCCCTTCAAAGTCGAAAAATTAGCCCTTCCTATATTTCTACGGAGGCTGTGATGACGCGAATCTCGGAGATCCTTCATTCGACCGCGAATATTGCCAGTTTCACCAACATAAACCACCTTACGGTTCTCAAATACTACATATACCCCAGGCTCTTCTGGAAAATCTTTTGCCCAATCAATGGTTAGGTCTACTTTTTTCTTATTTCCGTTTCTTATCAGTCTATTTTCCATATCCTCAAGATGAGATTCTATTTGTTTGTGCGATAACATAATCCCTCCTTTCCCGTGCCCGCCAGGTCCCCTGACCTGGCGGGAAGTGCCTAATGTTGCGGGGTAAGGTACCCCGCAACAACAACCGGACTTTCCAGTTTTTTCAACAAACTTACTTCAAAAGGCCCTTCAACTCATCCATAAATTCATTAATGTCTTTAAACTTGTGATATACCGAGGCGAATCTCACATAAGCCACTTCATCCAAATCCTTTAACCTTCTCATCACCTCCTCACCCACCTCTTTGCTGGTGATCTCTTGCTTGGAAAGATTCTGCAACCTTTCTTCTATCTCATCCACGATGGAGGAGAGCTTTTTAGAGCTCATGGGGCGTTTCTTGCAAGCCAGTTCAATTCCTCTTTGAAGTTTTTGTCGGTCGAACGGTTCCCTTCTACCATCATTTTTGATGATAGTCAAAGAAACATCCTCCACGTACTCGTATGTAGTGAAACGCTTCTTACACGATTCGCATTCCCTTCTTCTTCTAACCGATCTTCCATTCTGCGAGGTGCGCGAATCCACCACCCGATCCTTCTCATGTCCACAAAAAGGGCATCTCATTTTGTATTATTGCCTTTCTTTAACTTTTTGACCTTTGGCCATCTTTGTAAATTTGTATTTTGATTTTCGCCTCTTTTAGCATCTGCATTGACATCGGGTCTGGATAACTATCCTTGATTACAATTTTTTTTATTCCGGCATTTATGATTAGCTTACTGCACAAAATACATGGTTGAGTGGTGGAATACATGGTGCTGTCCGCAATGCTCACTCCGAACAAAGCCGCCTGAACGATGGCATTTTGTTCCGCATGAGTGGCTCGACACAGCTCATGTCTTTCTCCGGATGGAATACCAAGCTTGTCTCTTAGGCAACCTATATCCAGACAATGCTTGAGTCCGGAGGGAGCACCGTTGTATCCGGTTGTTAGAATCTTTTTATCTTTAACTATCACCACTCCCACCTGTCTTCTGAGACAGGTAGAGCGGGTTGCCGCCAACTCGGCAATGCTCATGAAGTATTCATCCCAGGAGGGACGTGTTTTTGATCCACGGAGTTTCCCTGCTGTAGTTTTCTTCTTTCTTTTTTGTAAAGTGGTACGCTTTGTTTTCATTCAAAAGTTATTCTCACCGAAGTGCCGATTTTCCCTTTCAATGCTTTGTCCGCACTCCCTTGATTTATAGCAATCTCTAAGAATCCGGAACTTCCCATCAACGCACCCACTTCTTTTTCCGGGATTTCAAAGTATGATCGAGCTAATCGTTTTATCTGACTCTTCCCCACAACCATCTTACCAATTTTTTTATTCTGTAGAAACTCTGCCCCGATATTGGTGACCAAGTTTCCAAAACCATCTATATGAATGACTTCTCCGGCCAAGCCTTCTTTTAATGATTTTGGCTCTGGAATAATCAGCTTAAAACATTCTTTTGCAGTGTTGCCGAATTCTTTTAAGTCCACACCTAAGGAGAGATACGCCGACACCGGAGCAAAGACGTCTCTGGCATGAAAGGTGCTGGAGAGCTCGGCTAAAAAATATTTTTTGTTGGAAAGAACCCTTATTTCTGTTAGTCCTTCCTTCTGATAGACAAAGCTAAAGACTCCGTTATCAGGGCCAACGAAGGAGAAGCCTTCTGATTTTATCAGAAGCGGCTGACGCGAGATTCCCACCCCTGGATCAACCACCACCAGATGAATGCTCCCTTGAGGGAAATATCTGTAAAAATTGTTCAAAGCAAACGCCGCACCTAAAACATCGAACGGCTCTATTTGGTGGGTGACGTCCACCACCTCCACCTCAGAGTTGATTCTTTTGATCACCCCTTTGACCGCTCCCACATATCCGTCTTTGGTGCCAAAATCGGTGGTAAGTGTGATTATTGGCTTTCCCATTTACAAAAGTGTGAAAACTTTAGATAAACCGATGAATTGATATTTAGCCTTTAATCGGTTATGTTTATCTCTGGACTTTGCCAGAGCATACACAATATTAAAGGCTTGCAGAAAAATGGCAAGGATTTTCTTTTTACAAATCCAACAAATTCAATCCGGTCTCAGGGTCGAGTTTTCTTTCGACTTTGGTGTCAGATGGTATGATAAAGAATTCTCCGGTGGCAGAGATGGTGGCAGAAAAAAGATGACCGAAGTAAGCTTTAGCATCCGGTCCTCCAGCCACCACGTGAGCATGAACAAATGGCTTTCCTTCGACGTAAGATATCGAACCAGTGAGGCTACCGAACTCCATGTCTTCTTTGAAGAAATTCTTAACGTATTTTTTCTTGGCAGAGTCAAAATAACCTAGGGTTGCATCCCTGAAAGCGCCCAGTCCAAAAACAAAACCGCCTAAAATTTTTTGCTCTTCCACAAAAGAAGACAAGGAGCTTATCACCTCTTCCTCTTTTATCAATCTGAGCAGAAAGCCATTTTGAGTTTTTCTGAATTGCATATTTCTCCTCCTTTGGAAATAAATTTGCCCTTAATGGAAGATCTCATCGGAAGGTTTCTCTATTAGACAGATTATGCTGAAAGAGTTTGAGGTGTTTGTTCCGCATTGGATCTGCCTAAAGGCAGACACTCCAAAATCGCCCCATGTAGGGACAGCCCTTGTGGCTGTCCTCCTTGAACATGGGACAGGGACAAGCTCTGTCCCTACACAAATGGCGTTTTTTCAAATCAGCTTATACAGTTTCCTTTTTTATCCAGTTTAAGTAATTTTCAAATCCGGCTAAAATAGGTAAAGCTACAATCTCTGGGACTTCATAGCTATGAAGCTCCAGAACTCTCTTTTTCAATTTTTCAAAAAGCCCATCTTTGGTCTTGGCTATAAGGAGAATCTCCTGTTCTGAGGATATTTGACCCTTCCACCTAAAGGTTGACTTCACTCCCCTGATCAGATTAACACAGGCGGCCAGTCTCTCCTTTACCAGAGCGGAAGCGATCTTGTTTCCCTCCTTCTCAGATGAGGTGGTGATAAAAACAAGAATATAATCCGTCATCTGTTGATCTTCCTTTTCAAGATCTGTTCAATTCGATTCACCTTGCCGGTCAGTCGATTCTTAGCCTTCTTGCGGTCGTCGATGGTTATCACCATATATACACGGTTGCTCTCCTTCATCATGCTGTCACGGCATTTTTTGATTACCTTGAATACCCGACCCCAGCTTCCTTCCACTGCCGTGCTCATGGCAGAGATGCGATAGGGCAAGCCGCTTCTGTCCACAATGTCAATCGTTTTGGCTACATACTTGCTCACCGACGCTCCTTTGTCTGTAGGAAAAATGCTGAAGGAAACTAACATAAAATCCTCCTTTGTTTGCGAGTATGGTTATTTCCCAACAGATGAAACAGATGATTAAGACCATTGTTTCCTCACGGCGAATCCTTGGGGACCAATCCGTTCAATCCGCTTGATCCGTTGACCCATCTTTTAAATCTGTTGGGAATTCTTATTCAATTCCCAACTCCTCTTTTACCTCCTTTACAGCGGCAACCATTACTTTTAATTTTTCCTCTGCCTCCTCCGGCGTTCTGGTCTTAAGACCACAGTCCGGGTCGATATAAACTTTCTCAATGGGGAAAACCTCTAAAGCTTTTTTTATATTCTCTTTCACCTTATCTTTTTTTTCAATAATATGGCTGTGCACATCCAGAACCCCAACTGCTATCTCCTTGGTGAACTTGGGATGTTTGAATATATCCAGATTAGCAAAATTACTATTGGCAAATTCGAGGTCCAGTTGATCCACTGCCAGATTGAGAATCCGGGGATAGATGACCTTAAAATCGCCATAGCAGATGTGAGAAATAGTTTTTGCCTCAATCCCCTCGGTAACGATCTTCATGGCTTCGATAGCCAACTCGATTTCATCCGGGCGGGTGGAGATGGCAGGTTCATCAATCTGAATATATTCAGCACCAGCCTTTTCCAAATCCGCCACCTCCTGGTGTATCTCTTTGGCTAAAGCCAAAACCAGTTCTCTGCGATCAGGATAATACTCGTTGAATGACCAATCACATATGGTGTAAGGTCCAGTCAACATCCCTTTGACCGGTTTTTTAGTTAAGCTCTGGGCATACTTAAACATCTCCACCGTTATGGGCTTCTCCCTTTTCACTTCACCTTTGACCACCGGCTTTCGATAGTATCTATTTCCATAGGATCGCACCAAACCGCTTATTCCAAATCCTTTCATTCTCTCTGCGAAGTAGGTGACCATATCTCCACGTTCCATCTCCCCATGAACCAAAATATCCAGTCCGATTCTCTCCTGAAGTCGGATACATTCCTCTGTGGCTTTTTTCTCTAAACCAGAGAGCTCTTCCTCCGAGATTTTACCGGAGGCAAACTCATTTCTGGCTTTAACTAAATAAGCCGGCTTAGGAAAACTTCCCACTGTCGTGGTCAGCAGCATGAAAGTCCTCAAATGCTTTTAGGGTTCGACTTCCAAATCTCAGGGATCAAATTCGAGCGCCATTATTCTATATATACGTGATAAGTTGCGGGGTAAGGGTACCCCGCAACAACGGGTTCACAGATTTTATGCCTCTTTACCGATACGAATCCAATCTTCTGCGGCCATTTTGGCTTCTGCATTCTTATTTAATTCTAATTTTGAGTTTGGAAACAACTTACAATACTCAAATATAAAGTTTGACATTGCTATTTTTATCACGCCTACGGTTCCAGCAAACAAAGCCGATTGGACCTGTGCGGTATTAGCTTGGCTTAGTTGCAATATGCTTAGACTACTAGAATGAGCATAACCGCATAAATATCTATAAACATGCTCTGCATGTAATTCAGATAATTCTGCATCTAACGCTATTTCTCTCCATGACATGTTTTCACACTTTCCGCCCAAAATCTTATTTCTCCAATTTCCTTCCAAAATCCTTTTTTGATGTTTCTTATTTAGTTTCAGGAATATTTTATTATTCTTGAGAATTTGTTCATAATTTTGAATACGTTTTTGCTCATTAGCCCGAACCTTTTTCGCTTGTTGTTCACGGATTTGGATAGAGGGTAAAGATTTTTGTCTCTCCTTCAAGCCACCTAATTGCCAAGAATAAAATCTAAAATTACGCTCTTCCTCAGTAACTTTCGAACCGAAAATATAATGAAAAGCCAGAAAAGACTCAATGGTCGCACGTGCCAGCACATTTATCGAGGCTACGTCAAAAAAACCAACTTTTGTGGAAGGGAAGTCATCTATGTTTGTGCCTCGAGACAAATAAAAAACAGAGGCGCAATGGCAGAAGAACTTTCTGGCTAACGACTCTGCTTCGAACAATTTCTGGTTCAGTTGCACGACACCTCTATTACAGTCTACGACCCTGAAGAGCAAATCCAGAATGATTAGGTATTCTTTGTCTTCTTCCATCTCACATTCAAATCTCTCGCCGCCTTTACCTCGTCCAAACGGGTAACCGGGGTATTCTGGGGAGCGGATATAACAATCTCTGGGTTTTCCTCCGCCTCTTTGGCAATCTGAATCATAGCATGTATGAACCCATCCAAGCTCTCCTTGCTCTCCGTCTCAGTTGGCTCGATCATCAAAGCTTCGGGAACGATCAACGGAAAATAAACTGTGGGAGCATGTAATCCAAAATCCAAAAGCCTCTTGGCGATATCCAGAGTTTTGACTCCTTTTGCTCTTTGATTCACCCCGGAGAGAACGAACTCATGCTGACAGACATCATCATAAGGAAGGAGATAATAGTCTTTTAAGTTCTCCTTTAAATAATTTGCGTTAAGTATCGCATTTTCACTAACTTCCCTCAAGCCCTTTGCTCCAATCTGGCGAATGTAGGCATAGGCTTTGACCATCACCCCGAAGTTACCATAAAAGCCATGCATCCTGCCGATGGATAAGGGACGTTTGTAATCCAAATAATATTCTTCCTCTCTTTTCTTATTGATTCTCTTTGTCACCAAAGGAACAGGAAGGAAGGGAGCTAAATTTGCTTTTACCCCTAATGGCCCGGAGCCGGGCCCTCCCCCTCCATGAGGAGTGGAGAAAGTTTTATGTAAATTGAAATGAACCACATCAAACCCCATATCTCCCGGTTTTGCTATCCCCATCATGGCATTGAGGTTAGCCCCGTCCATATAAAGCAATGTTCCAGCATCATGTACCACCTGAGAGATCTCCAAAATTTGAGACTCAAACAATCCCAGAGTATTAGGATTGGTGAGCATTAAAGCCGCCACGTCTTCATTCATCACTCTTTTCAATTCCTCCACATCCACCAAACCCTTTTGGTTGGACTTGATCTGAATGGTGGAGAAGCCAGCGGTAACCACAGAGGCAGGATTGGTGCCATGAGCTGAATCAGGTATTATCACCTTGGAGCGGGGCTTTTTGTTTTTTCTGTGATAGGCATTGATCATCAAAAGTCCAGTCAACTCACCATGCGCACCTGCGGCTGGCTGTAAGGTGATTTGATCCATCCCGGCGGTCTCTTTTAAGTATTCCCCCAGTTCAAACATCAATTTAAGCGCTCCCTGCACGGTCTCCTCTGGTTGATGTGGATGCAGATTCAAGAACCCAGGGAGGCGAGACAGGGTTTCGTTTATCTTGGGATTATATTTCATGGTGCAGGAACCCAGAGGATAAAATCCCTTATCTATATGGTGGTTTAAAATCGAGAGCCGAATAAAATGCCGGGCAACATCCACCTCACTCACCTCTGGCAATGCGGGTGGATTTTTTCTTAATAAATATTTCGGGATTAGCTCTTCGGATTCCTTCTCAGGAACATCCACCGAAGGAAGGGAAAAACCTTCTCTTCCCGGTGAAGAGAGTTCAAATATCAATTTCTCACTCATCTATCAAAACTCCTCTATTGTAAAGATGCTGAGTCAAGCTTTAGGGCTTGTTGAAAAAGTTACACTCCGAGGCGGGATGACGGAGACCCGTCCGGGAACTCCCGCCCCTATGGAAGGCAATTACTTATCATCCATAGGGCCCGCCTTTGGCGGGCCGAAGGATTTTTCAAGGTCCCTTCAGCTTAACCGAGGTTCCGCTAAAGCGGAACACTCCATTTGAGACATAATTTTATGTTTTTGATTTTACCTTCTCTTTTGCTATAAGATCGACCTGCTTCCTTACTTACATCCGTTTTATCCGTTTCATCCGTTCAATCCGTTGACTCCTCCATCTGTTCCCTCCGTTCAATCCGTTGACCCTTTAAGCTCCTTTATCTTATCCTTAACCCAACCCGTATCCGGCGAATCCGGATGCTGAATCAGAAATTTTCCATAAAGCTCTAAAGCTTTGGTGGTGTCTCCTGCCTCAGCGTAACAATAAGGAATATACCTCTCGGCGACAGTTTCCATCTCGCTTTTTGGAAACTTCTGCAGAAAATACTTGAACGCATCTACTGCCTTCAAATACTCTTTCTTTCTCAACTTCAGCCAGGCTATGTTAAAAAGTGCATTGGCAGAATTACCCTTCTCGTCCTCTGGATCCAGATCCACCACCTTGCTGTAATATGAGCTTGCTTCTTCATACATCCGGCGCCCCTCAAACTTATCTGCCAGGCGGAAAGCCAACACCGCATCCTTCGGGTCAGCTTCGAATCTTTTTTCAAGGTCCTCTAAGGTGTTTTTCCCCTGAAGATAATCTTGAATAGTGGATACAAATTCTTCTGGTGGGAGATACCCGTATATCCGATCGACCTCTTCCCCGAAACTGTTCATGAGTATCACTGTCGGGAAACCTGCGATTTTGTATTGTTCTCTACACAGGGTATCTTGCTTTGCCTCCGCCCTTACAAAAACCATCTCTGTGGACAGATCAATTACACTCTGATGGGTAAAGGTTGAATCCTCTAACCTCTCACACCACTTGCACTCATCAGACCAGAACTCAGCAATTATTGGCTGATTTTTCTCTGAAGCAAGCTGGGAAGCATCCTCAAGTGAGGAAGCCCACTTTATCTCATTTGGAGCCTGCTTGGCACAGGAATTCAAAATCACAAGCCCCAGAAAAAAAACCATCCCGCAACGGACTACATATCTCATCACTGCCTCCACATTTTATCTTTGTGTTTCCACACGAATGGTTAAAGGTCCCTCACCGTTTGCTCCTTTATGGCTAAACTCTCCTCATATTTATCCTCCGGGACATAGATTTTGTATCCACCTTTTCCTTTGGTGACATATCCCAGTCCCTCCTCAAAGAAACTTCCGGAAGATCTCATATAACAAGGGATGTTGCTGTTCTCCAGAGTCTCTCTGAGAAATTCGGCGTAGACTTTATTTCTGGTGCTATATAAAAGAACTAAATTCTCCGGCAACTCCTCATCCCCATCCAGCCCTTCTAAGTCTGCGTCCTCCGGAAGTTCTTCCACCAAATCACATTCGCAATCCGGGCATCTCTTTGTCCCCGCGCTATATTCCGCTTTGCATAAGGGACAGAATGGCATAAGTCTCCTTCGAATTCACTTCAAAGTTTAGTTTGCAAATTCTTTGATCTCATAGATGGGCCAGCAATTGGTCTTTAGTCATTTCGCTGTATTCTTCAGCAGGGCGTATCCATACATTCGAAGAAAAAGTCACGTAGCCCCGCCAAAGACGGGGCAGGCAAGCCATAAAGGCTTGTCTACGCGCACCTTATCAAAAAACGCAAAAGCTTTATTTTAAAGTCCCCTTTAAAAATCAGCACACATCAGATTTATCCTTATATTTTCACCCTGAATCCACATTCAGATTTTCGTATCAAGAGAGTTTTCTTAACTCATCTACCAAATAGTCAATCTCTTCTTTAGTCCTTTTCTCAGTCACGCACACCAGAAGCTGATTTTTTAATTTTCGATCGAAAAAACTCAAATCCACCCCGGCAAAAATGTTTCTTTTCAAAAGTGATCTTATAATCTTTTTCGGAGGTAGGAGAGTTTCTATTACAAACTCCTTAAAGAAAGAGGCATCATCTCGTTTTCTGAAGCCATCGATTTTGGTGATCTCTTCTGCCGCATAATGACTTTTTTGTAGACACAACTCTGCCACCTTCTTTATTCCAGATTTTCCCATCACGGAAAGATACACGCAGGCGGAAAGTGCACATAATGCCTGGTTGGTGCAGATGTTGGAGGTAGCCTTCTCTCTTCTGATATGCTGTTCTCTGGTCTGAAGCGTCATGACGAAGCCGACTTTACCCTGAGTATCGGTTGTAGCCGCCACAATCCTCCCGGGCATCCTTCTGACCAGAAACTGTTTGGCGGCAAAATACCCTAAATATGGTCCCCCCAGGTTGAGGTTGCCTCCCAGAGCCTGTCCTTCTCCCACTGCAATGTCCGCATTATACTCCCCAGGTGTCTTCAAAATCCCCAGGGAGATGGGATCACAAACCAAAACCAGAAGGGCACCCACCGAATGAACCAAAGGTTCTATCTTTAAAACATTTTCTAACAAGCCAAAGAAATTCGGGGTTTGAATGATGACACAGGCAACTTTATCGGAAAGCTTCTTTTTAGTCTCTTCTACGTCTACCAAGCCTTCAACCAGAGGAAGCGATCCCACCTTCAGCTTAATCGAACCGCAATAGGTGTTGATGACCTTCCTGTAATTGGGATTCAAAGATCCTGCCACCAAAATCTCTTCTCTTCCGGTATGGGCATGTGCCAACAAAGCCGCCTCCGCTGTGGCAGAAGCTCCATCATACATGGAGGCATTTGCCACATCCATGCCGGTCAACTCACAGATTAAAGATTGAAACTCGTAGATGGCCTGAAGAGTTCCCTGGCTCACCTCAGCCTGATAAGGGGTATAAGCGGTATAATACTCAGATCGGGAGATTATGTGGTCTACTATGGCCGGGATGAAGTGATCATATGCTCCCCCACCCAGAAAGCTGATCATTTGGCTGGCATCCTTATTCTGGCTTGCCATCTCACCTAAGAGCCTGGTAAGCTCCAGCTCAGATAAAGGTGGCGGAAGTTTTAATTCTTCATGAAGTTGGATCGAATCGGGGATTGCCTGAATCAAATCAGAGAACTCATTCACCCCGATCTTTTCCAGCATCTCTTTTCGGTTCTGATCGGTATTGGGTACGTAGCTCACAAGGCTAAGAAATTTAAGATTTATCCAAAACCACCCTCTGCCTACTGCCTACTGGAAACTGCATACTGGATACTGCCTTCACCCTCCCACCAATTTCCTGTAATCTTCTGGTGAGAGAAGGGTATCCACTTCCTTTGGATCTTTAATCTTCACCTTGATGATCCATCCCTCTCCATAAGGATCGGAGTTGATCAGATTTGATTGCGACTCAAGCTTGGAGTTTATCTGTGTCACCTCTCCGGTGACTGGAGAGAAAAGATCCGACACTGCCTTTACCGCCTCGATAACTCCAAACGGCTTCATCTGCTCCACTTGGGTTCCCACACCAGGCAACTCCACAAACACTACATCTCCCAGCTCTCTCTGAGCATAATCGGTGATCCCCACCGTGGCAACATCGCCCTCCAACTTTACCCACTCGTGCTCTTTGGTATATTTCAGGTCATCTCTGATCTGGACACTTGCTTCCACGTTTCCTCCTTTCTTTAGTTACGAACCATGAATTGAATCGGTTAAATCCAAATGGATTAAATCAAGCTTTTTCAACCTCCTGTAACTGCTCTTTAAGTATCTCATCAATTAAAGAGGTGGTGAACTGGCCGCTTATAAATCTTTTGTCTGCCAGAATTTTCTTATGAAAATCGATGGTGGTTGGAATTCCTTCAATGATGAATTCGTCTAAGGCTCTTCTGGCTTTTAGGATCGCCTCCTCTCTGTTTTTTCCACGGGCTATCAACTTGGCGATCATGGAATCATAATAGGGAGGAATCACATACTTGGCGTAAGCATGGGTATCCACTCTTATTCCAGGACCTCCGGGAACATGGAAGCTTTCGATCATTCCCGGAGCAGGAAGAAAACCCTTCAGAGGATCCTCGGCATTAATTCTGCATTCAATGGTATGCCCTTTCAGACAAATGTCATCCTGGGAAAGTCTGAGCTTCTCCCCGCAAGCTAATCGGATCTGCTCTTTGATCAGATCCACATCTGTGACCTCCTCGGTGACCGGATGTTCCACCTGGATGCGGGTGTTCATCTCCATGAAGTAAAAATTTTTGTCACAATCGACAAGAAATTCAACGGTGCCAGCACTCAGGTAGTTTACGCTTTTGGCGCCTTTTACCGCCACATTTCCCATTTTCTCTCTCAGCCCTTCATCCATCACTGGTGAGGGAGATTCCTCTAAGAGCTTCTGGTGCCGCCTCTGCAGGGAGCAATCTCTTTCTCCAAGATGAATCACATCTCCGAAGCTATCCCCCAGAACCTGAATCTCGATATGTCGGGGATTGGAGACATACTTTTCAATGTAAACCTCCGGGCTTCCGAAGGCGGCTTCTGCCTCTAATTTTGCCATCTGAAATCCCTTTTTCAACTCAGCTTCGTTTGTGGCTATCCTCATCCCCTTACCGCCACCTCCGAATGAAGCTTTGATAATTACCGGGAATCCGATACGATAACATAGATTCAACGCCCTCTCCTCCGATTCCACTACCCCATCACTTCCTGGTATCACCGGAACACCAACTTTCCTCATGGTATCTTTGGCAAGGGCTTTATCTCCCATGAGCCGGATGGTCTCAGATGAGGGACCGATGAACTTTATGTCACAGGATTCACATATCTCAGCAAAATCAGGATTTTCTGCTAAAAATCCGTATCCGGGATGGATGGCGTCGGCGTTGGTGACTTCAGCCGCGCTGATTATCCTTTTGGGGTCTAAGTAGCTATCCTGAGATTTGGCAGGACCTATGCAAACGTCCTCGTCTGCGAAGCGAACGTGCAGTGATTGGGTATCTGCCTCGGAGAAGACCGCCACCGTGGCTATGCCCAACTCCTTGCAAGCCCCGATGATACGTAAGGCGATTTCTCCCCGATTGGCAATTAGCACCTTCTTAAACAAGAGATCTCCCAACTAATTCTTTCAATTAGAGCCAAAGCCCTATTTTTAAACTTTTCTATTCTTCCCCCTTCTGTGTAGTTTTTTCGAACTCGTGCCATCCTCTATCTGCGGCGCCGGTGATGCCTTTAATCCTAAGCTCAAAATCATCCGGATTGGAGGCTTGAGTCAGAGCCTCCTCATAGGAGATCATGCCCTGTTTGTAAAGATGCATGATGGACTGGTCAAAGGACTGCATGCCGTACTGGATAGCCCCGCTTTCGATCAACTCAATGATTAAAGGCGTTTTCAAGGGATCGACGATATACTCTTTGACCAGACCGGTACTAACCAGCACCTCCACCGCAGGCACCCGTCCCGGAGCATCACATCGGGGCAAAAGCCTCTGGCAAACTATCGCCTTCAGTGTGGCAGATAAAAGAAGCCTGATCTGCTGATGCTGATGAGTGGGGAAGAAGGAGATGATACGGTTTATGGTCTCCACCGCGTTCAGGGTATGCAAAGTGGTCAGAACCAGATGTCCGGTGTCGGAGGCGGTCAAGGCTATGGACATGGTCTCCAGGTCCCTTATCTCTCCAATCAGGATGACATCCGGATCCTGACGAAAAGCGTGTCGCAAGGCGGTGACAAAGGACTCAGTATCTCCTCCCACCTCTCTCTGGGCAATTATGCCTTTCTTATTGCGATGCATATACTCAATGGGATCCTCTATGGTCAAAATGTTTTCTAAGCGTGTGGAGTTGATATGGTCAATCATAGCCGCCAGAGTGGTGGATTTTCCACTCCCCGTGGTGCCAGTGAGAATGATCATCCCCCGTCGATTATCCGCCAATTTTTTCAACACCGCCGGAAGATTCAACTCCTCGAAAGAAGGTATTACGGTATTCACCGCTCTGATGGCAACTCCCACCGTGCCTCTCTGCCTGTAAAAATTGATTCGAAAGCGTCCCATCTTGGACACGCTCAGGGCTAAGTCCAACTCGTTTCTTTGCAAGAATCTTTTTTTCTGTCCCTCGGTGAGAATCTGATTCATCATCTCTTCCATGTTCTGGGGAGTTGTCGGTTCATCTGTGAGGGGGCGAAGCACACCGTCAATACGTATGGTGGGTTCTACTCCAATTCGAAGATGCAAATCCGAAGCTTTGGTAGAAAGCATCTCTTCTAACATCTGCTTTAACGTCATTATCACCCCTCCTTTTCTTCAAAGCTTATCTTTTAGCAAACTCCACTCGCGCCAAGAACCGATCATCCGTTTAATCCGTTGACTATTTTCTAACAATAACTTCGGCTGAAATGACTTGAGTCTTGAGATTTGAGTATCGAGAATTGAGTTTTAACTCAAATCTCAAGTCTCAAATCTTAGCTAAGCTGGCTCGATCAAAAACAGAGTTTGTCCAAATTCTACTGGCTTGCCATTCTCCACCAGAATTTTAGCCACTCGACCTGCCATCTCTGATTCTATCTCATTCATTAACTTCATGGCTTCGATGATACAGACCACCTGCCCCACCGTTATTTGTTGATTCAACTCCACGTAAGGTTTGGCATCGGGAGCCGGCGCCCGATAGAACGTTCCCACCATGGGAGATTTTACGGGAACCAAATGGTCGGTATCTTCCACAACTGCCTTTACTGGTTCCTGGGTTGGCGCTTGTGCTGGAGCAGGCGTGACCTCTGCCGGTTCAGGCTTTGTTCCCACTGTTATATTAGCAGTTGGGTTCTCCGAAGCCGGAACATTCGACTCTCTGGGCTTTTTGGATATTCTCACCCTCTGCCCCCAACCCGACACCTCCAGTTCACCAATGTCTGATTCCTCCACCAACTTTATCAATTTTCTGATCTTCGATACCCACATAACTTTTCCCTCCTGTTTGAGGGTTTAAGCATGGGATGGAAAATTACAACTTCAAAAACCTCACATGTCCTGATCATTTTCCGTTTCCAGAGTTTAAGAAGGGCGAAGCCTTTAGGTAACTGATCTCAAACTATCGCCTGCCTGCCGTTGCGGGCATGTATTTATTCTTTCCAGTGTTTTTTTGCTCTTTTAAAAATCTCGCGAATAGTCTGTCCTTTATAAAGACGTCTGGAAATTTTTACGCAATCGGTGGGCTTACGATGAAGGAGTCTAAGAAATCTCAGGGCGATAGAAGGTCCAAGAGTCTTATTCAATGTCTCTATCCCTTTAAGTTTAATCTCAGCATCATTCATGGTTTTTGTCTTCATTAATTCTAATCCTTATAATTCGTTGTTATCTTCCTTTGTGGGCATACAATAAATATTTTAACTTGAGATTATAGTTCAATTAAGTTTTTCTCTGATGCAGTTAGAACCTCGCATCCTCTCTGGGTAATTAAAACATCATCCTCTATTCTTACTCCTCCCCAGTTGGGAATATAGATTCCCGGCTCGATGGTGACCACCATTCCCGGTTCTAAAGTTTGCTGATTTGTGGGATTTATCGCTGGATTATCGTGTATCAGAATACCGATTCCATGCCCCAAGCCATGACCAAAATATTTCCCATACCCTGCTTTCTTGATCACGTTTCGCGCTACTTTGTCCAGATCACTCGCCTTCATTTTAGGCCTGGTTTTGCTGATGGCACGTTTCTGCGCCCTTAAAACTATGTTATACACCTGTTTTTGTCTTCTGTTTGCTTTTCCCACCACCACGGTTCTGGTCATATCTGCGGTGTAGCCATCAAAGACTGCGCCGAAATCCATTGTCACAAACTCGTTTTCACCGATTTTTTTGCCGGATGCTACTCCATGTGGCAGGGCAGATCTTTTGCCGGAAGCCACGATGGTTTCATAATAAGGTGTGGAGGAACCGTATCTTTTCATTCTGTATTCAAGTTCAGCAGAAAGATCCAGCTCTCTCACTCCTGGCTTGATAAAATCCAAAATCTCAGAGAAAACCCGATCGGTTATTTTTATAGCTTGTTTTATCTTCTCAATTTCGTTTTTATCCTTTTTTACAATAAGAGATTCCACCACCTTCTCCGTAGGAACTAAAAGACAATCGGGTAAAAGGTTTTTCAGTCTCTGGTAAGTTTTATAGTTTAAGTGATCTGCCTCAAAGCCCATTTTGATTCTGTTGCCTTTGAGAAAAGCTATATCCGTAAGGCTGGAGAAAAGATCACGCTGGGCTATCACCACCTTCAAATCTTTAACCTGCTCTTTTGCCTGCTGTTGGTAGCGAAAATCGGTGAGGAAAATGCAACTTTCCAACGAGATCAAGATCATTCCATTGGTGCCGCTGTATCCGGAAAGATACCTGACATGCGGCAAGAAAGTAACCAGCAAAAAATCTAAGTTCTCCTTTACTAAGATCCTTTGTAACTCCTTGATTCGATTTTTCATGAGAGTGGCTTTCTTAAATTTTATTCATTTTGATCTTTAGGTTTTATGCCTCTTCTTGTAGACAAACGATCCTCCAGTTCAGAAACCCTCTGTTCTATTTGGTGATCCGAGGGATTTCTCTTTTGTATTCTTTTGTAAATTTCTAAAGCCATCGAAATGTGTCCCTGTTTTGCATAAACCTCCGCCAGGCTTTTGGTCTCAAAGAAAATTTTATTTTTCTTCCCAGACTCGTTGGAGGTAGAAGGAACTTTTCCCTTTTTTTCATCTACATTGAAGCGATTACGATTTTCGACTGATGACGACTCCAAAAAGCTCCTCCATTAAAACACCCCCTGACCTTTCTAGTCGCAAAAACGATAACATCTCAAACTCTTCGTGTCAAGGAAAAATTTCCTCAGATGTATAGATACCAAATACAAATTCGTATGAATGCTTCGCATCATGCACTTTTTACGATCCTTTTGTTTCTAATACAGGGTAAGATATCCCGCCTACATCCCAAAAATTATAGCCCTCGATTGATTCCTATGTGCACAGTCCCAAAATACTCGGACATTCTACGATCCAAGTAACGGAAAATATTCTCACCGTGCGAAGAACCACAGACGGGAAGCCATTAAGGCTTTGAGCTTTATGGCGAAAGACAAAATAAAACTAAAACGGATTGCCGAGGTGGCAGGTAAGATGTTGCAGATTGTGCTCCGGCTGGATGTTGTCATCCAGCCGAAAGGGAAGGCGGATGATAACATCCGTCCAAAAGCAACCAACAATCCATTTTGTTCAGACTCGAATTAAAAAACTTACGAAAACTTTGTTGACGAGGTAATAATGCTCAGGATAAAACGGAGAGGTTAGGTGTAGAAGATAAGCAAATAAAAGAAGCGGGAAACGGGGCTCGAACCCGCGACATTCACCTTGGCAAGGTGATGCTCTACCAACTGAGCTATTCCCGCCTACTCTTTTTTGAGTAATATACATGTCCATACAGGTTTGTCAATAATTTTTTGGCTATCTTCTAAGAGACTTCTTTTGCAGGGCTGGGAACCCTGCCTACGAGAATGTAAGTCATTGATTTTCCGTAGGTCGAGCGGACGCTCCCGTCTGGGGGCACCTTGTCCCGACCACTATGGTACACTTTTTCAGAGATCTCTTTTAGTTACATTAATTTGTTGAGCAACTCATAGTAGGTTTTGATACGGTCGGCATAGACTTTTGCCTTCCCTGGACCGTTATATAGCTTAGCAAAGGTGAGGAAGTTTTTCTTCCTCAAGGCGTTAATGAGATTTGAACCCGTTTTTGCAATGAAATCAAAAAATCCGATGATCTGATTTCTTTCGCTTCGGGCAAAAGAGTCAAACATCCTTTTCACGGATTTATATCCGATCTTTTTGTGATTGAATCCCATTATCTGGGGCATCCCCATGCTGATAGAATACGTGGAGAAACACGGGTGCTTTGATCGGGCAAATTCAAACGCCTGCCACTCTCCCGACTGACCTTCCTGGTGAAAAGTTGTCCAGTCCGCAGGATCCAAGTTCGGACCACTTTTAATGGTTTTTCGAAACTTATGTCCTCGCCACGGTTTGTCTGAATTGAATTTGAAATGGTCAAAGAAAAAAGAAGGATGGGATTTTCCCCAGTATCTCCAGAATATGTGATTCTCAAACCGGATGATCATCCTTCCGTCATGGGCAAAGCCCTTTCCGCTTGACTCGACACATAATACTGCCACAGCCACGGCAGGATCTATCTTGAGCATTTTGCTTAAGCCTTCCAGCAGTCCTCCATAATTGTTCCATGTTCTTTTGATCAGTCTTTGTCGGTAGGTAGATTTGCCTGTTATCTTTAGCTTTTTTACTGGTGGGAGATCAACTTTTTTTAGATATTCTTTTTCTATCAGGAATTTTTGATTATCTGCAGGATTCATGGCATTTGTCATTAAAAGGCAAAACTGCTATCTTTCTCTACCTCTCCCTCTTTGTTCCCTTCAGGGTGAACCCCCTCTCCATTTTCCGCAGGATCCATAGGATATGGAGAGGGGGATAGGGGGTGAGGTATTCCACATGTCACCTTAATCAAGCCATTAAGATTTTTTTCTTGTCGTGAATTTTAGTCATTGCAGTAGAGAAGGACCTAATAAAAAAATAGCGGCGCAGGGACTCGAACCCCGGACACGAGGATTATGATTCCTCTGCTCTAACCAACTGAGCTACGCCGCCTTTTCATATTAATCTATAATAAAAATACGAAACTTTGTCAAGTTAAACATCGACAGTTTTTGGGTAATCTCTATTCAAAAAACTTGGTTGCATCTCCGTGGATTATCGCGTTTTCGCGGGCTAAAGGGCGTGCTGAAAAAGTCCCACTTCGGGGCGGGATAAATTCCCGCCCCTATGGGCAACAACAACTTATCACTCATAGGGCAGGGCATTTAGCCCTGCCAATAGGGTTTTTCAACAGATCCTAAAGCCTGCGGCTACCTTTTCTTGAGTAATCAAACACTCACCTCCTCTCCTAAATCGGGAACCATCACGTTTCTAATTCCCAAATCTTTGATTCCTTCAGCTAAAGCCTCAGATTGTTCCTCCTCTCCGTGCACCACAAAGACACCTTTTAAAGAGTCCTTGGTATTATTCACATATTCTAAAAGTTCGTTTCGGTCTGCATGAGCGGAGAATTCGTCAAATATCTCCACTCTTGCTTTTAACCGGTATTGATCTCCAAATATTTTCACCTTTTCTTGTCGCTGGACAATCTTTCGTCCCAGGGTATCTTTTGCCATGAAGCCCACCACCAGAATGGTATTTTTAGGATCTTCGATGTTGTTTTTTAAATGATGCAGAATTCTCCCGGCTTCACACATTCCGGAGGCGGAAATTATGATGCAAGGTTCGTCCATCTTATTCAATCTCTTGGACTCTTCCACATCCCTTATGTAGGTGATATTTTTCCATCCAAAGGGGTTCTCATCCAAAGCTATCATTCGGTTGGTCTCTTTATCGAAGCACTCTGGATGAAGTCTGAAAATGTCGGTCACATTCACAGCAAGTGGACTATCCACGAAAATCTTAATGTGAGGAATTTTGTTTTGGTTCTGTAATTTGTTCAGAAAATAGATCACCTCCTGCGTGCGTCCCAGAGAAAAAGCGGGGATGATGATTTTGCCCTCTTTCCGGATGGTTTCATTTACCACCCGGGCTAATTTCTTTTCGGTTCCTGATGTATCCTCATGCAGACGGTTGCCATAGGTGCTTTCAATTATCATGAAGTGGATGTCCTTAACCATGTCCGGATCTCTCAATATGGGCAGGTTTTTTCTCCCTAGATCCACAATGTAAGCCAGCCTCAGGTTTCTTCCGTTTTCCCTTATATCGAAAATCGAAAGTGCAGAACCCAGGATATGTCCAGCGTCATGGAATGTGAGTTTTATATCAGCAGAGACAAAAAATCCCTTTCGGTAGCCTGTCCCTCTGAACAGAGAAAGCGCTTGTTCCACATCGTCTATATCATAAAGAGGCTCAATGTGAGGTAACCCTTCCCGGTCCCTTTTTTTGTTCAGGTATTGGGCATCTTTCTTTTGGATATAGGCGCTGTCCTTGAGCATAGCCACGCAAAGGTCTCGGGTGGCGAAGGTAGAGTAGATGCTGTTTTGGTATCCCTGTTTTACCAAACCGGGCAGATTGCCGGAATGATCGATATGAGCATGTGAGAGCACCACCCTTTCAACGCTCTTGGGATCGAAAGGAAAATTACGATTCCGGCGATTGGACTCCTCTCTTCTCCCTTGAAAAAGCCCGCAGTCCAAAAGAACCCTCTTTCCATTCGACTCAATTATGTGCATGGAACCGGTGACCGATTTTGTGCCACCCAAAAATTTTATTTTCACAACTCCTCCTTTATAATGGTAACGCAAAGTAAGATGGAATGCTTTTTGTGTAAAGAAAAAAAACGTTGCTTCAGTAAAATTGTTAAGAGATTCTTTTTAGAATTACTAAGGGGAGCATATAATTGTTTACATCCCCCTTTAGAAAAAGGGGGGAAGGGGGGATTCGTATGAATGTGCGTCCCGCCAACGGCGGGACGAGCATACGCATT
>CAZOJT010000035.1:0-27558 GCA_964580215.1 uncultured Ignavibacteria bacterium | reverse complement strand
GGGAATTCGACCCCGGTATAGCGGATTCCGGGTTACAGGGCACCGCTAACTCCCCATCTAGCACGGGAAAATTTAATCGAAGATTAAATTTTCAGTTAATAGTTCACGGTTCATAGTTCATGGATAAAACCTTACTTTTGGCACCCGAACAAACCAGTCCACTAAATAATATCAAGGCAGTCTTAAACTCTCAGATGCCACCTGCCTTTATGATGAAAAATCATTTCATTGAGTTAATTAAAGCACTTATGGATTTTGCCAGTTTTTGACAATCACCATACATTTCCTTGTGCTCTTTTTCTGAAATGTAACCATTGTCTAATACCAAATGGAGAATCGTAACACACTCATAAACCGATCCTCTGGCTCTTCTGAGAAAATTCTTGAATTCCGTTTTAGTGAGGCTGCTCCCTTCGGCAATGTTCAATGGAATAGACGAGGCCGCTCTTCTAATCTGGGAAGTTAAAGCAAATAGCTCATCCTTAGGGAACCTCTTGGTTACCTTGTATATCTATTTTGAAAAATTTAAAGCATCTTGATAAACCCTCAAATTCTCAAAATTAAATTTCTCTGAAGCATTCATAATATTGTGTTTTTCTATGAACCATGAACCGTGAGCCATCAACCAGAAATTTGTCCATATGGACAAATTTCTGGAGCAGAGCGGACTCGAACCGCCGACCTGTGCCTTGCGAAGGCACCGCTCTCCCAACTGAGCTACTGCCCCGGGAATTCGGTTCATGGTTTTTGGTTCATAGTTCACCGTAAGAACCAAAAACAAAATCATTATAACGATTTTAGTGGTGAAAGCAAGAGTTTTTTGTTTTGTATTTTCAGTAGGCGTAGGTCGAATATGGTCGAAGACCTATTCGACATGCTTTTTGGGAGCAATTTCTTTCCATACCCGACTCGCTCTTTCTCTTAACTCCGCCAAACCCTTATCATTCCTGATAACAAAATCAGCCTTTCTCTTCTTAGTTATCTCAGGAAGCTGAGACTTGATTCTATCCATAGCCTCTTTCTTAGAGTATCCTTTTAGCTTTTGCAATCTCTTGATCTTATCCTCCCTTTTTGATTCAACGAAGATAAGATAGTCCAGTTCTTTCTCCAATCCCCATTCAACAATCAAAGCCGCATCAATCACTACCACCGCCTCTTTGTCTTTTTTTCTCAAACTCTCAATCCTCTTCATCAAATTTCTTAAAAGATAGGGATGAATAATTTGATTTAGTTTATGTTTGGATTCTTTTGTAGCGAAGGTGATTCTTCCTAATTTGCGCCGATTAAGGTTTCCATCTTTGTTCAAGATCTTTTCGCCGAAGGTGTGGACTAATTCCTTCAAAACCTTTTTGTTCTTTTCCACCATTTCTTTTCCTATCTGGTCGCCTGAGAGGACAGTTGCACCCTTTTTTTGAAAGACCTTACACACCTCGGTCTTTCCACACGCGATACCCCCGGTTACGCCAATTAGAAACATTGTATCAATATCGTTTTTTTACCCCACCCCCTATCTCCCCCTCTTCACATTTGTGGAGAGGGGGACAAAGGGGGAGAGGTTCTGTCAACGGATTCAGCGGATTAAACGGATATTTCTGCTTTCCACCGTACCATCATCCGTTCAATCCGTTCAATCCGTTGACCCGTTTAATCCGTTGACCGTTTTGATCTGTTGACTACTTTGCCTCCAGCCAGTTTTCCCCCACATTTATATCCACTTTGATCGGCACCTCTAAATCGACGGTATTTTCCATCTTGTCTTTCACCATCTCTGTCACCACATCCAACTCATCTTTATGAACCTCGAAGACTAACTCATCGTGTACCTGTAAAATCATCTTTGATTTTTTATCTTTTAATTTTTTTGCGATGTCGATCATCACTACCTTTATCAGATCAGCCGCTGAACCCTGGATAGGAGTGTTAATGGCGGTTCTTTCAGCGAATTCTCTTTTTTGCCGATTGGAGCTTCCTATCTCCGGAATATATCTTCTTCTACCCAAAAGGGTGGTGACAAATCCTTGTTTTCGCGCAAGCTCAATCATCTGGTCGATATATTCCTTCACCCGGGGATATCTTTTAAAATACACGTCAATGAACATGGCGGCCTCTTGCGGAGTCATATTGGTCGCCTGAGATAGTCCGTAGGCGGAGACGCCGTAGATGATAGAGAAATTAGTAGTTTTGGCCACAGCTCTTTGCTCAGGGGTCACCCGGTCTATGCGCACGCCAAAGACCTCGCTGGCGGTGCGATTATGTATGTCCTCACCCTTTTTAAAGGAGTTCATCAGGGTGTGGTCGCCAGAGAAATGCGCTAAGATTCTTAACTCTACCTGGGAATAGTCGGCAGACATCATCAGATAGTTTTTATCCCTGGGTATGAAAGCTTTTCGGATCTGCTTTCCCAGATCAGTTCTTATGGGAATGTTCTGCAAATTTGGATCGGAGGAGGAGAGCCTTCCGGTGGCGGTCACCGTTTGATTGAAGGAGGTGTGGATTCTTTTAGTTCTCTTATTCACCAGCTTGGGGAGGGCATCTATATAGGTTGACTTCAATTTAGAAAGCTGACGATACTCCAAGAGAATACCGGGCAAGGGATGTTCTTTGGCCAGAGTCTCCAATACTCCAATATCTGTGGACAAGCCGGTCTTTTTAGCGGTTTTGCGCACCGAGGGAAGTTTAAGATCCTCAAAAAGAATTTGACTTAGTTGCTGGGGGGAGTTGATATTGAATTTCTTTCCAGCCAGATCATAGATCCGCAAACTCAATTCCTCTAATTGTCCCTCCAATTCTTTTGACAACTTGTTGAGATGAGCCACATCTATGGAGACCCCGATCATCTCCATCTCTGCCAGCACCTCAATCAAGGGAAGCTCCACCTCGAAGAACAATTTTTCCAAAGCGAAGAGGCTGAGCTTGGGGCTGAAAATCTCCTTCAATCGCAAGGTGAAATCCACATCCTCGCAAGAGTAGTTGCAGGCATCATGCACCGACACCTGGGCGAAGTTCTTTTGTTTCTTGCCACTTCCGATCAGATCGGATATGGGAATCATCTTATGATCCAGATGTTCTAAAGCCAGATAATTCAAATTGTGCTGTCTGAATGAGGGATTCAAAAGATAAGATGCCACCATGGTATCAAAATATATTCCTTTAAGCTCAATCCCATATCGACGGAGAACCTCCAGATCATATTTCAAGTTATGCCCCACCTTTTTTATTTTCTCATCTTCTAAGATATCCTTGAGATTTTCTATCACCAGAGTCAAATCCAAATTCTTTTTTCTATCTGAGTGACCAACCGGAACATAGAAAGCTTCCTTTTCTTTGCAGGAAAAAGATATCCCCACCAGTTCAGCATCAATGGAATTCAGACTGGTGGTTTCGGTGTCCAGGGCAAACTCGCCCGACTTTTTTAGCTCGGAGATCAGCTTCCCAAGTTCCTTTTCCGAACTTATGACCAGATAGTTTACCTTCTCTTCTTTCTCCAGACCACTGATTTCTTGCAAAAGCTTAGTAAATTCCAGTTCCTTGAAAAGCTCTTTTAAATGGGGCATATCAAAATCTTTTCTTTGCAAATGGGAAAGCTCCAACTCGAAGGGGACATTGGTATCTATGGTGACCAATCTTTTAGAGAGACGAGCCAGATCAGCATGCTCCTTTAAGCCTTTCTGGACATTTTTCCTTTTCACTAACTCGGCGTTCTTCAAAACGTTTTGTAAACTTCCGAACTTTTTGATAAGCTCCAGCGCAGTTTTTTCGCCTATGCCGGGGATGCCGGGAATGTTATCTGATGTATCTCCCATCAGAGCCAAAAACTCAGTCACCTTCTCTGGCGGCACCCCCATTTTTTTCTCCACCCCGGCTCTATC
Organism: uncultured Ignavibacteria bacterium; assembly: GCA_964580215.1. Taxonomy (GTDB): domain Bacteria; phylum Zixibacteria; class MSB-5A5; order MSB-5A5; family SM1-73; genus SM23-73-3. The sequence continues at coordinate 23,689 of CAZOJT010000035.1, read as the reverse complement.
CAAAAGTTCAGGTTCCTCGCTCCCTCTTCTGGGATTTAAGACCTTGACATCCTCATCCACCAGTTGCAGAAAATCCTTATCGCCTGTAACCAGAATCACCCCCATCCCTTTCCCTTTGGCTTTTTTGGCCAAAGTTCCCATCAGATCGTCCGCTTCAAAACCGTCTATCTCCAAGATAGGTAAATTCATGCTTTGGGCCACCTCCCTTATCCGGGGAAGCTGTTCTGACATCTCCGAAGGCATCTTGGCACGGGTGGATTTGTAGTCTTTGAACATCTTATGTCGGAAGGTGGGAGCTTTGGTGTCGAAAACCACCGCCATATAGTCCGGGTTTTCTTCTCTTAAGATTTTAAGGATGGAATTGGTGAAACCGAACACAGCGGAGGTATTTTCGCCCTTGGAGTTAATCAAAGGATTTCGGATGAAGGCAAAATAGGATCTGTATGCCAAAGCAGATCCATCTACCAGAAACAGGCGCTTTTTTTTGGGCATGATCTATGCCTTTGAAATGAAGCTTCAAATTGCATCTGAAATGCTCACACTTGAAAATACCATCATTTTTCCTTCTCGTCAACAGATTTTGCGGAAGAATCTGTACGAAGGGGAGGTCGGTAGCCGTCACGCCTGAGGCGGGACACGGGGCGGGGTAAAAAAAATGGCTAAGCTCCTCAGAACTTTATGACTGTAGTTGCCTGATTCATCAGGCGAAATTGGGGTCGATGAATCGAGCCCCTACAAGTAGGGGTCGGATTCATCCGACCCGTTACGTCACAACACGCAAACAAAAAGCCCGATCTCAAGATCCTGCGGATAAATCGGGCAACTACACTTGTGACTGAAGGGCAAATATTTATGTTTAACCCAGAAGTCTATCTCCGGTATAACTTTTCTTTTTTAATATATTCTTCGACCTTTAAGGGAACCAGATATTTTATGGATTGCCCTTTTTTCACCCTTTCCCTTATTTGACTGGAGGAGATATCCACGCCGGTTATCTTCACAATGATGCTCTTTTTTGCAAAATGGTTTTCCGGATCAAATTCATCGAAGCCGGGTCTTGTGGCGATGACCACCTTTACCAATTTATAGATTTTTTCCGGATCTTTCCACGTGTGTATCTCATTTAGCACATCTGATCCAGTTAAGAAATAAATCTGAGAGTCTGAATATAGATTTTTTAACTGTTTCAAAGTGTCGACCGTATAGGACAATCCCTTTCTTTTCAGTTCAATGTCTGATACTGAAAAGAACGGATTACCCTTCAGCGCAAGCTGGGTCATGTGGAATCTATCTTTGGCTGGGGAAAGCTTTCGCCCCCTCTTGTGAGGTGGGCTAAAGCAAGGGATGAAAATCACCTGATCCAACTTAAGTTTTTCTTTCACCTGCTCCGCCAACACCAGATGTCCTATATGAATGGGATCAAAAGTTCCCCCTAAAATGCCTATCTTTCTTGTTCGACTCATTGGGGATTTCTCTCTTCTGGAGAGTTTGGCTTACAAGATCAAGAATACTTCCTGCTTCTATTCACTATCAGCACCCCTCTTTTCCTCTATTTTCTTCAATCTTTTCTTCGCCTTCTTGGCTAATTTGTCCTCGGGAAAATTTTGCAAGAATTTTTCGTATTCCTCTTTGGCTTGATCATATTTTTTCTGCTTATAAAAAACCTCCGCAATCTGGAATCGGGCGTGTTTAACCCACTCGGTGTCGTGGTAATCATTTAAAACCTGCCTTAAATATATCAAAGCGGAAGGATATTGTTTCCTCTTATAGTAGTGATATCCGGTTTTATAAGCTTTCTTAGCCAGTTTGGCTCTGCATTTATTTAACACTTCCCTGGCTTCCTCTCTTCGATCGCTTTCCGGGTAATCATCTAAAAAGTTTTTCAGCTCATCCGCTGCCCTCTGGGTATGCTTTGGGTCCAATTCTGCTCTGGGCGACATCTCAAAGTCACTTTGGGCTATCATGAAGGCGGCATCGTCGGAAAGCTGGCTGGTGGGATAGGAGGAGAGAAGCTTACTAAACTCTCCTATGGCTAAAGGATATTCTTTCTGATTGAAGTATACCATGCCCAGAAGATACTGAGCGGAATCGATGAAGACCGCTCCCGGATAGCTGAAAATAAGTTTTTGAAGCTCCACCACAGCATCATCCCAGTGCTTCTTCTCAAATTCTCTTTTGGCTAAAGCATATTGATCTTCAGCATCCAGAGTAACTTTGGGGATTTTGGGTCCACAGCCAAAACCTATCAGAAAGGATAATAAAGTTATGTTAAGAAAAACGAGAAGAACTGATTTTGTCTTCATGTTTCCACTCAAGAAAAAGTGTGTGTTCATCGGTTGGCAAAGAAAAGGTAAATAAGCCCTCCCACCACTGCCACCACCAGAGCTGGCTCTACGAACCTGCTCTGCGGATCGTCCGGAAGAGAGGGACTCAAAAAAGGATAGTATTGATTGTTCACCGATTTAATCATACTCTTTTTTATCAGGTCAGATCTTTCTTCTTTTCCTCTTTTAGTCCACAGCACCTTTCCCGTGGTTCCATACTCCAGCCGAAACGACAAATTGAGCAAAGCTTTTCTGGTTACTAATCGGGCACCCAAGAACCCCTTTCTTTTAACCTTGGGATAATTCAGGCTCATCTCAATGATACGATAAAACAACGACTGAGATTCCGGCAAATTGTTGTTCGGTTCGGTTGAATGTAAGGCTACCCGATAATTTAAAGATAGAAGATAAGAGACTAGCTCGTCCTCTAAAAGCCAATTGGCTGGATGTTCTTCTTCTGCCTTCAAAATGAGAAGCTTCGATTTGGCTTGGGGAAAACCAGCAAAAGTGCGCCCAAGAAGGGATCTTATGGATCCTCGCAAAAATTCCTCGTTGGAAGGTGGATCTTCCTGAATTATTTTATTCTCTTCTGCAAAACTCTCAAGAGGGTTCAACCAAACTACCCAAGCTAAAAACCAGGCACAAATAATCTTTAAAATCAGGCGTCTTTTCACTCCAACAAGAAAAAGTTTTTTAGCCTCTGCGACGATCATATTTTCCTCTCAACTCTTTATATTTTTTCAACACCTTGGAGAGGTAATAAGTAGGAAGCCGCTGCCCTTCCTTCAAGCGCAGTTTCAAAGCGTTCTCTCCCAGGTTATATGCGATTATAGCCTTCTTCACATCCTTGAATTTCAGGATCAACTCGAAAAGATAAAGGGTTCCCAGTTTAATATTGAAGGCTGGCTCAAAAAGCGATAGCTCCCCTTTCCAGTGTATTCCTCTTCTCTGAGACAGCGCACACCCCACCGATGGCTTCACCTGCATCAACCCCAAAGCTCCCATCTCTGATACCTGTCCCTTGCGGAGGGAGCTTTCTGTCAAAATCAAAGCCAAGATCAAAAGAGGATCATAACCATATTTTTTGCTCTCATGATAGATAACCTGAGTCAGCTGTGCCACCTCCTGATCTTTGAATCCAACCTGGAACTCCTCAATGATGTCTAATATCTTTAGCTTCTCCTCCAACTCATTTATCTTTAATTGTTGTTCTCTTAAGATATTTTGGAGTTCATGCCTATCCTGAACTAGGTAGATGATAAAAGCGGACTGGCCTATGTAGAGCAGAACTAAAAGGACGCTTATGAATTTGGAGACCAAAATCCCGCTTTTTCTAATGAATTTTACTCCCAGTGCCATACCAACTCCTTTTCTTCATTTCTTATTAACAAGGCTTTTCACTTTTTGGAGTTTTTTACTTTGTAAGCTTCGTCATCCTACGGTAACAAAGGTTCATTTTATCGATTTCCACTACGTTATTTATCGACGTACTTAGCGTAGCCAAGCCTTCATGGCTTGGCCAGCAAGCCGTAAAGGCTTGCCTACGCAAAATTGTTATTATATTAAAACAAAAGCTCTGAGTCGAATGAAAACTCAGATAATGCAGAAGCCAAGTTGGCTTTCAACCATTCCGTGTATCTCTCTTCGTGGTCTATCACACCTTCATAAAAGCGCAAAGCATGAGGAAATTTTTCTTCCAAAAGTGCGCTGATCTTCTTTCGCTTCCCCTTAAGATAATTCATCTTGTCCAGATATATCTTTTTTATATTCATATTTTGTGATTTTTCAAAAAGCAATCTAATGGAGTTTACATTGTCAGCAAAGAAGGGCAAAATTGGCCCGAAAAACACAAAGGTGGGGATACCGTTATCTTTCAGCTTTGCCAATGCCTCAAATCGTCTGTTCAGATTTGAAGCATGGGGTTCAAAGAGCTTCTCCACTTCTGGATCAGGGCAGGTTATGGTGAAACCAACTTCTTTATCTTTTATTTTCTTGAGAACATCCAAGTCTCTTAAGATCAGATCGGATTTGGTCTGGATGAAGATCGGAAAATCAAAATCTGTTAAGATTTCCAGACATTTACGGGTTAGTTGAAATTTTTCCTCCAGAGGTTGATAGGCATCGGTCACCGTTCCCACCATCACCACACCCGGCTTGGTTTTCTTGACCTGCTCCCGGAGGCGATCAACTATATTTATCTTCACGTCTACGAATTTACCCCACTCCTCGTTGTGATTTGTATATTTTTTCATGAACTCAGCATAACAATATACGCATCCGTGTTGGCAACCAGTATAAGGATTTAGGGCATAATCCATTCCTACAATCTTTGACTTGACCAAAGCATTCTTGCACTTTACTTCAGTTATCTTCAATTGACCCATACCCGTGATCTCGCAAATTTGTAGGTCAAGCATGTCCTGCCGAAGGCGGGACTGCTTGACATTGATATAAGTTTTGAATTGTCAACCACCCCCGCCTATGGCGGGGGTGGTTGACCTACAAACTGGCCGGCTCCACCCGCCGTCATTTGTCATATGAAGTTGCGGGGATCATAATCTAATCTCCTTTACTTTCGGATGTTTTTATATCATCCTTGCTTGAGGAAGGTTTAGTTCCCGCTTTCCCCTCAAGTAGATTATCATAGAATCGTTGTGTGGGATAGGCAAAATCTATATCTGAGCATTTGGCAAATTCTTGCAGAATGTCTTCCCAGATGGATTGTTCGGTACTACGGCGGCGACGAGGCTCGCAAAGATAACGTATGGTCAATAAAACCCCGCAGTCCTTCACAGTTGTATAAACGGTAGGAGTAAGTTGAGTGTAGAATATCATAAATTTCTTGCTTGCCTCTTTTATCCTTTCCTCGGCTGGTTTACTCAGGTGTTCTGCGTGTTTGCCTGCGATAAGAAGTAATATACTTTTTGCCTTTTTCCAGTTACTTTCAAACGTTACAAGAACAGGGACCTCATTCCAGATATATTGAAACCCCTTGCTGTAATTCGCCTGTGCATCGATGAATATCCTCCCATTAGGGATGTGAATAATCCTGCCTGTGCTTTGATCCGCATTTACCCAATTGCCGATTTCCATAAGAGTAAATTGGAACGCACGAATGTCGATAACATCGCCAGTATGGTCTCCAATCTGGATACGATCTCCAAGAGTAAACGGCCTCCGCACCATGATGAAAACCCAACCAGCGATATTTGCCACCGGGTCTTTTAAGGCAATAGCCAAACCAGCGGATAACAAACCCAAAAAAGTGCCTATATTTCCAAAACCTTTGAGCCACACACGAACCATCAAGATTATACTAAGAATGACCGCTATGTAGGTTAAGGTCTTTCGCCAGATATAACGGGCTTTCACATCCTCGGTTCGTCTCCATACTGTTCTTATGACTAAAGTGCGGAGAAACCACAGAATCAGGATAATACCTACTGAGATCAATAGCTTTGTTTGCACTTCCGGGCTTAAGCCGGTTATTTTTTGTATCAATTCAGCTAGGTTTCTCATAATTTTTTTCACTACCTTTAAGAAAAATTAGAAATCGCAATTTCACCTAACAGGTCATAATCACAATAATCTACGATTTTTACTTCAACGAATTCGCCTATTTTATCATGATCGCCTTTCACCAAAATCACCCCATCTACCTCCGGTGCCTCTGCCGAGCTTCTGCCGAGAAAGTAACCATTGCCTTCTTCTGATTTGGCGTCAATTAGGACGGTGAAAGTTTTCCCAATCTTTGTTTCATTTTCCTCCAAAACGATACTCTGCTGGGTAAGCATCAACTGGTCTAATCTTTCCTGTTTAAGCTTGGAGGAGCGTTGCCCTTTGAAGTTATATGCTTTCGTTCCTTCTTCTCTTGAGTAGGGAAAAGTGCCCAATTTATCGAACCTGACATCCTCTACGAATTCGAGCAATTCTTCAAAATGCTTCTTTTTCTCTCCGGGAAAGCCCACTATAAATGAAGTCCTCAAAGTCAAGTCCGGAATTTTATCTCTTAATTTAAAAATAAGTTGTTCAACCTTTTTTCTGGTTACCTTGCGGTTCATTCGGCTCAAAATTCCATCCGAGATATGTTGCAAGGGCAGATCCACGTATTTGCACACCTTTGGATTTTCTGCTATCTGGTCTATCAGTTCATCAGAAAAATGGGCAGGATGAGTGTAGAGCAGGCGAATCCATTTGAGTTTTGAGATTTGAGATAGAGACGAGAGGAGTTGTGGCAGTCTTTTTTCTCCGTAGAGATCGATTCCGTACTGAGTGGTATCCTGGGCAACCAGATCGACTTCCTTTACCCCTTTTTCCACTAGCTGGCGAGCTTCATCCAGAATATCCTCGGTTCTCTTACTTCGAAATCTCCCTCTGATACTTGGGATAGCGCAATAGCTACAGCGATTATCACAGCCATCCGCAATCTTTATGTAAGCATAGGGACATTTCTGAGTCGTTCTTTTCGTCGTTCCCACTCCGTTGTTTTTTTCTGGTGAACTGACCTTAAATATTTTTTCTCCTTTCAAAACAGAGGAACAAACTGAATCTACCTCGTCGATTTCGCTTATACCAAAAAGGGCGTCGAGTTCCGGTATCTTGCTCCATAATTCCTCAGGATAGCGCTGGGCTAAACAGCCGCAGAGGATGATCTTTTTCTTTCGATCTTGATTTTTCAAGGCGATCAAATTGAAAAGCTCCTCTATTGATTCCTCTTTGGCTGGCTGTATGAAACCACAGGTGTTCAGGATAAGAACATCTGCATGGCTTCGATCCTCCGTGATCTTGTATCCTCTCTTTAAGAGAAGGACCTCCATCCTCTCCCCATCCACCTCATTTTTTGGACAGCCCAGGCTTTCAATGTAAACTTTATATGACATGAGTTTTACGTTTTCTAAAGTCGAATAAGTGTTGTAACAGATAAGTAATACTCTTTATCCGGGTTCGTGAAATATAATCTAAGTAACTCTCTTCGTAATTTCGACTTAGTCAATTCGAAAGGTTCGCTCATTTTGCGTGCCCTAATGACTACAATTGTAGTATATTTTGACTACAAACCCAAGGATGACTTGCGCGAATGCATCTTGAGATCGGAGAGCCCAGACAACCCTATCTCCACCCTATAACCTTACACCTTACACCTTTCACCTTTGACCTTATTCACTCAGATCCAGTTCCTCCACCTCGGGTGGGGTTTGGAAGATGAATTCAGAATCTTTGATTTTGCGGTTGGTTTTTATGTGCTGGAAGATCAAAACAACTTCATTATCATTGGAATCTTTATATTCCAATTTCTTGACCAAAAGATTTTTTTTGTCCACCCAGATGGTCATTCTCTTTATGAAAACGTCATCTTTTTTGGGTGAAAGCAAAAGCTTGAAACATTTAGTTCGATTGACCTTCTCCTCTCCTTTCAAGAAAGGGATATACTCGGACCTGAAATTGGAGAGATACTGGTTTGGTTTGAACAGGTTTTCAGAACGATTAACAAGGTTTTTAATCACCTGTTTGTTTTCCACCGAATAATTCCAGACGAATTCTCCATCGCATACGATGGTCTCGTCTTTGGTTTGGATTTTAAACTTATCCGGATTTTTCAAAATCATTTTCCCTTTGATCCTGTTTTCAGTTTCGAAAATCTCCGAGCGGATGATCTTGATAAAATCCATGGAAAGGCTTTTAAGGGAGCGATATTTCTTCTCCACCTCTGAAGCCAACTCTTCCGAGGTGATGCTAAAAGTATTTCCTGTCAGCATGACCAGGGTAAGGGAAAAAATCAAAATAAGTACAGTTAGTCTAAGTCTCTTCATGGATTTTTCACCTTTTGTTAAAGTAGCTTTTGCAAGTACCTTTGTCGGTGTCGAAACTCGTATCGAAGCTCGGTTGTCGAGACTCGAGGTTCGTTCTTTTCAAATAGACGTCTTCCAGCTTCGATCGACGAGCTTCAAACTTCGAAACGAGCCTCGTCACCCATAAACGAACTTCGAAATTCTATTTTTTCTCGCCACTTTTTCTCTGCTTCCACTCCCGGCTTTCCAGATAGGTGGCGTCCACCAGCACCTCTCTAGCTTTGCTTCCGTCATAAGGTCCCACGATCCCCTCCTCCTCCAGTTGATCTATCAGACGAGCGGCTCGCTGATAGCCAACGGCAAGTCTTCTTTGCAAAAGCGAGACAGAACCCTGCTTGTGTCTGATCACCAGCTCCGCCGCCCTGCGGAAAAGATCCTCATCCTGTTCAGCTTCCTGTTGTATAGTAACCTCTTCCGGCTTAGTGGAGAGTATCTCGATCGGTTCCACAGAATAATTCTGTGCTTTTATAAAGTCTACGATGCGTGAAGTCTCCTGGCTGGAGATGTAGGCTCCATGAAGTCTTCTGGGATCAGGATGACCGGTCTGGATGAAAAGCATATCACCTGAGCCCAAAAGCTTTTCCGCCCCGTTGGTATCCAGTATGGTGCGGGAATCTATCTTGGAGGCGACCTGGAAGGCGATGCGAGCGGAAAAGTTGGCTTTGATCAGCCCGGTGATCACGTCCACCGAGGGTCTCTGGGTGGCTAAGATCAGATGAATCCCCACCGCCCGCGCCATCTGAGCTAACCTGGTTACCAGACTCTCCACCCGGGTGGATGAGGACATCATCAGATCTGCCAACTCATCCACGATGATGATGATATAGGGAAGTATGGACTCATTTTTCTGTTTTCTATTGTAATCCTCGATATTTCTCACCCCGGATTTTGCCAGTTTTTTATACCTCTGCTCCATCTCTATTACAATCTCAGAGAGCACATGTTCCGCCACCTTGGGGTTGGTGATCACCGATCTTTCCAGATGAGGGATTCCCTGATAGACTGAAAGCTCCAGCATTTTGGGATCGATCAGGACGAACCTGATCTCCTCTGGAGCAAGCCGGTAAAGAAGGCTGGTGGTGATGGCATTTATGCACACTGACTTGCCTGACCCGGTGGCTCCGGCAATCAGAAGATGGGGCATCTTGCCCAGATCAGTTACAAAGGGCTCCCCGGAGGAGGTTTTGCCCAGAGCCAAACTTAGCTTTGTATGGGCATTTTGGAAAGCGGGTGAGGTGAGTATTTCCTTTAAGTAAACTATCTGCGAGCTCTTATTGGGAATCTCCACTCCGATAGCCGCCTTTCCGGGAACCGGTGCCACGATCCTTACCTTCCGCGCTCGCATGGCTAAGGCTAAGTCATCAGATAGATTCACCACCTGATTCACCTTGATCCCTGCGGCTGGCTTGAACTCATACCGGGTTATGACCGGACCGGGGTAAATCTCAATTCTCTCACCTTCGATCTCCACCCCGAAGGTGGATAGAGTCTCTTTAAGAATCCTGGCGGTCTCATTCAGCTCCTCCTCCGACACAGACGGTTTTACGTAAGGTGGATCATCCAGAAGATCCAAGGGAGGAAATTTATATCCTCCTTCTACTCCCTTTTCCTCTCTCCGCACCAGCGTGAGCGATGACCTGTCTCTGCTCACAGATGAAACTTCTGAAGTGATCTTTTCTTCCTCAGACAAAGTTGTAGCTATCTCCGCCACCGGGACAGCCTGTTCAGATCTTTTCTTTGCTCTGGACTCTTTTTCCCTTCTGACCCTCTGCCGATGAATTCTTCTCAGCTCTCGCCATTTGCTTCCCTGAGTCAAAAGTCTCTCCAGCATCCGTTTGAATAGGAAAATAAAGTCGCTGGGCTTAAATGGTGTGATCATGGCAGCCAGTATGATCAGAGAGGCAATCAACAAGACATAAGAGCCTGCAGTTCCCAAAATTTTAAGTGAGATTTCTGCCAAAGCGGCTGAGACCCATCCTCCCAAAGTCACCTGAGAAAAATCGGTCACCTCCCCACTCCTGATGGAAGGAAGACTAAAGAGGATCCCCAGGATAAACACGAAAATGAAAGCAAAAAGGATCTTTTTTGAGATGAAAGCAAGTCTCACTTTGGGAAAACGGCTTATTCCAAAGAGGATGAGAAACAGTGGGATGAAGAAGCCTGAGTAGCCCAGAGAGTAAAGGATAAGATAGGAAACCCAGGCTCCCACAGGACCACACTGATTGTTGAATTTCTGAGAGAAGATTTCGGTTAAGCTTTGTATGCTTGTTTGTTTTTTCAGAATCTGGTTGTCGCTTATCTTATCATAGCTGAAAAGCGATAGCCACATAAAAAGAGCTAAAGCGATCAACAAAATTCCTAAAATCTCTTTTTTTCTCTGATCTGATATGGTAGTTGAGACTCCCATGATACCTTTATCTCATTTGCGCTTGGAAACACTGTTCAATTCGAAATTGTAATTTAAGACTATAATTTACTATGTCAATAAAAATATAACACCAGAAGCTTTCTCATTTTTTTCAACCAACCCACAGGCTAAAGTTCGTTTGTCCATCTGGATCCATAGGAAGTCAACCAACCTGCGACCGCCTTTACCTCCTTTAGATTAAATCGGAAAGAATCCTTTTTTTTAACAAGAGAGTTCACCCATTTAGTTATTAAATTTCCAACTATCTCTCTGTTCTTTAAATCTTGAGAAATGTTTAGAAAATAAAATGAGCCAATCAAACCACACGCCGGGAAGAAAAGAAGAAGCTTCGGTTAGAAAAAAGAAAGGCAGGGACACACCCTGGTTTTAGTGTGCCCTGCCTTCAAAAATCCGCTGCAGCCAGGCTTTACTTCACTGCATCCTTCAGTTGTTTGCCGGCTTTGAACTTCGGCACTTTGGAGGCGGCGATCCGGAGGGGTGCACCCGTCTGCGGGTTTCTCCCCATTCGGGCTTTTCTCCTGGCTACGGAGAAGGTACCAAATCCAACGAAGCTAACCTTTCTGCCCCTCTTCAGAGAGCTGGTGACTCCATCAAAGAAAGCCTTGACAGCCTTATTGGCCTGTGTTTTGGTGACCTTCGCCTCTTTGGCGATTCTGTTAACCAGTTCCTCTTTGGTCATCTACTCACCCCCTTTACGACTTTTAGAGGTTCAACGGTTTTCCTTTCTTTGTTAACACGTCGAGAATACAATATTTTCAAGGGTTTGTCAAGAACTTTTTTCATTTTTTTCAAAAAAATGGCTCAACTATGCCTTTTCAGGAGATAAACCAAAATTTGTGACAGGAAAATCTCAGTTGGTAACGCATTCCCTCCGATTTAAGATTTCTGCGGTTGCTACATTTTTTCCACGATTCCCTGTTGAGGCATAGCTTTTTAACCAGCACCTAACTTAAGTTAGGTGCTGGAGAGCTAAGTATAGAGGTACATTCCCTTGATAGTAACGGATGCCCCGTCCATTCTTGGTGAATCCTTCAGGACGAGCCTTCGCTTCGTGCTGAGCGCACTCAGTGCGAAGCAGGACAGGTCTGTCCAGGATGAATCCGTTACCAAACGCATTTTGGTAAAATGGTGCTGGAACTTATCCTTAGTATTTGTATAAATTTTTTAGGAAGTGTAAATTATCTTGTATAGATTTGGGGAATGAATTAGGGTATATCTCCTTAGGTTGAAACAAAAAGTGGAAATCATGGAGGATATACCCTATGAAACAACTTAAGTTTGGTAAAAAAAATATAAGGTTAAGATGGGCAGGTGTCTATACTGAGACCCAAAAAGACTGGACACACCAAAGGTGTAGAGGTTAAATTCTCTGGATGAGCAGAGACAACCTTTAAACTGGGGTTAAGTAAAAATGAAGCAGAGGAAATGGACCGGGGATGAGAAATTGGGAATCATGATGGAGGGTCTTAAAGAGAAGAGGTCTGTAGTCCCACCAGAGGCGGGATCGTGAGCACAGGATCAGCCAGACTTTATACTACCGGTGGCGGGACAAGTTCTTAGAGGCAGGGAGGCAAGAACTTCTTGAGAAGATGAGAGAGCGGCTTTCCCAGACGGGTCTCCGTGTTTTGAAAGCATCTAAAGCATGGGGGAATCAAACTTGGGCAAAAGGTCCGACTATGGATTATCTCTCAAGAAATTGTCGGTCATCCTGTGAGGTTCTGACACAACACAGAAGCGAGATCTAGGGGACAGGAAGTTTCTGGTCAAGCTAAAGTCGTAGATCCCGCTTCAGCGGGGCTTGGTACTCCAACTCAGGTTTGACAGTTTGAAAAAAATTGTTATTGGCTTTTCCTATGGATCCTGTGAACAATGACTTACGAAGACAAAAAGAGTTCGTGGCATTACATTCAGCTATCCTATGGATTTCACCTGGTTAGATTTATCATAGGGGTTTGACTCTTAATGGGAAAGACGGAGACCCCCAAATGGGAGGGGGTGAGGGAGGGTGATTATGTCAATTCATTCAATTCGTTTGCGATAGTAGCCCCCTTTTTCCCTCTCCTATTATCATTGAGCAAGGCGAACGCAGACTTCTTTAAAAAACTGTTGACATTTAGCATCGCTGGGATATTTTTCTTTTGTGATAACTAAAGACTTTAAACCTTCTTAAAAGAGAACAAAATGCTAAAAAGAATCTTTCTTTTTATTCTTATCCTTATTCTTCCTTTTGCCTACCACTGTAGCAAAACCCCCAGCCCCAGAGTGGTGGTGATGGATTTTATCGAGGCGGTAAACAAAGCTGATACTGCTTCCCTTGAGAAGTACCTGGATATGGACAGGTTTACTCAGGAGAAGCTAAAGGAACTCCCAGATACACAGAGAGTGAAGGTATTCACCGGAGTCAAAGAACGGCTCTGGAACAATTTTTTGGGAAGTGGAGCCACTCGCCTGAGGTGGCAGAACAAGATAATCGTGGTGAACAAGGAAAACATTCAAGGGGATCAGGCTTTGGTAGAGGTGACCTTTGTGGATCAAAAAACCGGAAGAACTGAGTATACCAAGGCAAGACTTTACAAAAAAAATAATAGATGGTGGATATATTACATTAAGGATTGAAAAGGAAGGTCAGGCCTTTTGAATGATTGTTCTGCAGAAAATCATTGTTGACCTTACTCCCTAATCCCCCTCTCCCCCGCCTCTGGCGGGATCTTCGACATGAAATGGAGAGGGGAAACACAGGGAGAGAAGTTTTTGATTAAGACATTTGGTTTGTGAGCTAACCCTTATTCAAAGGAGGAGATTACTATGAAGAAACTAAAACATGTTATTTTCGGTTTCTTTGTGTTCACATGGGTGGTCCTAAATTTAGCATCTTCTGTTTTTGCCGTAACCGGTGATGTTGAGAAATCGTTTAACTCTCCCGGTTTTTGTCCCACTGGTTTAACCTTTGATGGTAAGTATCTCTGGAACTGTGACCGCAAAACGGATAACATCTACAAGATAGATGCTAAAAATGGGAAAGTGGTGGATTCCCTTTCTGCACCCGGATTTCGACCCGTGGGCTTAACCTGGGATGGAAAATTCTTGTGGAACGTGGATGCGGAAGAGAATCTGATTTATCAGATCGATCCCAAAACCGGCATCGCCATCAAAACACTATATGCTCCATGTGAACGACCCGAAGGATTGACCTGGGATGGAAAATATCTGTGGATAGCCGATGATGGGAGCAACGAAATTCATCAAATAAGCATTGAGGATGGAACTACCATCAACACCATCCCCTCGCCTGCTTATCATCCCTGCGGTCTGGCCTACGATGGCAAATACCTGTGGGTCTCCGATCGGATAAGTGACATGATCTATATGATCACCTCTGACAGAGGAGATGTGATTCTGTTCTTCGATGCGCCCGACGCGTATGCCAGAGGTCTTGCCTGGGATGGAAAAAACTTGTGGAATGTAGATTATCAAACGGATGAAATCTACAAGATAAAGATACACGACAAGGAAACTTTCTCCCGCACCGATGAGAAGGAAGAGGTTTTGGAATATACCAATCAGTTCAGAAACTACGGTCCTGGTATTGTAAAGGATCTGGATGTCTATTTAGCCGTGCCTCAAAATCTTCCCAATCAAGAGCTACTCTCGGAGATTGAATATTTTCCCCAGCCCACAGATTTCCTTACGGATAAATGGGGACAGAAGGTGGCTCACCACAAATTCCAAAACCTTGAAAGCACCCAGTTCGTTTCGGTGGGGATGAAGGTTAAAACAAAGCTTTACAAGGTGAGATACTTCATCTTTCCGGAGAAGGTGGGGGAACTGAAAGATATTCCCAAATCAATAACGGAGAAATTTCTGGCGGACGATACCAAATACTCCATAAATGACCCCTTCATCCAAGCGAGCGTCAAACGGGCGGTTGGAGACGAAACCAATCCCTACTGGATTGCAAGAAAGATATTCAATTACGTGATCGACCATATGAAGTATGAGTTGGCAGGCGGATGGAACATTGCACCTACTGTTTTGCAAAGAGGCACCGGCTCATGTTCGGAGTATAGCTTTGTCTATATTGCCATGTGCCGGGCAGCCGGTTTGCCTGCCAGATACGTAGGGTCTGTGGTGATAAGGGGCGATGATGCCTCAGCCGATGAAGTGTTCCATCGCTGGGTGGAGGTTTATCTTCCCAACTATGGGTGGATTCCAGTCGATCCTTCAGGTGGCGACAGAGCCACTCCAGAGGGGCAGGCAAGCGCGATTGGTAATTTGAATAACCGCTATTTGATCACCACCATGGGTGGAGGTGGATCAGAATATCTGGAATGGTCATACAATTCCAATGAGACATGGACCTCTCTGGGCAAATGCAAAGTTTACGCAGAGCATATCGGTGAATGGTCGCCGTTGAAATAGGTCAACGGATGGAACGGATTGAGCGGATGAGTCAACGGATTGAACGGATGAAACGGATGGATGTGGCGGGCAGACGCCGCCCGCTCCTGGGTGGATGTTATCATCCACCCCCGCCTTTAGCGGGATCTCCGACCTAATGCCGTGGGATGATAACATCCCACGGGGAGCACGGGGAACTGTAGGAGTCGCATTCATGCGACGTGCGGGTTTGATATAGCGGAAGGTCAGTTGACTCAAATGAGCTTCAGCCTTCCATTCTGGAAACTTTCCTTCGGCAAGCTCTGGACAGGAAAGGTTTCCGCTACATTACTCGTTATGGCGGGGTACCCTTACCCCGCCATATTCCTTGGTTCGGGGTGAGAGCACCCCGAACCAACCATCCATAATCCCCATTTTATGAAGGGGGGATCAAAAATAATCCCCCTGAATCCCCCTTTTTTAAAGGGGGAATTAAAGGGGGATTAAGATTCGTGGGACCAGCGAGTCCGATGAATCGAACCCCTGCAAATGCACCATGAGATTTTTTGTTGATTTTTGGATTTTTCTGCCGTATTATTTTCTGGGTTCACTATGAACTGTGAACCACGAACAGTGAACCGAATTTCCCGGGGGCGACCTGGTTTCGACGGAGGTAGTTGGAAAAGATAAGCGTGCCGAGGTGCCCAGTTCCCTCGATAATCCAATTGGGATACAAATTTAAGTGCAGACTATTCATATGCACTGGCTGCCTAATTTGAGGTAGCTCGTCTGCTCCGGGCTTGCTTGTTGGCTTGGAAACAGGCGTCGACTCAAACAAGCTGGTCTGATCTTTTGCTCAGGGAGATCAGGCGAGATTTGACTGGGATAGCGAAAGGGAAAACCTGCTGGTTGGTGTTTCCTTTTGCGAAAAAAGAATAAATCAGCTACGCACGTAGAAAGTCTTTGTCTTTTGCCTTCGGACGGGGGTTCGATTCCCCCCGCCTCCACCAAAAAACTGTTAATGGTTCACGGTTCATAGTTCATGGTTAAAACCTTTTGTGAAGCCCTGCCTGAGGTGGGGCTTTAGATTTTTCTCTTGTGCGTTACGTGTACATTTTCCCATGAGTGCAGCTTCCTTCGTTAGGGCTCAGGACAAGCCCTTCACATTCGTTCAGGACAAGCTTTTCCAGCAATCACCTAAGATAACTTTCCTCCCTCCAGTTGATCTTATTCTGTATTTACTAAGAAGAGCAGGAGACAGTGTACATCTTATTATTCGTATGAATGCTTCGCATTGATTTTTTCTCCCACACCTGTTTTGGGCTTGACTTGAAATTCGTATGAATGCATACGCATCCCCCTTTAGCAAAGGAGGGATGTAAACAATTATATGCTCTTCTTAATAACTCCCCAGGTCTTTACACTGGATAATGCCTCATATAGCAGAACGTGACTTCTCTTTGGTTCTCAGTTCCTATCATCAAGTGAGTATTTTCCCAACATACAAATCCTTTCTCTCGTTTTCTTTTCGGATTTGCTCAAAGATCAGGTATTGGAGTGGGTTCAGCAATTTGCGGGTTTAGCCGATAAAGAAAATTGGAACTTTTTTGGACAGATAAAGCTTTTGGTCGTGATGAAGAACGAAAGTATGTGGGAATAAGAGCTATTAGATTTGTTCGCAAGTAAGAAAGAGTGGTGCGGAGTTAAGATGAATATCTCTCGATATTTAAAGCCAGAGCTGATTAAACTGGAGATGGAGACCGAGATTGAATGCGACCCCGACTCCCAGCTTCATCCGGACAAGTTGCTCTGGATGAGAAAGGAGGCGATTCTTTCAGAGCTGGTGGATCTTCTGGAAAGGTCGGGAAAGGTGGGCAATAAAAGAAAGTTTTTAATTGATTTTTTAAATCGGGAGAAAAAGTCAACCACGGGAATCGGGTATGGTATAGCGCTTCCTCATATAAGAACCATGCAAGCCAAGCAGTTCATCATGGGCTTTGCCCGATCCAGAGAAGGATATGATTTTGATTCTCTGGATAACGGGTTGGTCCATCTTTTCTTCGTTATGGCGGCTCCACCCTATGATGATACATTATATCTAAAGGTCTTCAAAGCTTTAGCTGAAATCCTCCGTTTTGATTACCTTCGGGAAGAGCTTTTGAACGCTTCCTCTGAATATGAGATAATCCGGGCAATCAAGAGAATGGAATAGATTTGGTTTATGTATTTCTTATTAGACTTGCTCTAATTTCCTCCTTAAAAAAAGAGGGGCATTTATTTCTCAGACCACCGGGTTTATCCATGATTTGAGTCTACATAAACTAATTACCAAACTTTATTCTTCCACTCTTTCGAACTCTTCTTTATCCGCCCCGCATTCGGGGCACGTCCAATCATCTGGAAGCTCTTCGAATGGAGTGTCCGGTTCGACCTCATTATCCGGATCTCCCAGCTCAGGATCATAAACATACCCGCAAACCAAGCATTCCCATTTATCCATCTGTTACCTCCTTTTGAGCAATCCAATCAATACCTATGGGATTTCCGAAGTTCTTACACCAGTCGATAAGGGTATTGCCAACAAGTTTGTTAAAAACTTTGTCTAAATAAGATAAATATTCATCGTTTTTTCCATATCCCAATTGCCTGAAATTGGGTCGGAATAATTCTAATCCTCTCGTTTTATTTTGTCAAGAGATATTTCTGCAATTTTTGTATATACTAAGAGGAACAGGAAACAGTTTACATCCTATTATTCGTATGAATCCCCCCTTCCCCCCTTTTTCTAAAGGGGGGATGTAAACAATTATATGTTCTCCTTAATAAGTTGTATCTAAAATCTGCGCCATCAAAAAAAACTTTTGACAATGCCTTTTCGAAACAATATATTGAAAAAAATAAATGTAAACTATGTATTCACAACTCCAAAAAGCAAAATCATAAACAATATGAGATTCGTTGAAAAACTTCTGAACATTTCCCGAAAGAATAATTCTTTGGTCTGCGTGGGTCTGGATACAGACCTGAAGAAAATCCCCAAATTCCTGCTTGAGGAAAAGGACTCTATATTTGCCTTCAACCAGAAGATCATAGATGTCACCTCTGATTTGGTATGCGCCTATAAACCCAACATGGCTTTTTATGAAGCTTCTGGTTCCAAAGGCTGGGATGCTCTAAAGAAGACCTGTGAATATGTTCCCCAGGAGATACCCATAATCATAGATGCCAAAAGAGGCGATATCGGGAATACAGCCAAGATGTATGCCAAGGCATTTTTTGAAGGACTAAAGGCGGATGCGGTGACGGTCAATCCTTATATGGGAGAGGATGCTCTCTCACCATTCTTGGAATATCAAGACAGATGCGCTTTTGTCCTTTGTTTGACGTCCAACGAGGGTGCTTCCGATTTTCAACTTGCCTTAATAGATGGAAGACCATTATATGAAATTGTGGCTGAAAAAGTCCTAAGCTGGAATGAGAAAAACAATTGCGGTCTGGTGGTGGGGGCAACCTATCCAGAGCAGTTGAAAAGAATCAGAGAGATCGTCCCATCATTGCCTATTCTGATTCCGGGCATTGGAGCGCAGGCGGGGGATATAGAATCGACTGTAAAATTCGGCACAGATGAAAATGGGGAGCTGGCTATAATAAACTCCTCCCGTGCCATCCTTTACGCTTCGCAAGAAAAAGATTTTGCTCAAGCGGCAAGAAATGAAACCATGCGGCTGAGAGATTTGATTAATCTCTATCGGGAGAAGTGAAAATGATCCCTCGTAGTTGCTCGATTTGTCGAGCTTACTTTAATTACAATCGCTTAATTTGGCACTGTCATTTTTTGCCTGATAAATCAAGCAACTACGTTTTGAAAATTAGTTTTTTGTAGTTACTCGATTTATCGAGCGTGTAGGGGATGACCTTTGAGATTCGCCCTAATGCGGGCGAAGTTGAAGCTCCGCCCCTACATTTATATTGTGACTATTTGTAGGTCGGATATGTCCCGCCTCTGGCGGGACTATCCGACATTTTTTCTCAAAGGGATAGGATTAAAGAAAAGGAATAATTCAAAATAGATTCAAGACGGGTTTGACGGAACGAAGAAAAACCCTCAGGTTTATTCTTTGGATTGGAAGTCTTTAAACTTTTTGGCTAATCTCTTGAAGTTATATTCAAACAGGACAAAGACGCTTTGATCTTGATCTGTTTTCATAAAATAGCGGTTGTCTTCTTTTGTCTTTCGGGTGGCAAAGAGTCTCTGGTCATGGCCATCCAGGAAGGTGAGCTTGAGCACAAATTGAGGTTTTTTGAAATCTATTTCTTCGATTTCTGGCTTTCGGGCAAACTCATCCGCTTTCATATTCGCCAAGGTTCTGACATAATCTTCTGCCTTCTTGCTATCTGCTTGAAAGCTTTCCTGATAAGGATACAGGCTTAACTGCCATAGGGTGTCCTCTTTGGTTAATTTGAATTTTTCTTTGCCCTGGCTTAATTCCACCTCCTTAACCTGTTTCGGATCGAAGGCGAGAATACCACTGGCCCTCCATTGATCTACCTTCCGGTTGACTATGCGGGTAAAATGCCCCTTAGCCAGATGCACATCATCAGAGTCTGTCTTTCGCAAATATGTATGCAGGTAATCGCTGGACGTCTTTCCTATCACCAGCGATGCCAATTGATTCTCTCCGGCAAGGAAGTTTAGTCTGGTGCCGGTCAGGGTGTCCACCTGAAAAAAGAATTGTTTTTCCTTATTGGAGGAGATTACCTCTCCCACCTCCAGATGGCTGGCCGCGCTTAACAGTTGGCCTATGGCATTGTTATCAGCTCTGAACGAATCAGGTTCGAGCATATACCATTGCTGGTTGGTTTTCTGAAAAATCAGTTTGGTGCCAAATTTTCCGAATTCGATTCTGTTCACTTGTGCGCTGTCCAACTTAAGAAAGTTCTCCACCTTTCCCGGGGAAAAGGTTTTCTTCTCCTTCTGGATTAAAAGAAAATAGATTATCAAAAAGACCAGAAGGATTCCCAAAAGAAGATAAAGAGGCTTTTTCATATACAGAAAGGATTACAAGGTTAGACTTTTCTTTTTAACCTGTTTTCTTATCTGCCACCTGATCACGCCAAATACGATGACCAGAAAAGGTAGACCGAAAGTGTTTCCATGTTTGATCAGTTTTCTTGCCCCGGTTGATATCTCCTTAAGGGGTCGGGAAGCCACCTGTTTGGAGCGGATAGCTATCAAAGCCTCATCCTGGGAGAGCCAGTCCACCACGTTCAAGAAGAATGCCAGATTATCCGTTCCTCTTATGTTTCGATCTGTCACAAAGTCGGCGTCTGCTGTCGCCACCAATCGGGTCTCCAGGCTCTGAGTGAGGGTGGATTCAACCAAGCCAACCTCTGCCTCAAGTTCGGACTTATTTTTATCTGAGAAAAAGCTTTGAAAACTTCCCTGAAGTGCTGCCGCCAGAATTAGACCATCTTTGTCAAAATCTTCCTGGGTGAATTTTCTGTAGGGATTTATGTCGAAGGGAGCAACCTGGATTCCGCTACGATTTGAGGACCGGACCAGGGGAACGAATTGAAGACCTTTGGCTGAAGCTGAGCTTAAGTCAAGCGAGCTGACAAAACTAAAACCTACCGTCCCAAGATCCTTGACGATCAAGCTGTTTTCATCGAAATTTGTAGCCGTAGGAAAGAAGGGGTAATTTATGATATTTTGAACTGTGTAAGTTCCGCGCTGTTGGGTGACCCCGATTCGGTTACACTGCAAATCTATCACCAGATCGTCGTTGATCTTGATTCCATAATTTTCCAAAAACTCAACCAGCCCCAGGTCTTGTTTTTCCGCCAATGCCTGCTGAATATCAATTTCTATATGGTTTAGCAGAAATGCCAACTTGCCTCCCTTCATCAGGAACTGATCGATGCCGTATTTCTCCCGGTCGGAGAATTTCTTTCTGGGTCCCAAGATAATCAGGACTCTGAGATCTCGGGGAATAGGTTTTCCTTCATCCAGATTTATTCTTTTAATCTGATAGTACCGGCTGAGCGCTTGATATAGATGGCTAAGCTCGGTATCCAGATCCGGACCATCCTTACCAACCAAAAATCCTATGGAGGGGAGAATCATGGTGGAAAGCCTCTTTATGGTGCTGGTGAGTTCATATTCCAGCCCGGAGACATTCTGCAATACCGGGATCACCTCTTTTCTGTCCTCAAACAGAAGCACCAGCCCCATATAAACCTTCTTTATCTCGATTTTATCATTCCTGAGCGCATTTATTTGAAGGGGAGGAATGCCATATCTTTGTGCCTCCAGCTCCTTTTCCTCTTCGGTCGGATCGATCATCTCCAGCTTCAGCTTTCCTCCGGCGTAAGCTTGATATTCCTCCAACTGATCTTTAAGATATCGGGCATAGCTGTTGTAAGGAGGAGGAAGATCTTTAGTGAAATACATCTTAATAATGAGTCGGTCATTCAAATTGCGCACCACCTCCTTGCTGGCCACAGACAGGCTAAAAACTTTCCCCTCGGTAAGGTCCAGACGGGCAAACAGATTTACTGAGATCAGATTTAGCACCAAAAGTATAGCCACAATCAAAAGGAGCGTGACAAAAGAACCAGCGCCATGTTTGAATTTTTCCCTCATATGTGATACTACCTCCACTTCCTGCTTTCCAGAGCCCTTACTGCCAGAAAAAGAAAGAAAAAGATAAGTGATAAATAATAAATCACATCCCGCGAATCTATCACCCCCCGGGAGATGTTGGAAAAGTGATAGTTGACGCTCAGATACTCAAAAAAGGAAGCCAAAAAGTTAGGCACAAATATCAGAACTTTATCCAGCATATACAGCACAAAAATGATCAGAAAGCTGGTGATGAATGCCACTATCTGATTTTGAGTCAAGCTGGAGGTGAACACCCCGACAGAAAGATAAGTGGCTCCTAAAAACATCAAGCCAATGTAACCTGCTATCACTGAGCCAGAATCGAGATCACCCAATCCGGAAAGGACGAGAGTATAGACCAAAGTCAAAATCACCGCTACAAAGATAAGGATCAATCCAGCCAGAAACTTTCCTAAGATGATCTCATAATCTTTCACCGGCAGGGTGAGAAGAACCTCAATGGTGCCGCTTCGTTTTTCCTCGGCGATCAGACGCATAGTTACCGCCGGCACGAAGAACATGAAAATGAAAGGGATGATGTTGAACAGATTCCGTAAGGAGGCTTGATTAACTAAGAATAAATCGCTGAAGAAAAACCAGCCGGAGATCAAAAGAAAGATGGTTATCACGATATAGGCGATGGGGGAATCGAAAAAACTTCTGAGTTCCTTTTTGCAGAAAATGGCTATATGGTTTGACATCTTCACTCACCTTAAGAAGTGGTCAACTGTCGGAAAACATCCTCTAAGCTTGCCTGCTCTTTTCTCATCTCCAGAAGAACCCAGTTGTTCTCCACGGCCAAACGGAAAAGCTTTTCCCGCAAATCCACTCCCGTGGCACACTCGACGGTAAACTTCTTCAAGCCATTTCCGTTTGACGCAATCTCTTCCACCTTTTCCACATTTTCTAAATTTGCCAGTTTGGCTTCTACATCCTCAGAAGGCGCCTTTAGCTCAATATAGATTTTTTCTTTTCCCTGGAAGCTGGACTGCAACTCCGCCGGCGAGCCATCTGCCACTATTTTGCCCTCATTTATGATCAGCACCCTTCCACAGGTGGCTTCCACCTCCGGGAGGATGTGGGTGCACAAAATAACGGTCTTTTCCTTTCCCAACTCCTTGATCAGGCTTCTGATCTCGACTATCTGATTGGGATCAAGTCCGCTGGTGGGCTCATCCAAGATAAGAACTTCAGGATCATGCACCATAGCCTGTGCCAGCCCCACCCTCTGTCTGAATCCCTTGGAAAGCTCACCGATGTTTCTGTGTGTAACCGGACCCAGACCGCAAACATCGATTATCTCTTTGGTTCTCAGACTCCAGCGGTCTTTGGCTATTCCTCTGATGCCCATGATAAAATGGAGGTAGTCTAAAACATTCATCTCCGAATAAAGGGGAGCATTTTCGGGAAGGTATCCGATTTTTTTTCTGATCTCCAGGGAATGCTCGAACACATTCAGCCCATCCACCTCCACCCATCCTGAAGTGGGGAGCAAAAAACAGGTGATAATTCTGACCGTGGTGGTCTTTCCCGCACCATTGGGTCCTAAAAAACCTAAGACATCGCCGGTGTGAACGTCAAAGGTGACGTCATCCACCGCCTTCAACTCGCCATATCTTTTGGTTAAGTTTTTTATCTTAATCATCTTAAACTCAGAAAAGCATTGTTATTAAATACGATATTTACCTCAATCTGACGAATATTTATATAATAAATTTTTCATATATGTCAACCTGGAAATTTGAAGAGGTGCAAATACCAAAGGGCGAACTCTACGGATAGGCGGAGTTCATCCTGAAAAGCTGGAATGTTCGTAGGTCAAGCATGTTTCCCCGCCTTTGGCGGGTTGACCTGCAGAGCTTAAAGTCAACTACCCCCGACTAAAAGTCGGGGGCTTGGAATCCCCCCGCCAGAGACGGGGCTGAAGTTAACACACAACCAGTCCTATGGATCCAAATTCGGATTTTTGGAACCTCTGACTTGGTAGTTCATTTCTGGGTTAATGGAAAAAACGTGTTGGTTTTTTGTTGTTGATGATAACGGAGGC
>CAZOJT010000034.1:0-28682 GCA_964580215.1 uncultured Ignavibacteria bacterium | reverse complement strand
CATATTATCAACTAAATCTAACCTTTTTACCAACACGAAACTTCCATTAAACCGGGAATTTCAAGTCAAGCCCAAAACAGGTGGGGGAGAAAAAATCAATGCGAAGCTCGTATGAGTGCATACGCACATTCATACGAATAATAAGATGTAAACTGTTTCCTGCTCCTCTTAGTAACCTGAAGGTGAACACCCAAAAAGCCTTTCCTCTGCAGATTCTACTATCTTCGTCTCACTTTTTCTGCAAAGTATAGCCTGGGAGAGGCAAAATAAACGTGCCAGCACCTAACTAAAGTTAGGCGCTGGCACGTTCTCGTAACCTAATTCTCTGGATGGGCAGGGGTTTGATCCCTGCCTATCGGAAAATCCGTTTTATCCGTTCAATCCGTTGACCGTCTGACATGTCGACCTATCTCATCAAAACCATCTTCTTGGTCTGGCTGAAATTCTCCGCCTCTAATTTATAGAAGTAAACTCCACTGGCCACCTGCTCTCCACTTTCATCTTTTCCGTCCCATATTACCTCATAGGTTCCCGGCTCCTTGGGCTCATTCACCAGAGTCCTCACTTTCTGTCCCAGTATGTTATATATAGTTAAAGTGGTGTGGATGGGACCATGAACCGTGAACCATCAACCGCCTTCCCATGGGTGGTGTGGATGGGACCATGAACCATGAACCGTGAACCATCAACAGCTTTTCCTTGCCTACTGCCCACTGTATACTGAATTCTGGTAACCGGGTTAAACGGATTGGGATAGTTAGCCGACAAAGAAAACTGCGCCGGCAGCTCTCCCTCTGTCATCTCCTCCTCTACGTCTGTGCTCCATGTAGTGAAGTAAAGATTTTGGAAGTCATCTCCGAAAGGGTCACCCGGCGGATCCTTGCCGGCCCACATAATAGCACAATTGCCTTGAGCATAGGTGCCCTGGCATATTTCTCTGCCATCTTCGGACTGAGTCGGCCAGGTGCCTTTCTCGTGGAGCCATCCCCAGTAAGTCGGATTCGTCGAACTGACCCGTCCGTAGAAAATGTGCGCGTGGTAGAAGGGGGGAACATGTCCGCCCTTAAAGTAGCATACATTTACGTAAGAAGAAGGATAACCCGAGCTCCGTTTCGTCCACAGATCACACCCCATCTCATTCCAGACGGTGGAGCTATCCAGAATATGGTTTTTGGACCAGAACTCCCCCCCATTGCAGCTATATGCATATCCTAAGTTCATAGGTGTGTATGCGCCAACCGGGGCATCGTTATATGCTACCCAAACGTAAGGTATGCTATCAGGCAGGGTGTGAAGCGCTGCCACCTTGGGGTAGGTATCGTCATATGAATCGGTGGTAAGAGTCTGTAAGTCCACCCACGAGCCGGAAGAGCAATAATCCGTGCTCCTGATAAACCCGATTTCATAATCTCCTCCTCCGGGCCATTCGAATACCAGATAGACATATCCATTCCTGCCGTAAGCGATGTCCGGATGAGACCCATAGGCGTATACCAATACCTCATTGCCCCAGGTCTCCCCGTAATCAGTGGACGTAATGGTGTAAAGGTCGGGCGTATCATCTCCCATCTCTTCTTTCTGGTAAACCACCATAAGATGGTTTCCATTTTCGTAGTCTACACAGGCTGAAAAGTAGGTGATGGTATCCGTGTCCACTTTAACATCATAAGTGCCTTCAAACAGTCCGCTCTGGGTCCAACGTTTCACCTGAATGGTTCCATTTTGATATGAAGACAAATAGAAGACATACAACTTACTGTCAGTGCTTCCTGTCAAAACCACAGGGTAAGAATAACTGAAGGGCCAAGTAGAAAAGCTGGCGAACGAAGGCCAAGATTTTCCACCATCGATGGATTTGTAGACATTGATGCGAGCATGAGGTGTGTCATTCCAAGTTGTGCACCTAACTGCATACACGTTACCACTGGTATCATAATCGACGGAGATTCCTCCAGAAACCGGACCGGTGCATATGGTACTCGCAAAAGTTGCAGTCGAGACCAAAACAGAAAAAAAGATTATCAGTAACAGAAAAACGACTTTGTTTTTTGTTAAAAACATTTGTTCCTCCTTCCTTGATTAAAGAAGTTGACAGAAAGAGCTTGTCGAAAAATTGTGCTCAGAGCGTGATGTCATTAGCAAATTACTTCTCTCATCACCTCCCGGTATTCCCCTAATAATATCCAGCAGATTTTTCTCTGTCACAAAATAAGCCTTAGCTCTCAATTGAATGTCCCCAAAATACAATATAACTCAAAATACAGAGAAGTCAAGGAAGTCAAGGAAAATCAGTGGGGATTTTTCAAGTGAGCAAAGAAAAAGCGGAGGCATGAACCATCTGGTTCATACCGGAGGGCGCAGGACTCGAACCCGCAAGGCCTTACGGCCGCCTGATTTCAAGTCAGGTTCCTTACCAATTAGGATAGTCCTCCGTGAAAAGCAGGCAATAGTCTCAAAAGGCAATAGTTACCTTTGAATATGCCCTACATCTTTCAAGATGGGGCAGGGGTTAAATCCCTGCCCCATCCTTAGGCTTTGAAATTTTCAGGTTTTTCTTTCCTTCTTCTTAGCTGCAGGAAACAGAATATTGTTTAATATCAATCTGTATCCCGGAGAGCTCTTATGCAGGCTCAAATCTGTGGGTGGGTCTCCCACCATATGCTTATAATCCTCAGGGTCGTGACCCCCGTAAAAAGTCCAGGTGCCCCGCCCAAAGTTGCCGTGGATATATTTCACCTCGTCTTTTCCTTCGGTCTCTCCCAGGATGGTAACATATTTTTTCAGAAGGCTTTTTCTAAAAGCCGTGTTCTGCCCCATAAATCCGTTCACCACCGAAACGTGATTCTGCACCAGCATGGTGGGCACTGGGTCAAGCTTGGCGGAAAAATCAAAAAGGGTGAAATAATCAGACTCCAGACCCAGTTGGGCGGCGATCTTATCGGGTGTGGTATCTATATTGGAATGCTCGTACTTGTAAGCATCGGTTGAGACTTGAAAATCCGTGAAAGCCAGACATTTTGAATAATCCAGCCTTTCTTGACAGTCCGGATCCATCGGGTCTCCATCCAACTCCTGGGGAACGATATCCACAGCCTCCGCTGACAAGGCGATATCCATTGTCTCCGTGGCAGAGCACATGGCAAAAAGAAACCCTCCCCGAGCTACATAATCTTTGAGCGCCCGGGCAACCGTCTTTTTCTCCTCAGGCACTTTTCTGAATCCCAGCTTCTTTGCCATCAGTTCACAGGTAGCCACCTCCTGCTTATACCATAGAGCATTTCTGAAGGACCGATAGAATTTTCCATACTGTCCGGTAAAATCCTCGTGATGCAGATGAAGCCAGTCGTATTTTACTAACTCCCCCATTAAAACCTCTTCATCCCACAGAGTGGTATAGGGTATCTCCGCATAGGTTAAAGCCAAGGTGACAGCATCATCCCAGGGCTCCTTGTTGGGGGGAGTGTAGATGGCGATAGCCGGCGCCTTCTCCAAGAGCACCACCTCCATGTTGTTTTCCTCAATCTCCTTGTAAATCGATGCCGCGGATGAAAGATCGATTACGCTGAAAGCTACCCCTCTTAATCTGCAAAGATCAGCCAACTCTTCATGGAAGTCGGTCATAAAAGAGCCGCCGCGGTAGTTTAGAAGCCACTCCACATTGTATCCCTGTTCCAAAGTCCAGTAAGCCACCCCGTAAGCTTTCAGATGATCGGTTTGGCCAAGATCCATATAGATCAAAATCTTGTCCGCATGAGAGAAGGAAAAAGGAAGAAGAAAAAAGGAAAGGAAAAATATTATCTTTTTTATCCGACTATTCTTCACCGTACCTCCAGATTCAGTAATTCAACACACCGGGACATCGTTCTTAGATAAAGATACGAATGGGGATTAAGAGAAGATAACAAAAAAACAATAACTGATGACGGATAACGATTTTTAAATGTTTAAATGTTGCGTCAGGAGCTACTCTTCCCCGTCAGGGGAATCCTGGTGACTGACGCATATGTTTTGATTTTGTAGCCGCAATCTTTAGTGTATTGTCAACCTACATCGGTAACAGAATTATCAACTAACATGGGTAACACCTTTTGGCATGTTATATTACTTCCTGGCTAAAAAAACCAGGAGGTAAACATGCCATGGGATAATAAAACCTTAGTTGAACAGAGGTGGCTCATGTTACAAAGATTTTTTAAAGAGAAAGCTCCGGTAACCAAGATAGCAAGAGAGTTTGGAGTTTCTCGTAAATCCCGCCGTTGGCGGGATTAAGCACCGCTTTGGAGCAGAAGGAGTTACGGGTTTAGAAGATCAAAGTCGTGCTCCTCACCAAAGACCCAAAAAGATTCCTTCCACCGTGGAGGAGGCCATTGTGGAGCTCCGGTCTCAACATCCCGACTTCGGACCTGTTCGTCTCCAAGCGGAACTGAAAAACTTGGGTATAGATCCTCCTTCCCATCAAGGGATTCAAAATGTTTTGGTGCGTCATCATCTTAACGGCTGGAGCGCTCCTCCAAAAAGAGAATACCGTCGATTTGAGCGTTCCGCTCCTAACGAACTTTGGCAGTTGGATACCAAAGGCTTCTTCATCATCAAAGATTGGGGTAAGGTCTTTCCTCTTAACATCATAGATGATTACTCTCGTTTCTGCATCGCCAGCCAACTTCTTCCTTTTGAAAGAACCAAATATATCTTAGATACCTTAAAAAAAGCTATTGCCACCTACGGGAAACCTGAATACCTTATGACCGACAATGGAGTCTGGTTTGTTCAAAGGCATGCAGCACAAACCCAGGTGCAGATGTTTCTTAAAGAGCAGGGCATTGGCCATATCCCCACCGGGGTGCGTCATCCCACCACCAACGGCAAAGTAGAAAGATTTCATCGCACCGTGAATAGAGAGCTCATTAAACGGTTTCGCTTCAAAGACATCCAGGAGGCCCAGGAAGCTTTTGATGCTTATCGTTTTTATTATAACTATGAAAGACCTCATCAGGCCATAGGCAACCTTCCTCCTATCTCTCGATATAAGTTCGTTAAACGGCAGTTCCCACAACCACCTGTGCCTATCTTTTACCCCCAAGGAAGCTTATTAAGAAAAGTCCGGGCCAACGGCTGTATCCATTTCAATGGAAGCGAAATCTACATATCCGACATCCTTATTGGTAAAATGGTAAAAATAGAGCAAAACAAAAAACTGTTGGACATCTATTATGATAAAAACTTAATCAAATGCGTATGCACTCATACGAGTCTGTTACCTGTGTCAGTTGATAGCTTTGTAACCTATGCTACTTGATAATACCCTAAAGGTTGTGGCTACCAAGGGTTGGCGGTGGACTGCGGTCGGCGGACATTTTTAAATTTTGGAGCTTTTCAATCTCTGCTCCTGTTCCTTCTTTTTTAGAGTCTCCACAAACTCATCCATCTCCCCGGTCAAGATGTCTTCCAAGCGGTATAAAGTCAAGCCGATTCTGTGATCGGTCACCCGACCCTGAGGAAAGTTGTAGGTCCTGATTTTCTCGGACCGATCTCCGCTTCCCACCATGGTTTTTCTCTCCCGGGCGATTTTGGCATTTTGTTCTGCTGAGGCTTTATCTAAAAGTCGTGCTCTCAAGACCTTCATGGCTTTGTTTTTATTCTTCAGTTGAGACTTTTCATCCTGACAGGTGACTACGGTGTTGGTAGGGAGGTGGGTGATCCTTACCGCCGAGTCGGTGGTATTCACCGATTGCCCTCCCGGACCTGATGATCGGAACACATCGATCTTTAACTCTTCAGGTTTGATACCCACCTCCACCTCCTCAGCCTCAGGCAGGACCGCCACCGAGGCGGCGGAGGTATGGATTCTTCCGGAGGCTTCGGTAACCGGCACCCTCTGCACCCGGTGAACTCCGCTTTCATATTTCAATTTGCCGTACGCATCATTCCCCTCCACTAAGAAGATAATCTCCTTGAATCCCCCTATCCCGGTGGGATTGGAGTTCATCACGTCCACCTTCCATCCATTTTTCTCTGCATATTTCATATACATACGGTAAAGGTTGGCGGCAAAGAGCGCCGCTTCTTCACCTCCAGTGCCAGCCCTAATCTCCATGATGGTATTGCGGCTATCCAGTGGATCCTTGGGCAAAAGCAAAGTTTTTAACTTTTCCTCATACGCCTGCTTTTTTGAATAAAGCTCCTCCAGTTCCGATTTTGCCAACTCAACCAGTTCCCGGTCCTCAGACTCTTTGCTGATCTTCTCGTCATCCTCAATGGTTTTAAGCAACTTTTTGTATTTGGATGAAAGGGAGACGACTTCTGCTAATTCATTATGCTCTTTGGCAATCCTCTTGTAGTTGTTCTTGTCGGCGAAAACCTTCGGATCGGACAAAAGCTCGGTCAGCTCTTTATGTCTTTCCTCCACCTTTTCCAAAAGATCAAGCATAAGATCACCTTTTTCTTTGCGTAAGTTTACTAAAGAATTCTTTGTAATACTTTCAGGTTTGTTAAAAAGCAATGTCATGAGGCGGGATGACGGAGACCCGTCTGGGAATTCCCGCCTCTATGTTAGACTATAGCTTATCACCCATAGGGCAAGCATTCAGCCTGCCAACAAGGTTTTCAGTAGTCCCTTCATTTTTACTACCAAAAGTTTTAAACTAACCGGGAGAGCTATTGACGCCCTCCCTATAAGCGGCGAGGGACGGCTCCTCATGGCTTAAGGCATTCTTTAAAGCTACCAGAGCCACCTCCATTTGATCTTCGTTAGGCTCATTGGTGGTGATGCTCTGGATCCACAGACCAGGAGCGCTTAAAAATCTTATGATCTTCCGATTCTGAGTCTTTCCAGATAATCTTAGAAGCTCATATCCCACTCCTGCCACCAGAGGCAAAAGAGAGGTGTGAAGCAGAAATCTTTTGGGTAGGGTGGGAGGGACGCCGGCTACAAGATAATAAATGGTATCGGAGACAGAGTAAACGAAAATGGCAAATACCACCACTATTAAAATAAAGCTGGTTCCGCAACGAGGATGTCGGGTAGAAAAACCTTTCACGTTTTCTACGGTCAGCTCCTTGCCAGCCTCGAAGGTGTAGATAGATTTATGTTCCGCCCCGTGATACTGAAATATCCTTTTGAACTCACCAATTCTGGAGATGGCCCATACATATGAAATAAAAAGGGCGACCCGAACAAAGCCGGCAACCAGGTTAAAGGCTAAAGCCTCCTTTCTCACCCCCAGCACATCAGAAAGCCACAGAGGCAAAAAGAAAAAAATCCCAAAACCCAAGGCTATCGCAAAAACCACGGTGAGAGCCAAATAAACACTCCTGAGAAAATCCGATCCTGTCTTTTCCTTTTTGGAATTTGATTTCTCCTCCTCTTTTCCGCCGGAGGCGGACCCTTCGGACATGGCAATCTCTGCGGAGTAGTTTAAAGTCTTTATGCTGATCACCAGCATCTCCACGAAGGAGACCAGTCCTCGAATCAAAGGCAATCCTAATATCTTATATCTCTGGGTGAATGAGATAAACCTTTGACTTTTGGCCACGATCTCTCCATCTGGTTTTCTCACTGCAGTGCAGATTCGGTGAGGGGAACGCATCATCACTCCCTCTATCACCGCCTGTCCACCAACGTGTATATCAGCCAAAGTAGAGTCCTTTTTCTTTATAGTCGCTCGATTCATCGAGCAGAAGCATAAATAATCTTTGTCGTGGCAAAGAGACAAATCCACGAACTCAAAGATGGTAGCCGTCCCGCCTCAGGCGGGGCGCATTTTTCTTCTCTATCTAACAAAGCCACTAGATACAAGAAAGCGACTGCTGTCCACAATGATACTTCCACTTCCCTGTTGACAACAGTCGCTTGCTGATTTTGCTACTTTTCTCCGCTATCCGGAGAAGATTCTGCCTTTTCTTCTTTGGGTTCCGGCTCTACTTCTTTACTTTCCACCTTTTTCTTCTCTAAATGCCTATATTTTCTTCTGAACCTCTCCACCCTCCCTGCGGTATCCACCAGCTTCTGCTTTCCGGTAAAGAAAGGATGACAGGCGGAACATATCTCCACCCGGAGATTCTTCACCGTGGAGCGGGTTTTAATCACATTGCCACAGGCGCAGGTAATGGTGGTCTCAAAATACTTAGGATGAATCTTCGGTTTCAACTCTTCTCCTCCTTTTCACTCCCCGCCTTTGGTGGTTCGGCTTTGCTCACCACCCTGAGCTTATCAATGGGCGGGATTCCCAATTTGATACGCAAATATAATCAAATGAATTAGAAAAGCAAGATAAATATCTCGGACATTTGGGTTCTGCGGAGAGAGGCGATGCTCTTGATGCTCGGTAATCGGAATTCCCCGAAGCTATTTGGCATCGGTATTTACTACAGGATGAATCCTAATGCCGATCCATCGAACAAGCCATCCTTCTCACCTTTCGGTATGGAACCTCCCCTAACTCCCCTCCTTAAGAAGGAGGGGAGTTTTTTTCCTCTCTTTTTTAAGGAGAGGATTAAGGTAAGGTTAACAAAGGGAACACAAATAAGAATACTAAAAAGCTTGATTTTTGGTAGAAAGCTTATATAATAATTTGAGTTTGCACGTAAATAAAGGTAATTTTGCCTGAGAAAGAAAAATGAACTTACCGGAAAATGCAAAGCGATACAGGTTCTTCGGGATAGAGCTGAGGATATTTTTCTCGTTGGTTGCCCTGATCTTCATCTTAGCGGCGGTGGCGGGCTTTAGAGACTCCATCTGGTTGTCCATGCTTTTTATGCTGATCTTTATCCTTCTGATCTTCTTCATCCGACTGGACTTTTCCTATCATCTGGTAATCTTGACTCCCAGCAAACTGATTTTTGAGAGAATGATCTGGGGAAGATTTGCCACCTCATTTGTATACATCGCTTGGAATGATGTGAAGAAGATAACCACCACTCCCTGGGGTCCTTTTGACTTTATGAAATCTACCAGGATAGAAAGCAGAGGGCAGAAGCCAATTAAAGTATACTCTTTTATGGAAGATTATCTGCATTTTTTGAAAGATTTAACCAATGAAGCCAAATCGGCACAGGTGGACAAACTGACATTGGATCTGCCTGCGGGAAGAGCGGATGTTTGAAGTCTTAATCCAGATTTGAATATCTCAGGAGAATAGCAATATGCGTGGTCAACAAACAATTCCCCTACTGGTTTCCATCCTAAGTTTTTTTATCTTCAGTGCTGAAGCTCCAGCCGAGTTGAGCATGGAATCGCCAGAGGTGGACCAGATCATACTGAAAGGTATTGAACTGGTTCATAATGATTCGACCTTTGCCGCGGTGGAAGAATTTAAAAAGCTGATTGAGATTTTCCCGGAGGACCCCATTGGCTATTTCTATGTCTCGGCTTCACTTCAAAACATGATGGATGATTATCGCAACTACTCCTATATGGACGAGTTTAATAAATATATGAACCTGGCTATTCAGACCGGAGAGAAGAGAAAAAAGAAGGGAAACCTTGACGCCTACGATTGTCTCTATCTGGGCGGAGCCATCGGCTTTCGAGGAATCAATAAGGGCTTGACCGGCAACTGGTTTGGAGCTTTCGTGGATGGTTTGAAAGCAAAAGGTCACTTGGAAAATGCTTTGAAGCTTGACCCGGAGCTGTATGATGTTTACTACGGCTTGGGAACATATCATTTCTGGAAAAGCTTAAAAGCAAAGATCTTCTGGTGGCTTCCCTTTGTGGCGGACAACAGACAGATGGGAATCGACATGATTAAGATGGCAATAGAAAAAGGGAAATATGCCAGAGAGGACGCAAAATATGCTCTGCTGCGCATCTGGGTGGAGAACAAAGAATACCAAAATGCTTTCGCCATGATAGGCGAACTGAGAAAGACTCACCCGGACAGACCTTTTTTGCTGTGGTTTTTAGGACAGGCGCAACTTGAGACCCAGATGTATGATGGGGCGATCACTACCTACCAGAGCCTGCTTAAGGCTCTGACCTCCTCACCTTATTATCATCCGGCTGGAGAGGTGGAGTGTCGCTACTATCTGGCATTGGCGTATTATGAGAGCAAGGATTTTGAAAAAAGCTCCGATGTGATCGACTCCATCATTGCCCTTGAGAAAAATCCGAAAGAAAATAAAAGTATCAAAGACTTCGTTGGCAAAGCCAAGAAGCTGAAGAAAAAAATTAAAAAGGAGACAAAGACCGGGTGAAAAGAAAATTTGGTCTTACACTACTTTTGGTTTTAACTTTTCTCCTTTTCTGTCCCCGCCTTTCTTTTCCTCAAAGATATCTCGACTATCAGGACCCGCAGATAAAAAGGCTTATACTTGAGGGTATTGAAGCCACGTTTCAGGAAAACTATGTTTTGGCGGAAAGTCGGTTTAAAACCCTTATCCAGATGGCTCCAGAGGATCCAGCAGGATATTTTTTTAAAGCGGCTTTGTATCATGCCCAGATGATCGATTATGAAAGCAACTTTAAAGAAAAAGATTTTCACAAAAACATAAAAATGGCTAAAAGGTTTGCCAGAAAGAGGATTAAAAAAGACAAAAGGGATGCCTGGGCTTACCTCATTTTAGGCGATACCCATGGGGCACAGGCGGTGTATAATGCCAAGAAGGGGAAATGGTGGTCGGGCTTAAACGATGGGCTTAGAGCCAAATCAGCCCTGAAGGAGGCTGTAAAACTCAATCTGGAACTCTACGATGCCTATGTGGGGTTGGGCTCTTACCACTTTTGGGCAAGTGTAATGACTAAAGCTCTTTGGTGGCTTCCCTTCATTGGAGACCACAGAGAAAAAGGAATTTCCCAGACGAAGCTGGCATATGAGAAATCAATCTTCTCTCGAGAAGCGGCTGCCAGTGGACTCATCTGGATGTACATCGAAGAAAAAGAGTTTGATCAGGCTATAAGCTTAGCTCAAAAGATGCAGTCTGACTATCCGCAGGGGAAATCCTTCCTGTGGGCGCTGGCGCAAGCCCACTATGAGAAAAAGGATTGGCACAACGCCTTGTTGAAATATCAGGAATTGTTGGAAAGAATCGAAAAAAATCATATATCAGGAAATCCTGATCAGTCCTACAACCTAATTGAGTGCAGATACTTTATTGCCAACTGCCTTTTCAGCCTGGGAAAATATGACGAATGCGCTACCCTTTGCCAGGAGATTCTGAATTTGCCCTTGGATGAGAAAACACAAAAAAGACAAAAAACCAAGCTCAAGAAAACTCAAAAGCTTTTAGAAAAATCTTCAGAATTTGTGGGAAGGAAAGAATGATCGGCTCTTTTTCAGATGGTTCGGAAAAAGGAATCCCTTAAGCTAATTGTCATCTGCATTTCCGAGTGTCGAGGCATCGAGAGCAGATTGTTCTTGACGCTTTGTGGTTTTTGAATTATTATATATTTATTGGTTCAGTTAGGATAATTATCCAAGAGCTTTCTTGGCTAGGAAGATCTGAGATGGCTGTAATCATCGCTGAACTGATCGGGAAATTGAGTCTGAAGATACTTAAAGTGAATAAGGAGGTGTTAGCATGCTTGGAAAGAAGTTGGTAATAGGTGCCCTCATTTTTTTGCTTCTAATATTGATAGGGTCTGTTGCGAAGACCCTGGATAATCCCTTAGCAGTTTTAGTTTTTTGGATACTGGCAGTCTTCTTTATTGTTCTGCTTAACAACGTTCTGTGTAGAAAATGGCTTTCGTTTGATAAGTTGCAAATCTATAAGTACTCCTGGAGACAATTTGGGATCATTCTCATAATCTTGTTAATTACCTATTCCAGCAGGACGAATCAAACGCTAACATATTTAGAAAAGTTCCCGGGGGCATGTGCTTTTTATATCTTTTTTGGATATCTACTTTTCTATCTCGGTGATAGATACGTTAAAAGAAGATTTCTAAATGTCGCTTTAAAATCAATTCCATTTGT
Organism: uncultured Ignavibacteria bacterium; assembly: GCA_964580215.1. Classification (GTDB taxonomy): domain Bacteria; phylum Zixibacteria; class MSB-5A5; order MSB-5A5; family SM1-73; genus SM23-73-3. The sequence goes on along the minus strand of CAZOJT010000034.1, from coordinate 16,773 downwards.
TACCTTATTTTTTCTATTATTAATTGGATTCGCTTCTGTTTCTGGAACTTTCCAGCCCACCAAACCGAAGACCATAACTTATATGGATGTCCTGTCAGGGGACGTATTCCGAATCAGTGCGGAGGACATAGAAAAAGAAATCACCATTTTAAGCGAATTTGCTAAAATCCGCCAAAACCTGTATTCATACCAAGACATCCTTGATGGTTATTTGGAGGGCACAGTTGATTACGAAACTTTTGTCAAGGAGACCTCGAGAATAGAAGGAGCTTGGCACGTGCGAATGAAAAACATGGAGAGGCTTGCGCAAGAAATAAAGTCGACTTTTTTCAAAGAATTGCTGCTCAGGATGATCAATTTGGAGAAAAACGATCTTTTTGCTATAGTAAAAATTAAAGAGGGTGCGGAAAAATTGGATTCAACGGCAGTTCAGATCGGGATGGAACTTATTAAAGAAAATGATTCAAAACGAGTCCAACTTGTAACAACCTATTCTTCAATCATAAGAGTAGAGCCCGGGGATCAAGTAGAGGAACAGCGAAGTATCGGTCGACTACGGGTCGAAATTACAAAAATTCACAACAACTTGGACGAATATGAATTAGCCTTTCAAGATTTTTGCTATGAGGATCTCTCACTCAAGGACTTCAAACAAAAGGTGAGTTCCTATGAATCTGCTCTTAAAGATTGTTTCCAGAAATGCGATAGTGTAATGGAGTGTATTAGAAGTCCTGAAGCGCTGGGCTTTCTCGAGAAGTATGTAAACTACAACAATATCTATGGTTCCATTCCGTACCAGAGGTTTCAAGCCCTCTCTTCCTTGGCGGAGGCGTATATTGATTACGATAGCGACGCCTACTCAGTGAATTACACCAAGTATATTGATCTTACCGAGAAATCTGAGGCATTTGTGAACGACTTCCTTTCTAATTTCCTCCAAGAATGAGTAAAACCAAACTATTCAATTATGTTGATACTTCGAGAATAGGAATTCCCGAAGCTAATTGGCATCGGCATTTCCTAATGCCGATGCATCGAGAGGCAAATATAAATGTTTGCACTCCGCACTTTGTCTGCTTTCTATGCCCCCAAGTCACTTTACTTTTCCAAACACCTCGATTTGAGTAGCCGCCCCGCCTCAGGCGGGGCGTTTGTCCTTCGCCCAACGGGCGGCTACCCCATCAATAGACTATATGAACCTCTTCATAAGCTCATCTGTTACCTTGTCTATATCCTCAGCCGCATTATCAAGCTTACTGTATGCCTTTTCAGCCCTTGCCATTCTGTAGGGATTTTCCATATCGCTAAGACCTGAAAAGACTCCAATCCTTCTTCCCAATTGGTACAATCTTTGACGTTCCGGGTCCATTGTTAGAAAGGTGCGCAAGATGTTCATCATATGCTCTTTGTCCTGGGGAAGAGTTCCTTCCAAATCGGCAAAGAGATTCAGAATATGATCGCTTTTGACCACGCTGGTGATCCCCTCCAGTTTCTCGATGAACATCAGAATCTCTTTGACCACCATAACCTCACTGCATTTCTCAAATCGACCCGCCTGCCAGTCCTCATAAAGCGGGCAATGATTAGGTATAGCCAGGGTTCTCAATCGGATGAAATCTGCATTGATCTGATTCAGTGCGTCGGCTGTCTCCAGGGCGTGTTCCTTCAGATATTTTCTTCCTCCAAGTCCGGGCATATGATATTCGGATAATTCCATTCCTGCCTTCTTCACTTTCTGCCCCGCTTTGATATGCATCTCCTTTGTAACGCCCTTTTTGACCATTTTGAGAACCTCATCTGAGCCAGACTCAAGACCGATATGAATTCTATTTAAGCCAGCCTCGCCAATAGCTTTCAAGTTTTCCTCCTTCATGCGAGACACTGTCTGAGATCGAGCATACGATGTTATTCTTTTGATCTCGGGAAAACGCTTTTTCAAATGCTTTAGGATTTCTACCAAATCAGAAGGCTTTATTACCAAGCTGTTGGCATCTTGGATGAATACAGATTTCAGACCACCGCCAAAATACCAGTTGAAAGCGGCAACGAAAGCTGGTGACTTTTGCGGATCAATATTTTGGGTAATTCTATTGATCTCACTTCGAGGCACACGGCCCTCTTCGTCTGCCAGTTCGCGGATAGCCTCTACTTGCCGATAAACTGCATCGATATCGCTTTTAACATGCTCAACCGGACGTCTGGAGAACTTGGTCTCCTTGTATACGGGGCAAAAAGTGCACTGATTCCAGGGGCAGTTCCTGGTTACACGCACAAGTAGGCTGTATGCCTCACTTGGTGGTCGTATGGGCCCCTGCTCGAAGCCAAGATATGTATCAAGTGTTTCGTCGTGCATGGCTTGGGACACTTTCGGGAAAGTAATACAGTTGACCAGCGGACTTCAGCATTTGCAATACGAAGAAGAACGAAAGGACAAAAGCTAAAGTAATGGAGGCATCTTACGAAGCCTCCGCATCCTTATTGCTTTGAAGTGATAGGAGATCGCCAAGCAACAAGTATGTGTAGATCACATACCGCTCTGCCTCCTCGAGGGTTTGAATGTCGGCGTGCGAGCCTTTGGCGGCTGCGGAATGGATCGCGTCAATCCTGTCTCCCAAGAATCTGAGATGCGATCCGACGATACCCTTAAATCTCTTACTATTTGAGTGATCTTCGGCATACAGGATAAGACGATTGATATAGTTGTCCGGTCCGACCTTGATCTTGCGCCCATTTCTCTCTATCTCAATCATTCCGTCAGGATTCGGAGGATAGAGAACATCCGCCACGGCTTGAAGAACGCGACGACACGAATGGACAGCATTTGACCAATCCTCTGGATTATTGGATTTTAAATTATCATAAACTGAAACAAATTTCTTAACAGTTTCTGGAACCATCTCTGCTAATTTCTTATCCACCCTATCCCGAGCCCTTTTAAACACCTCAGCGGGAACAGAGCTAAATCGCAATTCATAGTATGCGTTAAGCACATAATTATAAACAAAAATTTTAGATTTCTGAAGCTCCCGTTCTGTGTTAATAATAGCGCTTGCCGCTCTATCTCTCTCCCAACCGAAGTCATGCTGTCCAGGGTTTGCAGCAAGACGAATCTTTGAAGCTTCAATTTGCGACTCCAATGTAATAGTATCTGAAGAAAGCTTGGTTAACTTCCCCAAATGCCGCACATCGTTTAGAAGACGCGCAAGACGTGCTGCCTTTAAGCAGGCATTCGAAAGGGGAATATCGCCCAACTCAATATTTTGTAGGATTTGCTCGGCAAGAGCTAAAGTTTCGGTAGTCTTATCTTTTTGCATGAGCCCGAATGTGGGTGGAACTAAAGCTCCACCCCTACATCTACATCTATACTTCACACATCCAAGTTTCTTACATACTTCGCATTTTCCTCAATGAACTTGCGGCGGGGCTCCACCTGGTCGCCCATCAGAATGCTGAAGATATGATCTGCCTCGACTCCATCCTCCAGGGTGACCTGAAGCAGGGTGCGAGTCTCCGGGTCCATGGTGGTCTTCCACAACTGCTCCGGATTCATCTCCCCTAATCCCTTGTATCTCTGGATGGTCACCCCGGTTTTGCCTAATCTCTCAGTGTGGCGGTCTCTTTCCTCATCTGAATAAGCATAAAGCTCGGTTTTCCCCTTTTTCACCCGGTACAGGGGAGGCTGAGCGATGTATACATAGCCTCTCTCGATGAGTTCCTTCATGTGTCTATAAAGGAAGGTGAGGATCAAGGTGCGGATATGAGAACCATCTACGTCTGCATCGGTCATGATGATAATTTTATTATAGCGAGCTTTGTTTATATCAAATTCATCCTTGATTCCAGTTCCCAGAGCGGTGATCATGGCCCGAATCTCCTCGTTGGACAAAACCCGGTCTATGCGCGCCTTCTCCACATTTAAAATCTTCCCCTTCAAGGGGAGTATAGCCTGGAATTTCCTGTCTCGCCCCTGCTTGGCGGAACCGCCAGCAGAATCACCTTCCACAATGTATATTTCGCAAAGTGAGGGATCGCCCAGCGAACAGTCTGCCAGCTTTCCGGGGAGGGTAGACGTCTCCAGGGTGCTTTTTCTGCGGGTCAGTTCCCGCGCCTTTCTGGCAGCTTCCCTGGCTCTTGCCGCAGAAGATGCCTTTTCCAGGATCTTTTTAGCAACAGGTGGGTTTTCCTCAAAATATTCCCCCAGGCTCTCTCCGAGAATAGACTCCACGATTCCCTTCACCTCGCTGTTGCCCAACTTGGTTTTGGTCTGTCCTTCGAACTGAGGATCCGGAATCTTGACCGAAATAACCGCGGCCAATCCTTCCCTAACATCCTCCCCCTCTAAAGTCCCCTGCCCGTTTTTCAGCAGATTATTTTTCTGGGCATAATTGTTGATAGTGCGGGTCAGGGCGGTCTTGAAACCGACCAGATGAGTTCCTCCCTCAATGGTGTTGATGTTATTTACATAAGAGAAGATATTCTCCACGTAAGAGTCATTATACTGCAGGGCAATCTCCACATCAATTCCATTTTTGGTGTTATGCAGATAGACCGGACGGGGATGCACCACCTGTTTATTCTCATTTAAGTACTCGACAAAAGAGCTGATCCCCCCCTTATACTTGAAAAGGTTAGATTTGCCTGTGCTCAGATCTTCAATCTCTATTTTCAGTCCTCTGTTCAGGAAGGCTAACTCCCTCATTCTGGAGGAGAGAACATCGAAGTTGAAATCTGTCTTTTCAAAGATTTGCGGATCGGGCTTGAAGGTGGTTTTATTGCCACTATGTCTTGCCTTTCCGATCTGCTTGAGGGAAGCGACTGTGTTTCCTCTTTCATATCTCTGGTGATACCTCTTCCCGTCACGACTTACTTCCACCTCACACCATTCGGATAGTGCATTCACCACCGATACTCCCACACCATGCAAGCCCCCAGCCACCTTATAGGTTCGGTGATCAAATTTTCCCCCGGCATGAAGCATGGTCATCACCACCTCCAGCGCCGGCTTCTTCTGGGTGGGATGCGTATCGACCGGTATCCCCCTTCCATTGTCCTCCACCATCACACTGCCATCTTTGTTCAATACCACCTTTATGGCATCGCAGAATCCACCCATGGCTTCATCGATGCTGTTGTCCACCACCTCATAAACCAGATGGTGCAATCCCCTGGTGCCAGTATCACCAATATACATGGCTGGTCTGCGACGCACCGCGTCCAGACCTTTTAAAACCTGAATGGTGGCGGCATCATAATGATGTCCCATTGGCTCAAATTCCTCTCCTTTTGATTGTTTTGATGTGTCCATATAGCGTATCTCTTTCCTTTTGACCTACTATATATTGTTATTCTTTGCCAAAATAAAACAGATTTTGACCATGCTTCTAAGTAGAAAGAACCCAGCTTGATTTGCGGGTTTTTCAATTGGTAAATACTATATCTTTTATTACGTTAGCTTTCACGGATTGGTTGAGTTCCGTAAGGATCTTGGGCTTCAGAAACACCAACTCGTTGCGCCAAGAGGCGTTCTCTACCCTTACGAAAAGAATCGAATCTCTCACTCTCAGTGGATTGGCGTAAGAGGCGATCCGATCACCAACCACCTTAGCCCAGTTCAGAAGGACGGTCTCTTCCTTTATCCTTCGATCAATCTTTAAACCCTTCAGGGTCCGAGTCAGGACCTTGTCAATTCCTTCCGGATAGCTGAGTCTCCTAAACATAACGTATTAATATAATCCCAATTAACCTTTTTGGCAAATATTTTATTGATATTTTTTGTAGATACCAAACACACAAATCATGTCCACAGGATCCTCATTTGAGTCCAAATGGATAAATTCGGACACTTTCTTGAGAAAAAAAGATTTTACTTCCCGTTGGTGTTCCCCAGACGGGCACGCCCTGAACCGCATGGTCTCAGGGCACGTCCGTGCATGGCTGGCAGGCTTCACCAATCCTATGGATCCTGCGGACGGGAAAGGGACGGTGGCCGAAGAACATCCGGCTGGAGCGGAAAAAACCAGAACCTAACTTACTAAGAGGAACAGGAAACAGTTTACATCTTATTATTCGTATGAATGTGTGTATGCACTCATACGAGCTTCGCATTGATTTTTTCTCCCCCACCTGTTTTGGGCTTGACTTGAAATGCGTATGCATTCATACGAATCCCCCTTTAGTAAAGGGGGATTTAGGGGGATTTTTCAAGTTTCAAATGCGTATGCTCGTCCCGCCGTTGGCGGGACGCACATTCATACGAATCCCCCCTCCCCCCTTTTTCTAAAGGGGGGATGTAAACAATTATATGCTCTCCTTAATAAGTTAGGTTCTGGTCTATCTTATTCCCTAAATTCAACTTTTACAAAACCGACAAAACCTCCCTCGTTCCGGGCAAACTTAGTCGCTACACTTATCGCTAAGCTATGGGACTTGCTTGCCCTAAGTATCCAGCCTTCCCCTTTTGCTTCCTCTCTCTTATTAACCTTACCATAGTTTTCAAAGAGAGATAGACCACCCCTAAGGAAAGAAGCAAAAGCAAAACATCTGCTACCAAAAGAGTAATATTCATCTGGGGAATATATTTGGTGATAAGTAAAATCAAAAGGGAAGCGGTGGTGGTCAAAATCATGAAGATGGCTGGGATCACGGTGATCAGATTTTTTCTTCCCCGCATATAAAGCCAGGCAGAGACGGCTATGAGAGAAAGCGCTGCTAAAAGCTGATTGGCGGTTCCAAAGATGGGCCATAAGGCGGCGAAGGTGTTGAAGTATGCCAAAACCCACATCAAAGCTACTGCTAAGGCGGAGTTGAATAGGAAGTTCTTAAAAAGAGATGGGACGGTTTTGAAGATCAGACCCCAGAGTTCTTCAAAAAGATAGCGGTTCAATCTGACTGCGGTATCCAGTGTGGTGACCACAAAACCCTCCACCATGAGAATGCCAAATACGCTTCCCAGCGCAATAGGGATAGAAAATGCCTGATTAAAAAGTTTTCCCACTCCCAAGGAAAAAGCCAAAATGGGATTGGATCTTCCCATCCCCGGGTCCGGCCAGACTAAGTTTTTATACTCAGGGAAGGCGAATGCGCTTCCTATCACCAAAAGAACACATACGGCTAAAACCGATTCCAACAGCATCCCATCATAGCCGATGGTGCGGGCATGTTTTTCGCTATCTAACTGTTTGGAGGAGGTGCCGGTTGCGACCAAAGCATGAAATCCTGAGATAGCCCCACAGGCGATGGTGATAAAAAGCATGGGCCAGATTGCCCCTAGGTGTTTTGCTCCTTCCGCCACATTGAAGGCGGGCAGATGAAGCGAAAGTCCTCCTAATCCTCCTCCGAGTAAGCCTAAAACCAAGCCGGCGATTCCCAGATACATGATTTGAACGTTTATGAAATCCCTGGGTTGGAGAATGATCCACACCGGCACTCCGGAGGCGAACAAAACATAAACCGATAAAATTATCATCCAGGTTTCGGGATCCATCCTGACCGGATACCGAATCCCCACCCATACCGAGAAGAAGCATACCACCGCCGCGAAAAGATAAGCGTAAACGACCTTAATCTTTCTCACATATAGAAGATACCCTAAAAGCGGAGAAAGAAAGGTGATGATGATGACCGACATAGAAGCTATTCCCCCGATGATGCCTAAAGTCTGCCCATCGGCTGTGGTTTCGGTTTTCAGCAATGTTTGACTCAAAGAAAGCCCCAATTTATCTAACGGCCATTTGGAGGTTAAAGCGGTGGCTGTGGCGGTCAAAAAAGCAGAGGTGACTAAAACGATCATCACGATGGTGAAAAGGATAAACAGGGCAAATCCAGGAGTCCCCAGGGTGCGCCGGGCGATCTGCGCCATGGATCTCCCCTTCTCCTGCAGGCTGACGAAAAGGGTGGTGAAATCATGCACTGCGCCGATGAAGATTCCCCCAAGAATTACCCACAACCAGACAGGAACAACCCCATACAGTATCCCCATGGTGGGTCCCAGAATCGGACCCGCTCCTGCGATGCTGGAAAAATGATGTCCGAAAAGCACATGAGGCTTGGCTGGAACATAATCCTTTCCATCGTATAAGGTCACCGCTGGAGTAGGACGATCCTTTTGCTCTCCGATCACCCTGCCGACGTAGCGTGAGTAAAAACGACCACCCAAGGCTAAAAGGATTAAACCCAGAAAAAAGAAAAACAAAACGTTCACTTAAGATTTCCTTTTCTCAAGCATACTGCTCATCAGTCGTTTATAGCTTGAACCTTGGACCTTAAACCTTTGTGGTTCTTCTGAACGGCACTGCCGGACAGAATCCCTTCTGGTGGCATCTTGAGCAGGCTAACTTCTTCAAGGTGACTCTCTCCACCAGTAAGATTAACAGGTAACTTAGAAAAATTATCAAAGCCGGCAAATCCCTTTTTCTCAAAAGCTGGAAAAAAGATGCTAAAAGGGGGATAAGCCAGAGCAGGTGCAGTAATATGGCATAGTTGTAATGATGAACGAACTTGGATTCATCTCCTTTGGGGAAAAGATAAGCCGCCACCTTACCCCAGGCAGTATTACAGGCTTTTCCATGATAGAAACAGCTCACACAGCGAGACAGTGGCAATATCAAAGTCAGAGCGACGAGACTATAAACAACATAGAATATCCCAAGTATCTCTTTTATATTCGATAAAATATAAATCCCCAAAGCAAACGCGACTGTGAGTATAATCCACCGAATGATTATCACATACTTAGGGTAGGTGTGGCAAAAAGTAAAATTTTCTTTTTCAGCTTCTTGGTTCATCTCATCTCACCATCTTCAAATTCTCCTTTAAGTTTATAAATTTTCAGACAAAAAGCAAATTAAAAAATGGTGGGTAACATTTTTATATTTGGTTCATCTCCAATTTAGTTGCTATTTGGCGAATGTGCATTTGATAATTAAAGAGAAGTATTCAATATCATGAAAGCCATAAGCCTTGCGTTTAATCACCTTGATTTTATTGTTAATCCCCTCCAAACGGCTGGTATGAATAGGGAAGCGACAGTAACTGATAATTCCGTAAGCATATCTGGTAAGGGTTTTGGCGAACTTGATCACCGGTTTTATTTTACTCTGGAAAGCCAGAGAGCACCAAAAATGAAGAAATCTTTGGGCATACTTTGGGTATCTATATTGCCAGAGCCTTTTAAGATAGTCTTTCAGAATATAGACTGTGCTCAAGGCTTCATTAAGTTTCAAAATAGCCTTCAACTTAGGTTTTTCTTCTTTAAAAAGATTCTCTGGATTCTTAAGCAAAAGATATTTGCTTCCTTTTATCACTTCTTTACCCGTCTGGTTAGCCTTTCGAAACTCTATATTACGAACCTTATCTATTACTCTCCCGAAGGAACTGACCACATGAAATTGGTCAAAGACGATGGCACAATCAGGACAATGTTCTTCCACCGCTTTGATATATGGATCCCACATATCCATAGCCACAGCTTTTATGCCCTTTTTAACTTCTGGAGAAAGTTGACTGAAGAACTCCTTCAAGGGGTCTTCCCCTCTGCCTTACCCTACCCACAGAACTTTACCACTCTCCCGGTCAATCACCACCGTCAGGTATTTGTGCCTCTTCTTAAGGGAGATTTCGTCCACAGCCAGAAGCTTGGGGCTGCCAATATCTGGCAGGGAAAATCTTTCCTTAAGGAAGCTTTTACGAATATCCTTTATCGTCTTCCAGTCCAACTCCAGGTGCTCCGCAATCTCTTTTATGGTCAAGACTTGACAAAGATCCCAAATATACTGAGTCCCGCCGACAGGCGGGATGACTCGTGCATAGGGCTCTACCAGACCCAGATTCTCCACCACCAGCCCACACCGATCGCATCTGAGCGTCCGGTAAGTATATCGGATCAAGGTCCTAGCCCTAAAGATATTCAAATCCTAACCATCCTTTGGTTATAAGAATGAATCTTCTTTGCCACAGAACCACAATCATGACATATGGGATTGTGTCTTTTGTCTGGCTCCGCTTCTATAAAAACCAGGTTAGATTCCATATGAAAACGCTGTGCGGTAATTTTTACTCGACGAAACCGAAAAAATGCCTTAATTTGTATTCTGGACATCGTTCCTCCTCTTCCGGATATGGTTTTTTCATTATCAAATTAACTTATCCAGAAAAGGCAACGATGTCCACTATTTTTAACTATTCCCTAGCAACTCTTTTGGAGAAGACCCTCAAAATCCAACTTGTCCACAGCGTCGACCAAATGGTCAGGGCAAGATGAGAATAGATCATAGTAGTTTGAATGTCAGAGTGTCCCATCAGCTTTTGTACAGTTGGGAGGTCAACTCCTTTCATGACCAAATGACTTGCAAATGTGTGCCTGAGGGAATGAATCTTGGTTACGTCGGGAAAACCACATTTCTCTGTTATCTTCATCAGTTCTTTCCTAAGCTTTATCTTCAATTTTTTCCCATCTGTGCCATGAAAAACAAAATTACTGTTCATCCCGTTCTCTTTTTTCAGTTTTTGAAGCAGGTCGAACATTCCCCTACTCATGGGAATTTCTCTCTCTCCAGTCTTAGGTATCCAGAATTCCTTCCTCCTGATCTTTATCTTTTTTCTCTTAAAATCTATGTCAACCCATTCCAGGTTTAGCAGCTCTGACAACCTCATCCCTGTGTTCAAAAATGTAAAAAATATCGGATACAAATAAGTCCCGCAGTTCGCCTGTAACTTTTCACATTCCTCGTCAGTCAGAAATCGTGGCGGTTTTGCGTCGGTGACCTTTAACATGTTTACCCCTTTTGTGGGATTCTCCTTCAAGTAGTCCCACTTTATCGCCTGATTAAAAATAGTCCTCAGAGTGCCCAACTCCATGTTTCTGGTGTTAGTCTTGGCTCCCCTCGTAGTCTTTTTAGGAATGGGCTTGTCAGGGGTAATGGGTATTCCATTAGGATTGACCCACTCCCTTCTTCTCCTGATTTTATAGTCCTCAAAAAGCTTAGCTCTTAGCTGAGACAACTTTGTTATATATGGATGCTCGTCGAGAAAACGCAGAAAATGGTCACAAACCATTTTTAACAAAATATAATATTGCCTTAATTCTTTGTTAAGCAAAAAATTAACTGGGAAGGAAAAATTGTGGAAATTAAAAAACGGAGAGGCCGGGATTCGAACCCGGGGTGCCTTACGGCACAACGGTTTTCGAGACCGCCCCGATAAACCACTCCGGCACCTCTCCGATTATTTTCAAAAAGCACAACGGTTTTTCCGCCATAGGCGGACCCCGTTTCCGCCATGAGCGGATCCCGCCAAAGGCGGGAAAACCACTCCGGCACCTCTCCGACGGAATCAGCTTACAGCCTACAGCTCACAGCTTTCAGTCTACAATCAACTACTGTTAGGTGAAAACTGCTTCTGGTTGTCGGTTTTGTCTGCTTGCCTTTTCACAAAAGAGCGTATCTCCTCCAGCTTTGGCTTAAACACTACAAAGCTAAAAAGTGTAATGGCGATGAAAAGAACGAACCTCTCCAGGCTTCCACCTAAAAGATAATACACCAATCCATAAATGGTGGGTGAAAGCGAAAGAGAAAAGATCAGCACACCCCACTGAAACAAAACCTGTTCTGCCGCCATGTGGCGCTTTCTTTCTTTTTGCGAAATTTTCTGAGTTGAAAGGAAACTCTTCCTCATAATGTAGATTAAGGGAATCTCCCCCACCCCGGCAATCATCAATACTAAAAACAATATCTTTAAATTACCGCCTGAACTAAAACCAACTCCCTTGCTTTTCAAAAATGCACCACCAGAAAGGAGAATCACCGGAACCAATACGTTCAGCACCAGACCCAGATTTAAAAGCCGGGAGTGCACCCGATCTACATCTACTTGCCTATTTAGCGCCTCCATCTTTATCCTCGTTTTTCTTCTCCAAACTCTTCTGCCGAACTCTTTCAAAAAACGCCTGCAGAATCTGACTGCATTCTTGTTCCAGGATATAGGGGATGATCTGAACCTGATGATTCAAGCGGAGATCCTGAACAATGTTATATAACGAGCCGCATGCTCCAGCTTTGGGGTCCTTTGACCCAAAGATCAAGCGATCAATTCTGCTCAAAACGATGGCTCCGGCACACATGGCACACGGCTCAAGGGTCACATACAAAGATGCGCCGGATAGCCTCCACGAACTAAGATAATTGGAGGCGGCTCCGATGGCGATGATCTCCGCATGAGCAGTGGAGTCGTTAAGACTCTCCATCTGATTGTGTCCCCGTCCGATAATCTTATCCTCATGCACCACCACCGCTCCGACAGGAACTTCACCTTTCTTCAAAGCTAATCGCGCTTCGGTTAGGGCATGCCTCATCCATTTTTCGTTTTGGTTCTCCTGCATTATGAAAAAACCAATTATCTCTAAATACCTACATCTTTTCTATCCAACTTAAGAAAATATAACAAACCTTAGTTTAATTCAAAGAAATTTCAACGGAATTTTCGAATGTTTGTTTTGAGAACTTTGGGACGAGGGCAGAGCATCGATCCTACTTACCTTATATCTTTCATCTCAAAAAAGGGCATATTCATGGTAGGTCGCCAAGCTAACTTTGGGGAAAGTTTATGGCGATAGGTCCTCGATCCGGAGCAATGAATCCACCAAAAGGAGCTTTTGGTAAGCTTCAGTCAGCGATGTGTCGAACTGAAGGCTGGTCTGGAATTCTGTCTTTGCCGCTTTCAGCTTCAACTGCTTGGCATAAGCCAATCCTAAATTATAATGATAGACCGCATTTTCTGGATTAAGATTTATTGCTTCCTTTAGCAAAGGTATTGCCTCTGCCCCACGCCCGGTGTGATCGTAAAGAATTCCTAAATTGGCATACGCTTCGGCAAAATCCGGTTTCAAAGAGAGAGCCTGCAAAAGATGAGCCTCAGCCAGATTTATCTCTCCTCTTTGCACATAGATGGTTCCCAGATTAAAATGTGCCTTTGCCTTAAGATGGGTGCTCTCCAGATTGTAAGGATCCCCTTTTTGGAAAAGAGTCTCCAGATCGTAGGCAACGTCCCGGTAAGAGGTTGGAGGATTTATAATCCTTTCAAATCTTTTTATGGCTGAATCAAATTTCGCCTCAGCCTGATAGATTTCTCCCAGGAGCAATTCTCCCTCGAAAAAAGGTTGAACATTTAAAAGACCCTGGCGGAGAGCCTCCTTTGCTTTGTGAGCCTTCCCATTTTCCCAATAACTCAAAGTTAGATTCATATATGCCTCCGGATAGTAGCTTCTAAGTTGCACCGCTTTTTTCGCCATCTGTTCTGTCTTATCATAAAGTCCCTGCTTAAGGTAAATTGCAGAGAGATTATTATAAGCTTTGTCCTCATCCGGATTCAATTGCAGTTCAGTTAGAAACTCTTTTTCAGCTTTATCATACTCCCCTTTTTTAAAAAATACCATTCCCCGGTTGAGGTGAGCCCGACTAAGCCGGGGATTTACCGCTAAAACGGAGTCATATTCCATTAGAGCCAAATCCAATTTGCCCTCTTTTAGGTAAACATTTCCCAGGCTGAAATGAGCCTGAGAGAAATCCTCCACCCCTAAGTGATAGGCGTTTGAATTGGTCAAAATCAGAAAAGGAAATAGGAACAAAATAAATAGTTTTAAGGAGAAGACATCTTTCTTAAAAAGTCTTTCTACAAACCATACCAGAGAGAAACTTGAGAATATGATCAAAAAAGGAATTGTCGGCAATCTGAATCGGGCAGTGACAAAAAACATCACCACAACGATCATGTAAGAGAAGACAAAAAGATTAGGCAAAAACACTTTTTTTCTTTGATCCTCCAGTTGACTGGAGTTTCTTTTTGCCGGACGCTTACCCACCAGCATGGACAAAACCATTCCCACCAAGCCCAAGGGACCAATAAACCAGAATCCCAAAGGTGACGTGCGGATAAGGGAGGAATATCTGCGAAAGAAGTATATGTCCTGATTATTACTGATCTCGAATCGATTCCAGAAAAGATAAAGTTTTTTTACCAAAAGTTTGAAAGCATGGGAGGGATTTTTTAAAAAGAAATCAATTCCCTTCCGGTAGTAAAAATTCGAAATCTCAGAAGGTTTTAAACTTCCACCTGTTTCCTTTTCCGCCACCTGTTGAAAGTCCCGATATTGCCAATCCTCCTTATAAAAGATGGCACTCATCCCGTCCGAATTCTTATTATTTCCTATGTAGAAATTTATGCCGCCCTGAGAAGCGATTAAAACTGAGTCTTTTCCGGCAAGCAGGTTTCTTAAGGTGACCGGCGAAATTATCAGAACACTTCCCAGGAGAAACAAAGCCGAATAAGCCAGGATCTTTTTAAATGACCTCTCTTTTTTAAAGACTAAGAAGATCCATAGCCAGACAAAAGGGATGAAGAAAAGAATGTTAGGTCGGGTGATAGCAGAAAATCCCAGAATGATCCCGCAGATAAACCATCTGGATAATTTAGGAGCCTCTCCGGCTCTGAGCAGAAGCAGTATCAGCAGAAGATCAAAGAGGACTAAAAATGAATCCAAAAGCAGTTCATTTTCAAAATACAAAAGCATCCCATAGCTGGCGGCGATCAAACCGGATACTACTGCAACTCTGAAGTTGAACAATTTTTTTGCCAGAAGATAGACTAAAACACAAGAGAAGGAGCCTATGAGGTGCTGAATCACACGGGGGATGATATAAGAATGTCCAAATATCTTGTAAACTATCGCCAGAAAGTAAGCATAAAAAGGTGCTCTGAAGAATACTTTGCCACCGATCCAATTCCCACTGGCTATGTTCTGTGCCCACACATCGTGATACAGCGGATCCATGGTGGGGGAAAAGAAATGAGGGCTGCTTTTCATCTGAAGCAGGTATATTATTCTCAAAGCGAAGGCAAGAACAAAGATTGCCAAAATCCATATTTTCTCTCTGTCTTTGTCTGGATGTGTCTTAATCATAAGAAAAATATACCCCTCTGCTTTCGCTTTGTCAAACAAAAGCAGGTATGACTATACACTATATCCTCTGAGTTTTCTGAAGAAAAGTAGGTCAAGCATGGCGAAGCCTGCTTGACAACATATTTGTCAACCAGCCCTTTGGTTCGACTTCGCTCCCTTCGACCTTGCTCAGGGACAGTGAGCGAAGTCGAACTGTCACCACCCTGTCTTCGACCCTGCACTTCGTCTCCCGCCTTTGGCGGGATGTCGAAGGAGGCTCAGACCCGAAAGGAGTTTGTCCCTCGACTTTGCCCGGGACGGTGAGCCTGTCGAACCGTCGAAGGGCGGACATGGTTGACCTACAAAATAAATCCGCTTAGGATCACTTGCCAAAACGAAAAGCATCTCTTATATTTTAATCGGTTTGTCCGACCGGGTCTGACGATACACAAGTGGTTTATTTGCTTTGGGGAGTTAATATGCCTAAAGCCCAAGCGCATGGAATACACTCGACGCGCCTGCATGCGATTATGTACGGCATGCTTTTGGTTGCAACACCTTTCGTGCTGTTGCAGAATTTCCTGGTTGAGAAGATCGCCGAGATCTCAAGTTCCTCTTTTGAACTGGGCAACATGGAACTTCCCATATCGCCCATCTTGGCTGCTGTACTAGTGATCGTGCTGCTGGTTTGGCTTCGCTCCTACCTCACCTGGACCCGGGTTCTGGCTGCCGGAATCGTTGTGCTGATGAACGCCCTGTCCCAGCAGATCACCGATTATTACTTCGATCACAACTTCTATGATCTTCAGCAAAACTGGCATTACTTCGCCTATGGCATCTTCGCCTATATGGTATACCGGGATTTAGCACCGCGAAACGTTCCACCGGCTAAGATCATGCTGATCACCTACCTGGTGGCTTTAAGCTTATCCGCCTTTGACGAGGTGTTTCAGATGCATATGAGCAGCCGGGTCTTCGACGTCAGCGACATCGCCAAGGATCTGTGGGGAAGCCTGATGGGAATCGTCTTTTTGTACTTGATCGTGACCAAACCGGGTACTCTAGCGAGGCAGTGGAAACGAATCCGTCATCGACGGCTGCAGGACTATTTGAAAAACCCACCCACCCTGTTGGTGTTGATGTTTGCTTTCGCGTTTTTGTTGCTCTGTTACAGTTCGCTTCTCTCTGAATATGAGTATTTCGGTTACGTCATCCTGCTTACCGTGGTCAGCTTCACGGCATTTCTCTGCCTGATGCACCTCAGTCAGTATCGGATTTTCAAATATGCTCTAATTGCCGCGTTTACGTGCGCCGTATTGCTGCAAGCTTATTTCTTTGTCAAATATCGATCCCACAACATCGTCTACAACAGGCACGGTCTGACCGTTTATAAGGGCATTCCCATACTTTTCTTTGATGCCATGATTTTCCCGGACGGAACCTTTCGGCTGGTGGATAAAAAGCACTACTTCAACTATCGCGACCAGGATTTCTTCAAGAAACAGCGGACGGACATCATTGTCGTATCCAGCGGCTCCCGGGGGGAGGGCGGGCACGGATTCCCGGTGAAAGATCCGGTCCAGTTCGTCTACAACCCGTACATACAGCGAGGCACACAGGTAATAATCCTAAAGAATTCACAGGCGTGCGAGATGTTCAATCGTTTGAAAGACGAGGGGAAGAATGTGTTGTTTATTCTTCACAATACCTGCTGATGGTTCACGCCAGAGCAATCAGCGCCGTAGCTGGTCGCCCTCGCGTGGCCAGACGGTTATCACATGGTTTTTGGTGCTGGTGTGGCTGGCTTTGATTTCATTCGGCGCCATTTCGCTTACCAATCCACA
>CAZOJT010000033.1:0-29199 GCA_964580215.1 uncultured Ignavibacteria bacterium | reverse complement strand
TCCGGTGGTCGAGGCTATGGCATGTGGTTGTCCTGTGATTAGCTCCAATACTTCCGCTATACCTGAGGTGATAGGAGATGCTGGTATTTTAATAAATCCCTATGATACTGGTGAAATAAGTCAGGCGATATTTAAAATGATTTCAGACGATCGGTTAAGAAGTAAACTGAGAGAGAAAGGATTGAAAAGGGCGAAATTGTTTACTTGGAAAGAGACTGCCAGAAGAACTTTAGATATCTATGAATCTGTATTCTAAGGAGAAATGATTATGCAGCAAGAGCAACTCAGAAGTTGCGATTTGTGCCAGAGCAACAAATTGGAAACACTGGATAAATCATCTAATATTAGCAGATGTCAAGCTTGTGGCTATATTTTTGACAATCCCAGACCCTCCCTTGAAGATATTATTCAATATTATTCATCCGAAGGGCAATATGATGTTTGGTTGGAGCAGAGCGAGGGAAGAGATTTACTTTGGAAAAGACGACTATCCATAATCACTGACTTTGTTAAAAAGGGAAACTTATTAGACGTGGGCGCAGGCATAGGTCAATTTTTATATTACGCCCGGCAATTTTTTGAAGTTTGGGGCACTGAAGTATCAAAGGAAGCTATTAAAATAGCTAAAGAGAGGTACTCTGTTGAATTGAGGGAAGGAACTCTTGAGAATATAAATAGTTTTCAAAGCAACAGCTTTGATGTTATAACCCTAACTCACGTGTTAGAGCATGTCCCTCATCCCTCCGAGACATTAAAGAAGTGTTACGACCTACTGAAAAGGGGCGGATTATTGTTTATTTCCGTACCCAATGAGAACTTTTGGTCTAGGCTATACTTAAACCAGCATGGTGGGTTTATAAAGTATTGTGTTAAGTTGTTTCTTAAAAGACTGGGAGTCAGCAAGTACAAAACTATAGGGAGGTTTAAAAAGATTACGCTTGATCCGCACAACCACTCTGAAATCCATTTATCTCATTTTACTTTCAGGCCCTTGAAAAGCTTTCTCGAGAGGGCAGGCTTCAAAATTATATTAGATTCATTAGATCCTCATTATCCTTACGGCGGCTGGAGAGGTCTTAAGGAGGGGCTTGCTTTCCGGTTTTACAAGTTTATCAAAAAGATATTTTCATACAATTTTTATGATACCATGCTAATCGTTGCCCGGAAATTGGATTAAATAAAATCATAAATTTCACCGAGGTTAAGAACAATGAAAATCGCCATTACCGGAATTAGAGGAATTCCTGCTAACTACGGAGGATTTGAGACCTTTGCGGAAGAACTCTCTACCCGTTTGGTTAAACGGGGACATGAGGTCACGGTCTATGGCCGAAAAAACAATGTGAAGACCTCTAAAAAATTCTATAAAGGTGTCAGGCTGGTTATATTGCCCACCATCAAGCACAAGTATCTTGATACGGTTGCCCACACCTTCATATCAGTGCTCCATATTTTAGAACAGAAATATGACGTGGTTTTAATCTGTAACGCCGCTAATAGCATTTTCTCCTGGATACCTCGCCTGAGCGGAAAAAAGGTGTTGGTTAATGTGGATGGTATTGAACGGAAGCGTAAGAAATGGAATAAGCTGGGACAGACCTATTATCATGTCTCTGAGTGGCTGTCCACCTTTTTGCCTGATGGAATAGTTACTGATGCTAAAGCAATTCAAGACTACTATCAGAATCGTTACGGCAAACCATCTTGTATGATAGCCTATGGAGCCAGCACCTCCCGAAAGACCTCGCCGGATAAAATCAGAAAGTTCGGCTTAGAGCCTGAAAAATACGTTCTCTACGTAAGCCGACTGGAACCAGAAAACAATGCTCACTCAGTCATTCAAGCTTTCGAACAGGTTAAGACAGATTTTAAATTAGCTATAGTAGGAGATGCCCCTTATGCTGAAGAATACATCAGAAAACTTAAAAGCACCAAAGATCCGCGTATCGCTTTTTTAGGCTTTGTTTTCGGTGAAGGTTACAAGGCATTACAGCAGAATGCTTATTGTTATGTTCAAGCAACCGAAGTGGGGGGAACCCATCCAGCTTTAGTCGAAGCCATGGGATACGGGAACTGCGTCCTTTTTCTAAGTAATCCCGAACATCGGGAGGTGACAGGAGACTGTGCCATCCCATTCTCTTCTGTAAATGAGCTAAGAGACAAGCTACAAATGGCGTTGCTCAACCCCGCCCTTGCGGAGGATTATCGCAAGAAAGCCATGTTAAGAATTAAAAATCGATATAGTTGGGAAAGTATAACGGATCGCTACGAGAAGCTTTTTGCAAGTTTGTCGAATGGCAAGCGATTTTGACCAAAATTTTGAAACTGAAAAAGGTTTTTCCAAAAGAGTTGCTAATGCATCCGCAGGATCCATAGGATAAGCTTATGTCGACAGGACTATAGGTATGCATCGTAGTGAACCATACGGTTCAGGGCACCGTATGGTACATACCATAGGATTTGCACCAAAAAAAACTATGGTCTTTTTTCTACCTCACCCCCTTGACCCCTGAAGGATCAAGGGGAAAGGGTCACGGGTAAGGTTTTCAAAATGCGTATGCATTCATACGAATGTCAACTTCATTAAGTCTTTAAGAATCTTCATTTCAGGAGGCTCTCCTTTCCACATTTGATCGGTCTCTCTCCGGGATAGGTTCACTGGTAAAATAGGTTTGCAAAGAAACTCAAAAAACTTTGTTTTCTGCGCAAAAGAAGCACAGGCAAAAATTCAACCCCGTTTGGGTTTTAGCCGATAGAATTTTTGTGAGCGTTCCAGCTAAGAGAGTTTAAGTTCTTTGGCTTGCCAACTCTTCTCTTTGATAAACCGATATTCCATCTGAAGGGGGCATATGGGCAACAAATCTAATCATGGCGGTTGCTCAATAAGTGAGACTGCTTCAAATTCAACCCGAAGCGATGAAGACAAGAAAGATAAAAGGATAATTTCGCCTCCCCAGTCGCTGATCTCAACAGAAACAGAAAAAGGATGGTCTTCGACCCGAAACGTCTCCCACATTTTGGTGGTGGACGATGAGGAATATATATGTGAAGTCATAAAAGAGATGCTTTCAAATGAAGGGTATCAAATTGAAACAATGTATGATCCCCAGAAGGCAATAGAGTTTATCAAAGGTCAACCGGTGGATCTGGTTTTGACTGATCTGATAATGGGCAGGAAATCTGGCGTGGATGTGCTCAATCAAACCATGAAGTCTGATCCAGACGCCATTATAATTCTCATGACCGGACATCCTACCATAGAGAATGCGGTGGCTGTATTGAAATCGGGTGCCTACGATTATCTGGTTAAACCTTTCTCCATGGACACCTTGAAGGCGGTGATCAAGCGAGGGCTGGAGAAACAGAGACTTTATCGGGAAAACATCAATTTGAAGGAGACGGTATCTCTTTATAAGATCAGCGAAGCTATGGGCTCCACCATTCGATTGGATTTCCTTTTGAATTTGATCTTAGAGACCGCCATCAAAGAGCTGGATGCGGATATGGCTTCGGTTTCACTTTTAGATGAAAAGACCAAGCGGTTGACTCCTGAAGCCTCCTTAGGAGTGCCATCGGAGATGAAAAAAAGTGGGTTTCTCACCGGGCAGGATAACGTTTCCAAATGGGTGATCAAACATGGCCGACCACGTGTTTTTGATAAAGATGAAATCGGTGAGCGTTTCTTCTCTAATCATTTAAGGAAAAATATGAGGTCGGTTATCGTCCATCCTTTGATGGCAAAGGGAAAAGTCATCGGAATTTTGATTTTGATCAGATCTGAAGGGCAGATATCGCCATTCACCACCGGACAACTCCACTCCCTTTCCATCATCGCCTCCAAGGCGGCTTCCGCCATTGAAAACTCCAGATTGTACGAGGAGCTGAAGGAGTCTTATATGCAGACCCTCACTGCACTGGCTAATGCCGTGGAGGCGCGAGACATATATACTCGCGGCCACACGGAAAGGGTATGTTACATGGCTCTATCTTTGTGCAGGGAGCTGGGGTGGAATGAAGAAAAACTCTGGGAGGTAAAGATGGGGGGAATCTTACATGATATCGGAAAAATAGGCGTTCCCGATGCTATATTAAACAAAGCTGAAGCTTTGACCCAAGAGGAATTCAAGATTATGAAACAACACCCCATCTGTGGAGCGAAAATATTGGAAGGCATCTCCTTTTTGTCGCCTGCAGTTCCCTATGTTTTATATCATCACGAGAGATTCGATGGCAAAGGATACCCTTTCGGATTACGAAACGAGCGGATACCCATCCAGGGACGCCTGATGGCGGTGGTGGATACCTTTGACGCCATGACCAGCGACAGACCCTACAGAAAAGCCAAAAGTTTTAAGATGGCGTTAAAGGAGATCAGGAAGTGTGCTGGTACTCAATTCGATCCCCATATCGCCGACCTGTTTCTGAATGCATGGGAAAAGGGGTTGATCGACAAAAGAGATTTGAAAATAAAAAAAGGGTCGTAAGTTGTTAATTTTCAGGCTCCTATAAGGACAAACGACCCTTACTTTTTATTCAAGTTTATTTTTCAGACATCTGCTGTTTTTGTCAAATACCCACATGATGGATTTTCGTATTAGAATTTAAGCATCAGGCTTAATTGATTTTTTCTATCATTTATCTGGAATGGAAGCTCGTTTTCTTCTTTTCCGGAAAGATTTCAAAAAAGTTTATAAAATTTTGTTGACAAAGCCAAGACAAGTAATATATTTAAACATTCGGTTTTTTTAGGTCTTTTGAGAAACTGCAAAATTTCTCCTTCAATTCAGGTGCCATCAGCGGGTAAACGGCTGTTGGCCAGTTGATAGGGAATCTCAGCACAGTCTGAAACAGGTACAAAACAGTTAGAAATCAAAAAGGAGTTGTAATGAAAAAAACAATGGAGAAGGTGGATTACGATATCAGCGGGCTTAAAGCAGTCGAAACATTCCCCATGGTGGATGGGCTTCGCTTTCCCTTAGTGGGGCAAACCGTATTGATCACCTCGGTAAATAAGGAGAAGGTTCCCAGCCTGGGAGTCAAAAGTTCGATTTCTATTTTTTCTTCTCGTCCTGCCATTATCGGCTTTGGCTGCAACACAAATAATCTCACAGCCAAAAATATCCTGTCCACGGGAGAGTTCATAATTAATATTCCCGGAACAGAGTTGACTAAGAAGATATGGAAGATTACGGAGATTGAGCCAACCGGGGATAAAGAAATCAAAGAGGCGGGATTAACGCCTGCAAAGTCGGTCAAACTCACCACCCCTCGTATCGCTGAGTGCAAAGCTCATCTGGAATGCTCATTGGATTGGACCAAAAAATATGGCGAGAACATGGTGATATTCGGACGTGTACTCTTAGCATCTGTGGACAAGAAGGTGGTGGAAGCGGATCTTTTGGAGAGATATAAGCATCTGAAGCTGTTCGCCCAGTTGGATAATGGGATCTACGGGGTGATCAAGGAAGCAAAGAAGCTTTCTTCCTGAGCAATTTCTTTATTTCTTAAACAAAACCCCCACCAAGTTCCATTAAGTCCACAATAAAAAGACTGAGGGGAGGGATGATACTTTCCTCTGTTGAGTGCATATAGAATTCAGCTTGTTACTCTTTTCCTTTCTATTTTTACTTCTTTTCTTTTTTTCGTTTCTCAGAACACTATCGTTCTTTGTTGGAGTGTTCACCTGTCGGGGCTATTGAAAAACCCCGTTGGCAGGGCTAAATGCCCTGCCCTATGGAGGATAAGTTACGTTCCCATAGAGGCGGGAATTTTCGTATGAATGTGCGTATGCACTCATACGAGCATACGCATATCCCGCCTCAAAAGTTGACTTCTTCAACATGACCTTTAGGCAAATTAGGTTTAAAGCTTTTTGTCTTTTCCCGCAATGTGGGATCCTGAGGACACGGCTTTGCAGATCTCAAGATACTGCGGACAAGCCATAAAGGCTTGCTTACGCGCTCTTAGGTGGATGTTATCATCCACCCTTAATTCCGTGGGATGACGGAGACCCCCACCCGTACGGGGGCTCATCTGGGATAACTTCCCACAGGGAGCAGTTTCAGGTCAAGCTAAAGGAGCTGTTGAAAAAGTGTCTGATCAGTTCAATCCACGAGAGGAAATTCTCGTAGGGACAGCCCTTCAGAGCGAATCCCTTCAGGGTGAACCCTTGTGGCTGTTCTTATTAGACTGAAGCAAGGTCTTTTGCTTACATTTTTTTTGGGATGAAAAAATGGGTTCAATCGGGGAGATCAACTCCGGGGATGGAAATATCTGTAAACATTTTCCGCCACCCTTTTATTTATACCCTCAATTTGCAAAAGCTTTTCTAAGCGAGCCTGTTTGATTTTTTCAACGGAGCCAAAATGCTTTAGCAAAACCTTTCTTCTTGCTGGTCCAACGCCGGGAATCTGATCCAGCTCGGATTTTATGGTCCTTTTCTTTCTTAATTTTCGGTGATACTCCACGGCGAACCGATGAGCCTCATCCCTTATTCTCTGCAGAAGTCTCAAGGACGCAGAACCTTTTGGGATCATCAGAGGATCAGACTTTTGGTGCAAAAAGACCTCATCTAATCTTTTAGCCAAAGCCACCACACTCTGATTTTTAACCCCCAGACTGTCCAAAGTTTGAACAGCAGTTGATAGCTGACCTTTCCCACCATCAATTAAGACCATGTCTGGATATTCCTGTTTCTCCTCAGTCAAACGGGTAAAATATCGTCGTACCACCTCCGCCATCATGGCGAAATCATCCTGCCCTTCCACGGTCTTTATTTTAAATCTGCGATACCGGCTCTTTTTTGGGCGACCATCCTGAAAGAAAACTAAAGAGCCCACCGCATCCGAAGGACCTAAATTGGATATATCGAATGCGGCAATCTTTCTGGGAGGAAGGGATAAATATAAATCTTTCTCCAGCGATCTGATGGCGATAGGAACTTTCTTTTTTGCCTCGGATCTTTGCAACAATAACTCATTCAATGAAAGCCGGGCATTATAACTTGCCATCTCCAGAAGCTTAAACTTATCCCCTCTTTGGGGGACGATGATTTTCACCTTCCCCTCCCTTTTGGAGGAGAGCCAATCGGCAATCATCCCCTGATCACCCACTTCGACGGGGAGAATAATCTCAGGAGGAATCACCACCGAATGCATGTAATATTGCCTTAAGAAAGTGGACAGGATCTCTCGATCTGTGCTCTCCTTGAAACCGGTAAGATGGAAATTCTGTCTGCCGATCAAAATCCCCTCTCTTATCTGCAGAGCCACCACCGAGATGTCCTTTTTTTCACGAGCGAAGGCAATTATGTCCCGATCCACCTGTTCGGTATCAGCCACTTTCTGTTTCTCTATCACGCTTTCTAAGGCTTTGATCTGATCCCTGACCGAAGCCGCCTTCTCGAATTCCTCTCCATCGGAATATTCGTTCATTCTCTCTTTTAGGTGCTCCATCAAAAGATTATTTTTTCCAGAAAGAAAAAGCAAAACGTTTTTTATGATCTCTTTGTATTCCTCCTGCGAAACCTTCCCCTCACACGGTCCCAGACATCTTTTGATATGATAATCCAGGCACAGTTTGATCTTTCTGAAGGAGGGAAGCGCATAGTTACAACTTCGAATGGGGAATACTCTTCTCAGTATCCTGAGAGTATGCCGCATGGCTTTGACATTGGTATAGGGACCAAAATATTTAGCCCTATCTTTTTTCACCCTTCTTACTACCAGAACTCTGGGGAATGGCTCATCCGTCACCTTCAAATATGGATACCTTTTATCATCTTTTAGGTTCACATTGTATCTGGGCTTGTATTCCTTGATGAGATTGGCTTCCAGGATTAAAGCCTCCATCTCAGAATCGGTCGCCAGAATATCAAAATCAGATATCTTCGAGATCAAGGCAGAAATCTTGGGATGATAGGGCGGGGTATCGTGGAAATATGCGCGCACTCGGTTTCGCAAAGATTTGGCTTTCCCCACATAAATTATTTTTCCCGAGGCATCTTTCATCAAATATACCCCGGGCTTGGTGGGAAGGTTTTCCAGTTTTGCCTTTAGGTCCATAATATCTTGAAAAATAAGTTGAGTGAGTTTCCCGAAGTCAAACCTGTTCAAGCAAGTCGATACACTTCAAAATTGCTTACGGAATTACCCTTCTGGCACCCCTGTATCTTTTTTTATAGTGGCTTTCATCCAGTGATGATACGATCACTCCAGAGCCTTTGACAGAGTGCACAAATTTGCCCCCTTCGATATAGATTCCCACATGGGAGACAGAAAACCAGCCGTCAGAGAAGAAGACTAAATCTCCATATACTAAGTCGTCTTTATCTACATGTTTTACCAGTTGGTAAAGCTTTTTGGTGTCGTGAGGAAGCTTGAAGCCTGCATATTGTTTGTATACCTGCATCACCAGACCGGAACAGTCGATCCCGGCCTTGGTTTCACCACCAAATTTATATGGCGCCCCCAGAAAAGAGTTGATTATCCGTCCCATCTTAGCTTTGTCGATCTTACTTTTACTTTTCTCTCCGGCGGGCTGGGTCCTTTCAGTCTTTGCTTTTTCTTCCTCCAAAATTCTTTGGCCCTTTTTCTTCTCCAGCGGCTCTGAGGTATATCGAGGCTGAGGAATACAGCCCATTAAGATTAGACCGACGAAAACGATTAAAAAATAATATTCAGAGAGTCTCTTCATGAAGATAGTAGATAGAGTCTTGGGACTAGTGAAATGCCTGCTTTGCTCTGTACTTTGTTCATTCTATTTGTAGCTTTTTGATTAATCCTCTGGTCATCTCGCCTATTGCATCCATCTCCAACAACAGGGGGGGTTATATGTCATTCTGAGCGTAGCGAAGAATCTGATTTCCACCAATCTCCTTCTAACTCCCAGCCAAACAAGAGATCTGCTAACAGGCAAATAAATAAAGTAAAAAGAGATGTTTCGCTTCGCTCAACATGACATACCATATGGTAACTTATTTTATTCGTTTGTTATAACTCCACGCTTTTCTTCCAAATTTCTAAATCTTTATAACTCTTAATCATCTCCTCTCCAACTATTCACTAGTCCCAAGCTACTAACCCCAAGCCACCAGTCCCAAGCCCCTAATCCCTAATCCCCGACTTTGATCACTATCATGGTAAGATCATCCGCCTGAGGTAAACTGCCCGTGAAATCCTTCACCGCTCTATAGATATTTTCCTGAATCTGGGAGGCATTTAGTTGGTGTGAATCATTTATCACCTGTTTCAGTTTTTTTGTCCCGAATTCTTCCTCCTTCTCATTCTTTGCTTCTGTCACACCATCAGTGTAGAAGACTATGATTTCTCCGGGACTGAGCCCCACAGGTCTTTCTTCATATTTTAGATTTTCAAACATCCCCAAAGCCACTCCACCTTCGGTAAGATATTCCATCTCACCGTTTGCATGCCTTAAGATGGGAGCATTGTGTCCGGCATTGGCGAAGGTGAATATCCTATTTTTTGTGTCCAGCACTCCGTATACCGCAGTAACGTAAATATCCGAAGCAGTGCTTTCGAAAAGAAGATTGTTGACCTTGAACATGATGCTTCTTATGGCATAATTGTTTCTTATCTCGGCTATCAGGCTGGCTCTGAAGGATGCCATGATCAAAGCGGCGGGTATACCCTTTCCAGAGACGTCACCGATGGCGACCCCTATTTGATTTTCAATTATAGGGATGAAATCATAATAATCTCCCCCCACCTTCTCAGATGGAATATTTATGCCGGAGATGTCAAATCCAGAAAGTTGAGGTTTAATTCGGGGTAGAAAACTTTGCTGGATTATTCTGGCGATGGAGAGTTCCTCCTCTAATTTTCTTTTCTCTAAAATCTCCTCATGCTGGCGTGCTCTTTCCAAAGAGATAGCCGCCAAACTGGCAAAAGCCTCCAGAAGCTCCAAATCGTCCTCCCGGTAGGCATTCGGTTCATCGCTCTCCAGACTGAAAACGCCGATCATCCTTTTTTGGGATACTATTGGCACCGCCATGGCAGATTGAGTCTCCACCCTGGCTTCGATGTAACGGCGGTCCTGTTTGACATTCGAGACGATTAAACTCTTTTGGGTTTTAGCCGCCCAGCCAGCTATGCCCTGTCCTATCTTAAGCTGTAGATCCGGCTCCAAAGCTGGTGCAAACCCCCTTGCCTTAATGTATTCGATCTCCTGTTTCTTTTTATCAATCAGGAAAATGGCAACCGCATCATATTTGACCACCGTCAAAAGGGAATCCAAAATTAGCTCCAAAAGTTCATTCAGATTCAACGAAGAGCTTAAGGACTTCTCCACCTCTAACAGAGTTTCCATCTGTAAAGTCTTTTTTTTCGCTTTGCTGAAAAGATAAGAGTTGTCCAGGGCGATAGCAATCTGATCAGCTAACGAGGAAAGAATTTCCAAATCGTCCTGGTCGAACTTCTTTCCATTCATCTTATTCAAAGCAGTCACCGCGCCGATTAACCTCCCTCTTCTCAAAAGGGGAACACAGATCAAGGAATCTATGGAAAATCCTATCTGTTTTTCCAGTTCGGGAGAGTAGCGCGGATCTTCCTTAACTTGGTTGGAGATCACTGGCTGGCCATGGTCCGCCACCCATCCGGCAATTCCCTCCCCCATCTTAAGCTCTAACTTTTTCTTTCCCTTTGCCTTTTCGCTTGGAGAGATATAAAGTTTTAGCTTTTTCCTTTTCTTATCGATAATCAAAAGCGAGCTTGCCTGAGCCTCCATGGTCCGGGCAGTCAAACTCAAAATCACGTCCAACAGCTCATCTAAGTTTAAAGTTGAATTCAAAAGCTTGGATGTCTGGACAAACAGTTGGTTTTTGTCATGAGGCAAAATTTGCTCTGTCATCTATCCCTCCCTGATATAGACTTAAATAAACATATCACATACGGAAGAGCCGGTCAACATGTTTTTGTTAAAAATCGTTTTGAACACGATATAGAGAGAGCACTGAAAAAGTCAAACTTGAAAAGGTTCTACTGGAGTGTCAAGCCCCGCCCAGGCGGGATCGACGACTTTAGCTTGACTTAGAAATTCCTGAAAGAAACCTTTCGTGCGGTTCACCTAAAGGTGAACACCCCAAGTGAATAGGCCGCAAGTCGACAGAGATAGAAATACTGGCAAGCCCCTTGTTAGTCACAAACGCCTCCCGGCGTGAAACCCTTCAAGGCAAACATCGGCTACCCGGCAAGGTTGTACCAAAGGCACTGGTCCCCCTCTCCTTTCTAAGGAGAGTGTGTCATAATGTCATTCTGAGGCGTTAGCCGAAGAATCTCGATTTTGCAACTTATTGTAACTACGAGATTCTTCGCTTCGCTCAGAATGACAGAAGCAGGTTTTTGAGAATTGTGACACAGTCTGTAAGGAGAGGGGACAAAGGTGAGGTTCTCAAAATATCAACTTTATTTACTCTTGCGAAGATTTGTATTTCTATCAAAAATTCCAGTCCTCTGTTCAGTTGAATCAAATTAGGTTCAAATTTTACACTCCTTGTGGATGTTATCCCAGACGGGTCTCCGTCATCCACAAGAGGAAACTGAGCAAGTGTAGCAAAATTGTAGTTGCCCTATTTATTGGGCGTCCTTTAGCTCGATCCTTCGACAGGCTCAGGATGGTGAGCTCGTCGAACCATAAATCGAGCAACTACACATATGGTTTCTCCCGTTGGCAACGGGCAACGGCGTCTGTTACCAACTAAGAGAAAACCGCAGGTTCTTTAAAAAACCTGCGGTCTTTAATTTAAAAAGTCCAGACAAAATAGGCTAAAATCTATTTCTCAAATCTTCTTTTATTCTTCCGGGTTAGTTTCTTTTGAGTCGGTTTCTTCGCCCCCTTTGACTTCCTTTCCCTTCTCTTCAGTCTTTTCTTTTTTTTCTTTTTCTTCTTCTTCTTCTTTTTCTTTTTCTTCTTCTTTCTCAACCTTATCAGCCTTCGCTTCCACCTTTTCTTTCTTCTCCTTTGATGGTTTAGCTTCCTTTACCTTCTCTGGCTTGATCTTCTTCGCCGCTTTTTCCTTTTTCCCTTTTTTCTCCTCCTTGGGTGGTCTTTCCACCAAAAGCTCGACCACTGAAAGTGGAGCGCCATCTCCCTTTCTGATGCCCAGTTTCACCACCCGGGTATAGCCACCCTGTCTATCCATGAATTTGGGAGCTATCTCGTCAAATATCTTTTTAACCAGCTTCCTATCTTTGATCACATCGTAGACCTGACGATGAGCGTGAAGATTGCCTCTTTTGGCTAAAGTTATCAATTTCTCCGCTAATTTTCTAACCTCTTTGGCTTTGGCTTCTGTGGTTTTGATTATGTGATACATAAACAAAGAGGCCGCCATGTTGGCCAGCATTGCCTTCCTGTGGCTTTTGGTTCTTCCTAACTTCTTTACTTTTCTACCATGTCTCATCGGAACAAGTTCAGCCTTTCACCTAAGTTTTGGAATCTGGACTCAGAATTAGTTACTCGCTCATTCAGATCCACAGTATCCTGCGGACTGATGAAAAGATCATGAATATATAAAAATTCAAAAACGAAACTTTAACCTCCTGCGCACAAATCTTCTGAAGTCGAACTCCTTTTTCTTTGACAATTGAGCTTTCGTTTATGAATTCCTGGCATTTTAACTTTCTGCTCTTATTTGTCTTCCTGGGGCTCTTTGTATTTGGATACATCCATACCGAAGTCAAGTCCCAGTTCGCTTAAGATGGTATTCAACTCTGTTAAGGACTTCCTTCCGAAGTTACGGTATTTCAACATCTCCGCCTCTGTCTTCTGGGCTAATTCCTCCAGCGTCTGAATGTTGGCAGCTCTCAAACAGTTTGAGGATCTTACCGAAAGTTCCAACTCATCCACCTTAGTCTTCAGAAGATTTCGGATCTTTAAAGTCTCCTCATCCACCTCCTCCTCTTCCGCTATCTCCATCTCCTCCTCCAGTTTGATGAAAAGCTGGAAGTGATCCTTCAAAATCTTGGAGGCAAAGCATAGAGCATCTTCCGGGGTTAAACTTCCATCGGTCCAGATCTCCAGGATTAGCCGGTCGTAATCTGTGCGCTGTCCCACCCGGGTATTCTCCGTGGTGAAATTCACCTTCTGAACAGGGGAAAACATTGAATCCAGAAAAATGGTTCCCACCGGGGCATCTGGTCTTTTGTTCTGTTCTGCTGAAACATAGCTTCGTCCCTCCCCGATGTCTATCTCCATCTTGAACTTAACATCTTCTGTTGTCTTTACCAGGTGCAGATCGGGATTAAAGATCTCAATCTCGCCGTCAGTTTTTATATGCTTGGCAGCAAAACTTCCCTTCTTGTTAGCCTCCAGAACTAAAGTCTTGGGCTCATCCCCATTAAGCTTCAGCCTTAGTCTTTTAATATTTAGCACGATCTCGGTGACGTCCTCATATACTCCGGGAATGGTGGAAAATTCATGCAAAACCCCATCGATACGCAAAGCTACTGGAGCGGTTCCCTGAATGGAGGACAGAAGGGTTCGGCGCAGAGCATTCCCCAAGGTGAAACCAAATCCACGCTCCAGCGGCTCCACGATAAACTTGGTATACTTATCGGTCATGGTGGATTCTTCCACTCCAATATCTTTGGGCATCTGCAAATTCTTCCATTTCATCCCTCAATTCCTCCTTTCAAGGAGAAAAAATCTTTTAAATTTCTGCGGCTTGATCAATCTCTTCTTTCTTTATACTCTTACCGATTCTTTAAAGAAATTTTCAAGAAATTACTTGGAGTAAAGCTCCACGATCAATTGCTCCTGAGCCAGAAGGGGAATATCGGTCCTTTTGGGACGCTCCAGAAGCTCGCCTTTCAGATGGGCTTTATCTAACCGCAGATAGGGGAGGTCCCCCGCCCGCCCTTCTCTTAAGGCTTGGTGAATTAAGTCTAAATTCTTGCTTTTTTCTCGGACAGAGATGATATCACTAGGCTTAAGCTGATAGGAAGGGATGCTGACAACTCTTTCATTAACCAGAAAATGGCGATGCAGGACCAACTGACGGGCTGCCTTTCTGGAGGGGGCGAAACCCAATCTATATACCAGATTGTCCAGCCGACATTCCAGCATCCTCAAAAGGCTCTCGCCAGTTATACCTTTTTGTCTTTTAGCACGGTGAAAATAATTTTCAAACTGCCTTTCTAAGATTCCATAAATGCGGCGCACCTTCTGCTTTTCTCTGAGCCTTAGAGCATATTCCGATCCCTTTCTTCTCATCGTTCGTCCGCGCGTACCCGGAGAATAAGCTCTCCGTTCGAAAGCACACTTATCACCAGAACAACGACTCCCCTTTAAGAAGAGCTTTTCTCCTTCACGTCTGCAAAGCTTGCAATTTGCTTCCGTATATCTTGCCATCTAACCTCTCCGTCTTATATCCTTCAATTTCGGTCAAACCTTCCGAGCTAAATGGGACATATAATTCGCCTACTCTGAATTCCTCACACCGTTTCTCTATACTCTTCTTCTTTTAGGAGGACGGCAGCCGTTATGAGGAATGGGGGTGACGTCTCTTATGGCGGTGATCTCCATCCCTGCCGCCTGCAGGGATCTTATGGCGGCTTCTCTTCCCGATCCAGGACCTTTCACCCACACTTCTGCCTTTTTCACTCCCCGTTCTAAAGCCTCCTTGGCAGCCGCCTGAGCGGCCAATTGTGCCGCAAAGGGGGTGCTCTTTCTTGACCCTTTGAAACCCAGCCTGCCACCCGTGGACCAACAGATTAGATTCCCCTTGGTGTCGGTAATGCTCACAATGGTGTTATTGAAGGTTGCCTTGATATGGGCTACTGCGTGTGAGCCAACCACACCATGTCTCTTCTTGCTCTTCTTCTTTGAGACCTCTGGCAATTTACTCCTCCTTCAAGATAGTGACTATGATCATTTGACTTGAATCCGAAAGTTCAAATTTTGTATGTGATTTCTCTGTTTTATTTTGATCTTTTACCACCAATGGTCCTTTTGGGACCTTTCCTGGTTCGGGCATTGGTTTTAGTTCTCTGTCCCCGCACTGGCAATCCTCTTCTGTGCCTTAACCCCCGATAGGAGCCGATGTCGATCAATCTCTTGATGTTCATGGAGACCTCTCCCCGTATAGCTCCCTCCACCTTGTAATCCGACTCAATTACCGAACGCAATTTGGTTATGTCTTCGTCAGTCAACTTATGCGCCCGGATATCGGGATTTACTCCGGTGGCTTGCAGAATCTTTCTGGAGGAGGATAAACCTATCCCGTAAATATAGGTCAAACCTATCTCTACCCTTTTGTCTTTGGGCAGATCTACACCTGCAATTCTGGCCAAATTTTGCCTCCGCCGTTTTTATCCCTGTCTCTGCTTATGGCGAGGATTCTTGCAGATCACCCGCAATATCCCCTTCCTTTTTACGATCCTGCACTTCTCACAACGCACCTTTATGGATGATCGAACCTTCATCTTTTCTTCCCTTTCACAATTCGTTGACTTCTTTCTGATTTGGGCAGTTGATCTCTCTATCTCAGTCTCTGTCGCAGTTTCTATCTCAGTCTCAGTCCAGGATCACTTATATCGATATATTATTCGCCCTCGGCTTAAATCATAAGGAGAAAGCTCCACCGTCACCTTATCCCCCAGGAGGATTCGGATAAAATGCATTCTCATTTTGCCGGAGACATGCGCCAGCACCTGATGACCATTCTCCAGCTCTACCCGGAATAGGGCATTGGGCAACGGCTCAATTACTTTTCCTTCAACCTGAATGGTTTCCTCTTTTGGCATTAAAACCACCTGCCTTTGGGACTCAACTGTCCACGGTTAAAACCTCGGCTCCATTTTCTGTCACCGCCACGGTGTGCTCAAAATGAGCGGAAAGAGAACTATCACGGGTGATGATGGTCCAATGATCGTCTCTGCTATCTATCTCATAAGATCCAACATTCACCATAGGCTCTATAGCCAATACCATTCCTTTTTTTAACACCACTCCCTGTCCTGGCCTCCCAAAATTGGGTATCTGCGGCTCCTCATGCAATCTTTTTCCGATCCCGTGCCCCACCAGGTCTCTTACCACCGAAAAACCATTCTCCTCCACAAAGGATTGGATGGCGTGTGAAATATCCGAAAGATGTCTTCCCTCTTGTACAAAACTAAGAGCATTTTCCAGAGCAAACTGAGTAACCCGCATCACTTTTTGTGCCTCTGCCGACACCTCCCCTACCTGAAAAGTGTAAGCCCCATCGGCATAATAACCATCCTTGAAAACTCCGACATCCACGGAGACGATCTCCCCTTCCTGTATAATTCTCTCTCCCGGAATCCCATGCACCACCTCCTCATTTATGGAGACACAGATGGAGTTGGGGAAACCTCGATATCCTTTGAATGCCGGATAGGCTCCCTGTTTTTTGATAAAATCCTCCGCCAGCCGGTCCAGTTCTTTGGTCTTGATTCCCGAATGAATCCCTTCTCCCACCAACTTCAAAGTCTTTGCCAGTATCTTTCCGTTATTCCTTATTATCTGGATCTCTCTTTCTGTTTTCAACTCTATCATGTGCAAAATCATCTTTTGTCTGAAGGTGATACGTTATTAGGTCTCCAGCACCTTCAGAATTTCTTTTAAAACCATATCCGGATTGGGCTCACTATTTATTCGGATCAATTTGCCCTGATGGTTGTAATATTCTTCGATGGGAAGTGTCTCCTCCCGATATACTTTCAATCTATTTAAAACCACATCTTCTTTGTCATCTTCTCTTTGAAACAACTTTCCTCCGCAGATATCACACACGCCCTCTTTTTGAGGAAGTTTACTATAAAGATTGTAGTCCGCACCACACATCGAACATATCCGTCTCCCTCCCAATCTCTTTAGGGCACACTGGCCAGATACCTCAAATTCCAGCGCGAAATCTATGCTTCTGTTTGAATCTGAGAGCAACTGGTCTAACTTCTCTGCCTGAACTAAGGTGCGAGGAAATCCATCCAGTATGAAACCTTTTTTACAGTCCGGTTGGTTTATTCTCTTCTCAATAATATTTAGCATGACTTCGTCTGGAACTAATTTTCCTGTCTCCATAAAGGGTTTGACTATTTTACCTAACAGGCCAGCCTGATGTACTTTCTCCCTTAGGATGTCACCTGTGGAGATGTGTGGCACCCCCAACTCAGATGACAAAAGTTTAGCCAAAGTCCCTTTTCCTGAGCCGGGTGCTCCCAATAGTACCAAATTCATACTTTTCTTTCTACATTCTGCCTCTTATTCTCCCTTTCTTCATGAATCCATCATAATGTCTCATCAGAAGATGAGATTCAATCTGTTGAAGCGTATCCAAAGCTACCCCCACCACTATCAGAAGACCGGTTCCTCCGAAGTAAAACTGGACGCCCATTCCCCTCATCATAAAATAGGGAAGGACGGCGATCATGGCAAAGAATATCGCTCCGGGCAGGGTTATGCGGGTAAGAACCTTATCGATATATTCGCTGGTTCTTTTACCCGGTCTAATTCCAGGGATGAAGCCACCATATTTTCTCATGTTATCCGCCAGATCCACCGGGTTGAACACGATGGCGGTGTAGAAATAGGCGAAGAATACGATCATGAGCCCGAATATTAGCGAATACAGAACCGTCCCCGGCTGAAGCCAGGAGGAGAAGCTCTGCATGAACTCACTGTTGGGGAAAAAGGAAGACAGAGTGGCGGGAGCAAACATGATCGACTGGGCAAAGATTATGGGAATTATCCCGGCGGTGTTAACCGACAGGGGTATGTGAGTTGACTGACCCCCGTACATCTTTCTCCCGATCACCCGTTTGGCATATTGCACCGGTATCTTTCTTTGAGCCCGGGTGACCAAAACGATAGCTGCAATCACCGCCACCATCAGCCCGATTAAAAAGACCTCGGAGAAGAGGTTCCTCTGCCCCAGAAAAAGCATCCTCACCTCGTCCACCACGCCGCTGGGAAAACGAGCGATGATCCCGACCATTATGATCAAGGAGATTCCGTTTCCAATTCCCTTTTCGGTGATCTGCTCGCCCAGCCACATGATGAAGATGGTGCCGCAGGTGAAGGTGATCATGGTCAAGAGTTTGAAGCCCATACCGGGGTGGGGAACTACAAGCTCCCTAGCAGAAAGCTGCAAACTCTCCAGAAATACCGCAGTTCCCAGAGCCTGCATGGCGGAGATAAGAACCGTGCCGTAGCGAGTATACTGGGTGATCTTTCTCCTTCCTTCCTCTCCCTCCTTCTGTAGCTTCTGGAAATATGGCACCACCGCTCCCAGAAGCTGCATGATGATGGAGGCAGATATATAGGGCATTATCCCCAGGGAAAAGATGGTTGCCTTCCGAAAGGCGCCTCCCACAAACATGTCATATAAGCCGAAAAGCGAACCTTTCATTCTTTCCCCGAAGAAGGTCATCAGAGTTTCAGCATCGATCCCCGGTGAGGGAATATGTCCTCCCAATCGATACACCACCAGGATGGCTAAAGTGAAGAGAATCCTTTTCCGGAGCTCTGGAATCTTGAATACGCTCTGGATGGTGCTTAACATCTTATCACCTCAATTTTGCCACCTGCCGCCTCAATTTTCTCTTTGGCTTTTTTGCTGAAGGCGTTGGCCTGAACCACCACCGCTCTTGCCATCTCTCCTTCGCCCAGTATTTTGACCGGAAGCTTTATCTTCTTGATCAATCCCGCCTCCTTCATTATCTTTGGAGAGATCACATCCTTGACCGATTCTGCGGACAGGGAAGTGACCTTGGATAAGGCAGACAGATTCACAATTTGAAATTCCTTACCGAAGATATTGGTAAATCCTCTCTTGGGGACTCGTCTCTGGAGAGGCATCTGTCCACCCTCGAACCATGATCGTTTTTTGGCTCCAGATCGGGACAACTGGCCCTTGTGTCCCCGGGTGGATGTCTTTCCGTGACCCGATCCCGGGCCTCTGCCCACCCTCTTTCTTTTCTTGCTTGACCCCAAGGAAGGGGAAAGACCTCCAATATGAATTTTTCGTTCTCCGGCAGATGCTTTTGTCAAATCACACCTCCCCGCTTTCGGCGGGATTTTCAACTTCCACTTTGACCAGGTGTTTCACCTTCTCAATCATTCCTCGTATTTGAGGGGTATCCTTCTGTTCCACGCTCTGGTAAAGCTTCTTGATCCCCAAAGCTCTCACCATTTGCTTCTGCTTTTTCGTATACCCAATGGCGCTTTTTATCTGCGTAATCTTCAACTTACCAACCACTTTAAACCTCTCCAAAAAATTACTAAAAATCCCAAATCTTTTTTGCTCAAATTTATGGCTGTTTCTCTTGGTGCAACTCCTTCAGATTTTTGCAGTTACCTATCGTTTTCTCTCGCTCTCTCTTGCTCGAGCTTTTTCCTTGAGCATCCTCAGATTCAAAAGACCGTTGACTGTGGCTTTAACCACATTATGGGGATTGGGGGAGCCTAAGGACTTAGTCAACACGTCTTGAATCCCGGCGGCTTCCAAAACCGCCCGGACAGGACTACCGGCGATCACACCGGTGCCCGGCAAAGCTGGCTTCAAAAGAACCCTAGCTGCTCCAAATTTTCCTATCACCGGATGAGGAATGGTTCCATCCACCAGGGGAACTTCAATCATCTTCTTCTTAGCTGCCTCAGTCCCCTTGGTAATGGCGAGGGAGACCTCTCGCGCTTTTCCCAACCCGATCCCCACTCTGCCCTTTCTGTCTCCGGCTGCAACCAGGGCGGTGAAAGAGAACCGTCTCCCCCCCTTGACCACCTTGGCCACCCGATTGACGTAGATGACCTTCTCCGTAAACTCTAAAGGTTGTTCCTCGTAAAATCTTGCCAAAAATCACCTCTTTTCTAAAATCGGTTCATTTCGTGTGCTGTTCATAGAATCAAAGGCAATCGCTTTTTGCCGATCATATCTCAAGATCCTGCGGTCCAAACTTGGATTCTGCGGATATGCCCGTACGGGCACACCTGCGGAGAGTTAGAACCCCAATCCTCCCTCTCTGGCTCCTTCGGCTAAGGATTTGATCCTTCCGTGGTATGGATACCCGCTTCGATCAAACACCACCAAAGTTATGCCCAGCTCTTTTGCCTTTTGAGCCAGAAGAAGCCCCACCTTTTTGCTCACTACAGATTTGGTATCCTCGGGTTTAGTCTGAGATTTCACTTCCCGGGTGAGGCTGGATACCGCTGTCAGGGTGCGACCGGCCCCATCATCCACCAATTGAGCATATATCTGCTTTAGGCTCTTATACACACATAACCTGGGTCTTTCAGAGGCTCCAAATATCTTTTTTCTCACCCTTTTTCGCCGTCTGGCCAATCTTATTTTTTTCAATCTTTCCTGTCTAAGCATAACTTTCACCCTTAACCAGAGTGCACAACGTCGGCATTCTAAGTGGCAGTTTTGCCAGCTTTCTTCCGCACGATTTCCCCTTCATATCTGATTCCTTTGCCCTTGTATGGCTCAGGTGGACGGAAGCATCTGATTTTCGCCGCCACCAACCCCACTAGCTGTTTGTCTATCCCTGAAACTTTTATCTTATTGGGTCCATCCAGCTCTATCTTTATGCCTTCAGGTGGAGAGAACAGTATGGGATGGGAAAAACCTAAGGAGAGATTAAGTTTCCTTCCCATAAGCTCGGCTTTATATCCGACTCCCTGAATCTCTAAGGACTTCTGATATTCGGAAATCACTCCAGTCACCATGTTAGCGATCAGAGATCGGGTCAGACCATGGAGTGATTTGTGAAACTTATTATCCGATGGTCGCTTGATCACTACCCTATCCTGATCGGTCTCCACCACCATGGATGGATGGATTCTTGATGTCAACTCTCCTTTAGGTCCGGTGACCATGATCTGGTTTTCCTCTATTTTAACCTTCACCCCGGAGGGGATGGATACAGGCTTTTTTCCTACTCTGCTCATTTTTTCCTTTCAGCCATACTCAGAGTTTACTACTCAAAAATTACCACACCTTAAAAAGAACCTCCCCTCCTGCTTGAGCTTCCTTGGCCTGACGATGAGTCAAAATACCTTTGGAGGTGGAGAGGATGGTGAGTCCCACCTCTCTTCTTATCCGATCCAACTGTTTTTTATCTGCATAGATCCTAAGGCTGGGCTTGCTGATCCGACGAAGTCCGGAGATAAAGCTGTTATTCTGGTGATCATATTTTAAGAAGATGCGCAAAAGATTCTGTTTGTTATCTTCCACCTCCACGAAGTTGCTGATGAAATTGTGTTCCAGAAGCAGTTGAGCGATCCTCTTCTTCATCACCGAAGAGGGAACGTCCACCTTCTTGTGTTTTGCCTTACAGGCGTTTCTTATCCTGGTCAACATATCAGCCAGAGGATCAGTGGTCTTCATGAAATTTTCCTTCCTTACTTCAATTGTGGGTCAAAATCTTTTTAATTTTGAACTTTGCTCTTTTAACTTTTCTACCAACTGGCTTTCACCACGCCGGGAATTTCACCGGCAAGCGCCAACTCCCTGAAGCAGATACGGCACAACCCAAAATCCCGCATAAAACCTCTGGGCCTCCCACACCGATAGCATCGATTGTGTTGACGCACGCGAAATTTCGGTTTTCGCTTGGATTTTTCAATCAAACACTTCTTGGCCAAATGATCTCCTTAAATTCAGAGTTTAAGTTTATAAGTTTAAAACGTCAACATCTTCTGTTCCTCAAATAAGTTTTATCTTTTAAAGGGCATTCCCAGATTTTTCAACAACTCAAATCCTTCCTCATCGGTTTTGGCGGTGGTGACGATGGTGATGCTCATACCTTTGATCTTCTCCACCTTATCATAATCTATTTCGGGGAAAATTATCTGTTCTCCAATTCCCAGATTATAATTCCCCCGTCCATCAAATGAGTTGGGGGAGATGCCTCTGAAATCGCGAATACGCGGGATGGCAACATTCACCAGACGATCGAAAAACTCATACATCATGTCCTTACGCAAGGTGACCATACATCCGATGGGCATGCCAGCTCTGAGCTTGAAGTTGGATATAGCCTTCTTAGCCCTTCGGAGGACGGGCTTCTGTCCGGCTATGGTGGCAAGATCAGCCGAGACAGCATCCAGAAGCTTGACGTTCTGGAGGGCATCTCCCACCCCCACGTTGATCACCATCTTCTCCAGTCTGGGCGCCTGCATCAGGTTCTTATACCCGAACCGCTTCATCAAGGCAGGCACGGTCTCCTTCTTATACTTTTCTCTTATTCGTGGCAAAGCCATAACTTCTTCTCTTCCATCTTCATATCAAGAATTCATGCTATGTTTAGCTTTTACTTTAAAATCAGATTCAAATTATTTCACCGCACTTCCGGCAGATTCTGACTTTGCTTAGCCTACCACCCTTCTCCCCTTCCAGAATCTTATAGGCCACCTTGGTAGGAGAGGAGCATTTGGGGCAGAAAAGCATAAGATTGGAGGCGTGCACAGGCGCCTCCTTCTCGATAATGCCACCTTTTTGAGCTTTCTGAGTCTGCCGGGTATGCCTTTTAATGAAATTTATCCCCTCCACGATTGCCCGGCTTTTGTCAGGAAAAACCTTCAGCACCTTCCCGGTTTTCCCCTTATCATCTCCAGCAATAATCAGAACACTATCACCTTTTTTGATCTTCATCTCTTTGGTCACTCAGGTTTGAGTATAGCTTTTTCAAAAGAATACTTGAGCTTCTTCTGCCGTCTCAGATGTGTTTAGAGCACTTCTGGGGCTAAGGATACAATTTTCATAAACTCTTTTTCTCTTAACTCTCGCGCCACCGGTCCAAATATTCTGGTGCCTTTGGGCTCGTTCAGCTCGTTTATGATCACGGCGGCGTTATCAGAAAATCTGATATACGAGCCATCTTTACGTCTGGTTTCACGGGTGGTCCTCACCACCACGGCCCGACATATCTCTGACTTCTTGACTGTTCCGCCGGGAATGGCATCTTTCACCGTAACCACTATTATATCCCCTATACGGGCATATCTTTTTTTAGTTCCGCCCAACACCCGGAAACACATCACCTTCTTCGCTCCGGAGTTGTCCGCCACCACTAAAGTTGAATACTCTCTGATCACTTTTCATCTTCCCTTCATGCTGGCCGACCGCGGTCGCCGGACGGCAGACATTCAAGCTCACTTGACTTTCTTTAAAATCTCCGAAAGTCTCCATCTTTTCAATTTGGAGAGAGGTCGGGTCTCCATCACTTTTACCTTATCGCCGATCTGACATTCATTTTTGTCATCATGAGCATAAAGCTTGGAGGTCCTTCGAATGACCTTCTCATATCGGGGATGCCTGAATTGCCTTTCCACGGCGACCACGATAGTTTTATCCATCCGGTTCGAGATCACCCATCCCTCTCTTATCTTTCTTTTATTTCTCTCCACTCTCTCTTACTCCTCTTTCTCCTCTTTCTCCTCAGAAGAGCTGACCTTCTCTTCTTGTGAGGCTAAGGGTTGAATCTTCAGTTCATCCTCCCTCAGTATGGTGTTTATCCGCGCTAAATCCCTTTTCAATATCCTCAGCCGCAAAGGATTATCCAACTCCTTGCCGGCTTTCTGTAATCCTAGATTAAACAGCTCCTCTTCTGTTTCCGATTTTCTCTGCTGAAGCTCTTCTCTAGTCAGCTCTCTCATCTGCTCTTTTTTCATGTGTCGAAGAATGCTTTAAAATTTTAAATCTGAGTTCTGGCTACGAATTTTGTCTTTATGGGAAGTTTGGCAGATGCCAAATCCATCGCCTCCCGGGCAAGCTGGGGAGTTACGCCCTCCAGCTCAAATAAAATCCTCCCGGGCCTTACCACTGCCACCCAGTGATCAGGAGCGCCCTTACCCTTTCCCATTCGAGTCTCAGCTGGTTTAACCGTAACCGGCTTATCCGGGAAGATACGGATCCACACCTTGCCCCCCCTCTTTATATGTCGGGTCAAAGCCACTCTGGCCGCCTCAATCTGCTTGTTGGTCAGCCAAGCTGGCTCTAAGGCTTTGATACCGAATTCTCCGAAATTCATCTCCGAGCCACGATAAGCCTTACCTCTTCTTCTGCCACGCTGTTGTTTTCGGTATTTAACTCTTTTGGGCATCAACATAAAAAACGCTCCCTCTCAATCGAATCCGTTGGTGCTAAAATCAAAAAGGTGGCACTACGCCGTTTGTCTTCCTCGTTTTTTCGCACTTAACCTTCTCTTTTAGTTTTCTTTCGGCGGCTTTTCCTTTCTCCTTTTTTTCTCCTGTCCTCTTCAGGTTTCATTCTCTTTGATGTTTCCCTGGCTGAAACCTCCTCTTTGGGGGGAACTTCCTCTTTTGATCCTAAAACCTCTCCTTTGAAAATCCACACCTTCACTCCGATACACCCATAGGTGGTGTGTGCGGTGGCGGTAGCGTAATCGATATCCGCGCGGAGGGTATGCAATGGGACTCTCCCTTCCATATATTTTTCCGTGCGAGCAATCTCAGCTCCAGCCAGCCTCCCTCCACAGGAGATTCTCACCCCTTGTGCCCCCAATTTCATGACCGAGGCGATCGTCTTCTTCATCGCCCTTCTGAAGGAGACCCTTCCTTCCAATTGTTTGGCAATGCTTTCTGAGACCAGTTTGGCAGAAAGCTCAGGCTTCTTCACCTCTATGATATTGATAGCCACTTCCTTCTTGGTGAGCAGTTGAAGCTCCTCCTTCAACTTATCCACCTCCGCCCCTCTCCGTCCGATCACGATTCCCGGTCTGGCAGTATGAATGTCCAGGGTCACCTTTCGTGGAGCTCTGATTATGTCTATCGCCGCTATTCCGGCGTGTTCTAACCTCTTCTCAGTATAGCTTCGGATCATCAGGTCTTCCTTCAGAAGATCAGAAAATTTCGTGTCGGAAAACCATCTGGAGTTCCAGCTTTTAATGATCCCTAACCTCAGTCCTATGGGATTGGTCTTCTGTCCCAACTACACCTCCTTTTTCAGTTGCCAGTTTCCAGTCTGCTGACTGCCAACTGGAAACTGACGTCACTTCACTTTCCTAAGCAGGTTACTTCTACTGCTCCTCCTCCTTACCATCGGTCACCACTATGGTGATATGATTGGTTCTTTTCCTTATTCTATATGCTCTCCCCATCCCCATGGCCCGGATTCTTTTCATGATGGGACCGCCATCCACCAATATCTTCTTTATCCACAGATCCTCCGCCTTAAGCTTAGCCGTCCCTCCTACGCTTAAGGCATTGGCGGTGGCAGACTTCAAAGTCTTCTCCAAAACCGTTGCCGCCGCCTTGGGCGTGAAGGTCAGAACGTTCAGTGCCTCCTCCACGTTTTTCCCTCTGATAAGATCTGCCACTCTTCTCACCTTCCGGGCAGACATTCTAATAAATCTTGCTTTAGCTTTAGCTTCCATGATCTATTCTACAAACATCCAAAATCCTTGCTCTGTCTTTTCTGTCAACCTATTTCAGGGATGTGGATCTCTCCGTAATCCTTCCGGAATGTCCTCTAAAGATCCTGGTGGGAGAGAACTCTCCCAGTTTATGTCCCACCATGTTCTCTGAAATATATACCGGAATGAACTTATTCCCATTATGCACGGCTATGGTGTGTCCTACAAAATCAGGGGTTATGGTGGATCGCCTGGACCAGGTCTTGACCACCCTCTTCTCTCTGGTTTCATTCAAAGCCGAAATCTTTTTTTGAAGATGTTCATCCACAAAGGGACCTTTTTTTAAAGACCTTGCCATTTTTTAATCCATCTCCGAAAAGTTTAAAATCCAAAATTTAGAATGCAAAAATATAAGAATCCTCTTAATTTTAAATTTTTCTCTTTTAATTTTTAACTTTACTTGCCTCTTCTTTTAACGATCAGCTTATCGGACGGCTTTTTCTTTCTGGTTTTCAATCCCTTGGTGATCTTTCCCCAGGGGGTGCATGGATGTCTGCCTCCGGATGATCTTCCTTCTCCTCCTCCCATGGGGTGGTCTACCGGATTCATGGCCACTCCTCTCACCCGGGGTCTTCTGCCCAGCCATCTGCTTTTGCCTGCTTTTCCGTAGGATATGTTTTCATGATCCAGATTGCCCACCTGCCCCAGGGTGGCGAAGCACTCCAGTCTTACCAACCGAACTTCACCCGAGGGAAGCCTCACATGTCCGAAATTTCCCTCCTTTGCCATCAACTGAGCATATGTTCCTGCTCCTCTGGCCATCTGAGCGCCTTTTCCTCTTTTCAACTCCACATTGTGGATCATGGTGCCCGGTGGAATTCTTCCCAGGGGCATGGCATTTCCTGGTCGTATCTCCGCATCTTCACCCGCCGTCACCCTATCACCCACTTTTAATCCCAGAGGAGCTATAATATATCTTTTCTCTCCGTCCGCATAATGTAGGAGGGCGATGCGAGCGGACCGGTTGGGGTCATACTCAATGGTTGCCACAAAAGCAGGAATGTTTAGCTTATCTCTTTTGAAATCTATGATTCTCAAAAACCTTTTGGCTCCTCCGCCTCGATGCCGACAGGTGACCCTTCCCTGGTTGTTCCTTCCACCTTTTTTCCTCAGAGGAACCAGAAGCGATTTCTCCGGAGTGGTGCAGGTTATCTCCTTGAAGGTGGACACCGTCTTAGATCTTAAAGATGGTGTAACTGGCTTGAATGTCTTAATGGGCATCTTGCTACCTCAATAAATTTAATCTTCTAAAGCAACAACATAAAAAATCATTTAAAGCTCTCCTATACCGTCTCAAAAAGCTCTATGGTCTCCCCTTTTTTAAGTTTCACCATGGCTTTTTTCCAATTCGGCCTTCTTCCTTCAAATTTTCCTAATCTTTTGGGTCTGCCATGCATCATCATGGTGGTCACATCCTCCACCTTTACACCGAAAAGCTCCTCCACTGCTTTTTTTATCTGAAGCTTGTTTGCCTTTCTGTCCACCTCAAAGACGTACTTATTCTGATCCACACGCAGGTTGGTGCTCTTCTCTGAGATCAGAGGCATCCTTATGATCTTTCGGGGATCATTCATCCGGCAAACACCTCCGTTAAGCTATCCAAAGCCGTTTTTGTCATGACTAAAAAATCACAGATCAAAAGATCATAAGGATTGACCAGACAAGCTCTTCTAAATTTCAGATCTTTTAGATTCCTACAGGACTTATATAAATTTTCATCTTTTCCTTCAGAAAGGAAGAGGACTTTTGATCCACCCATTCCCATTTTGTCAAACAGTTCAGCCACTACTTTGGTTTTGGGGGCATCCAGCTTGATTTCTTCGATGATCTTCACTCGATTTTCTGAAGCCATAGCTGATAAAGTTGAGAGCAATGCTTTGCGTTTCATCTTTTTGGGAATATCAATGCGATAATCATGAGGCACTGGAGGGAAGGCTCTTCCTCCACCCACCCAGATAGGAGACGTGTTGGTCCCGGCTCGCGCCCGCCCGGTTCCCTTCTGTCGCCAGGGTTTGGCACCCCCTCCTCTGACCTCCACCCGATTCTTTTTCTTCACCGTGCCCTGTCTCTGGTTGGCTAAATAAGCCTTCACGTACTGATGAATCACCGACAGATTAAGTTTTTGCCCGAAAAGCTCCTCTTTTAGTGGCAACGCATCTTTTTGATTTCCTTCTTTGTCAAATACAACCGCGCTAAGCATAACCATCCTTTAAGCCAAACATTTTCTGACGATCAAATAGGAATTTCTTTTACCAGGAACTGCTCCCACAAGCAAAAGCAAATTTTTCTCCACATCCATCCCCACCACCTCCAGATTTCTGACGGTGACCCTTTCCCCTCCCATTCTTCCTGCCATTTTTTGACCCTTAAATACCCGCGAAGGGTAGGAGCTGGAGCCTATTGAGCCCGGAGCCCTCGGTCGATCTGATTGTCCATGGGTTTTGGGACCGCCGTGGAATTTGTGT
This sequence comes from uncultured Ignavibacteria bacterium, assembly GCA_964580215.1. Taxonomy (GTDB): domain Bacteria; phylum Zixibacteria; class MSB-5A5; order MSB-5A5; family SM1-73; genus SM23-73-3. Next base: position 1,325 of record CAZOJT010000033.1, on the reverse strand, counting down.
CTTCTCACTCCACCCTGAAAGCCTAAACCTTTAGAGACCCCAGTTACGTTAACCTTCTCACCTGCCGAGAATATGTCTATTTTCAACTCCTGTCCCACCTTAAATTTCTCCACCTGATCTGCTTTTATCTCTCTTAATATCCTTTTGGGCTGGACTTTGGCTCTCTCAAAATGACCCAGAAGAGGAAGAGTAAAAAGCTTCTTCCTTTTTCCCCCGAAACCGATCTGAATGGCATTATACCCGTCTTTATCATGGGTTTTCACCTGCACCACCGGGCAGGGTCCTGCCTCTATAATTGTGACCGGAATAGCCTGCCCCTCCTGATTAAAAACTCTGGTCATTCCGATCTTTTTCCCGATAATCCCTTCCATCCTCTTACTCCCAAAAATCTGTGTACTGCATACTGTCTACTACCTACTGCCTACTACATACTGCATACTGCATTTCACACCTTTATCTCTACGTCCACACCCGCGGGCAAATCCAGCTTCATCAAAGCATCCACAGTCTTAGGTGTGGAATCATAAATATCTATCAGTCTCTTATGAATGCGTGTCTCAAACTGCTCCCGGGATTTCTTGTCCACATGAGGAGACCTTAAAACGGTATAGACTCTCCTCCTGGTGGGCAGAGGCACCGGTCCGGTTATCTTTGCTCCGGTGCTGATTACGGTTCTTACGATCTCCTTAGCCGACTTATCCAGAGCCCTATGATCGTAAGCCTTAAGCCAGATTCTGATTTTTTGTCCTTCTTCAGCCATTCTCTTTTCCTTTTATGATGAGCTTGCCTCTCTAAAGACTTAAGCTTGAGTTCAACTTAGCTCACTTTAAACTAAACCATCGCTTGCTGGGTTTATACGATCGATATTTCCATATCGTTGTAATTTGCAGTGAGTTTATGAAACTCTCTAATCTCTTCTCTTTATGCAAAAAATTCATATATCCTCAAATGTAGCAAAATTGGTTTCTTTTCACCTTTTGATCATCTTCCGCCAGGATGTTTTTCTACAATAATCTTGAGTTCTCATGTGGACATCTTTTGTTGTTGGCTACTGCATTTTTTCATCATAAAATATGGCGGCGCTCTTTTTAATTTCTCACTTCTTCTGAATATATCCGGATAATTCAAAGCCCATGCTACTTTATGCACCTATTCTTTAGACGTTTCACAAATTATTTTAAATCATATCCGCTTAATCCGTTTAATCCGTTGACCCGTTCAATCCGTTGGTATGAACCGTATGGCTCATACCGTTGACCTATTCTATTATCTCTCCCACCACCCCGGCTCCAACCGTGCGTCCTCCCTCCCGAATGGCAAACCGC
>CAZOJT010000032.1:0-29670 GCA_964580215.1 uncultured Ignavibacteria bacterium | reverse complement strand
GGAGAGTTGTATGCGAGGAATGAAAGCTCATATTCAAAGAATCACGTTTCTTCGGTCGCCTTTCTCACCATTGTCAACTTGTGCACAGATACACCTATCCCTCTGGGTAAAAAGGGTATAAAGGTAAGGACATGATTATAGATAATGAAAAATTTCTAAAATAAACATCAGTAACGTCAGTAACGCCAGTAAGTCCGGTGCCGACATCGAAATATCAACAACCTGCCAAAAAATGCAACTTTTATTTCAACCACAAGAGTCTTAGGTCCGCCCCTTAGCGGAGGAGGCTGTATCGCATCCTTCTAAGGTGTGGCCCCTTTTTCCTCTTGTTCGGGGAGCAGCAAAACGAACCTTTTATTTTTTCCTCTTTTCACCATCAACATTATCTGTTTTCTATCCTTTATCAGATCCAGACTTTTTTTAAACTCATCCAGATTTTTGATCTCGAAATCCTCCACCTTTTTGATCACATCCCATTCCTCCAGCAAAGCTGTGCTGGCAACTCCACCCACCTCTACAAAGGAGACCAACACTCCCTCCTTATCCTCCAGCATGTATTGCTGATATATAACTTCGGTGATCTCCTTTACGGTGAAGCCCAACCGGGTCTCAAATTCGTCCGCCTTCACCTTGGGCTGTTCAGAGATTCTCACAGCAATACTGGTATCCATGCCATCTCTTTTGATCTTCACACGCGCAGCTTTCCCCACTTCGCTCTGTGAAACCAAAACCTGAAACTTGTTTAAATCCTCCTCTTTTTCCGCCGATATTTCCTCTCCGTTGTATTCAACTACTATGTCACCCGGCAGAAGACCGGCTTCTTCCGCCGGGGAGCCGGGAACGATGTCTGAGATTAGAACACCTTCCAGTTGTGGATTGCCAAAGAATTGGGCATAGTCCCTATTTAAGGGCTGAATGGCTATGCCGATCCAGCCTCGCTGAATGGTGCCACTGCTTAAAAGTTTATTCTTTACCTCATTGGCTATGTTTATGGGGATGGTAAAACCCTGTCCTCTGCCGAATCCAATGGAGTTTATGCCAATCACCTCTCCTTTCAGATTCACCAGAGGTCCACCGGATGAGCCCGGATCGATGGCGGCGTCGGTCTGAATGAAGTCGTTGATCAGTTGATTTTCGATGGGGAGGTTGGGAAGCACCCGGCCTTTGCCGCTGACGATGCCGAATGAGACCGTGCGATCAAATCCATAAGGGTTACCCACCGCAATCACCCATTCCCCCACCTCCACCTCATCGGAGTTGCCAAGTTTGGCTATGGAAAGCTCCTCCTCAGTTTTTATCTTAATTAAAGCTAAATCGGTCTGTTTGTCTGTCCCGATGATCTCCGCTGAATATTCGATCTTGCTGGGAAGGGTTACCGTTATGCTCTTGGCATCATCCACCACATGTTCGTTGGTCAGAATGAAGCCCTCCCTGTCCACGATCAAGCCGGAGGCTAAGGATTTATATTTTATCTGTCCGGTCTTTTTCACCACCTCGATATGCACCACCGAAGGCTTGATGGTATCGGATACGGAGATGATTATCCTTTGCAGATCATGGAAAAGCTTTAGTGTTTTTTGATCATCCTTCGCAGGGGCGACATCAGGATGCGTCATGTTTATGCAGAAAAACAAAAATCCAGAAAGGAGAAAAACAAAAAATATTGACTTCTTCATATCGCCTCCTAAAAACTTGAAGTTTTGTTGCCGAAGAATTTGAATGTGCACATTTTTCATACGAAGTTATTATATGTATCGGCAACTATTCAAGTCAAGTGAAAAGAAGGTGAATTTGACAATAAAAGACGAATTTTGCAAAACGGCAAGATAACGATCTCTTGATACGATAACAGGCCATTTACTCCCGAAATTTGCCAAAGACATTGCCAGAACCTAACTTATTAAGGGGAGCATATAATTGTTTACATCCCCCCTTTAGAAAAAGGGGGGGGGGGATTCGTATGAATGCATACGCATTTGAAGCTTGGGAAATCCCCCTAAATCCCCCTTTGCTAAAGGGGGATGCGTATGTATTCATACGAATTTCAAGTCAAGCCAAAAACAGGTGTAGGAGAAAAAATCAATGCGAAGCATTCATACGAATAGTAAGATGTAAACTGTTTCCTGTTCCTCTTAGTAAGTTAGGTTCTGGCATCTTACCGCCGTGTCTGGAAAAAGCATTCCGACATAACATTGGAAAAAATTCAGCGCTAACAAAATCTGAATATCTCAAGCTTGTCTCCGACAAGAAAAACCCGCCCCATAAAAGTTGCGACTCTATACTCAGGAGAATCTAATGAAAGCACATTTTTTTTAATCAGGAATGCAACAGATTAAGAGTTTAAGCGTATAATATGTTGCATTTTGTCGGCAAGTTTTTGCAGGGACAAGAAAACCTTAAGAAGGTAGATTGGGATTTAAAGAGGAATTCAGATTTACTGAAAAATAGCGTGGATTTCCTTGGCTGTTGGGGCACAGGATCTTATCAATAAAATTTTAAAGATTTTGGGAGTGGAAGATTTGAAAGATAGTGAATTATTTTTCAAACTGAAAAAGGTTTTTGTATTTTTTCTTTTCGCTCTTGTCTTTATAGGGGCGGGCATATTCCTTTCGTCTGGCTTAAAGTGGTCTTCTCTTTTTTCAGGAAACCTTCAAGCGACCACGTCTTTAGAGGAGCTAAGAAAGGATCCAGATCAGTTTTTCGGATCAAAGAGTGAGCTTCTTTTGGAGTCGGAGAGTCCCTTTGTGAAGGTGGCGGAAAAGGTCAGCCCGGCGGTGGTGAACATAAGAGCCGAAAAGACAACGAGTGGTGGTTCTTTTTATGAGTTCTTCTCCTTCGAGGATTTCTTTCGCTGGTTTTTTGGGGAGGTCCCGAAAAAAAAGCTACCTGCCCGGAAGACCCAAAGCTTGGGCTCCGGTTTCATTTTCAGAAAAGATGGCTATATTGTAACCAACAATCACGTGGTATCTGATGCAGACAACATCTTTGTTAAGCTACCTGACGGCAGTCAATATAAGGCTGAGGTGGTGGGACTGGACAAGGATACAGATATTGCCGTGTTGAAGATTGACGCAGAAGACCCGCTCTCCGCGGTGGAGTTTGGGGATTCGGATTCTTTGAGGGTGGGAGAATGGGTTATGGCTATCGGAAATCCCTTCCCCGAACTGGGCCTGGACAGGACGGTCACCGTGGGAGTGGTCAGCGCCAAAGGACGGGGAAACTTAAGATTCGGACCGGAGAATACCCCGCAGTATCAGAACTATATTCAAACCGATGCTTCCATCAATCCGGGTAACAGTGGAGGACCTCTGGTAAACATTCATGGAGAGGTGGTGGGAATAAACTCAGCCATCACCAATCCTACCGGGATGAAGTTCAATATCGGGATAGGATTCGCCATCCCCGTAAACTTAGCCAAGTCGGTGATTCCCGACCTGGTTGAGAAAGGGAAAGTCTCCAGAGGTTTTTTAGGAATAGTTTTCCAAGACATGGATAAAAATTCCGCAGATGCTTTAGATATTCCTTCAGCCGAAGGGGTACTGGTGCGGCAGGTTCAGCCAGGCACACCCGCAGATAAGGCGGGAATCAAAATGAGTGATGTGATAACCGGATTCAACGGACACAAGATAGTGGATGGAGAGAAGTTCAGAATGATGGTGGCGGAGGCAGGCCCGGGACAGAAGGTCACTATCGACATTGTAAGAGAAGGGAAGAAGCTAACCAAGAAACTGACATTGGCAGACAGAGAAAAGTTCCTTGTTGGAATAGAAACAAAGCCCTCTGAGGAGGAGAAGAGGGAACAATGGTTGGGTCTGCAGGTGAGCACCTCCACCAGAGATTTAGCCGCTCAATTTAATGTTGAATTCCAACCGGGCGTGATGGTATTGGAGGTAGACTTGGGAAGTCCGGCTGAGCAGGCAGGATTCCGCTCAGGTGACATCATAGTGAAGATAAACAACCAAAAAATCGAGGATTTAGATAACTACCAGAAGGCGTCTGTATCCTTGAAGGATAAAAAGAAGGCTGTCCTTTTCTTAATTTACAGGGATGGGGAACCGTTTTTCATAGCGGTCAAACCTTAGGTGGGGTTTTGTCAACAGGACCAGAAGATCGATTTTAACCTTCAACCTCTAAAAGCCGCCGAAAGGAGGAAAGGTATACAAATTGGCAAAACAAGTAAGAAGATACAGGGATGAGGACAGATCCCTGGATCTTTATTTAAGGGAGATTGGAGAGACTCCCTTGATCACCGCACAGCAGGAGGTGGAATTAGCCAAGCGGATCAAGCTGGGAGACCAACAAGCTCTGGAGAAGTTAACCAAGGCTAACCTGAGATTTGTGGTCTCGGTAGCCAAACAATACCAGAACCAGGGTCTATCCTTGTCTGATCTGATCAACGAGGGAAACATAGGGCTGATCAAAGCCGCCAAAAGATTCGATGAAACCCGGGGATTCAAATTCATCTCCTATGCGGTGTGGTGGATCAGGCAGGCGATACTTCAGGCTTTAGCGGAGCAGTCACGTATTGTGAGACTGCCTTTAAACCGGGTGGGAACTTTGCACAAGATAGGCAAAATCTCCAGCTCGCTGGAGCAGGAGTATGGAAGAGAGCCCTCCCCGGACGAGATCGCCAAAGAGCTGGAGTTATCTGCTGTGGAGGTCTCAGACACTTTAAAAATCTCCAATAGCCATCTGTCTTTAGATGCTCCATTTTCGATCTCCGAGGATAACAGCCTCATGGACGTCCTGGAGGATGAATTTCAACCCGCGCCGGATGAGGATCTGTTGACTGAATCTTTGAAGGTGGAGATCGAAAAGGCTTTAGATTCGCTTTCTCCTCGAGAGGCAAAGGTGATCAATCTCTATTTCGGTTTAAATACGGAGAAGGCGTTGACCTTGGAGGAGATCGGAACCAGATTCAACTTAACCCGAGAGAGGGTGAGACAGATAAAGGAGAAGGCCATCCGAAGATTAAGACATGCCTCCCGTAGTAAATCCTTGCGCGCTTATCTCCACTAGAAAATCGTAAAAAGTTTTGAAGAGAAAAAGCCCTCCGCCAAATGCGAAGGGCTTTTTCATTTTTTTATCCATCAGTATTAGGAAAATGTAGTTGCCCAATTTATTGGGCTTTTTGGCTCGATAAATCGAGCAACTACAAACGGGTTGGAGTAAACTTTTGGTGCGATGTGCCTTTTGTTGTTGGCGGACCCCCTTCTCCGTTACCAAATGTATGAAGCCAGGGAAGTGGCAGTTTCTTTGGTCTGCCGACCACCGTCCTTCGACTTCGCTCAGGACAAGTCATGTAGGTCAACCATGCCCGAAGGGCTGGTTGACAAACAAGGATTTGTCAAGCAGGCTACGCCATGCTTGACCTACAAAACTTTGGAGTGTCTGCCTTCAGGCAGACCCCAAACAGAACAGAAGTTTTATCTCGTTTTGGTCCAGCTAAAGCCGGACACTCCAGCACGAGCTTCTTTGACCAGCTTTGGTAGTTCTAATTCCCGAAATTTCGAATATTCTGCGACCTTTCAGAAGATTTTGCTTGCCTTTCTTTAATCATTGATTCATCTTCTAACCAGATTGGGATAAAAATGTTAGGTTTAGAGTTTTGACTTTCAACTCTAAACTTTTAACTTTTTTTCAAGAGAGGCGCTTTATGCACAAAAATATCTTAATAGCTTTTTTCCTCATCTTCTTGGTTGTGCCAAGTTTCGCCCAAACGGGAAAGGTCGAGTCCGATTCCATCCCGTTTGCCCCGGCAGTCAACTATGGTGCCGGAGATGGTCCTCTTTCTGTTTTTTGTGCGGATTTAGATAATGATACCGATTTGGACCTGGCGGTGGCAAATTATGGTAACGACAGTGTTTCCATCTTAATCAACAACGGGGATGGGACTTTTGAGACCAAGGTTGATTATGAGGCAGGAAATGGGCCTCGTTCTGTTATTTGTGCGTATTTAGATAATGATAGCGATTTGGACCTGGCGGTGGCGAATGGGATTAGCAACGATGTTTCCATCTTAAAGAACAATGGGGATGGGACTTTTGAGACCAAGGTGGATTATGGGGCAGGAAATGGTCCTTATTCTGTTTTTTGTGCGGATTTAGATGGGGATACCGACCTGGACCTGGCAGTGGCAAATGACTATAGCGCCAATGTCTCCATCTTTAAGAACAACGGGGATGGAACTTTCCCGACTAAAGTTGATTATGATGCAGGAGACGATCCTATTTTTGTTTATTGTGCGGATTTAGATGGGGATACCGATCTGGACCTGGCAGTAGCACATTATAATACCGCCCTTGTCTCCATCTTAAAGAATAATGGGGATGGAACTTTTCCGACTAAGGTTGATTATGGTGCAGGAGATGGGGCTTTTTCTGTTTTCTGTGCGGATCTAGATGGAGATACCGATCTGGACCTGGCAGTGGCAAATTGCTTGAGCAACAATGTTTCTATTCTGCTTAACCAGACGGTTACCGATGTTGAAGATGATGGACGCATTGATCAACTCCCTCAACGGCATTCATTATCCCAAAACTACCCCAATCCCTTTAACCAAACCACCAAGATTAAATTTACTCTGCGGAGGTCGGGTTTTGTCAGCTTAAACATTTATGACATCCTGGGAAGAAAGGTTAGAACTTTAGTTTCCGAACACGTCTCTTTGGGTTACAAATCTGTACTCTGGGACGGGAAGAATGAGTCTGGGAAAGAAGTGGCTTCAGGGATTTACTTTTACCAGTTGAAGGTTGGAGATTTTACTGAGACCAAAAAGTTAGTACTGTTGAAATAAAAGATTCACTCGTTGGTCGAGGGTGCCCCCACCCTCGACCTTCAACTATGTGGCAGGGTAAGGGTACCCTGCCACAACACTCTCATCGGCCTTGGGAGAGTGTAGTTGCCCAATTTATTGGGCTTTTTTAGCTCGATAAATCGAGCAACTACAAACGGGTTGGAGTAAACTTTTGGTGCGATGTGCCTTTTGTTGTTGGCGGACCCCCTTCTCCGTTACCAAATGTATGAAGCCAGGGAAGTGGCAGTTTCTTTGGTCTGCCGACCACCGTCCTTCGACTTCGCTCAGGACAAGTCATGTAGGTCAACCATGCCCGAAGGGCTGGTTGACAAACAAGGATTTGTCAAGCAGGCTACGCCATGCTTGACCTACAAAACTGCTGACTCCCGTCCTTCGACTTCGCTCAGGACAAGTCGGCGGACCGCAGACGAATTTTTAGAGAATTTTACTTGCACCTTACTTACTTTTCAATTATCTTTCAATAAAGTTTAGAAAAATTTGGGGTTATATGTTTATGCTTTAAGGTTTTTCGACTTTAAACTTTGAACTTTAAACCTTAAACGTATTTATTCCGGAGGTTGTAACATGCACAAAAAGGTCAAGAGAGGAAGTAACTAAAATGAAGATGATATGTAAAAAAAGGATCGGTATTGTAGTGTTATCATTGATCGCACTGGTCCTCATATCGCTTACCTTTTCTGATGCTTTTGCCAGATCGAAAAAAGCAACAGGAGACAAAAGAAAGGTCGAATCAATTCGCAGTTTGGCGCCCGATTTGCCAAATCCACAACAGAGGGTCCACCGGGTGCCGGATGTGCAGATGTGTATAACCAACTGGGGATTTATGGGAAGTCAGATGAGGGATCTCAATGAGTCCGAGGGAGGCTGCTTCAATCCTCATCCTGAGGAGGAGTTGCCAGCTCCATCCTTCGAATATCCTGCTGGTTCAGATCTTGAATACTTGTTCCAGGGAGGCATATGGATCGGTGCGAAAATAAACGACACTGTTTACACCTCAGTCGGATGCGATGGCTGGTTCTGGATTTATGAATTATGGCCAGATGCTGGCGAAGCAGGTGCTATAAATGAGAGAAGCGTGCTACCTGTCCCATGTTATTCAGAGGATGCGATATCCCCACAGGACATAATTGCGGTTTACACCGATACGTCAGCCGACATACCGCTTTCTCCGTGGAACCCTGAGGAATGGGATTGGGATGAGCGAAAGCATTACCCTCTGGATGTTAGGGTCACTCAAAAAAGCTATTCCTGGGACACAGAAGGTTACGATAAGTTTATCATCGCCGAGTATACCATCAAGAACATAGGTAGCTATCTTTTGTCTGAAGTATACATTGGGTTCTACATGGACGCTGACATTATGCATATTGATGAGCCTCCTTATGGTGAGTTTGGCGCCCAAGATGACATAACCGGCTTTTTAAAGAATTATGAAGTTTCTCCCGGTAACATACAGGAGGTTAATATCGCTTGGGCCACAGATAATGACGGTCACGGAATAAAGGGCGAGTTCACATGGACTGAGTTTAGTCCTCGCAGCGTCTTAGGGATGAAAGTCTTGCATACACCCAATCCGGATTTGCAGATATCCTATAATTGGTGGATTTCTAATCAGGCCGGGTATCCGAAAGATTGGGGCCCCTGGAAATACTCCAACTTGGACGTGTGGGCCGCCATGAATCCTTATGGATCCGGCAATGTTTTTCCTGACAACGTGCTGGGGACGCCGGGCGGTGATGTCTCCAAGTATTTCCTCATGTCCAATCGCGAAATCGATTACAATCAGATTTATTCTTGTGTGTGGCCGGATGATCATCCGGATGAAATGTGGCTGGATCCCAGCCCAGAGTGTGATGATTTAGCCAATGGTTATGACACTCGTTTTCTTTTCTCTTTTGGACCATTTAACCAACTCGCCTCGGGGGATAGTTTGACTTTCGCAGTCGCCTATGTCATAGGTGAGACTTTGCATGTAGATCCTCTTAATCTCTACAATGATCCCAATATGAGCAATCCTTACGCCTATTACGCTAACCTGTATTTTGACGATTTGGTCAATAACGCCTTGATGGCGGAAAGCTTATATTTGTACAATATATGTACTGATGTCAAGAATGAAACTGGAAACAGAGAAAAACCTTCTGAATTTACACTTTTCCAGAACCACCCTAACCCTTTTAACCAAACCACCAAGATAGAATTCACTCTTGCGAAGTCGGGTTTTGTCAGCATAACTATCTATGACATCCTGGGAAGAAAGGTAAGAACTGTGGTTTCTGAACACGTGCCTTCAGGTTATAAGGCTGTGCTCTGGGACGGGAAGAATGATTCAGGAAAGGATGTTGCTTCGGGAATCTACTTTTACCAGTTGAAGGTTGGAGGTTTATCTGAGACTAAAAAGTTGGTGCTGTTGAAGTAAGCTGTAGGGGCGATTCATGTGGAACATCCCGCCGGAGGCGGGGAATCGCCCCTACCAAAGTTCGGGCAGTCCCGCCAGAGGCGGGACTGCCCGCAAAGGGAGGGATAGGAGTGCAACCCCTATCCCAGCACATGGACCTGCTGAAGGCGGGTGTTCTTCACCCGCCGTTTCATTTCCCGTTGGTGAAGAACACCAACGGGAAGCAGAAAAAAGCTAACTTAGGGGAAGCGGTCGATGTATTCGACTTCGACAGAACCCAAGCCGACTTCTATGTCAAATATCAATTCTTTTTTTGATTTGCCGAAGTTGTCACTTTCAAAAAGATCATCTTCGACCTCATTGAAGTCACGCTCATCTATGGAGAAGGACGACAAAAACGAGGATTCGCTTTTGATTTGCACCCCCGCATCTTTTGGCACAAGAATAGTGAGGCTGCCCAATCCTATATCTATCTCGACATATGCTCTATGTTCAAACTCGCCGGAGAAGTCTAAGGTGAAATCTCCCACCCCTCCGTCAAAGGAGAGTCTGTCAAATTCGGCTTCACACGCCCCCACGTCTATTTCAAAACTTATGGGTATTCTGTCGCTGAACTCAAGAAACCAGTAATTATCCTCTGTATCTATATCTATGCCCTTACGTTTTTTTGACTTGCTTTCAAGATAAAGCTCACCTTTGTCTTTGTGCCGATCGTAGTCTATATCAACCCGAATTTCCTCTGGATCATATTCCACTTCCGCATTAAGAATATCACCAGTGCGATTTCTCCCCAGATCGATTATTCCCGCTCCTATATCCATTTTCACGGTGAGATGTTTTTCCTCTTTTAGCTGGATTTTTTTGATTAAGCTTTTGGTGGAATGCTCCCCGGCATAAGCGTCTCCAGGATTTATGGGAATGGTTAAAACGAAGCCCAAAAGGATTAAGCCTATAAGGATTTTTGTGGCAATTTTACTCATGCACGTCACCTCCTTTTAAGCTGAAGGTTTTTCATCGGTGTCAGTTTTGGTTGCATTCACGGTAACTGGTACCGGTTTCATCTCCTTGGGTCGGGTCCCCAAGCGGGTCAGAATGGAAGCACCGAACCCAACCGTTATCACCACATATATAATCAACGCTCCTAAGAAAGTGAGAATCCAGGTTAAAGGAGAGAAAATATCTCCAAAGATTCTCATGGCCCGGGCCGCAAGCGGCACCACCTCCACCGCCAGTATTCCGATCACCAGAATCATTATTTTAGTCTCCGACCTTAAGCTGGTATGTTCCTGAAGCTTTTCTCCGATGAAAAGACATACCCCAGTGAAGCCTAAGATCAGTGCGGCTAAGATCAAAAGAGGCTCAACCAAGAGGGCTACCGGGATGCCGATGATGGTAATGATCAAAAGGATAAAGATAGGAAGGGCTAAGATCTGGGCGGCTAACCCCACCAAGCCGGATTTCAGAAACTCATGTTTGGCCTTCTCTTTAACCTTATCCACATGTTTGGGGAATACGGAGATAACCACTATCCCCAAAAACAAAATGAATGCTATCCTCATTATTCGAAGGAACAAAGACCATGCCGGTGGCCGAAAGGGGGTAAACATGAATGGGAATCTGAAGTGGGAGAGCATGGGGGGAAATCTAAAGAAATGTCCACGGAAGAACGCCACGCTTACCTTTTCTCCATCAACAACCGCATCCTCACGTTTTATGACATCTCCGCCTATGCTAACTGCATCTCCTTTTACAATCCCGGTGGAAAATACGTCCACATCCCCCCCTATAGCCACTACGTCTCCGGTCACGGTCCCCTTGATCTCGATACTGCCGCCCACGGCGACCACATCGCCGTCTATTTTTTCATCCTCCTCCACCACCACGTCTTTCCCAAATTTAACTATGTCCTCGCTGGTAGTATATGCCCTTGGCGAGATTTTCACCTTTGGAGCCTTAATCCTGGATAAATCTTCTAACTCCTTTAAGTCTATCTCCATATCGCCTATCTTGATTTTGTCCTCATCCACGATTATTTCCGTAAGCGATTCCTCTCCCTCCAGAATCAACTCCTTCCCCTCTGGGGTGCGAATATAGATTTTGTCCTCACTGATGCTGATCTCCTCGGCTTCAGGGAAGAACTTGCCGGTATCTTTTTCAGTGGTGTCTGAGTTATTCATCTCCCCAAGGGATTTCTCTTTGCTGGACCGAGCGAACAGGACAAGCACGGAACACAAAAACAATAACAGAAAAATGATGAAGGATATTTTGAAAAAGGTTTTCATATAATAGCTCCGTTATCGTGGGACGGAGACAAACACAAAACAAGGGAACTGCCCATGATCAAGAGAAATCATCGAAAAGCAACCTCATAAACATTAGCTTTTACTATCTCAGTGATTTCAACTTTTTCTTCAAAAGCTCCCTGGCTCTGAAGATTCGGGCTTTCACGGTTCCCACCGGAATGTCTAAAATCTCTGCGATCTCCTCATAAGATTTATCCTGCTTGTGCCGAAAAACTATCACCTCCCGATATTTTGGGGGAAGCGAATCGATTGCCACATCTATGGAGAGGGATTTCTGCCTTAAGGCTAAATCCACTTCAGGATTGTAAGTCCAATCCGCAAGCTCAATTCTCACCTCTCCATTTTTTGTCTCCAAAGGCTGATCCAACGACAAAGAGTTCAGCCTCTTTTTCCTCAAAAAGTCGATACAGTTGTTTGCCGCAATCTTATATAGCCAGGTGGTGAACCTATACTGGGACTTATAGCTGGAAAGAGCTCCAAAAGCCTTCATGAAGGTCTCCTGGACCAAGTCCCGGGCTTCCTCCTGGTTATGGACAATCTTCACGATCATGCGAAAAACGGCGTCCTTGTGTTTATTGAGCAAAAGCTTGTAAGCGGTCTCCTTTCCCGCCAGCGCTTTCTTTATCAGGATCTGGTCGTCCTCTTTCACCAAAAGATCCCTTTCAGTTTTTCATACGTTGGGTGCCAGGATAAGTTTCACCAACTTACTCAAAATAGCAAATGGAGAAACAAAATACAACTGAAAATTTGCTTGCGTTGATAAGGCATTATCCATTTCACTCAAAAATGAGTGAAGGAAAAATATCCGGTTCAACCTGGTAAACATTTTATACGCCCGATTGGTTAAAAAATCCAAATTTACCAGCGGTAAATTTATATAGGGTGTTGTTGACCGAAAAATATAAACAAATACGTATTAATCTGTAAGCTATTGAGTTAATTAAAGATTAGCAGATCAGATCGATGATTTTTGTCTTCTGTGGTGTAGAAAAAGGATTTATTTCGAAAATTGCTATAAAATGCTTGACAAATTTTTGAGCATTCTATAATTTTAACTGGAAGGTGGGAGAAAGGAAAGAAATGCAAAGGATAAAGTTAAACAACCTTGATTCTACGACCTGACATATATTTTTTGAATCCGTGAGGGGGCGGTTTCCTCTTTAAATTTTCGTCGTAGTTTTCACTTTCAAGGGTTTCCTTTCCACCTACACCAGAAAAGATACAGCAATATAAAGTTGATCAGGTCTTGTCTGTGGTCTTAAAGCGTGTTGATATGCCTTGATCTCAGGCGAAGGGTGTGTGCTTTGAAAACCAAAAGTCCCCAAAATGGTGAGTAAGTTGATTAAAGAAGTATTGGCGCAAAGCTATACTTTCTGGTGGGTCTCCTATAAATTTTTTGGGTCTCTCTATTATGGAAGACCGAAAGTGTTTTTTTCTGTGAGGTTAAGTTCAAATAGAATTTGAGGTTGTTCTTTTAACTGAAAAGTTTTTCTTTTAGGCATAACAATTGCATAAAGAAATGTTAAAAAAGTTGACTGCAGAGATTAAGCCAGATACCGATAAGGTTAGTGTAGGCACTTTTGATCTGCCCACACTGACCTTTGAGGAAAGGTGGGGGAGATTAAAAGAGATGCCGAAAAGAAGGAAATCAGATTATAAGAAGCCGGAGAAGACCTATTGGCATATATACGGTCTGCAAAGTCTCAACTCAGAGAAATTCGTCAAAGTGGTGAACAAAATCCTCAAAAGAGAATATATCCTGATCAAATAATACCAACTGCCCCAAATTCATCCTCCATTTCAAAAAAATCTTCCGAGATAAAAAAATACTTGACAAGATAAGACGGTGGGTTTATTTTTAGTAAACTTATTTTTGTCAAATTCGAGGGTAAATTTGACGGTCCACTCTAATAGGAAGAGGAAATGATTTTCAAGAAGAAATTTTCCATTTTGTTTATTCCACACCAAAAAGGCAAGGTCTTAGAGACTAAGGTTTCTCTTCATATTTTGATCTTTCTTGTCATCGGTTTTGTTCTTCTCCTTTCCTCCAGTTTATTTTTCTCCCTGGATGCCTCCAGCCGAGCTTATGACAAGCTAAAGTTGAGTCGACTGGAGAAAGAAAATAGTTGCCTGGAGACGAAGCTGGACGAGTTAAATTCTGCCATATCAAACTTGAAAGGGCAGATGGCAGAGTTGATTGAGAAGGAAAAGAAGGTGAGGATGGTTTTTGGTTTGCCAGAGGTGGATGAGCAGATAAGGGAGTTGGGAGTAGGAGGACCGATGCCAAGTAAGTTGGTCGATGTCGGTCCGACGGTGGAGCAGATGTATATGGTTGAATCTGAACTGGATAAACTTTTAAGGCAGGCAAGATTTGAGAAGGAAAATTTCGACAAAATATATTCCAGTTTAACTGAGAGAAAAAACAATCTTGATCATACCCCCTCCATTAAACCTACCTCCGGCTATCTGAGTTGTGGTTTTGGAATGAGGATAGATCCATTCACTGGCAGAAAACAGCTTCATCGGGGAGTAGATCTGGCGGCTGACATCGGCACCCCGGTGTATGCCGCAGCTGATGGCATTGTGAGCCATGTGGGAAGAGATGTCGGCTTGGGCAAATTGGTTCGAATCAATCATTTATACAACTACACCACTGTTTATGCTCACCTCTCCCGCATCGC
This sequence comes from uncultured Ignavibacteria bacterium, assembly GCA_964580215.1. Classification (GTDB taxonomy): domain Bacteria; phylum Zixibacteria; class MSB-5A5; order MSB-5A5; family SM1-73; genus SM23-73-3. The sequence goes on along the minus strand of CAZOJT010000032.1, from coordinate 15,471 downwards.
AGTAAAGCGTGGACAGCATGTGAAAAGAGGACAGATCATCGGGGCGGTGGGAAACACCGGTCACTCCACCGGACCCCACCTTCATTACGAAGTTCACTATCAGGGTCGGGCCAAAAATCCCCTCAGATATTTTCTTAGAAGTGAGTACCTATTGGACTGATACTTGCTCTGGAAGTGATTGTATGAAAGAACCTCGATAACAAATCGGGGTTTTCTTTTTTTGAGGATAAGGAAATCCAATGAGGAATAAAATCCAGTATCTGGTCTCTGCCTGTCTTTGCGGCATCCCCTGCCGATTCAATGGAAAAAGTGCCAAAGACAAGCAAATGGAGAAACTGGTACGGATGCAAAAAGCCGTGCCCATCTGTCCGGAGATATTAGGAGGACTCTCGATTCCACGGGAAGGAGTTGAAATAGTGCAGGGAGAAGGAAAGGATGTTCTTTTCCACAGGAACCAAAGTCGGACTGGGTCCGCTTTGGTCATCTCCGAGAAAGGGGATGATATGACCCCCTTCCTCCTGAGAGGTGCGTTCGCCTCCCTGAAAATTGCAAAAAAGTTCAAGATAAAGAAAGCCTGGATGAAGCAAAAAAGCCCTTCTTGTGGATGTGGACAAATTAAAAAAAGAAGCAGGTTAACAGAAGGCGATGGGATAACTGTGGCTTTATTCAAAAGGGAGGGAATAAAAGTTGTGCCTCGATAGTGTAATTGATTAAACGCATTTTTTATTAGTCTCGTAGATCAAGCATGTCCGCAGGACTGCTTGACGAAAAAAGCTGTAGTGGCTCGATTTATCGAGCCCGCGGCAATCAGAGTCCCGCCAAAAGCGGGATCGCATGTCCTACGGATACTGAGGAAATGCGACCCCTACTTCAATAAAACCATCTTCCGTATTTTCTGGTAAGGTCCTGCTGTCAGCTTACAGAAATATATCCCGCTTGCCACCTCTTTTCCCTTATCATCTTTTCCATCCCAGATAACCTGGTAATTTCCAGGCTTCATCGGCTCATCTACCAAAGTCCTCACCAACTGCCCCAGAAGGTTGTAGATCCTGATGGAGACATCGGCAGTCCACAGTCCTTCGACTTCGCTCAGGACAAGTCCGCCGTCCGCCGCTTTTGTCTGCCTACTGCCTACTGTATACTGAATTCTGGTCAACGGATTGAACGGATTGGGATAATTTTGGAAGAGCTTGATCTTTTCAGGTTTTCCTGCATCCGTCCACTCGACAGAGGTTGTGGTGTCGATGCAAAGGGTCAAGGGGATAACTTTCGTTTCTAACTGATGGTTCTTGTCCCAGCTATCTATGAACAGGCCAGCATGATAAATTCCCCGGGGATAGGTGAGGGGGTCAAAAGTCAAATTCAACGGTTTGTTTTCCTCCGGTAAAATTGTCCCCTCCATAGAATCTACTTTAACCCAGCTTGGTCTAATCTTTATGGTAAGCGAGTCATGAAGATAATTTTGATTGTAAGAAACCTCCAGTCCCATGGTGCCATTGTAATTCTGTATACCAACGGTGGCTGAGTAATCAGAATCATCGATATGAAAATATTGAAAAGTGATCTCACCTTCTGGGGTGAGAATGGTTTGGAAAGTATAGGGACCTCCGCCGCTCGAACCAAAATGATAAAGATTGAGATATGATATAATGACAGAATCGCTATTGGAATAAAAGTAGATGGCAGAACTATCAACAAGTTTCAAATCGTCCCAGAAAGGCGCCAAAAGGCTATAAGGTCCCCACAGCCAGGGAAGGCCTTTGTTCATATAGCACTTAAATGTGTCAACGTAGCAGGGAACCAACTGGGAGAAGCTGAGCCATCCATCAGAAGCGATTCTTAGACTATCAAATGGATAATCATAAAAAGGAAACGAGAAACCTATATCGAAAAATCCATAATCTTCGTTATCATCTCCACTACTGTCAATTCGAACACCTCTGCTCTCAATATCCACCCAGACAAACTCTGATCCGGGTTGAAGAGTATTATCTGTCCAGGTGTAGCCAAAGAGTTCCGAGCCGCCCATCCACTCTGCCTCCTCCATGCTGATTTGAACTCTAAACGTCAGAGGCAATCCGCCGGAGTTGGTCAAAGTCAAATTATCAAAAATCTGCTGACTTGAGCTTAAGTGGACAAAAAACTCGTCTCCATCCACATCCAGCACAGCTTTTCTTTTAGGAGTTGCCTGTGTTGTATCAGATCCCGGGCTTTCATCTTGTGAGGCTAAGGACGTGACTCGATAAAAGTAAATTTGCTCATCAGCCACTTCCGAATCTGTATATTGAAATTCCAGTCCCGGAACTGAGGCGATTAAATTACTTTGATCGATCACGGAATCCGGATCAGTGGAACGATAAACCCTGCAACTGTCCACGTCTGATGCGGTGTCAGAATTGGTGACAATCTGTGCCCGTATCATGAGATTCCAATAGGATGGGTGCCATTCAAAATGAAAAAACGTTCTTTTGCCCCAAAAGGAGTTGCCCACATTTGACAAGTTGTCCACTCCCACCAAAGGAGAGACAGGCGTATCCTCTCTCCAGTGGAAAATGATCCAGAAAATAGAATCCTCCATCAAAAGGTTATGCTCTATCTCCACCCATTCTCCTTCAGATAAACTATCCTCACCACCGGCTGAGGTGGAAACCGAATCCAGAAATCCGTTTTGAGGAAAATTTCCCGAATCTCGATTAACCGTCACAAAAAAGGGAGCTTTGAAATCATAATTGGGATCAATGGGAGTTCCATGATGAGAGATGTAGATTTTTGACTTCAATAGATAAAAAGGAACAGATGGTGAACTCATCCTAACTGCCACACAATTCTCATGCCAGGGGAGTGGCACATAGAACCCATTTAACATCTCATCTTCATGGTAAGCTAACTCCGAAGTCACCGGATGTGGACTGAACCAGAAAAGGGGAATTCTTCCATCCTGATCACTGATTGCCGTCAAAAAAGTGGGTGGGAGAAGATCATCCGCAGAAGCCGACACTCCTGAGATGAAAAGAAAAAAGATTAAAAGAGAAACGATTTGAGGATACTTTGTGTAAGAAGAAATTGGGACGGAATTTGTTTTCACCATTCACCCAAATGAAAGCCAAAAAGTTGCTGGCGAACGTGTGAAAAATATGAACAGTGCTAAGGAAAGTCAAGAAAAATTTCCCAGTTTATGAGTGACACAGATGAATATTGATGGCGAAGTTGGTTCCTGAGAACATTTCCAAGAATATCAGAAAAAACTTGACTTCAAAAGATGATGGTAATAAAATCACCATATACTGTTTCGAAGAAATTCGACTCACCGGTGAACAAATGAGCGCTGCCAAGCTTTATGATGAACTAGCCTGGACCTGGGAGATTTTGGTGTCCGAGGAAGAGTACATCCCGGAGGCGAAGTTTGTTAAGAAAATGGTTGAGAAATATAAAAAAACACCGGGAAACGAGCTTCTGGATGTGGGCTGTGGTGCAGGACATCACCATCTTTTTCTAAAAGATGATTTTGAAGTGGTGGGAATTGACGGAAGTGAAAAGATGCTTGAGCTTGCGCGAAGACGTAATCCGGAACTTGTGTATCATCTGGGAGACATGCGAACATTTCAACTGAACGGAAAATTCGATGTGGTCATGGCAATGGATATGATCATGTATAACCTGACCTATTCGGACTTGGAAAAAACCTTGACAAATCTTTCCAATCACCTGCTGGTGGGCGGGGTGCTGTTGTTCTATGTTGAAAATCTAAAAGGAAAATTTGAACAAAACAAAACCAGATTCAAAAAACACAAAAAAGGGAATATAGAAATCGTTTTGATCGAAAACGATTATGATCCCAACTCTGATGACACCGAGTTTGAATGCCATCTTATTTTCTTAATCCGCAAAGAAGGGAGATTCGAAATAGAAGTTGACAAACACCGCATGGGACTTTTTGAGCTGGATAAAATGTCAGAGATTTGCGAAAAATTGAACTTGAAAACTCATCTATATGATTTAGATTTTTCCGGAAGGAAATACACCAAAGAAGGACCTCTTTTTGTTTGTGAGAAGACATCTTAATTACACACGAAACAGCACTTCCGCTTGACATTCTGTTTTGTAATGACCGGATACATATTCGTATGAATGCTTCGCATCGGACACCCAAGAGGGACTTTCCCAGACGAGCGGATGCTCCCGTTAAGGATAACGTTTCCACAAAGAGCAGGAGATTGCCTCACAGCTGATTAGACGGATTAAGCTGATACCGATGATTTTTATCTGCTTAATAGATTCGCTACGCTCACTACAAGTCTGCTGCATCTGCTGTGAGGGATTTTCTGCTACCTGTAGACCTTATCATCCAACCCGCCGTTGGGGAGTGTCTGATTTGTATTTGGTTTCTACACTTGACATTCTGTTTTCATTTGACAAACGAAAAGCATTTCTCTTTATTGTATTCTTTAAATGAGGGTGTGTTTTAGAAAAGCTTAAGAGAAGAACAAATGATCCCCCACAAATGATGGACTCAGGCGGAATCTAAAGAATGAAAGAAGGGGAATTATGTCAATTCAGGGATATGTAGAGTATAAACGAAGAGAATTCTGTAAAGACGTGAAGTGTCCGGTTCAGTTGGAGTTGGATGCTCAAAAAGAAGGTTCTGAAGAATATGAAAAGATAAGGCAGACATGCAAAGCCAATTGCAGATATACCACTTATCAGTTTCATCATTGGTTGATGGATAAAGGGTATTTAATCGTCAGACCGGAAAAATGAGACGGAGACGGAGATTGAGACTGTTTACAAAGTCTCCTACGAGAAAAACATAATAAGAGAAATGCTTACCCTTGGATTAAGGAGGTACTCAATATGGATTGGGGAATGAAAAACCGATTGAGTCAACTGATTGGACCTGATGGTCATTGTTTCTTTTTGCCCATAGATCATGGATATTTTCAAGGACCGACTAAGTGTTTGGAAAAACCGGGAAACACCATCAAGCCACTTCTTCCTTATTGTGATGCGCTCTTCGTTACCAGAGGAGTGTTGCGCTCCGCAGTAGACCCCAGCCTGAACAAACCTATCATCTTGAGGGTATCCGGCGGCACCAGCATGGTGGGTCAAGACCTGGCAAATGAGGGGATTACCACCTCCATACAGGAGATTCTCCGTCTCAATGCCACTGCGGTGGGTATCTCCATCTTTGTAGGAACTGATTACGAACGCCAGACGCTTCTAAATCTAACAGAGCTGGTTAACCAGTGCGAAGATTATGGCATTCCTGTAATGGCAGTTACCGCTGTGGGCAAAGAGGTGGGTCAGAAGGATGCACGCTATCTTGCCTTAGCCTGCCGAATTGCCGCAGAGTTGGGCGCACGGGTGGTGAAAACCTACTGGTGTGAAAAAGACTTTGACAAAGTCGTAGATGGCTGCCCGGTTCCCATAGTCATGGCGGGTGGGCCCAAATGTGAAACAGAGCTGGAGGTATTCGAGTTTGTCTATGACGGCATGCAGAAAGGCGCTATCGGAATAAATCTCGGAAGAAACGTCTGGCAGAATCCTCATCCTGTGGCAATGGCAAAAGCTCTGCGTGCCATCATTCATGAGAATGCTACGGCTAAGGAAGCTTATGGGTTATTCAATGATGTTAAGAATAGCGGAAAAACATAGATAAGAGTTTGAATAGAAATGTTTGAAAAACTGACAAGAGAGGGAAAAGTGGTCATTTTACCTCACCCTCTGTTTCCCCCTCTCCATTTTATGTTGAAAATCCCGCCAGAGGCGGGAGAGAGGTCTGCTCTGTGGGACAGGAATGAAAGAGCTTGTTTAAAGAATAACACTTTGAGGCGGGATGAATTCCCGCCTCTATGGGAGACGAGGCTTTCCACCCATAGGGCAGGGCATTTAGCCCTGCTCCATCACAAAGGTTGCTTTACCTCACCCTCTGTTTCCCCCTCTCCATTTTATGTTGAAAATCCCGCCAGAGGCGGGGGAAAGGGGGACAAAGGGGGAGAGGTCATTAAAGGAGAAATATCATGCGGGTTGCAATGTATTACAACAATAAGGACGTGCGAATAGAGGAGCTGCCAAGACCCAAGATTGGTCCCGGCGAGATATTGGTGAAAGTAATCGCCTGTGGCATCTGTGGCAGTGACGTGATGGAATGGTATCGTATTAAAAAAGCTCCTCTGGTTTTGGGACATGAGATGGCAGGAGAGATCGTGGAAGTTGGTGAGGGCGTAGAGAAGTATAAAATCGGTGATAGGGTTTTTGTCTCCCATCATATACCTTGCAATACCTGTCGCTATTGCCTGAATGGTTATCATACTGTGTGTGATACCTTACATACTACGAATTTCGATCCTGGTGGTTTCGCTGAATACCTACGTGCACCTCAACTTAACGTGGATCGAGGGACGTTTCTGTTGCCTGACGAAGTTTCTTTTGAAGAGGGAACGTTTGTCGAGCCTTTAGGCTGTGTGATCCGAGGACAGAGGATGGCAGGACTTAAGCCGGGTCAAAGTGTGCTTATCCTGGGCAGTGGTATTTCCGGACTGCTTCATCTGCTTTTGGCTCGCGCCTTGGGAGCGGGAAGACTGATTACCACGGATGTCAATGACTATCGTCTGAATGCGGCAAAAAAGTTCGGAGCAGATGCGGTGATACACGCCAAAGAGGATGTCCCTGCCCGCCTGCGTGAAGTCAACGACGGCAGACTTGCTGACCTGGTGATTATATGCACCGGATCTCTGCCTGCTTTCACTCAGGCGTTGCAGTGTGTGGATCGCGGTGGCACAGTTTTATTTTTTGCGCCCACAGAACCGGGTGTTGAGCTACCCGTGCCGGTCAATGATTTCTGGCGTAATGGAATCACGCTTTTGCCCTCTTATGGCGCCGCCCCTCTGGATTGCGTCCAGGCAATAGAGTTGATTCGTGCGCGTCGCGTTCCGGTGACCAAAATGATCACCCACCGACTACCACTGGAAGAGACAACTTTAGGCTTTAAGCTTGTGGCAGAGGCTAAGGAGTGTATCAAAGTGATCATTGAACCCCATAGACTACAATAATTATGTTGTCTCAGGACCTCCCAGGGTGACCGAGAACTCCAATTGTGTCATTCTGAACGGAGCGAAGCGGAGTGAAGAATCTTGGTTTTATGTGGGTTGAGAAGCGAGATTCTTCGCCCTTACGGGCTCAGAATGACAATTTTCAGTCATCCTGCTCAGTCCTGACACCTTATAAAGCGTCAGTCACCAGGATTCAGCCAAAGGCGGAAGAGTGGAGTTCCTGACGCAACTATAAGATAATCATTGAACCACATAGACCTCGATAATCCAAGACCACACCACAGCAGTCGTAGGGACAGCCCTTGTGGCTGTCCTCATTAGGGTTCGGAGTGGGATTCTATCCCTAAGGCCATGATAAAATTGTTCGCCTAAAGCAAAATCTTCTTGCACCTGCAGAAAAAATCCATTCATTGTCGTATATTATGCTTGGCCAGACAGCACCTCAAACCCCACACTCGTCCCTTTGGCCCGTGTGAGTGGTCCCTACCCGTCTGGAGCAGTGGTAATTGGAGATATAAGCGATACGAAATTCTGCATCTGCTACACAGAAACATCCATAACTTTTGCAACCGACATCCCTTACGGGGCTTGTAATTACCAAAATCGGGCGGGAGGATGGCTAAAAGTCATTGCAATTGCGTTGCCATAGATTTTCACTTGTCAGAGACCCGGCCGAGCCTCTAACTCAGAGGTTCGGCTTGTTTTATCTTTTCTCCGTTTTATGAAGTCCGCTAAGACCAAGCGTTTTGCCCTGCAGTGCCATTTCCCAAAGCGCAGTAGCTTGCGTTTATTCCAACATTCCCTTGTCTATTAGTAACATCTTGCTCTGTGCAAAAATAAGACAAAGGTCGTTCGGCAGGGCAAAATTCCGTCGCAAGTTACTGCGATAATGAAGATCTTTTGTTTTTGGATGAATAACCTCGTCACTGTAAGCCCTTATTGTGCAACTACTTGGAACGAGAGAATCATAGCATGCACGTTGGACTATCTCTGGCACGCTTTTTGTATATTAGTAAGGATGTTGGTTGCCCCTTCAGATTGTCTTTCTGCACCAGCTCCGCCTGTTTTAACCTTTCAGGCGGAGCTTATTTTTTTCATTCCACCACATTGACAATATCCGTTTAATCCGTTCCATCCGTTGACTGCTCCGCTCAATCCGTTATCCGCTTAATCCGTTACATCCGTTGACCCATCCGTTGACCAGTTTCCTTTTGCTTTCCCCAATAAGCAGGCTATATTTATCATATAAGTTAGGCTATCTCAAAGAGCCATGAGTAAAAGCAAACTAATATCAAAACTGGTTCAAAACCTCGGCGAAAGATTCTCCACTTCCTTAGAGATCGATCTGTCTGGTGTCGACTCGACGGAGATTTTCAAATGGTTTCTTGCTTCCATTTTGTTCGGAGCCAGGATATCAGAAAGCATTGTAGTCAAGACATATAAACAATTCAAAGAGAGAGATGTGTTATCAACGCAAAAAATCCTAAATACCGGTTGGGATGGTCTGGTGAAGATACTTGATGATGGAGGTTATGTCCGATACGACTTCAAGACCGCCACCAAACTTCTGGATGTAACGGGATCATTGCAAAAGCTCTACAAAGGGGATTTAAACCAACTTCACACAGAGGCAAAAGATTCCTTTGATCTGGAGAACAGGCTGAAAAATCTGGGCAAAGGAATTGGAGATGTGACGGTAAACATCTTTTTGAGAGAGTTGCGTGGAACATGGGAGAAGGCTGATCCATATCCTGGTGAATTGGTCATCCTGGCGGCAAAAAATCTAAGACTTTGCTCGATCAAAAAAATTAAAAAGGAGATTCTGAGGGAGTTAAAATTGGTTTGGCAAAAAAATCCGGTGAAAGGGAAAACTTTTGTAGATTTTGAGACCGCCCTTTTGAGATTGGGTAAGGATTTTTGTCGAAAAGGAAAATGCGAAATCTGTGTGGTGAAAAATTTTTGTAAAAGTCGGTAGCCTGTCTCTGGGTCTACTTTAACAGAATCTTATCTGTCGGGTCAGGGACCCGACAGACACAAGATATAACCCCTACGCTGTAGTTGCTCGATTTGCCGAGCTTAATTCTGCCTGATAAATCAGGCAACTACAAACTATCAAAATGAAAGATTATCCCCGCTACATAACCCCTGGTTTTCCTCCTTTTGATCCCATCCAATTGACAAAGATGACCGAGGCGATCGTCTGCCGGGGATCATCTCGCAAATATACTGCATTTTACAAGGTGGGGGTCTATGGTGGGATTTCTACCGGCTATACCGTGGGGTGTTGTTTGAGATGTATCTATTGCTGGGTGGGATGGTCCAGAGATTTTCCAGAATCGCACGGAAAGTTTTTCACACCCAAGCAGGTTTTCGGAAACCTTGTTTTTCATGCTAAAAAGAAGAAAGTATCGCAATTAAGAATCTCCGGTGGAGAGCCTACCATCTGTAAGGATCACTTGTTGCAGGTGCTTGAACTTGTTAAAACCACCAATTATCTTTTTATGCTGGAAACTAACGGTATCCTCTTGGGCTGCGATCAGGATTATGCAAAGGAATTGGATCGGTTCAGTCGCGTTCTACATGTTCGAGTCTCTTTGAAGGCTGGCACTCCACAGGGTTTCCAGAGGCGAACCGGAGCAGTGGGAAAATTTTATGAGTTACCGTATTTAGCCATCAAAAATCTATCGCAGACCAATCTGGAGTTCCACGTTGCCTGCATGAGCGATCCCCGGGTGATGCCAAGAGAAGAAAGAGTTGCCATGCTACAGAAATTAAAAGAGATGGGTTATAACGGTTATCTGGAGGAGGAATATTGCGATCCCTATCCCACCTCTGTGGTTCGCTCAGAAAAAGCGGGGTATCATCTTTTCACCAAGTGAGGCTATTGAGGAAAGGTAATTTCACTGGTTGGAGCGGATTACTAACAAGTAATTGTAGGTTGGATATGTCCCACCAACGGCGGGACTATCCGACAATTGTTCTACAATTGATGCAACGGTAAATAAAGGTTGACAGATGATAGATTAAACGTAATTTTCATATCATGGGAAAAAGAAAAAAGACGAAAAAAGTGTGGGTGGGTAAAATCCCCATCGGTGGAGGTGCACCCGTCTCTGTCCAGTCTATGACCAAAACCGATACCCGCGATATTTCTGCCACCTTAAAACAGATAAAAAGACTGCAAAACGCCGGATGTGACATCATAAGGGTAGCAGTGCCGGACATGAAAGCCGCCTCTGTTTTATCTAAGATCAAAAGGAGAATCGAAATCCCCCTGGTGGCTGATATTCACTTTGATTACCGATTGGCATTGAAGGCGATAGATTCGGGTGTGGATAAGCTGAGAATCAATCCGGGAAATATAGGGGCGGAATGGAAGGTCAAAGAGATTGTGAAGGCGGCAAAGGATCAAAAAATTCCCATCCGGGTAGGAGTAAATGCGGGTTCACTTCCCCGTGACCTTTTGGCAAAATATAAGAAAGCATCTCCACCTGCCTTGGTGGAGGCAGCTTTAAGGCAGATAAGAATCTTAGAGGATCTGAATTTTGATGATATAGTGGTTTCACTTAAGTCCTTTGATGTGCCCACCACCGTGGAAGCCTATCAAATCATCTCAAAGAGGACAAACTACCCATTGCATCTGGGCATAACCGAAGCGGGATTGCCTCAGGCTGGTTCAGTAAGATCAGCTTTGGGAATCGGAATGCTTTTGGATTCTGGAATAGGTGACACAATCCGAGTCTCTCTGACCAGTGATCCAACCGAGGAGGTGAGGGTAGGATATGAGATTTTGAAATCTTTGAACTTAAGAGAACATGGACCCACCATAATCTCCTGCCCCACCTGTGGAAGATGTGAGATAGACATAATCTCCATGACCAAAAAGGTGGAGCGAAAAGTTAAGAATATACATGCGCCACTAAGAATAGCTGTTATGGGATGTGTGGTAAATGGACCAGGAGAAGCAAAGGATGCGGATTTAGGGATAGCCGGTGGAAAAGGCTATGGACTTCTTTTCCGTAAAGGCAAAGTGGTGGGAAAAGCTAAGGAAAAGGATCTGGTCGAAGCACTTCTGGATATGGTGCGGGATTTGATAAAAGAAAGGAGCGCAACAAAAACTCCATCCAGATGAAAAGCTATATTGTTTAGAGTCGTGAATAAATGAACTTGTTTCGGATTATCCCCCCATTTTGGAGGGATAACCGAACCATGTCCGGTTACTTCAAGTTACCAGAAATTGCCCTTTGAATAAAGGGAAGGAATGGATTCACCGTGTCATTGCTTGTCTTGGGTTACCCAAACATTTCACAAGATGATCTCAATTGGATTCAAACGGTACGAACTGAGCATGACGAACTCTACTATGAAGTGGTTACACCCCATTTCACGATTGTATTTCCAGTTCTCAATATAGATAGAGCAAAGTTCGTCGAACACGTCAAACTGCAGGCTCGAGGATTCAAGAAGATTGCTTTTGTATTGAGATGTGCGGTCATCGTTAAGGATACTTTCAACGAGTACACTCACGTATTCTTGGTGCCGGACGAAGGATATAGTGATATCGTTAAAGTCCATGATAAACTATATAGTGGTCAGTTAGCGTCTGAGCTTCGGCTCGACATTCCATTCATTCCGCACATGGGGATTGGGAACGCAGTTGATCCACACGTTTGCAAAAAACTAGCCGATGACTTAAACCAGCAGGCGTTTGCCATTGAGGGGGTGATTGAAACTCTTGACGTGGTGTGGTACGGTGGTAGCAAAGTAAACACCGTTGAGCAGATCGAACTCGCTTGACCAGTAAAGGCAACTTCTGCTAACAACGTGTTTGCGGCTCGACCAAATCCTTATTTCGTCTGCACTTCGAAAATACGTGAAACGTCAGGTTATGTGAAAATCTGTATTTTGGCAGTTACCCCGCTTAAGGGGTCGAAATTGGAACATCGGATTTCAGTGATTTACGCCCAAATGGGCGGATACCACCTCAGAACAGAGTTTTCACTCAGGCGGACGTTAGTTGAAATGTCGCATTATTGTGTGGAAAGGGGTTGAAGTTGGAGATAAAGCAGGATATGGTATGAAAAGTAGCAGAGAAATGCCGGATTATTATCGTAGAGTCTATGAAAAATGGTATAGCTGGTTTGCCCACATCTGCGATCCCTTTGCAAAAGCATTCTTTTTCCTCTTTAACGGGGGGTTCGGTGGAGAACGAAGATGGCGGGAGTTAATAATTGAGTGGATTAACCCTCAGCCAGGCGAAAAAATACTGGATATTTGTTGTGGCACAGGTACTTTAACCATAATGCTTGCCAAAAGACTTACAGGAACAGGAAAAGTAGTGGGTATTGAGCTTTCTCCTTCTCAATTAAGAATTGCCCGAAAAAAAGAAAAACCGGATGGGGTCTTTTTCATACAGGAGGATGCTCAAGATATTCCCTTTGAAGATTGCTATTTTGATAAAAGCGTTATTTGTGGCGCACTCCATAAGATGCCCCAAGAAGTTCGAAAGAACGTTCTATCGGAAGCTTATGGGGTCACAAGACCCGGGGGCAGGATAGTCATCATCGAGCATAACAAACCGGACCGAAAATGGAAAGCAAATTTGTTTGATTTTATGGAGCGTATTAATCCTGAGTACCCAACTTATAAAAACATGCTAAAATGTGGGCTGACAAATAAAATCGAGCAAGCCGGGTTCAGGATAGTTAGAAAGAACACCACCAGTTGGGAATTTTTTCAAATTGTTCTGGCAGAAAGATAGACCGAATAGATGATAAAGAAAGATGCGGCACTTCATCTAACATGCATAAACGATTATGCTTCGCTACGCCCAAATCTGCTTTCGCAGAACTTCCTTTACATCGAGAATGTTAGGCGAAAGAACAACAAGATTCTATAAAAGAGGAAAATGAATAGATATAGTAAGTGCATTTTACCTGAATACACCCTGAATATCGTTTTTGACAAAGAGGAGGTTTGTAACTATTGGAGAGCGTACCACCAACTCTGATATAAAGGTGAGTCCGAGCTACTCAAGTTACTGGACTCCCATCGGAGAACTGATAGTAAATATGACTTTATTGTAATTATAACTGACGGACGGGATAGCGTTTACACCCTACTAAAACTTGTTAAAGATCGCGAAGAAATTTGATATTCATTGTATTGTCAGTGGTGGGAATCGACTTGAGGATGTTTCTTTTAAAAAAGTGTTGCTTGGCACATCAGCATATGAGAATCTTGAGATGACTTTAATCAAAGACATATTTGGTATCCTAAAAGAGAGTCTGACACGTTTCCTGTCCGTTTTGTATATAATTGATTGTAAGAAAAAAACTTATCCCCTGCCAGTTCTGATCTGTGGTTCGTAAAAATTTATGGGGGAATCGTAAAAATTTTCGAATTTCCAGCACTTTTGAGAAATAAGTAGTTAAATCTGACTGAAATCATAGACTTTTGCAATGTTTTTTGTGCCAATGGATTAGGAGCAAAATAAATGGTTTTATTATGTCTCTTGTAAATTTGGTATATTTTTTGCTTAAGAACTCAATTGCATTTCTTTCCTTCTTTCAAGTAAAACAGCCCCTTCCAGGAGCCCCGCAGCCTTGCGGGGCTCCTCGGACCCCAAAAGGAAAGATATTCAATTTCGGAAAGTATATTTTTTATCCGATCCACTCCCCAACCTAAGAAAGTCTAAAAACGAAAAGATTTTGTATTGACTTTTATAGAAAAGACAAATATAATTGTCCATCAAAAAATAGAGCGCAAGGTAAGCTTACATCTTGCTCACAGGAGGAGAACTGGTGAAAATCTTGGTAACCGGCGGAGCCGGTTTCATCGGATCGAATGTGGCGGATAAATTTATCCAGGAAGGTTATAAAGTCACCATAGTGGACAATCTCTCCACTGGGTTGGAAGCCAATGTCAGCAAAGAAGCGAAATTCTTTAGGGTAGACATAAGAAGCGTGGTGATAAACAAAATCTTTGAAAGGACTAAACCGGATGTTTTGTGTCACCACGCCGCTCAGATCGATGTCCGAAAATCAACCGCCGATCCGATTTTCGATGCGGAGGTGAATATCGTTGGCAGTTTGAATCTGCTTAACGCCTGTATCAAGCACAAGGTCAAAAAGGTGATCTTTGCCTCCACCGGCGGGGCTATCTATGGAGAACAGGATTATTTTCCGGCAGATGAGAATCATCCGGCTAATCCTCTTTCTCCTTATGGTGCAGCCAAACTGAGCATAGAAAAGTATCTTCACTTTTACCGGGAGACTTATGGGATAGACTTTGTCTCTCTCCGCTATGCTAATGTCTACGGTCCCAGACAGAACCCTTATGGAGAGGCAGGGGTGGTGGCGATCTTCGCTGAAAGGCTTTTAGCAGAGAAAGAAACTATCATAAATGGGGACGGAACACAAACCAGGGACTTCGTCTTCGTGGAAGATGTGGTGGAATCGAACCTTTTAGCTTTAAATTATCCGAAAAGCGATATCTTCAACATCGGAACCGGCAAAGAGACGGACATAAATCGTATCTTCAGACTTTTGAAAAAGACAACCGGCTCAAAGCAAAAAGAAGTTCACGCTCCACCAAAACCAGGGGAACAGCAGAGAAGCGTGCTGGATTGCTCCAAGGCGGGAAGGCTTCTTAAATGGAAACCAAGATATAGCGTAGATGAAGGATTAGCCAAAACAGTGGAATATTTTCAGAAAATGAAGAAATATACAGCGGCTGTTTGATTTACCGCTCTTAAGGGGATGTTATCATCCCCTGTTATGAATCTCAGTTGAGTTACTATGGATTCAAATAGACAAATGAGCTTTAGCCTTCCGCTTTGAGAACCTCCCTTCGGCAAGCTCAGGACAAGAAAGGTTTCCGCTACATCTATTTTGAGGACAAAGCGTCATACACCCTTCACCTGAGTTTCCGCAGGATCCATGGGACAGGGTAAACAAAAGTTGCGAAGCTATATTGAATCATGTGTAGGGCGGACCTCTGTGTCCGCCCGAACTTTGGGACGATGACAGAGCATTGCCCCTACAGGGGAATCTGCCATTACTTCAAAAGTCCCGTGGGCAGGGCTCTTCCGCCTGTGGCGGGATCTGCCTAAGGCATAACCAGTCCTGCCAAAATGATCAACGGATTAAACGGATGAAACGGCTCAATGTAGTGGAAGGTCTGCAGGATCAAAAGATCAATTACTAAGAGGAGCAGTAAACAGTTTACATCTTATTATTCGTATGAATGTGCGTATGCACTCATACGAGCTTCGCATTGATTTTTTCTCCCACACCTGTTTTTGGCTTGACTTGAAATTCGTATGAATGCATACGCATCCCCCTTTAGTAAAGGGGGATTTAGGGAGATTTTCCAAGTTTCAAATGCGTATGCATTCATACGAATCCCCCCTTCCCCCCTT
>CAZOJT010000031.1:0-29691 GCA_964580215.1 uncultured Ignavibacteria bacterium | reverse complement strand
TAAACAGCTTAACTACAATTTTAGCAATACTTTTTGGACATTATTCCCATCCTGAACGGAGCGAAGCGGAGTGAAGAATCTTGGTTTTATGCGGGTTGGGAAGCGAGATTCTTCCCCATATGGGTCAGAATGACAATTCTCAGTCATCCTGTGAAGACCTGGCACACAGATTCTCCGCTATTTCACAAATTCACCCGTAGACGAGCCCCACTGGTTGTCCGCACGATTTCGATTAACAGATCATTTTGTGCATGTGAGTTTCAGAATAGACCTCATTCCCTATCTCCCCCCACCTTTGGCGGGGGGACGGGGGGTGAGGTAACAAGTACCACAAATCTTCGTGCAAAAAGAAGAGAACCGATTCAGGATCAACTTTTCCTTAAAACTATCTAACAAACATCGTAAAATAGTTGATATCACTTAAGTTTGGTAGTATGAGGAAAACAGATGGAACCTAAATACTTGATCGGGATAGCCATAATTATAATATTTGTGGTCTTCGGGGCGCTATCCTTCAGAAAAACTTTGACCCCTTATGTTGGCTTCGAGGAAGCGCGAAAATCTGGCGCCACGGTTCAGGTAATCGGCGATGTAGTATTTCCCGAGGTCAAATATGATATAGACGCCCACCAGCTTCAATTCCCCATAATGAATGAAAACAAAGAAAAGATGATGGTGGTATACAGCGGAACAAAACCTGCCAATTTCGAGCAAGCCGACCAGGTGGTGATTATCGGTAGATACGAAAATGGAGTTTTCGTGGCTGATCAGCTCTTAGTTAAATGTCCATCCAAATACCAGGGATTGGCCCCCGGCGATTCAGTCCAAGTGAAACACCCTGACTTCATTCCAAAGGACTCGTCATGACTTCGTCCCCGAGGATTCATCCTAAGGGTTCATCCTGAAAGGTAGTTGACAACCCTTTTCGTCAAGCACCTTACGGGATGCTTGACCTACGAGACTGAAGGACTCATCCTGAAGGAGGGCAAAACTGAATGTTTGTAGAAATTCTTTACCTTCTCTTTGGTGTCACGGACGAAGGCATCCATGACGAACAGAATATACTCGTAGGGGCAATTCATGAATTGCCCCTACAACTTTAGCTCAAATGGCAGATTATCTTATCGCCCGCAGAAGATCGTTGTAGGTAACAAATATCATCAGGAGGATCAAAAAGGCAAGTCCAATCTGCTGCATGGTGGAGCGTTGTTTTAGGCTAAGAGGTGAACCTTTGATTTTCTCAATGCTTAAAAATAGAAGGTGACCGCCATCCAATACTGGAATGGGCAAAATATTTAGCAAAGCTAAATTGACTGACAAAAGAGCCATGAAGTAAAGAAGGTTAACAAATCCTGACTTAGCGGTTTCTCCGGCGACCTGAGCGATGAAAAGTGGACCACCCAGAAGCTTTACTGAGGCCGTTCCGGTGATGAGCCCGATTATGAATTTTACCGATTCCACTAGAATGAAGATCGCCGTCCCCACTCCTTCCTCGAAGGCCTTGAAGAGTCCCACCTTTATGGTGGTATAGCTGGGACCTATGCCTATTTTCCCCACCTCTTGGATTTCCCCTTTTTCATCCAGCACCCTATCTTTGAAGGTGGTGATCTGGGCAGTGAACTCTTTGCCCTCACGGATCCATTTTACCTCAACCGGCTCTTGCACATGCTGGTAAATTATTTTCGCCATCTCCAGAAAGGTGGTCACTTCAGTTCCGTTGATGGAAATGATTTCATCACCCGGCTTTATGCCCGCCTCGTCAGCCGGTCCGCCGGTTGCCACCAATCCCACCTGAGTGCTTTCCTCGTGGATTTCCTGCCTTCCCTTAAAGAAGATTACTCCCCAGAAGATAAAGACTGCTAAGATGAGATTCATCACTGGACCTGCCGCAACTACTAAGGCTCGAATGCCCACCGGTTTGGACATAAACTCATAGGGCTTACCTTGAGTTTTGGTCTCATCCGGATCCTCCCCAGCCATTTTTACATAACCACCAAAGGGAATCCAGGATATGCGATACTCTGTGTCGCCGATCTTTTTCCCTATTATCTTAGGACCAAAACCCAGGGAGAATTTTTCCACTCTGATTCCTGATTTTTTAGCAACCAAAAAGTGACCCAACTCGTGAAAAAAGATCAGGATGCCTAAAACGAATATGGTAGCAACCAGTGTGGTCATCTTTTTCTCTCTATGTTAATACAGAGTTTTTTTGCCGTTTGTCCTGCCCATTTATCTGCATTCAAAATATCGTCCAGATCAGGATAAAGCTTCACCTGATGTTGTTTCAAAGCCTTCTGCACGATCTTTTCGATATCGGGAAAACCTATCCGACAAGCTAAAAATGCTCCCACCGCCACCTCATTTGCCGCGTTCAGAACAGCAGGCGCAGTTCCACCCATCTCTAAAGCTTGATAAGCCAAATGAAGGCAGGGGAATTTTTCTGTGTCCGGTTCGAGAAAAGTTAAGTGCCCGGTTTTGGTCAGATCCAAAGAGGTGTTATTGCTGAAAACCCGTTGAGGATAAAAAAGAGCATACTGAATGGGAAGTTTCATGTCCGGGAGGCTCATCTGAGCAATCACCGATCCGTCCACAAATTCCACCATGGAATGCACGATTGATTGGGGATGGATCAACACCTTTATTCGATCTGGTGGGATTCCGAAAAGCCAGTGTGCCTCGATAACCTCCAAGCCTTTGTTCATCAAGGTGGCAGAGTCTATGGTGATTTTTTTTCCCATCTCCCAGGTGGGATGAGATAAAGCTTCCTCAACCGTAATTTCCTTCAGTTCTTCTTTGCTTTTCCTCAAAAACGGACCACCGGAGGCAGTCAAGATAAGCCTTTTTACTTCCTCTTTTTTTCCACTCAAAAGGCACTGTTGGATGGCGGAATGCTCGCTGTCAATGGGCAGAATCTCTGCACCCTTTTTTTGGGCTTTACCGATCAAAAGCTCGCCCGCCATCACCAGCGACTCCTTGTTGGCAATGGCTAAATTTTTTCCTGACTCTAAAGCTTTTAGGCTTGGCAGAAGCCCCACTGATCCGACTAAAGCATTTATCACCAGATTAACCTTTGGATGAGAGCACAGTTCTTTCAGACCATCAATGCCGGACAGTACTTCGGTGTCGTAATTTCGAGGAAACTGCTGGAAGCTTTCTTCATCAGTAATCACCGCCATCCTTGGCCTGAATTGCTTGATCTGTTCTTCCAGCAGTTTGACGTTTGTGTTGGTGGAAAGACCGAATACGGAGAATCTCTCCTCAAAATTGGACAACACCTCCAAGGTGTTTCTGCCGATCGATCCAGTTGAGCCTAAAACAACCACGTTTTTCACGGAAATCTTTCCTTTCATTCGCAATATACGATCAAGCACAACTTCACGCAAGTTTTATTTCTACCAGAAATGGCCCGTTGCATCGGGGTACCTTGCCCCGATGCTATAGCAAACGAATTAAATAAATTGACATAATTCCCCCTCACCTCATTCATCAAGGTATAAACCGTATGGTTCATACCAAGGGAGGGGAAAATTTATGAAGTCCCCCGCCTTTGGCGGGGTGAGGGGTAAGTAAACGTATCTTGTTGCTTTTGTATTAGTAGCATCAGCAAGCTGGTGGTGGTCCGCCTTTGTAGAGATAATTAATCACATAGAGAACATCACCCAGATCCACTACTCCATCGCAATTGACATCTCCAGCCTCCATTGGGCAGGGCGCCAGTCCTCCTTTGTAAAGGTAGCTTATCAAAAACAGAAGATCACCCAAATCGATCACCCCATCCCCGGTGACTTCTCCACGATTAACAAAAGAAGCATGAATATAGCCTGCTTCCACCGCGTAGTTGTCGCTTTGTGATAAGCCGATGGCTGAGGACTGCCCTCCGGAGTTGACCGGAATCTTGTAATTATCCGATTCCGATTCTCCGCCAAAGCCATCCAAAACGTCTGTCACCATCTTATACCCTTGAAGAGAACCTTTGAACGGCGATCTCTGCGGAATGCCCACCGGTGCTACTTTGTCCTTTAATTGAGCAGAGACTGTCCTTTGTGTGACTTTCTTGGGCTGAACATTCTTGTTCGATTGAGCATGCACCACAGGCCCCGCAAAGAACGCCACAGCCACAAGGAATATCATTCCCAATTTGATCTTATTCATTTTTCCCACTCCTTTCCGTTACTTCGGGCTATGTTTAGCCCAAAACTCATCTTTGTTGTTTCGGGGTACCCTTACCCCGAAACTTACACCGGTCAGGGGTTTAGGGAACCCCTGACCAACAAACGTATTTTTTTGTTCACGTAGCCGAGGGTTTATTCCTTCAGGGCGAGCCTTCAGGACAAGCCCTCGGTGCCGATTGACCGTAGGGACAGCCTTTATGGCTGTCCGCTTCGAGTAGTCTGAATCACCCTCTCCCATCAAGGGAGAGGGGACTGGGTTTTCCCTCCCTTGATGGGAGGGAATAAAAGGGAGGGTGAAGCAATCAACATCCCTATACTTTGCAGCTTCTTGTCCGAAAGGCGTCGCCATTTCGGACCTACGAGACTATGCTCCTTATTTACCTCCTTCAAAAAAAGTTTAAATGTCCAAGCCGTAAAGGCTTGGCTACGCGTTAATAAATCAAACAACCACGATGCACTGTAGGGATCCCGCCAACGGCGGGATGGCTATTCGCTCCAGACTCGGACAGGGACACTTCTCCCGCCAAAGGCGGGCTCAGTGCAGGCAAGCCCTGTCCCTCTACGATAATCTCTTCTCGCCGATTACGGAGACCCGTCTGGGAAAGCGTGTAAGGCACTTTTTCAGCAGTCCCGTATGGTTCGCCCCAGCGGCGGGACTATCCGACATCTTTCTATGAGTAGACTTCGGGCAATCCATAACAAAGCCGGAAAAGCATCTAATTCGTAGCGAGATTAAATAGCCACTTGCCTTTATGAAGTAAGTTTATCCACTTAACGAGTTTAATATAAAATACTATCTAAAAAAGTCAACATTTTTGATTGACTCGTTTGCGTCCACTGATACGGTATGGTTAATTGTTCCAAAACTCATCCCAAGGCTCCGGGTTTACTCCAACTCATCCTCCATTTCTTAAATCTCCGTGCCACCACCAACTCCATGTTCTTTTCCATCGCCCCATTTCCAATTTTATTGCAATCTTCCCCTTCAGCCAAAGGCGGGAATCCCTTACCCTCATATAACCGTCTAATCAATAACCTACTTAAATGTTTGTTCTTCCTCATCGTCTGCCGAATGTTTTTGATGCATCGGTATTAGGAGAGGCTGTTGCACAGATCATTTTTCTTTCTTTAAAGAAGGTGTGGTTATAGCTCCTCATGGACATTATCCCAGACGAGCCGACGCTCCCGTCTGGGGATCTCCGTCATCCACAAGGGATTCATATTAAAGAAGATACGTATGAATTCTCCGCAAGGGCTGGGTATGATAATCCGAAGGATCCATACGGACAATCCCCAGCGAGCAATGTGTGCCACCAATTTCTATTTGAGAAATAGTCCCAGGAGATGCTATGCTCTAAGCTTCTGTAATCCCCCCCCCCGCATTTTGCAGGGGATCTTGAGACTATTACCGAAGCATCATAGAGAGTTTTCCAGCAGCTTGAGTTACTCCCCGAACGGCTTTAAGGGTGCCACCCAAAACAGACATATCCAGATTTGATGGACAGTTCACTCGGCGTTAGCGTTTCCACTCCCGAAACCTAAATAGGTTTAACACACGAAAACACCGGAAGATCCTCAATATCCACACGCTCCATTTTCTCGTATACTTGAAATCCCACATTTCTCAGAGATGTTCTCCAAACATCCAGCGTAAAAAGACCACACACGTGAAAATCGTGCTCAATTTTCAATTTGCCCCTTTTGCGAATCAAATAGATCAGTGTCTTCTCAAAAGTGTTATCCTTTGGATTGGAATCATAGTTGTTTTCAATAAACGTTATATCCATATCATCAGTTTTGGATGTCCAGATGGTGGTCTCGTTTTGCTTAAATCTTTCTTTGCACTCATCGGGATGAGTAATCATCACACCACCAGTTTTCAAATGCTTGTATGCCGATCTGAATACCCTGAGTAAATCTCTCTTCGTCGTCATATAGGTTATTGCGTCATTGATGAAAACAGAATCAAACTGGCGCTTTAGGTCAAGATTTCGCATATCGGCCTGATAGAAGTTACATTCTGGGTTTAGCTTCTTCGCGCTTCTAAGCATGGCATCGCTTATATCAACTCCTGTTACCTTAAAGTATCTTTTCAAATGAAATGCGTTTTTACCACCGCCACATCCCATGTCCAACAAGGAGCGGACTTTAATCTCAGCATATTTTTTTATGAGTTTAGCAAAAAGTTCACTTTCTCTTCTATATACTTCAATATCCTCCCAAATGGACCAGAGCCAGGCAAGATCTTTATACAAACGATTAACATTTTTTCTCATATTCTTCTTCCTTTACCAGAACATTTTTGCCTGACATTGATTATCAATAATGAGTTCTGTAAATTCATCTATCAAGCCCCTTTTGCAGAATTACACTTAAGGCAAATATCCGCAATTTCTGTTGGATTTGTCAAATATGGAAGGTTCACCCTGCCGGTTGGGTTTTCAAACTCAACCGGCAGGATTTTTCTACGATCTTAGTCTTTTCACAGGTTAAAGCCTACGGCTACCCAAATTGGGATCTTCACATAATCTGTCATCAGAAGATAAGCGAGCGGTGATTTTTCCTAATTAGGATCGTTGCACAATTTCATCCATCAGAGCTTAACCAGTTCAACCCGGCGATTGTTAGCTTTTCCTTCGGCAGTTTTGTTGGTGTCGATTGGTTTTGATTCTCCCCAGCCTTTTGCCTCCAGTCGATCTGGTTTGATATTGTATGTGGAGGTAAGATAATCCCGCACGGAATTAGCCCGATTTTGCGATAGAGTCATATTGTGTTCATCCGTACCGTCGCTGTCGGTATGTCCCTCGATCGACAATCGCAATTCGGGGTCGTCCTGCAGAAGCTGACCGATCTCTGCAAGCGTTTTGTACGATTCTCCCTTGATCTTGTGGGAGTCGACGTCAAAGAGAATGCCGTGAGTGACAATTTTGCCCTCCTCATCAAGTTGCTCTCTCATACTCTTGCCGCCCTCGGCAAAACGGAATCCTCTAAACAGTATCGGACTTTTGGGAATATTCCAATGGTCAGGCTCCAAACGAAAACCAACCGGATTGAAATTCTCTACTTTCGGCACATTGGCGACTCGCACCTCATCGATATAGCACTTGATCGAGCGATTGGTGGCCATGATCCGCATGGTGTGGACACCTTTGGTGAGGCTGTTGGACAGTCTCTTGTTGGCCAAGCCCTTGCCACTGATTGCAAGTCCGGTTGCTTGCCCATAGGATTCAAAGCTTCCAATATTCCGGCCATTACTATCCACCCAGTAGATCGTGAAGATCCTATTGGAAAATTTGGGACCGTGATTATAAAACTCCAACTCCACAGTATATTTGGGTGGCAGCGGCGCATCCGGCATTTTAGGACGAATGGGGCCCCCATTCGTGCACATTATCCAGAACTCCTTGCCCAGTTTGACCACCTCATAGACGCCGCTGTCAAGTCTCCAGCGAAGGGGGAATTCGCTTACTTCTTCTCCACTCATGTCATCGTAGAAGATGACCTTGTCGCCCGGAACAAAATCATACTTGGTGTAGAGGGTCATATCCTCGGCCACCGGGCCAGATGCTGGCTTCGTCTCTCCCTCAACAGGAGTGGTGGCGGGCTCCTGAGTAAGCTGCTCCTCACCTGTATAGCGATAATAGTCCTTCGGAACTTCCTTTGAGACCATTTGGACCGTCTGGGCCAGAGCTCCTCGAATTGCTTTCTCCATTGGTTCGTTGGAATATACACCCAGGGCTCCCTCAAGGGCGATGTCTTCAACCCAGCTCCCGCCGCTCATGTCGGCATCCCACTTAGCTGATTTGCCCTCGATAGATTTAGCCTTGATGACACGTCCACTGGAGGTTTCGATTAGCTTCACGTCCATTACGATCTTGGCCGACTTCGCCTCTACGCCTATTTTGCCAAAAGCCTTCTTCTTCAATCCACCCAGGGCACCACCTTCGTCCACTTCCGGTTCAAACTCCGTGGCTGTACCCGTGACCTGTAGGTCGGCAAGTCCGCTGGCCAAGACGATCAACTTGTCGTTGTTGGATAGGGCAGTCGACAGCATCTCTCCGATTGCGGCCGCCATATCGTTGCTGCACCCACCAGCCTGAGATTTGATTTCTCCGACCGCAATGCGGGCCTTAGTGCCCTGGGGTGCTGGCGTCTCTTTGGCCACATCTGGTGTCTGGACAGGTTCCTTACCGGGTTCCTCCATTGTCATTTTCGTGTACTCGGATGGAATGTCAAACAGCGCGTCGTCTACTGGGCCTTCTTGGATATTCTGCAGATCGACAAACGTGTTTTTTGAGACATGCATGACAATTTTAATCGGGAACTTGAGCTTTTGGGACACCCACTGGGTCAGCACGTCCTGCTGGTTCATTGAGATAAGATACTTGTCGCACTCGTAGCCGTTCACCGTTTCCGTCCCCAGATGCTTACTGTCACCTGTGGAGGCGGTATACTTAAGGCCCTGGAACGGATCCTTCATGAGGCTTCTGAAGTCCTGAGTTCCCATTTCCATGTACATCTTTTCCTCGGGCATGAGGACCCGGGTCACGCCAGCAGTCTGGTCTACGATGACGAAGACCTGATGACTGTCCTCCTCCAGGTCCATGCGGTACTTCGAGTTCTTGACGTAAATCTTGCCCGTAATGGTATCACCCCCCTCGCTCTGGATCATGTCCGCGGTGAACTGACTCGCGGGAGCAGCGTTGCTGTTGACGAGTATCGCGAGCGCAACGATCATTCCGGTAAACCATCCGAATGATATCCTTTTTCGCACGATTGCCTCCTTCCCCTTTCTGGTGCCGTAATGCACCATTTAATTAGTTTTATTGTTTTTTAATGATTTTGTGAAATTAAAAAAGACAGGCGATTGTATAAACCCTCCTTTAGACACTTATCTACAATTGGACTCGCCAACGGAACTAGCAATCGCTGCAGATTTTGCAGCCTGGCACACCAACCGTTTTGCATACGCACAAGATCGAGCCATGGTCTTCCCACTCTAACAAAGTACCTCCTGGTCCCCAGCCTGTCAAGCTTTTTTATAGAGAGCTCTGAAAAAGTCGTTCTTGCGGGGCTGGGAGCCCCGCCTACGCGGGCTAAATCATTGTTATTCAATACCCGAGCGCGTAGGGCGGGATCTTAGCCCGCCCGATTTCTGCACTTTTTCAGAGACCTCTTACACAATTTTATCACAGAATAGCTGTGCCGTGCCACCCGTAAAGAAGCAGCTCCAAACGGTGGAGGCGGCGAGATGCTGGGAGCGAAGTCGAACCGTATCTCTAAGTTTTTGGGTCATCTCCAAATTAGTTGATGAATTGAAAGGATTCAAGGGGTCAAGGATTCAAGTGGTCAAGTGAAATGCTTAAGAATTACAAGGAGTTAAAGTTTGGCAGAAAGCATATCAGCTCTGTGGAGAGACATATAAGATTACAAAGAGTTTTCCAAAAGAAGAAAGATATGGACTAACTTCACAGATAAGAAGGGCCGCTGTATCGGTTCCATCTAATATAGCAGTAAGGATATGGACCGAAGACCACACAGGAATACATATCCGAATTTGGATCCATAGGACAAGCATTGTATATAGCTTAGGGGTCTAACTGCGAGTTGGAGACTCAAATTTTGTTAGCTGGTGATTTACGCTACCTTAAAGCCGACAATTTTGAGAAACTAAAGCTCGAATCTGAGTCCATAGGGAAGGATATAGGAGAAGTGGAAAGGATGCTTCCCGCCTCTGGCGGGATTAAATCTTTAGAAAACAAACATCCGATTGGATCCAAATGGACTTGAACCCATGAATCCTCGAACCCTTTTTAGCAACTTTTTGGGAGAAGAACCATAATTGTTCACATCCCCCCTTTAGAAAAAGGGGGGAAGGGGGATTCGTATGAATGTGCGTCCCGCCAACGGCGGGACGAGCATACGCATTTGAAACTTGAAAATCCCCCTAAATCCCCCTTTGCTAAAGGGGGATTTTCCGAATCTGGATCCTGTGGACAAGTCAAGCCCAAAACAGGTGGGGGAGAAAAAATCAATGCGAAGCTCGTATGAGTGCATACGCACATTCATACGAATAATAAAATGTAAACTGTTTCCTGCTCCTCTTAGTAAGAGCCTTATTTGAAGTGACGCTCAAGTATCCAGATTTACCGCCTATTGTAAACCATCTCACCTGCTATTCCGGACATTTCAGTCAGGTTCAACGTGCCTCCCTTATTATTGTCCTTCGTATTAACAATCTAGTCCAATATCTCTAACACACGATGAGACAAAACGAACTGACCCTAAGGAAGTTATCCAACATAGCGGCTAACACACATCCTGATTCCTCTGACTTGAGTAAGCCTATTTGTTTTCCTTTTTGCCAGTCAGCCTTGGGCGGATTAACCTGCTAATCCCGGAGTTTCCACCGGGACAGCGGGCAGAAGCGAAAGAGAAGGCTCTGAGGGGTGGGGGAGGCAATTTTCTGCTTTTTTACTTTTATAATCGTTCCGATGCGCCCAGTTAAGAGAGAGATAGAGCAATGGATGACTAAAGTTATGAAAAAATCTGGTAAATATTGAAGCTTTGGTATAAAAATTCTTTCCTAACCAAATGAAACCTTCTGCCAGCTCTTCCTGGGTCAAATTCTTGGGTCTGAAAACCACAGTTCTGTGGTTATAGTCCCACCAGTTCTGGCTTAAAAGCCTTCCTTCTTTCTTGAATCTTTTGAAGATAGCTGTGCCCGGATAGGGGGTTAAAATATTAAAAGTGGCGCTCGGGATTTTCGTTTTTTCCAGAAAGACCAGGGTTTTCTCAAATATACTCTTATCATCATCGTCAAAGCCAAACACTAATGAGGCATGGAACAAAATCCCTGCATCCCGGATGATATTGATAGCCTGGATATAATCTTTTGCATTATCCGGAGCCTTGCGGAGCTTCTTAAGATTATCAGAGGAGACCGACTCCAATCCGATAAACAAACCGGCACAACCAGATTTTTTCGCCAGATTTAGCAAAGCGTTGTCCTTAACCAGGGATATGGATGCCTGACCCACCCAGCGAATTCTCAAATCCGAAAGAGCGGTGAACAACTCCTTAGCAAATTTGACGTCCCCCATGATATTGTCATCCAAGAAGAAGAATTTTTTGCTACTTCTTGTGGCTATTTCCTTCACAATGTCCTGAATTTTTCTGTGTCTTATCTTTTTTCCATAAAGATCAGTAACCGAACAGAATTCGCAGTTATAGGGACAACCTCTACTGCAGAAGATGGGGGTCACATGAAAGGGAGTGTGATTGTGGTTCAGCTTGGGTATGGGAAATTTGGCCAAGTCAAAATTAAAAGATTTGTAAAATCTCTTCAACCGGTTCTGTTTAAAATCATTGAGGAGCTGACCCCAGCACCCTTCTGCTTCACCCATGACTACACAATCACAGTGGGCGATCGCTTCACCAGGCATGACTGTGGGATGAATCCCCCCCAAAACCACCTTGGCACCTTTTTTCCGGAAAATAGAAGCCAACTGGTAAGCCCGGGGAGCAACTGCAGTCATACAGGAGATTCCCACCAGGTCATAGTGTTTGTCAAAATTGACCTCCTCAATCTCCTCCTCCACCACATCTACCTCTATCTCAGCCGGAGTCAAAGCAGAGATAACACCTAAGGTAAGCTGAGGCATTCTCAAGAACCGGCTCCGCTCTTTGCTCAAAGAAGGAACTAACAGGAGAATCTTCATTCTATCTGTCCATTCGGAGTTTTAGTTTAGTCAAATGCAGTGGAGATTAATCCCCCTCTTCGCTGCCTTTTTTAATTTCGATAGCCTGTGGACCCTTTTTCCCTTTAGTAACACCAAATTCCAGACGATCGCCTTCCATTAATTTATCGAAGTCCACATCCTGGAGTTCTGAGCGATGGAAAAATATCTCTCTTCCATCCTCAGCCGAGATAAATCCAAATCCCCTTTCTCTCATTATCCGCTTTACTGTCCCTTTGAACATAATTCTAATCTCCTTTCCAAAAAATACCCCCCTTCTGAAAATATTTGTCCTCCTTTAACCTCCTTAAAAAACAATTGGGCTTAAGGCTCCTTTCTTTAAATTTTAATCAGTAGCCTAAAATCCTTGCTATCTCTGATATAGCCTTTTATTTTTAAATGTCAAGCTATATTTGCATTTTTAAATATTTAAAAGTGTATCAAGGTAACCAGCTAATCGATTTTTTTATAAACAACTCGAAAGATAGATCAAGATTAGGTATTGTCTCAAAAGCAAATGTCCGCCAGAGGCGCCCGCCCCGCCTTTGGCGGGGGATCTGCCTTTGGCATGAATAGAGAAAATGCTTGACATTTTAAAAAGATGCGTATGCACTCATACGAGCATATGCATAACCTAAGTGCCAAAATTCTACGAGTTGAGCAACACCCCCAATATTTACATTACCTGAGGATTCTCAAGGTGGGGAATAAGAATCTGACCAAATTTTTGGGTGGGGAAACAATAAAACGGGTCCTCCCGTTACAGGAGCCGAATCTGGACAGAAGGACCCAACTTTCTCAACTCAAGTTCCAATTCGATTTTCTATAACAAACTGAACCTATTTGATCACCCTCTCTAACATCTCTCGTGCCTGCATGTCCACAAAGGTGGCTTTTTCAATCTGTATGCTACTCAGATCAAGGGATTTGGGATTATTGGATACAAATCTCAAATTAAGGATAGGACCATCTCCCGGCTGGATGAAGTTCACTCCGTTTATATCCACCAGTCCTATCACCAACTCTCCCCTCTTCAGATCATAGAACAACCCCATATTTTCAGTTCTGGAAGTGAGGGTGGGTGGCAACAATGAGACCTCATCTGGATCAAAGGTAACGATCAACTCCACCCCAGCCACTGGATCATCAAAGCTGGCATAAATCGGCATCTGGTTCACTCGAGAAACATGGTCATATCTCAACTGGGAGAAGCCAACTTCGGCTATACCAGGAGGCAACGGCCTTTCCATGCCAACCCGTGGTTCAACACAGCCGGGCTGAGGTGTTTCCCCTCCCCTTAAAAGATACTTGATCTCGTATACCAGATCCACCAGGTTTATAAAGCAATCCGCATTCACATCGGTGGATCTCATGGAAATGGGAAACGGGCCACTGAAAGCCATATAATCTATGAAATATGCAGGATCTAACAGATTAACATATCCGTCATAGTTAAAATCTCCGGGAAGGCATCTGATCTGGGGAGGTGGACCAAAGCGATAAAGATAGTTGATTAACCAGAGTAAATCTGATAACCCTATGAAACAATCTCCATTCACGTCACCCGCTGATGGAGGATTTGGTGGTGGTCCCCCCATGAATAAATAGTTTATCAGAAAGAGCACATCAGTAAGGTCTACAAGGGTGTCTCCAGTAACGTCACCTTCCATTCCAGAGGGAGGGACATTATAAGGCAAAACTGTTATCTCCACCACGCCAGTATCGGTGCTATCACGCCCATCATCCACGGCAAATATAACTTGGTAGGGGGAATTTAATGTATCATCATCTACTGTGGTCCATTGGAAATAACAAACCGCAGGTGAAACCCTGGGATAACACGGAAAATCCCCCACCCCGGTTTTGGTCAAGGTTAACGTGTCCAAAGTATCGGGGTCGGTGGCGAGCACCGAGAAACAAAGTTGCAGACCAGCATACACCGTCTGCGGTCCTGGAACTGAGATCTCCGGTTTGCGGTTTATAGAAGAAAGAATATAAAGTAACACCTGCACACTGTCGGTCACCTGCTTGGTCATCTCCGTCCCGATTATGGTCAACACGTAGGAGCCCAAAGGGGTAAGGGAATCTATTTCGATAGTCAAAGTGGAGGTGTCGGTGGGGATCACTACCAGAGGGTCGAATTCGTAGGTGGCCAGAGGTGGAAGACCGTTCATGGTCAAGGTACAGGGTGAACTGAATCCATAAGATGAAGTCAAGATCACCTCATAATCGGTGGTATCCCCCTGTTTAACCCACTGAGTATCCGGTATAGCATCAATGGTAAAATAAGAGGTGTATATTATTGAGAAGGTGCTATCGCTTTCATCATATGGCTCTCCATCTTCGGCATCCGATACTTTTACCTTGCACATATCTGAAGTCGTATCAGGCACCAACCAAGAATAAACACCATCATTGGGCGTGTCATCTATGATGGTCATCCAGGTGTTCCCATCATCTGCGGAGAACTCGATTTTTACGTTTTCCCCGTAGAAATTCTCAGAAGCCCAAGTTATATCATGAGTCTCATCCACTATCCATACTTCTCCTCCATTGGGAGATGTGACCCGAATCTGGGGAGGACCAATCCAGAAGCAATGGGGCAGGTTATCTCTGGGTACATAGGTTTCAGCGTCAAATCGACCGAACTTCAAGCGTCCGCTGGGAGGCCAGAAAGTGGTGTCCAGGCAAACGTGCATGGTATCCTCTATCCTGAAAGTCAAAGTGGCCAGCAGAACTCTATCGCCCTCCCACCACCAATGATCGTCCGAACCGCTGGCTGCCAGAGCCATATGCATATATGCCGGATCTTCACTTAACTCCAGGATTTTGGTATCCCAATCCTCCTTATTCGGACCATAGGGATAGGGTTTCCAGGATAGGTCCATCATCCGGTTGTGCATGACAGTGTCCTCATCTTCTATAACATGACGGAAGATGCTCAAGACCCAGGGTGGCAGGCCAACACAGGCTGTGCCCACGCACATGTCATTATTGTACGAAGTGAGGCTGCAATACTTGGTGGGATTGGTATGAGTCCAGGTGAGGGGAATGACAAAGCC
The DNA here is from genome assembly GCA_964580215.1 of uncultured Ignavibacteria bacterium. Classification (GTDB taxonomy): domain Bacteria; phylum Zixibacteria; class MSB-5A5; order MSB-5A5; family SM1-73; genus SM23-73-3. The sequence continues at coordinate 14,718 of CAZOJT010000031.1, read as the reverse complement.
CCCAATGGAATCAATATAATCTATCTGATCATGTGTGACCAAAAGAGGGAAGCGAACTAAGTATGGTCCAGAACTAGAACTCTGTTCGCAGTCCAGACAGATCACGTTCAGGGTATCGCACTCTCCACGGTCATTGGGATCCTCGGGACATTGACTCCATGATAAGGTGAACAAACCAGAGATCAGAGTCATCACAACCAATAAAAGCAGGCCTTTTCTCTTCATTTTGAAACTCCTTAATTGAAAGAGGTTAAAGTTAACTCCTTTACGTCCAAGTTAAAGGCTTAGACTTTATAATATGCCTCAAGCCTGAAGAGATATGATTAAATTCCATGATTCAAAAACCACTCACAGTGAAAACGAATTTTCTACTCTTCTATTCTCCGGCTGAAAGCTTATCCGGAGCAAATTAAAAAAATCCCACTTTTAATATAGACAAAAATCTACTGCTGTCAAGCATTATTTTGGTGAGGGCAAGCGGGGATCATATCAAGATAATTATGTTTGGTATCTGCGTCCACCGATGCAGTATGATTACGTTATTATCTGTATTAGAAGCAAATGAAAAGCATTCATACGAACTTTTTGTTAATCGATCTTTTAACCCCATGGGTATCAACTATACACTTCATATCTTGTCGATATTCATAACTTCGGGTGCATGGTGAGGGCTTCTGGAAAACTTCTTTTACAATGTCCGCATAATCAAAAGATGGGTCGACTCAAGAAAGCTATAGCTCTCCATTTATGACTTTCGCTATCGCAGAAGGAACGAGCTTAATATCCCCGGATGCTATAGAATGCAAAGAAGGTCAGGGGAATCAAATCCCTGACCTTCTTTTGAGTTCACCTTATTTTATCCGAGTGTCCAGACTTACTCTGCCCCTCTATAAGCCGGTGGAGGGAAGTTGCGGGAATGAAATTTCAAAATCTCCACCAGCCGGTCATATATGAAGTTATCATGTCCGGCTGGATAACCTGGATACCCGCTGTATTCAATGTAGGCATGTTCCTTTCCATATAAGGAAAGAAGTTGATCAAATGCTCTGGTTCCCTCATAAAGATTCAGTTGATTCTGATCTCCACAATCTAAGTATATGCTCAAATCTCCGAAAGCAGTGGGATCATTGGTCAGCCTGGTCTTCAGGTCGTGGACAAGCCACCTGTTCCAGATGGAAGAACCAGGTGGGATTATCCTGGTTGAATCGAAGGGTAAATCCACACCATATTTTTCCCCAGCTTTCTCAATGAGGGTAAAGAAATTGGTTGGATCCGGGTCTGCAAGATCATGAGGCGAAAAAGCCGCCGCCATGGCAAAAATAAGCTGACTATAGGTTTTGTCCGGGTGCTCCGGGTCCTCCCAGGGATTGAGACTCTTATAGCGGGAATAGGAGAAGTCATTCGACGCGGTGTCATTTTCTTCAAACACCTTGTCTATGATCTCTCTAGTGAGGAACGACTCAAAAGAGGTAAACGGACTCATGGCACTTACTGATGCAAAAAGTGTGTCATAATCCATGGCGATTCTGAGGGCGCCATACCCCCCCATTCCCAAACCGCTTATTGCTCGGTATCTTGGGTCAGGTATATACACCTCCCCCGGTTTGTTAAGGAAGGTATGGAAGGTTGTATCTATGACGGCCATTAATTCCTGGACGATATAATCTTCGTATCGACCCAACAGGGTGGAATTAACGTAAAATGTCCCCCCTTTATTTTCTTTCAGACGATCGCTCGCCAGAAAAATTGAAGAAGCATCCGGCATTACAATTATCATGGGTTGAATCTGCCCTTCGGCAATCAACTGATCAGCTATTTGTGCGATCTTATACACCCCTACAAAGGTTGAATGGTCCGCACCAAAATCATGAAGCAGATACAGAACGGAAAAGCCTTGGCTTAGCAGTTGAGTTGTGTGGAATTCCGGATCATACATCGGAGGCAGATAAACGTATACATTCCTTACGGTTTCGTCTGCATCCCCACGGATATTGTCTTCCAAGGAAGGGAACTTCCAACTGGATTGCCAGATTTCATGAAACAGATAACGGGTTCTGACAGGATTGTCTCTTTTCCCGCAACTGACAAAAAGCGACAAAATCAAACATGTCAGAAATAATCCAATCAATATCTTTTTCATACCAACTCCTTTTTTTCGGTTTTTGGGTTACACTTACTTAGAAGCGATAAGTGAATGATAATCCAGAACAATGGAAAAGCATTTTGTAATCTCCGGGCATATTATCAAAGCGACCATCGTTATTCACATCTTCGAAGGCTGTCACCTCTCTTTTCTTATGCGTTACCAGTTGATAATCATAGCCGAACTCGAATGAGTTTATTTGATAGGAGAGACCCACATTGAAGCTATGTTTGTCTCCCACGTCGGGAATTAGCAGAGTAAAGGTGTTATCGGGAATGGGTGATTGCTCGAAGAAGTAGCCCCCGCGCACGAACAGCCCTTCCCTCAAAATATACTCTCCTCCCAGACTGAATTTGACTATGTTATCCCAGTTAAACGGAAGCGTTGTTTCCCTGACCTCCAGATAGACCGTATCCTGTTCACCAGAAGTGCGAATCATATCTTTGGTATCGAGATATTCCAGCCTGGACCAATTAACCGAACTTATATCACACGTTAAGGTCAATTTCTCCATTGGCTTGTACATCACTCCTATGCCTACTTCTCCAGGAAGGGGGAGGGTGGTTTCGAAATCACCATCTCTATAATGGCGAGTGCCCCCCCGGATTTCAGATTCAGAGATGGGGATGTCCGGCAAATACATCTCCAGATCAATGCTTCCAGAAAGGTCCATGTCAACCGGGCTCTGATAGGAAAACCCAAATTGGAGTTTGGGGCTAACCTTATAAAGAATTCCCGCATTGAACCCTATTCCCCAACCGTCGGTCTTCATATATGTGTCCACCGGGAAGAAATCGTAAGGTCGAGGTTCTGGTGCGGGAACCAATACCGTTCTTCTTAACTCAAAATTGGCCCTCTGTATGCTCAAACCCAAACCTAAAGAGAGTTTTCCTTCCATGAAGCTTTTTGCTGCGGTGGGATGCATGTCCCAGATTAAAATGTCTGTCTTATGATCAAACTTGGGATACGGAACGTCATTATCAAACCCCGAGGGAGGCTCATACAGATCCCATCGGGATTCCAGTTTATACGGCACATAGAAAGCCACCCCTCCGGTGAAACCCTCTATCTGGGTGAATTTATAAAACCCGGAGAAACTAGGGAGAAAGAACGCTCGATCCTCCGGGTAATACGTTTCATCAGGATAGCCAAAAGAATAACTGTAGCCTGATTCTCCGAGATTTATCTTAGGGGTATACTCTGGGCGGAAATTGAGGGTATATAGATTCATGGTAAACTCGGAGCTGGGAAGATATGCCAGTCCTGCTGGATTCCAAAAGGCGGCACTCCAATCGTCAGCCAATCCTCTGAAAGCCCCTCCCATATTCAGGGCTTTGGAACCAATCCCGGGGAGAGCAAAACCACCACCAGCTAAACAGGAGCCTGTCTGTGCGAGTACAAACAAAATCACCCCCAGAAAAATAAACCGACTTTTCATCTCTCACCTCTTGCTTTTAGGTTTCACATAACTTAGCCAACACTTTTTTCACCTCTGGCGGAAAAGTTACCAAGAATCCTACCAAGGTTTCTCAATATTAAAACATTATTTATCCTTTGTCAACGATTTTTTTTTGCAAAATTGAAAATTTAGATTATGTCAAAACCTCTGGATAAATTTTTTGGGGGCCTCTCCTTCAGGATGAATCCAAAAGAGTTGCTAATGCATCCTAATGATCCTTAAGATAAGCTTATGCGAAGCATTCATACGAATATTCGTATGAATCCTTCGGATTTGCAATAAAAAGAAAATGCGTATGCACTCATACGAGCTTTGACTGTTTTTTGCCTTACCCACTCTCCATTTCATGGTTCAACTTCGCTCCCTTCGACCTTGCTCAGGGACAGTGAGCGAAGTCGAACTGTCACCGTTCTGTCTTCGACCCTGAGGCTCAGACCCGAAGGAAGCCTATCGAAGGATGGAGAGGGATTTATCCTTCAGGGGCTGTTTAAAAACCCCTTAAATTTTTGGTTTTCAGGAATAAGTTCTTGACTTTGGGATAAAGGAGGGAATATATTTGTATGAATGCTTCGTATTGGATCAACTTCAAATTCGGATGAATGCATACGCATCTTATCTTAAATCACGAAGGAATTAAGATGATCCTTCCCTTGGACAAAACCAGAAGGGATTCAGAGCTTTTTCAATTTTCGTTTAAGCGCCAGGGGGACGTTGGGTTGTCCTCAAGGCAAGACTCTTAAGTTCGTCAAAAAGTGGAAGAGACCTGCCAAAGGCGGGCAACTCCACTATCGCTCCCGTCCTCAAGATTGCTTTGAACGTCCTTTGAGGAAGAAATGTATCAAAACGAAATCAAGCTATCGCACGGCAACCATTAGTCTATATAAAGAGCAGATGGAGAAAGCAAAACCGATTAATCAGACCCCGGCTTTTAAACCAGCCCAAAAGAGATGCAAAACTGTGATTGAAAGAGGCATCGTTCTCTTAAAAAACCTGGGTTTGAAAATTAGGCTGTGGGGTCTTAAAAAAGCAAACATTCAAGGGCTCCTCTCCGCCTTAGCCTATAATGTGTTGTTCGCAGGATCCTGTGGAAAGGCAGTTAAGAAGATCAAGTCATGGCTTAAAGCTCAAGGGGCGGTATGCACTCCACCCTTCATCCCCAAGTGTTTGTCCAAAGTCTTTAGGACTTATTCAGTTTTCAAAGAAACAGCCCAAACTGTTTTTGTATTAACATCCATTGGGTACCACACGCAAGGAACACAAAAATAACTTTTTAAACGACTTTTTCAACAAACCCTTCAACTTGACACTCCAAGACAACAACTTTTAGAAAATGGTTGACAGTTGATTTTTGTTTTCTTAAATTCAAAAAGATGTGCCAAGCGTCTGGTTTCTTTGATAAAGGAAATCTATGGATTTTATCAAAAGCCCGCCTTTAATCAGAAAATTCAAGTTCTTACTATTGAACTCTCTTTGCTTTATTCTACTTTCGTCTCACGCCTCCCTTCCCCAGGACCAGGCTAAAGAGAAAATACCTTTCGAGTATCCAGTTCAAATCCCAAAGGTTGATTTAAAAACTCAGAAATTTCTTGAAAGATTGCCATCCGATTCTGCTGTGGCGGTGTGGGTGTTTTTTACCGACAAGGGGATAAAATCTTCTGCTCAATATAAGAGTGCTCTGGACAGGTATGTCCATCAACTTTCTGAAAGATCATTAAGAAGAAGAATGCAAAGGGGACAAACGCCCTGGGTGGATTTTACTGATATTCCAGTAGAGAAACAATATCTGAATGAATTGGAGAATCTGGGTGCAAAGATAAGAGTGGTCTCCAGATGGCTGAATGCGGCTTCGGTTTTGGCAAATAAGCATCAGATTGAGAAGATAGAAAATCTCCCATTTGTCAGAGCGGTAAAAAAGGTGGTAACCTTTAGCCGAAAAAAACCTGTGGTGGATGAAAAACGATTAAAAAAGATAGGCGATGTAGGGGCAATTCATGAATTGCCCCTACAATTGGGCTATGGTGAATCATACGCCCAACTGGCACAGATTCATGTGCCTGAACTGCATAATCTGGGTTTAAGCGGAGAAGGGGTGTTGATAACGCTTTTGGATACAGGCTTTTTTATTCATCATCCCGCTTTTGAGCAGATCTTAAACTCAGGCAGACTGGTGGCTACCTGGGATTTTATCAACAAGGATGATGATGTGGATGATGGGGACATTAACCAGAGAGCACATGGAACTGCTGTCTTTTCCGCAGTAGGGGGATTTGTCAACGATACTCTTGTAGGTAGCGCCTACGGCGCCCAATTTGCCTTGGCTAAAACCGAGATCGTATCTGAAGAAATTCAGATAGAAGAGGACAACTGGGTGGCAGGTATAGAGTGGGCAGATTCCATTGGGGCAGATGTAGTCTCCAGCTCCCTGGGATACACTGATTGGTATACTTATGAGGACATGGATGGCAACACCGCTTCATGCACCCAGGCGGCTGATCTGGCGGTCTTTAAGGGAATTGTGGTGGTTAATGCAGCAGGGAATGAAAGGACTTGTGCAGACCCGCCGTGCTGGGATTACGTTATTGCTCCCGCTGACGGCGATAGTGTCATTGCGGTGGGCGCGGTGGATTTAGACGGAGTTATTGCTCCTTTCAGCTCCATAGGTCCAACCTACGACGGCAGAACCAAGCCGGACGTGGTCGCCTGCGGGGTAGGAACATTCTGCGCCAGTTCCAGCGGAGGCTACACCACAATGAACGGTACCTCCCTTTCCACACCTCTGGTGGCGGGAGTGTGTGCTCTGCTTCTGGAAGCCCATCCGGGCGCGAATCCCATTCGGGTGCGAGAAGCTTTGTGGAATACTGCCAGTCAGGCTGATGATCCGGACAATTCCATGGGATATGGCATTGTGGATGCATCAAAAGCCTGCGGATTCAGCTTGGTGGTCTCCCCGCAGGAATTGTATTTCGAGGCTTCTTTCGGAGATACTCAATCTCAACAGATGATTTTGAACCTGACCGATTATTGGCAGGGGGAGGGTTTGAAATGGAAAGCTTTCGCCACCGCAGACTGGATAACCATCGGTCCAGATTCAGGAATCACTCCCAGGTCGTGCTCTGTCGTGGTTCATCCTGCAGGTTTGAAAGCCGGCATCAACCGGGGCTCAATAGTGATTTCTGCCCACAATGCCATAAGCTCCCAGCAAAAAGTGCCGGTGATTTTCACCCTCCATCCCAGTGCCCAAGTGTTGACCTTTCCCAACCCCTTCAGCGACAGCCTGACCGTCCACGTGAAAGAATCCGATGTTCCCCAAAAAATTAAGATCAGTGTTTTCACCGTAGCAGGAGAGTTGGTTTATCGATTCCCCGAAAATGATGGGCAAGAGAGTTATCAGCAGACCTGGGATGGAAGCAATGAGAAGGGGAGGGAGGTTGGAAGCGGAATATATTTGCTCAAGATAGATATCGATGGTCAGTCTCAGATCGTCAAGGTGGCAAAAGTGAAATGATGGCTTGTCCATCGGGCATCAAGAATTTGAACTTCGCACTTCTTGTAAGACTCTTGAGTTGGCGTAAACATTCTATCAAGTTGTTGCCAGTTGCCCTACAAAAAGGCAAGGATTCATTCTGCCAAAGATTTATTTTTAGAGCCTTCCCCACAAGCTTAGCGATGACCTTGCTGAGGCGATTAAGCTTGCCATGCTCAGGGCCTCAAGAACGAGCCCCAAGATTTCCTAAGACTTTCCGGCGTGGCTCCTTTGTGATATTTAGCTTAATCGTTTACTTTATATTCAACCTACTATTCGCTTCCCTACAAATGGCCATCGCAGGCGCTGCCGCGAGATGGAATAAATTCACGCAGAAATTCATCACCGAATTTACCCTTGATGGCATTGTAAGTTCTTCCGTTATTGCCAGCGAGGATGGTAGTTTCTGGACTTTTATTAAGGACCTGGATCGTGATGAGATTGCTTACTATGCGCATATTGCGTATAGTGACGGCGAAATAACTATTATCGATTCTACCCATGCGCCTTATATGGCAGGCAGTGATCCCCACATTGGCCTGGCTGCTATTGAGGTTGATGGCAAGAAACTTATCGTTTACGGTTCTTATGGGACAGTTTATGTCAGAAAGGATAATGGGGAAATTTTAGCCCAAGAGACATTTGACCTCCAAGGGCAGACCTTAAGGGCCCCGGTACTTCAGTCTATCAACGACAAAGAATTTTATATTATTATCCCAACTTACCGAGAATATATTGAAGGACAACAATCCTGGCATGATATTTATATTTATGTTTTTGTTTACAATGCAGAAACCGAGACATTAGATTTTGCGCCGGGTACTCAGCCAATATTTACAAGAGAAAAGGCCTCCCTTGGCCAGGATGGTCTGGCCCTTTACGATGACCAGATATTTTTTAATCTCACATTTTCAGCGGATTACCTTCAGAGCACAATATTTGCTGTTAATATTCACACAGGCCAAGTGCTTTGGTCAAAACCATTGGGATTGAGTATGACCACAGGGCCGTCTGCGGCGCAGAACGATAGCGCCTTAATAGAAGTGACAGCCGGGGCATTTATGTACGCTGGTGATACATTGAGTTGCAGACAGCTGAGTTTCTTTGATTCGGATGGCAATCCATCCTCAGAGCCTTTCCTTAAACCCGGTTATTTCTCCTCTGACCCAATTTATACTGATGGTAAAATCATTTTCACCATCAACGACGGTTATGGTACCACGTTGTATATCTTAGACGGCCGGACTAAAGAAATTATTTCCGAAAAATACTTAGGCACCAATGTATCTTTTGAGTTTATTACAGTGGATATCGGAGATGACGGACTCATTGAGATTATTTATCGTACAAGAGAGTATACGTCGATTACAGAAAATAAGCTTGTTATCTTACATTTAGATAAAGAAGGCCATATAATCGATAATGCCTCTGAAGAAATACCCCTTGATCCCAATAAATCCTATCGAGCTTATGGCCCGTTATTGATTATTGAAATGGACGGCCGGCTGGTGTTGCTGGTGGGCGCGAAATACATTGACTATACTCACCCGGATCGGCGGACGCGCACGGATATAAAGATAATCGACCTGGGCCCGATTAGCACAGAAGGCACATGGTCAATGCCAAATTACAATGAACAAAATACAAGATGCTATGGTGTGCTTAAAAAAGAACCGGTTCCCATAGAAGGATTCCCGGTGCAAAATTATCCCAATCCGTTTGGTGAAGAAACAAACATTGTCTTTACTCTGCGCGAGTCCGCGGATGTTGAGATTAGAATATACAATACTCTTGGCCAGAAGGTTCGCACCTTAGTTAAGAAGGGTCTTCCCAAAGGAGAACATGGAATAGTCTGGGATGGAAGAAATGAGAACGGTGAGGAGGTTGGAAGCGGGATATATCTGCTCAAGATAGACATCGACGGTCGATCTCAGATCGTCAAGGTGGCAAAGGTAAAATAAAGTTGCTTTCATCCAGAAAATCGACAGGGCTCAATGCCCTGCCCTATGGTTTATAAGCTGGTCTTGAGCATAGGGGCGGGAATTCATCCCGCCTCCAAGCCCAAACTTTGGGGCGATGGCAGAGCATCGCCCCTACAAAAAAATCTCTTTCGTTGGTAACGGACACCATGTCCGTTCACGATGAATCCGTTACCTTAAACGTCACGGACGAGGGCGTCCGTGACGAACCAGAAGAAATTCACTGGAAATCGACAGGGCTCAATGCCCTGCCCTATGGTTTATAAGCTGGTCTTGAGCATAGGGGCGGGAATTCATCCCGCCCCAAAAATGGTTGTTTCAACAATCCTCTCCCGACAACAAGATTCTGCGAAAGCGAACATCCTACCATTTTAGATCTGCTTGTTACTTTTTTCACAATTTTCCATTGACTTCACCGCTTTTTATTTTAAATTTGATTCAGGTTTAACCTGAGGTGTGACTCAAATGCTGAGACTGTTGCGAAGGATTCTTCAGAAGATATATGTTAAGGGACAAACTTAGTCTTTCAAAAGACCTTTCCAGGTTTTTTCACTTTTGTTTTTCATTCGAAATTTGAATTCTATATAAGAAGGGAGAGAAAATGGTTTCGTATAGATATCCAAAAATCAAGACCAGATTGCCGGGTCCCAAGAGCAAAAAACTGATTGCCAGAGACGAAAGATACGTTTCCCAATCCTACACCAGAAACTACCCGGCGGTTATTTCGCATGGAGAGGGAGCATATCTGTGGGATGTGGACGGAAACTGCTACATCGATTTTCATACCGGGATCGGAGTATGCTCCACCGGAAATTGCCATCCCCAGGTGGTGGGGGCAATTAAAGAGCAGGCGGAGAAATCGATCCATATTCCCTCTGCTGATTTTTACCATGAGCCGGTGGGAAAGCTGGCGGAAAAGCTTTCTCGTATCGTTCCGGGAAAGTATGCCAAAAGGACTTTTTTCTCCAACTCCGGCGCGGAGGCGGTGGAGACTGGCTTTAAGCTTGCTCGTTATAATCAGAAAAAGCCCCGCACTATCGCCTTTATCAACGGATTTCATGGAAGAACCATGGGGGCTTTGTCTTTAACCTGCAGTAAATTGAATCAGAGAAGATACTTTGCCCCTCTGGTTCCAGAGGTGACGCACGTTCCTTACGCTTATTGCTATCGTTGCCCCTTTAATCTGACCTATCCCAAATGTGACCTAGCCTGCGTCAAATTCATTGACGAGGAGATCCTGCAGAAGGTGGCGCCAGCAGATGAGGTGGCGGCTATCGTGGTGGAACCCATTCAGGGAGAAGGTGGATATATAGTCCCTCCTCCTGGATACCTTCCCCGACTGAAAGCCTTAGCCGAGAAATATGGAATCCTGCTAATCATGGATGAGATACAATCCGGGATGGGAAAGACCGGAAAGATGTTTGCCATGGAGCATTGGAATGTGACCGCAGACATTGTGGTGGTGGCTAAAGCTTTAGCCTCGGGCATGCCTTTGGGCGCATGTATAGCCTCCAGAAAGCTTATGTCCTGGGAGCCAGGCTCTCATTCCACCACTTTCGGCGGAAATCCCATCGCCTGTGCCGCCTCTCTGGTAACCATCGAGCTCATAGAAAATGGACTCATGCAGAATGCCACCCGGATGGGAAATCATATCATGAAGCACTTAAAAAGGATGATGAAGCAATATGAGATCATGGGCGATGTCAGAGGAAAAGGATTGATGATCGGAATCGAGTTCGTGAAAAGCAGAAAAACCAAAGAGCCTGCACCAGATTTGACCAACCGAATCGCTTATGAATGCTTCCGAAACGGGCTGATGCTTCTGACCTGCGGGGAAAGCGTCATTCGGTTCATACCTCCTTTAATAATAAGTCGGCATACCGTGGATCAAGCTCTGGAGATCTTTGAGAAAGCGGTGAAGAAGATAAACAGCAAGAAAAGAAAATAGGCCTGTCAACGGATTAAACGGAAAAAAATAATTGCGGCGGTCCGCGGACGGTGGACTGCGGACGATCCAATCAAAGGAGCATCCCTTGAGACTTTATGAATATGAAGCCAAGAAACTCTTCTCTCAGTTCGGCATCCCCATAACCAAAGGTGAAGTGGTGGAGACCAAAGAGCAGGCTAAAGCTTTTGCCGAGAAACTGGGAAAGCCGGTGGTTCTGAAAGCTCAGATTCTTTCCGGTGGCAGGGGCAAAGCAGGAGGAGTGAAGTTTGCTCAATCGCCTAAGGAGACAGAGGAAAAAACAGATGAGCTTTTCGCAACTGAGATAAAAGGGTTCCCGGTCAAAAAGATCCTGGTGGATGAGAAGTTGGAAATCGAAAAGGAATTTTACTTAGGCATCACCCTAGATCGGATCAACTACAAACTGGTGGTCTTAGTCTGCTCCGAGGGTGGGGTGGAAATCGAAGAGGTGGCTCGAAAAGAACCCCAGAAGATAAAAAAGATAAGTGTGGACGTGGATCAGAAATTCTATCCCTTCTGGGGAAACTCTCTGGCCGGATGGCTGGGAGCAAAAGGTGAAAATTTGAAAATCGTGGGCAAGATCGTAGCTTCTTTGTTTGAACTGTTCAAACAATATGATACCAAGCTGGTGGAGATCAATCCACTGATTCTGACCGAAGAGGGTGAGTATATCGCCGCCGATGCTCGCATGAGCGTAGACGATGATGCTCTTTTCCGACATCCGGAGCTTGCGGAGATGGGAATTGAGAAGAGACATGAGGAAGGGGAGATGACCGAAAGGGAAAAACTTGCCCGGCAGTGGGGAATTCCCTATCTGGATCTGGATGGTGACATCGGCATGTTTCCCGGAGGCGCGGGCTTCGGCATAATGGGAAACGATTTCATCCACTATTTTGGTGGTAAACCAGCCAACTTCATGGACTCCGGCGGCGGTCCCACTCCGGAAAGGCTGGCTAAGATGCTCATTCTTCTGGATGAAAATCCCAATGTGAACGCTATCTTTGGGGCGAGATTCGGCGGCATCTCCCGTTGCGATGATTTTGCCAAAGGGGTGGTGATGTTTCTAAAAGAACACGGGCTTTCCAAGCCCATGGTTCTGCGTATGACTGGGAACATGTGGCAGGAGGGTGTGAAAATATTCCAGAAGGAGAAAAAGGAAAATCCGAATATTTTCAAAAACATTGAAATCCACGGCATCGAAACCCCAATTGAAGAAATCGCCAAAAGAGCAGTGGAGTTAGCTAAGAAAGTCTAAAGTGCGGGGGCGGGGGGTTGTCCCCGCCCGCAGTTGTTTCAGGAATGTAGTTGCCTGATTCATCAGGCGAAAGAAAAGCTCGATAAATCGAGCAACTACAGAGCCTAAGCTTTGGTTGAATATGAGAAAAAAGGAAAAGATCATCGTCGCCGTTGCTCTGACCGAACGTGAGAGAGATTTCGACGCCTTTCGCCAAGCGGTCTTTACCTCGAAAAGGCTGAGGGAAAAAGCTAACCTGATTCGTTCTGAGAGCAAAGGGCACCTGAAGAGGATCCTACCTGAGGCTGAGATACTGGTTTGCTTCTCAATCGATCCGAAAACCTTTGGCTTGGCAAAAAAGCTGAAATGGATTCACGCCGCATTTGTGGGAGTAAATAATCTTCTGTTCCCTGAACTTCTGAAAAGCAAAGTGCTTCTAACCAGTTCCAGAGGAATGCACGGAGACACTGTTTCAGATCATGCCATGGCAATGATTCTGGCATTTGCTAAGGGTCTGGTGCCGAGTTGGGCTTGTAAGAGACAAAGAAAATGGTGTCAGGTGGAGGTGATGAGGCAGAGGTTTGAGCCTCAGGAAAAACTTTTGGGAATTGTAGGATTCGGAACCATTGGTGAATCTTTGGCTCGCAAGGCAAAGGCTTTTGGGATGAAGGTGATGGCTACGAAGAATCGGGTGAAACGAGGTGAGAAAATTAAGAACGTAGACAAACTGCTCCCTAGAGAAAAATTCCGTGAGTTTCTATGCAATGCCGATTTCGTCGTACTGACTGTCCCTTTGACTAAAAAGACTCATCACATGATCGGAAAAAAGGAATTGGCTTGTATGAAGGAGAGCGCCATCTTGATTAATGTCGCCAGAGGTGGTGTGGTTGACGAAAAGGCTTTGATGGATGCTTTGGCAAAAGGGAAGATTGCAGGGGCGGGATTAGACGTTTTTGAAGAGGAACCTCTGAGTCCGAAGAGCAAACTCTGGGATCTGAAGAATGTAATCCTTACTCCCCACATTGCAGGAAGCCGGAGGGATTATTTCAAGAAAGTGGGCGAGATTTTCAGAATTAACATGAATCGTTATCTGGACAAAAAACCATTATTGAATCTGTTCGATAAGAAACTTGGCTATTAAAGCTGTAGGTCAAGCATGTCCGTTCACGGTGAATCCGTTCAGGATGAATCCGGAGGACTGCTTGACATCGTTTTGTCAACCAGCCCTTCGGGCATGGTTGACCTACAAATTTTTCCTTTTCATTCTTTGGAGTGGGAGAAACGCATGGCAATTTTGGTTGACAAAAATAGCAAGGTAATTGTTCAGGGGATAACCGGAACTGCCGGAAGGTTTCATACCGAAAGGATGTTGGCTTACGGCACTAACATTGTGGCAGGGACTTCTCCGGGAAAAGGCGGCGAAAAGGTTTTTAACATACCGGTTTACGATACCGTGGAAGAATGCGTGAAAAATCACGGAGCCGACACTTCCGTTATTTTTCTTCCCGCCCAATTCGTTATGGAAGCTGCTATCGAGGCGATCTACGCTGGAATAAAATTCATCGTGGTGGTTCCGGAACATATACCCATTCTGGACATGATGACCATTCGGAAGGAAGCTCAAAAGTTCGGCACCATAGTTCTGGGTGGAAATACGGCAGGAATCATCACGCCGGGAGAAGCAAATTTGGGTATAATGCCTGATATAGCTTTCAAGCTGGGCAGAGTGGGAACTGTCTCCCGATCCGGGTCTTTAACCTACTATGTTGCCGACACCCTTTCCCGGACCGGTTATGGAGAGACCACCTGCGTGGGGTTAGGGGGTGATCCGGTATTAGGAAGCACTTTCAATGAAATACTTAAACTATTTGAACAGGATAAAAAGACTAAGGCGGTGGTCTTGGTAGGAGAGATCGGTGGGGTATATGAGGAGATGGCAAAGCCCGCAATACAGAAAATGAAGAAGCCGATTATCGGAATGGTGGGCGGAGTCTTTGCTCCTCCCGGAAAAAGAATGGGGCATGCTGGCGCAATAGTCGAGGGTGAGATGGGAACCGCTCAAAGCAAACTCAAAGCATTAGAAGAAGCAGGTGCGCATATTGCCAAGACCTTTCTGGATATTCCCAGGATTTTGGAAAAATTGAAGATATAGATTCTTAAAATCTTTTGTGTCTGTTTGTTTTCTGACCTGATACAACGTCTCTTTGTCGCCAGGTCAGGGGAGCATTAGGGTCATCAAGATTTAATGGTTTGTAACTTTATTTTGGGGAAAGAGATTAAAGGGAAAGCAAGCCGCCATCCCAAAAGAATATCCTGATAGAATAAAATGGAGGGTAGTTCGTTTACGATTCATACGAATTTTTAGGGTTAATGGAAAAAACGTGTTGGTTTTTTGTTGTTGATGATAACGGAGG
>CAZOJT010000030.1:0-32438 GCA_964580215.1 uncultured Ignavibacteria bacterium | reverse complement strand
CACCGACTGCCTTTGCATTGAATCCAGCTTATCCCAACCCGTTCAATCCATTCACCAACCTAAGCTTCACTCTGCCTGAGGCTGTAAGCTACAACCTGAATATTTACAACGTAGCTGGGCAGTTGGTGAGAAGCTATGAAGGTATGGGTTCGGTTGGCTTGAACGTGATCACCTGGGATGGTAAGGACAATACTGGAGTTGAGGTAGCAAGCGGCGTCTACTTCTGCAAGCTGACTGCTGCCGACTTCAGTGCAACCGAGAAGATGGTTATGATGAAGTAAGAGCGACCATATATCATTAGATTTAAAAGAAGGGAGTTCAGTTAAGGACTCCCTTTTTTTGTTGACAAATTTGGAAGATCGCCGTATACTTAAATAGATTATATTTTTTTTATACGGATTTTTACTGTATGCAGATAAGGGATCAAAAAAAGCTTCACAAAGAGAACAGGAAAAGTCTTAACCTGTGTTCTGCTCTGAGCCGACTCTCCTCCTTCGCCCTTTCACAAACAAACCCGGAGCGAATCATCTCTCAGACTTTAAAAGAGACCAGAAAAATCTTTAATGCAAAACTATGCTGGATGTTTTTGGTTGAAGACAATAAGATTAAACTTATAAGTCTGGGTGAAACCAAAAGCAGGCAAAACCTGGTTAAATCTCAACTGCTCCCTAAACTTTCTCCTGAAATTTTAAATCGCACCTATCCTATAATATGTAACCATATGGGTGAGCTTTATAAAAAGAACAGAGTTATGTATGGATTCCTTCGTAAGAGAAACATTCAAAAATTCATGGGCGTTCCACTCAAGAAGGATGGTAAGTTAGTGGGGGTATTAAACGTGGTAAGGGATTACAACTCTCCGAGCTTCACTAAGGAAGATTTGAAATCTTTGGCTTTTTTGGGTACCTGGATAGGTATAACCAGAGGTAAGCGAGTTGAAGAAAAGTTAAGACAACCTCAAAAGTTTCTCGAGGCGATCATTGATGATATCCCTAATCCTATATTCATTAAAGACAGGAAACATCGTTGGGTGGTTTTGAACCAAGCCCTTTCCGATCTGGTGGGATATCCTAAAGAGAAAATGTGGGGCAAATCCGATTACGACTTTTTCCCAAAAGAGCAGGCGAATTTTTTCTGGAAAAAGGATGAAGAGATGTTCCGCACCGGGAAAGTCGTAGATATCCCACAGGAGCCTATCACCGATGAAGAGGGAAATATACATTACCTCCACACCAAGAAGGCTCCTTTAAGAGATTCCTCCGGGAGGATAACCCATCTGGTGGGGATAATTGAAGACATAACTGAGCACAAGCGGACGGAGGAGGCATTACGGGAGAGCGAGAGTAAGTACAGAGATCTTACTGAGAAAATGATCGACATCATATATACTTTGGATACAGCGGGAAAGGTAACCTCGGTAAATGAAGTTTTTAAAACCGTGTATGGATTTAATTCTGATGAAGTGATTGGCGAGAACTTTGCTAAATGGATTCCGAAAGAGGATCGACCTAAAGCAATGGCAGCTTTTAAGCAAATTCTCAGTGGAGAAAAAATCACTACTGAAACCGTTCTGATTGACAAGGATGGAAAACCGCATAATGTTGAATTTAGTTCAACACGTATAATAAAAGCTCGCAAAATTGTTGGAACCCGTGGAATAATTAGAGACATCACTGAGCGCAAGCGGGTAGAAGAGTCCTTGAAGCAAAAAGTCCTGGAACTAAATTCTTTCATAAACAATATCCCGGACATGGCCTGGCTAAAGGACGCTGAATCACGTTTCATTGCGCTTAATAAAGCCTTCAGCGACGTTGTCGGCATGAAGCCAGAAATACTAATAGGTCGCACCTGCGAAGCTTGCTTCGGAGTTGAAGCAGGTAAAAAGTTCAGGGAAGATGACTTAAAGGTAATGAAAGGTAGAAAGCAGGTAAACATCGAGGAGAATATCTTAGATTCTAAAGGGAATGAACTTTGGCTTGAGACTATAAAATCGCCGATATTTGACGAATCCGATAAAATTGTGGGAACAGTAGGGATCGCCCGTAATGTTACCAAGCGTAAGCGGACAGAGGATGCACTACGACAGATGTCAAAAGATCTCAAAGAGTTGGAGCATATTGTCAACCACACTCCTGCCGTCGCCTTCCTCTGGCGTGCAACCGAAGGCTGGCCAGTTGCTTTCGTCTCCGATAATGTTCAGCAATTCGGATACATTCCGGAAGATTTTTATACTGGCCGAATACTTTTTGCAAGTATCGTTCATCCCGACGACCTAAGGAGAGTAGCTGCTGAAGTGGATAAATACAGTAATGAAGAGGGGAAAACAGATTTCACTCAGGAATATAGGATCGTTACCAAATCTGGAGAAGTACGGTGGGTCGATGACCGCACCTGGATCAGGCGTGACCCAGATGGCACTATCACCCACTATCAAGGTATTATTTTGGACATCACCGAGCGCAAGCGGGCGGAGGAGGCGCTGCGGGAGAGCGAGAGTAAGTACAGAATGCTACTTGAAAATCTCCCCCAGAAAATATTTTTTAAGAATAAAAATTCAGTTTATATATCCTGCAATGACAACTTTGCTCAGGATCTAAATATCAAACCTGATGAAATTACTGGAAAGACAGATTACGATTTTTTCCCTAAGAAATTAGCTGAGAAATATGAAGCAGATGACAAAAGGATTATGAAGTCCGGGAAGATAGAAAATATAGAAGAGACCTATATCCAAGATGAACAAAAAGTATTTGTACATACGGTTAAAACACCTATCAAAGACAAAAGCAACAATATTGTTGGCATATTAGGCATTTTTTGGGACATTACCGATCGCAAGCGGGCGGAGGAGGCGCTGATTCGAAATGAACGGATCGCCCGGGAGCGCGCCCGACTTTTGACCGATCTCCGTAACCTGGATCGGATTGACGACGTTCTTACCCGGGTCTGCGAAACTGTCCGTGATTCGGGACTGTTTGAGCGTGCCGTAATGACATTGCATGACCCGGGAAGACGAATCATTCACCTCGGTCAGGTGGGGTTGCCCCCGGATGTGGTTGAGCACGCCCGACAAGCGCCTCCGATAGACCAAAATCTGAGAGCCCGAGTAACCAGCAAAAAGTTCCGCATCTCCGACTCCTTCTTCATCATAGCTGAAGCTGGTGCGAATTTTATCAAAAGTGGTCGCCACATACCTCAGAAGAGAAGAAAATCAGTTGGTGGCAATTGGCGACCAGGCGACGAATTGTTTGTTCCCCTGCGCGACTTTCCCGGAAAGATCATGGGATACCTTTCGGTGGACACTCCCACTGACGGTTATCGACCTGATATTGAGACAATTCAAGCATTGGAGATGATGGTGGAAGCCGGAGCTGCCCGTATCCGGGAGGTGGAAGCACATGAAGCTTTGCAACGATCGGAAAAAAAATACCGCACTCTGGTGGAGACGGCTCAGGAGGGTATCGGCATATCTGACTCGGAGGAAAATCTTCTATTTGTTAATCAGGCTTTCGCCGATCTTCTGGGATACAAAAAAGAGGAGCTTTTTGGTAAAAACTTGAAAGATGTCTGCGATGAAACTCAATATGTTATGTTCAGAAAGGAAACACAGAAAAGAAAGAAAGGAGAGTTTTCAAAATATGAAGCTAAGCTTTTGACCAAAAGAGGAAAGCCAAAATACTTCTATATCTCCGCCGCCCCTCTATTTGACGAAGACGGAAGTTTCATGGGCACGCTGGCTGTTCTGTCAGACTTAACTGAGATCAAAAAAGCTCGAGAATATGATATTCTCCTGAATACAAGCACGGCACTTTCCCAAACTTTGAAGTTCGACCGGGTGCTTAAGATGGGCGCGGAGAAGATGACCCAGGCTTTGAACGCAGATCGCTGTGCAGTGCTGTTGACCGAAGACGACAGTATGGACTCTATGATTGCGGTACAGGTATACGCTCAAAGGACAAAAGTCTTAGCGCCCTCCTTAAAGCTGAGGATTACAAAAAAGCTCTTCCCCTCGTATAAACAAACTCTCTCCACGCAGAGATACATTCAGATATCAGATGTTCGCGTTGATCCTGTGCCAGAGTTAGGAAGAAAGATACTACGCAAAGCTGGAATGACCTCTTCTTTAATCATTCCCATGTTTTTGGAAAGGAAAATGCTGGGCATCTTTCATGTGGGGATGACGAAAAAAAACAGAACCTTCAGTGAGGAGGAAGTCCGATTGATCCGGACCATGGCAAACCAGATAGCAATAGCTTTGCAGAATTGCAGGCTGATGGAGGACTTAAAAAAGGAACATTCTCTGATAACTGAACAAGCTGACGCGCTAAAAAGACAAACCCGGGAGAAGGATATTCTTCTAAAAGTCAGCGGGGCACTTTCCAAAACTATGGATCTGGATGAGGTGAGCAAAGTCGCCAGTCGGGTGGTGGGATCGGCTCTGGGAGTGGAACAGTGTGCGGTAACGCTTGCCACCCAGGACGGCAACCAGTTGGAGATCAAAGGCCTCTTCTCTAAAGAGCAGACAGATGCTCATAAGTTAATCAGAACGAAATTCTTGGGGGGGGATATTCCCGCTATGACCAAAGCGATAAAAAAGGGAAAGCCTTTCGTCATAAACGATACTTCTGATATCCCTTCTAAAGGTAAGACAAGAGAGTATTTTCTTAAGGTGGGAATAAAATCTGTGTTGGGAGCCGGCATGTTCTTTGGTAAGAAACTGGTGGGTATTTTGAGCATTACCAGCATAAAAAAACAGAGAACTTTTAGTCAAGAGGAGACCAAGTTAGTTCAGACCATGGCTAATCAGATTGCGGTTGCCATTGAGAATGCTCGGCTCTTGCAGGTGATCAAAAAACACACCAGGGATTTAAAAGAGCTGTCTTCCCAGTTGATGAAAGTTCAGGAGAATGAGCGAAAACGGATTGCGCAAGAGCTTCATGATGAGGTGGGTCAGATGCTTCAGTCCATGAAGATGAATCTGGATAGAATTAAAAGAAATTTAAGCTCAAAGCCTCAGAAGCTGGAAGGAATTGAAGACTGGTTGCTTGACACGGAAAAACTCCTGGGTCAGACCATTGATGACATACGCACGTTAA
Source organism: uncultured Ignavibacteria bacterium (assembly GCA_964580215.1). Classification (GTDB taxonomy): domain Bacteria; phylum Zixibacteria; class MSB-5A5; order MSB-5A5; family SM1-73; genus SM23-73-3. The sequence goes on along the minus strand of CAZOJT010000030.1, from coordinate 27,342 downwards.
CCTTCGATTTGAGACCCAGCATGTTGGACGATTTTGGACTGATTCCCACCTTAAAATGGTACATAGAAAATTACAACAGAAGATCAAATATCAAAGTCTCTTTAAAAGCTAAGGACCCAAAATATCGATTCCCCGCGGAGGTGGAGATTACCCTTTATCGCATAATCCAAGAGGCTTTGACCAATGTTTCCAAACACGCTCAAGCTACCGAGGCATCTGTGTCAATATCCCTAAGGAATTGTACCGCTATTTTGTCTGTGAGAGACAATGGCGTAGGATTTGACACCAGCAAGTTTCTATCCGCTCCCAGAGGCATGGGACTTCTTAACACAAAGGAAAGAGTCAATCTTCTTGGAGGGAGTTTTGAGATTATCTCCCGCCCAAGGAAAGGAACCAGAGTAAACATAAACATTCCTTTTTCGGAGGTGAAACATGAAGAAGGTCAAATTACTGGTGGCTGACGATCATAAGATCTTTCGTCAGGGAATCAAAAAGCTGTTGGAGGAAGAGCCGGACCTGCAGGTGGTGGGTGAAGCCGCAGACGGACGGGAGGCAGTGAAAAAGGCAACTGAGTTGAAGCCGGATGTGATCCTCATGGATATTGCCATGGCCAACCTCAACGGGCTGGAGGCAACCAAACAAATAAAGAAGGTATTGCCCGACGTCAAGGTGATAATGTTGACCATGCACAAAAATGAAGAATACGTTCTTCAGTCATTCCAGGCTGGTGCCTCCGGATATATCCTGAAGGAAGGAGCGGTGGAGGAGTTGGTCTCTGCCATTCGCTCTATCCATCAGGATAAATCTGTCTTAAGCCCTTCCATCTCCAAGACCCTGATAGATGCCTATCTGCGCAAGATGGAGACGGGCAAAACCGAAACCCCCTTCGATCTGTTAACTGACAGGGAAAGGGAGGTGTTGCAACTGATCGCCGAGGGATATACCAACCGGGAGGTGGCCAAGTCACTCTTCATCAGCGTGAAGACGGTGGAGGCACATAGGGCACACATCATGCAGAAACTGAATATCCATGAGATCGCCAAGCTGGTGAAATATGCTATTCAAAAGGGATTGGTTGATTTGAACGTATGAGAATTCCCGCGCTTTCAACCAACCTGTCAGTTGCTGAATCCATTTCCCCTGATGGATAATCTTCTGTGGGAGAGTGAGAGGGATTCAGATTTAGATCGAACCATTCTCATGACAAAATAGGGTGAATTACTAATTGCCAAGCTAATAGAGGTAAGTATATTAAGATTACAAATTTGATTCCATCTCGAGGGTGTGCCCTGTAGCTTTGGGTAGTTCCTAGCCCCCCTCTACCCTAACCGAAGCACACCCTCTTCCTCTATTTAGACCAACCCACAAAAAGTAGACTTTTTAATATCATCAGAGGTTCGTTGCGTCCCAAGCTGTCCCAATCAGTGGACGCAAAACTTTCCCGAAATAATGATTGACAATCATATTGCTGGTTTTATATATTATCCAAGGCAAAATAGCCAGAAAGAAAAAACATCCTGGGAGGAGGTGAATTCTATGGCAATGAGGATCACGGATGAGTGCACTGCTTGTGGACTTTGCCTTCCAGAGTGCCCTCAATCAGCAATCAGCGAAGGTGACATATACGTGATCGATCCGGACATATGCAATGAATGCGAAGGCATAGAGGGGGGATCTAAGTGTGTGGCAATTTGCCCGGTTGAATGCATTGAGAAAGCAACTTAACACAAAAAAATTATCCCGCTAAGAAGTGCGCCGATACGAGCAAAGGATGACATGTTTCGCCTTCGGCGCACTTTATTATGAGGTCTTTCGAAAAACACCGAAATTTTAGCGGCAAGTCCCAAAAAAAATATGAGTGCTCGTTTCATAATAATCCTGGTGGTGGTGATTCTTCTTGTCATTTTTGTAATTCAGAATAAAGCTCCATTGCAGGTAAAGTTCCTGTTCTGGTCCTGGATAATGTCCCGATCGGTTTTGATCCTTTTGGTTTTTGCTTTAGGTCTGATTTTTGGATGGATTTCCCTGGCATGGTCTGAGAGAAAGAAGCGAAAACGTGTGGCGGAGTGAAGACGTATAAAGATGAGACAGAAGAGGGGATGATTTTCTAAATATGGGCAAATATCGATTTCTGGATGACGTGGCTATCGCCGATGCGGCTTTTCAAGCTGAGGCGGAAAGCTTAGCGGAGTTGTTTCAAATCTGCGCACAAGCAACTTTCGAGGTGATGGCGGATACCAAAACCATTGAACATAAATGCAAAGAGGATGTGGAGCTGGTTGGGCAAAGTCTGGATGAGCTGTTATTTGATTGGCTGGCAGAGCTGATATATTTAAAAGACGTAAAGTCCATGCTCTTTAGCAAATTTGATATAAATATCCAGAAGAAGGATGGTTACAGACTCGCCGCTTCAATATGGGGTGAACCAGTAGATCAGAAAAAACATAGAGTGAGGGTGGATGTGAAGGCGGTCACCTATCATCTTCTGGAGGTGAAAAGGATCGCTAACAAATGGACCGCCAAGGTGATCTTAGATATATAAGTGTCCAGGTTCCAGTCGCCAGGGTCCAGAAAAGAACTTGAGTTTTTGCTTCTGAGTGAACCTAATAAAACGGTTTTGCGGTAGACAGCGGACCGTGGACGGCGGACGATTTCAAAAGAGGTGATACCATGCAGATAAAAAAAATTCAAGATGGTATATGGGAAGTTCCTACAAGTGAAAAAGAGGGGATGAGGGTTCCGGCAAGAATTTTAGCTTCGGAGAAGTTGATGCAAATAATGGATAAAGGAGTATTCGATCAGATAACCAACGTGGCAACTCTTCCTGGAATTCAGAAGTATGCCATGTGCATGCCAGATGGACATTGGGGCTACGGGTTTCCCATCGGCGGAGTAGCTGCCTTTTCCACCAAAGATGGGGTGATCTCCCCCGGCGGAATCGGATTTGATATCAACTGTGGCGTCAGATCGATCCGCACAGATCTAACCTTAGAAGAGGTCAAGCCAAAGATGAACGCTTTAATGGATACCCTTTTCAAGCTGGTTCCAGCGGGGGTGGGATGCAAAGGACTCGTCAGATTGAATTCCGATACCTTCAAGCAAGTTATGATCAAGGGGGTGGATTGGTGCATCGAAAATGGATACGGCTGGCAAGAGGACCGGGATAGAATCGAGGAGGGAGGACATATGCCGGGTGCCAATCCATCTAAGGTGAGCCAGAAGGCTATCTCCCGTGGAATCAGTCAGTTGGGCACTTTAGGATCGGGGAATCACTATCTGGAGATACAGGTTGGACTCACCGATCAGATCTACGATCCGGAAATAGCCAAAGTTTATGGGATCAACAAACCAAATCAGATCTTCGTCATGGTGCATTGCGGCTCCCGTGGATTCGGTCACCAGATTGCCACGGATTATCTTCAGATATTTTTGAGCGCCATGAAAAAATACGGGCTGAAGATACTGGACAGGGAGCTGGCTTGTGCGCCCTTCAATTCGCCGGAGGGACAGGATTATTTTGGAGCCATGGTCTGCGCCGCCAACTCTGCCTTTGCCAATCGGCAGGTGATCACTCACCGAATCAGGGAAGCATTCAGCCAGGTGTTCGGAAAGGATGCCAAAGAGTTGGGGATGCACATCATCTATGATGTGGCTCACAATATTGCTAAGATTGAAAAGCATAATATCGACGGAGAGGAAAAGGAAGTTATTGTTCATCGCAAAGGTGCCACCCGCTCCTTTCCACCTCACCATCCGGCTGTGACTGAAATATACCGGGAGGTGGGACAGCCGGTGATAGTGGGCGGATCCATGGAAACCAACTCATACCTTCTGGCAGGCACCCAAAAGGCATTTGAGATGACGTTCGGCTCCACCTGCCATGGCGCAGGAAGAGTCATGTCTCGAACGGCAGCCAAAAGAAAGGTGAGAGGGACTGAATTAAGACAGAAGATGACTGAGAGGGGCATGGTAATTCGAGCGGTCTCCATGTCAGGATTGGCTGAAGAAGCAGGGTTCGCTTATAAGAACATAGACGAGGTGGTCAGGACGGTTGATAGTTTAGGTATCTCCAAAAAGGTTATCCAATTAAGACCTCTGGGAAACATCAAGGGTTAGAGAAAGAGGAGCTAACCTACTGCGAGCGGCGGTGGACCCCGGTTCGACCGGCGGCACTGGTGCTTCTGGTGCATCTGGTGGTTATTTTAATTTTTCCTCAACTTTTCCTCCAGTTCGTTCTCCTGCAACGAATTGTGGATATTTTTATCTGCATCCTGAGTAAGTAGCTGGTCGTTCCAGAGGATGGCGGAGCACCCGTTGGGTGTTTTTGCCTTTCTAAAGCCCATGGTGGACAGGAGCCTACCAAGGCGGGAGTAAGTGAGCTGACTTTCTTTGGATCTGTTCTGGTTGAAAGTATCGGTGATGGTTTTAACCGGAAGAATACCATTTGTTACGAGGTATTTTAATCCTGCGATAGTATTGGTGATTTGAGATTCGAGGTCGAGGGGTTCGGTTTCGGGATAGAGTTTTGGTAATTCCTCATTTCTTATGGCTTCTATTTCCTGCCAGAAGAATTTTTCGGCTTCCGAGGTTTGGAATGCTTTGTCCTTAAGCCGGATAGCTCTTAAGGCATCCTGGATTTTCGGCTTATAGGATTTGCTTTGCAGTCTTTTAATACTCTTGTCGATCAACAGTTCAATGAACTTCAAATACCTGGAGTCTTCGCTTCGACTTGACTCAGAGTCGGCCTTTCGATTAGACTCAGGGTCTAGATCAGTTGAATGGTTCATGTAGAGTAGCCTCCTACGGGAAAGAGGTTCAAGGTTCAAGGTTCAAGGTTTAGAGTTTAGAGTTCAAAGTTCAAAGTTACATTGACTGCAAATAAAGCAATAAGGGTACGGCTCGGAGAAGCTCAAAAAAGCGAAAGGGTCCCGGACCTTTTCGTTTATAGTACCTCCCCATAAACAGCGGAGCTATCCTTTTCACCATAAAAGTTGTAGTGAATTTGCTATTTGAGGTAAGAGAGACTTCGGGATATACCCGGTCTGACAAGCAGACCGGGCCACCCGCCGCTTTCTAACAGGTGCGTGGCGAACGAAAGCCTGAAAGTATGGCAGGTGGCACGCTTGGTCAATCCGGCCCTGGCGCGAGAGTTGCTATGCAAGTGACGTGACAGGGGCGACCGTCAGGTTCACGCATAGTTATGCCGCTTGCCACCTCGAAGAAACGAGCTAAACCCGATCGCCATTAGGACTAGAGCGAGAACAAGCAAGCCGTACCGAGACAGAGTGGGAACCTCGACTCCAGGCGAGATCCCGTCCGCCACCGCCACAATTCCTTCCGTCCCGTAGGAGCCCACGACCGCGTTGCGGGAATCCATCGGATCCAAGTCAAAAACTTCGGTTCCGTTGACGCCGTACAAGAAATTGACCCCTTGGAGAATCTCGTGGACCCCGCTGACAGTAATGCTCCCGACTACTCCATCTATGGAGGATGAGACAGCCAGGCCAAACCGGTTCAGGAACTCATTCAGGACGGCAGAGTCATTGGCAATCGATCCGTAGAAATTAGTCCCACCAAATATGTAAACGTTGCCACCAAATGCTATATAGTATAGGAGCGACCAGAGATTGCGCGTATCATCGCCAAGTGGACTGGCTCCAAGAAACACTCCATCGTAGTTCTGCAAATCATCAAGTGTGAAAGTCGACGCGCTCGACACAACCCAGGTGTGACCAGCCGTCTCGAACGCTTGTTCTAGCATGTCCCCGGTTAGGTGGAAATCCGTGCCGTAGCCTATGAAACAGCCAACTGTGTCACCAGTGTCAGCGAGGAACCAGCGCGCGATGTTCTGGACATACACGCCAGGGTCATTCGGTGGCGAGAAACCGCTATTACTGAGAGTCCAATCATCCCAGTTGACAACTACCTTCCCAGGCTCCGCGTGGACACAAGGGACTAACACCGAAGCAAGCACCAGAGACAGACAAATCTTAAAGAGATGTCGCAAATGGGGTCTTCTTCCGACCATGTCAAACCTCCTCCCTTGGAAGGTGATAAACACATCTAAGTGTGAACTTGTCAGCATAACAGTGATTATGCGCAGTCTGTTTAAATCTGTAAAGACAGACTGCTCGTTTCTGTATAACACATTGGCTAAAAATGAAGTCAAGCGTTTTAACTTGCATAATATCAGCGTCTTGCGTGATTCTGTTGCCTCATTGTTTTCCGGTTTATACTGTCTGTATAAAACCGAATCAGAGCCCATCAAAGGGACTCTTCACGCCGTGGCTGCCCTTGTTGAATACAGGCGTGTAGATCGTGGTCGCACCCAGACGGAATGTCCGCCTGACGTCTTTATGGCTTAAAAGCTCCTGAATCTTTCGAATATCATACCCGTCTTCGAGCAAGCGGGATCCAATCGCATATAAACTCCAAGCTGCGATCCGGTGTGCCCAGACTTACCTCCTGCATAAGCTCCCTCTTTTAACAAGAAACAATATAACGCCCAGTGCTTCCGAAGTCAAGGAAATAATTTCGGAATCTTGGGTGATAGACCCAGTCTGGCAAGCAGGTCCGCCTGAGGCGGGCAGGGTCTGACGGAAGATGAAATACACTCCCCCTCACCTCTATCCTCTCCCCCAGGGGAGAGGATAGACCTTTCCCCCTCTCCCCCGCCCATGGTGGACTTACGCGTTTCTGATAGGCTGACATCTGGGACAGAAGTAGCTTGATCTCTGGTTGATCTTGACCCTCTTGATTTTGGCTCCACATCTTTTGCAAGACCCCCCTTCTCTGCCGTAAACTTTGTGTTGAAGCTGAAAGCTTCCGATTTCTCCTTCTATATTGCAGTAATTCTCTATAGATGATCCTCCTGCTCTAATGGCTTTAAGTAATATCTTCTTTATAGCTTTGTGCAGACCCCTTAGTTTGTTTTCACTCAGCAGGTCTACTCTTTGAGCGGGATTTATTTTTGCCTCGAACAAGGATTCATCCGCATAGATGTTGCCCAATCCGGCTATGATTTGTTGATTTAGAAGTGCGGATTTGATCCTCCCTTTTCGTCTTCTGAAAATCTCGATAAATTCAGAAAATTTAATTTCAAGCGCCTCCGGACCCAGCTTCTTCAATTCAGGAATGGTTCTTTCCTTGGCGGTATTAAACACCTTTAACTTGCCGAATTTTCTCAGGTCGTTATAGCGAAGTTGTTCATCCGAGCCATAAAATCTAAAGATCAGGTGATCGTGTTTATCATCAAATTCTGATTCAGACCAAGGTCGACCTGATGGTTTGTGTGGTAAATCTGCGGATCTGACAAAAAGAAAACCTCCGGTCATCCCCAGATGAACCAGAATTGTCTTCTCTCTTGACAAATCTATAAGCAGATATTTCCCTCTTCTTCTCACTCCCTTGATTTTTCTTCTAAGGATTTCTTTTTTGAAGAGGCGCGAATTCTGCTTAACCACATCTGGGCAGATAGTATGGATTTCTTTTATCCTTTTTCCAACAATAGCCTTGCCCAATCCCTGGGCTATAGTCTCAACCTCAGGCAATTCCGGCATGATTACTCTCCTATTTTCTAAAGGAAAGCTGAGGCTCGGTTACCGTTGGCGAAGCGCGTATCGAGACTCGATGTTCGACCTCGGCCCGAAGGAAATTCGAACCTCGATACGAGTCCTATGGATCCTGCGGACATCGCTACCGGCAAACGAACTTCGAATCTCTCGATGACGATATAGTCGAATGAAACTGAAATCGACTCAGACTATCTCCAGCATTCTGTCGATGGACCTTTTCGCTTTTTGGGCAATGTCAGGTGGGACTTCGACGGGGTAAAGCATATCCTCTAAAGACCACAAAATTTTCTCTAAATTATTCAACTTCATGCTGTGACAGTCTGCCAGACTGCTGGCGGGGTAGAATTTTTTTTGCGGATTCTCTTTTTTTAATCTGTGAAGTATGCCAATCTCCGTGCCGATGATGAACTCCTCTGAATTCGATTCTCTGGCATATCTGCAGATGCCAGAGGTGGAAAGCACCTTATCTGCCATGGCGATCACGTCCGGGGTGCATTCAGGATGCACCAGCACTTCAGCTTTGGGATATTGAGCCTTCTTTTTCAAAATATCTTCAGCCAGAATGCGTCTATGAGTGGGACAATAGCCCTCCCACAAAATCATCTTTCGATTGGCTTGCTTGGAACTGTAATCACCTAAATATTTATCCGGGATAAACAAAATCTCCTTCTCTTCAGGAATCGATTGAACCACCTTAACCGCATTGGCGGAAGTGCAACAATAATCGGATTCCGCCTTTATCTCGGCGGTAGTATTCACGTAGGTAACCACCACCGCCTCTGGATGTTTCCTTTTCATCTCCTTCAGCTGTCTAAGGGTAATCATGTTAGCCATGGCACAGCCAGCGTTTTTGTCGGGCATCAAAACGGTTTTGTTCGGTGAGAGAATTTTGGCGGTTTCAGCCATGAAATGGACTCCGCAGAAGACTATCACCTCTGCCTCCGTGCTTGCCGCCTTTTGGCTTAAATCAAGCGAATCACCTAAGAAATCGGCAATATCCTGCACCTCTCCAATCTGATAGTTGTGAGCTAAGATGATAGCTTTACGCTCTTCTTTAAGCTTCAGGATATCACTTACCAGCTTTTCCTTTTTGACTTCGGTAACACTCATGCTCCAATCCAGAAAAATGGGATTCCAACTTAGGTTTTACTTGAATATACGAGTTTCTATCTGACAAACCTTAACACAAAAGGAAAATAGATCCTAGAGTTTGGGGATGAATTTTTTCTTTAGAAGTTCGAGGGAAAAGTATTTAAGATTCTATTTTCTTTTCACCCGAAGAGGCATTCTTAACTTTTTCAACAAAAGAAGCTATGGTTTTATTAAGATCTTCGACTAACTTATCCACCTCCACCCCATGTACAAGTGCGCCCTGCTCAATGGTCTCCTCAACTGCAAGATGACAGCCAAAACAGTGCATCCCATACTGAAAAAAAGTCTTCGCCGTTTCCGGATACTTTTTCAAAACCTCCCCAAAAGTCATCTCTTTGGTTATCTTAGCTTCCTGTGCCATAAATTTGTCTCCTTTATTTTTTTATCGGCAGGATACTCTTAGTCCCAAACCAGAGCATTTTCTTTAGGGTGAAGTTTAAAAGTCAATGTTCATTCCGGTATTAACGTCACCTCCTCCACACTGCTCTAAAGAATACCAAACTTTGATTTGAAATATTGGACTTTTTTGATCTTCTTTATGCTGAATTTGAGTTTTCTTTATAAACTCATATTTTCAACACCAAGACAGCTAAACCTCAGAAAAAGTCAAGAAGATTGAAAATCGCTTTTGCGGAAGATTTAAAGTGAGTTTATTTTGGAGACTTGGTATGATTAACGAATCGCCAAAGCTCGTTTGAACTTTCGCTCATTATCACCTACAATGCTTTTTCGAGAAGCTCTGCCAGGTCAAAGGCTGCCATCTTGTTTTCCATTCCCTTCTCTTTGATTGCATCTCCCAGCATGGTCAAGCAGTAAGGGCAGGCGGTTGCCACCACAGAGGCATTGGTGGAGGCGGCTTGATCTATGCGCATGTGATTTATCCTTGTGCCGATGGTTTCCTCCATCCACATCCGTCCTCCACCCGCACCACAGCAGAAGCTCTTTTCTCTGGTTCGCTCCATCTCCACCAGCTTCACATTCTTGATGGATTCCAAAAGCTTTCTGGGCGCATCATAGATGTTATTATGACGACCCAAATAACATGAATCATGATATGTCGCGGTCATCTTCACACCGGTTTTCCATTTCAACTTTCCTTCTTTGAATAGATTCCAGAGAAACTCAGTATGATGGAACACTTCATAATTTCCACCAAATTGATGATATTCGTTTTTGAATGTGTTAAAACCGTGGGGGCACAAAGTGATGATCTTTTTTATTCCGTACTTGTTGAAAAGTTCAATGTTCTGTTGCATGAGAATCTGAGCCAGATATTCATTTCCCATTCGTCGTGCAGTCTCTCCACAGCAGACCTCCTCTGTGCCCAGTATCCCGAAGTTCACTCCCGCCTTTTGCAAAAGCCTCACTAAACTTCGGGTCACCTTCCTGTTGCGCTCATCAAATGAGCCAGCACATCCCACAAAGAGAAGATAATCCACATCAGGATTTTCAGCTAAGATTTTCAAATTCAGGTCCTTTGCCCAATCTGCCCGGGTGGCAAAACCAATGGTCCAGGGATTATAATTGGTCTCCATGTTCTTGAAGAAAAGCTTAACCTCCGGAGAGAACTTGCTCTTCATCAAAACCAAGTAACGTCTCAAATCCACCACCTTGTCGATCACCTCCACAAAGACCGGACAGGCTTGCTGACAGGCACCACAGGTGGTGCAAGCCCAGAGCTCATCCTCTGTAATCACACTACTGGCAATCGGCATGACCTGCTCTTCAGCACCCTCTCCCTTATCGAGGTTTTTCCCCTGACTGGTCAGATGATCTTTCAAATCCTGAATGACCTTCTTGGGCGAAAGAGGTTTTTCGGAAAGATAGGCTGGACAATTGTCCTGGCATCTGCCACAGCGCGTGCAGGCATCTGTGTCAAGCAATTGCTTCCAGGTAAACTCTTGCAGTTTGGCGACTCCAAAAGTCTCCTGATTCTCAATATCAGGTATAGGTTTGATCTCTCCTGAGGGAGCAAAGGATCTGAAAAACTGATTCAAAGCTGAGGTGATCAAATGGAGAAGCTTAGAATAGGCGATATATCCGATTAAACCAAAAGCCAAAAACAAGTGCACCCACCACAAGGTGGCATGAAGTGAAGTCAATGAGGCTCCGCTTTCCCCAAGCGATACAAACAATTTACTTATCTCCCAACCCACAAACGAATATCTCTCAAAATCGGGTCTGGTGATAGCAATGCGAAGCCCTTCGTTGAAAAAACCGGTGGCAAGAACAAGAAAGATCAAAATTAAACTGATTAGATCTTCCGGTTTATTATCCAGCCTATCCGGCTTGAGAACATATCTCCGAAAAGCGGCTAAAATCACTCCGATTATAGCCAACAGCCCGAACAGATCCAAAACAAAGGAGAAAATAAGATAGAAGTTTCCATGGATGAAAACTTCATCAAACAATAGCTTGGTGAAATCCTCCTGCACGAAGATCAGAAAGGTCCCCAGAAAAAGTATGAAAAATCCCCAGAACAAAAACAGGTGCATTATTCCGGGGTATAGCTCTTTGATGATTCGTCGATGAAGGAATCCAAATGAGAAAAGCGATCCGATCCTTTTGAATATGTGGTCAAACCTGTTTTCCGGCTTGCCCATTCGCCAAAGTCGGATGCGTCTGATTAGACCATAAGCGAAGATTACGAGGACAATGAAGCCTAAGACATAAGGCAGAATACGAGCCGCACTGCCTACATTCCAGAAAATCTCCCGTGTGATTTCCATCTTTCAACTTTTAACTTTAAACTTTCAACATTAAACGCCTTAATCTTGCGCTTTCAGCTTTTTAACCTCTTCGGTTAACAGCGGAACGATTTTGAAAAGGTCATCCACGATTCCGTAATCTGCCACCTGAAAGATGGGTGCTTCGGAATCTTTGTTGATGGCGACGATGTATTTAGAGGTTCGCATTCCTGCCAGGTGCTGAATGGCGCCAGATATTCCGCAAGCGATGTAAAGGTTGGGGTTGACCACCTTTCCGGTCTGTCCCACCTGTATATCATGAGAGGCAAAGTCTGAGTCCACAGCCGAGCGGGAAGCCCCTACTGCAGCGACCTCTCCAAAAGCCGAGGCTAACTCCTCCAGTATCTTGAAATTCTCCTTGCTTGCCATACCCCTGCCTCCGGAAACGATAACCGAAGCTTCAGTCAAATCGATTTTCTCTCCAGCAGTCTTCACCATCTCCTTTATTGTCGCTTTTAAATCCTGAGGGTTAATCTCAACTGTCACTTTTTCAATCTCTGCTTTCTCTGATTCCTTCTCCGGCACTGGCAGAACGTTCGGTCTCAAGCAAGCCATTTGCGGTCTGGCTTCAGGAATGATAGTATCCACCAAAACCTTTCCGGCAAACATGGGTCTTTCTGCAACAAGAAGTCCGTCATCGGAAATCTCCAGCCCCATGCAATCTGAAGCAAGTCCGGTCTGAAGACGAGCGGCTACACGGGGGAAAAGGTCCTTACCCAAGGCGGTGGCGGCACCCAAAAGGAATGCAGGATTGTGAGCTTTGACCAAATCGACGATTGCTTTGGTATAGGTTTCGTTGGAGTAGTCCTTCAAAGCTTCGGACTCGCAGACAAATATCTTACCGGCGCCGTATTCGTCAAGCTCCTGTGCCAGATTATCTACCCCATGTCCTAAAAACACTGCTGACAATGCGCCACCGGTTTTCTCCGCCAGCTTCTTTCCTATGCCCAAAAGCTCAAGAGAAACTTTCTTTAATTTTCCTTCCTTTTGCTCAGCAATTATCCATACGTCGTTTGACATCTTTCATCCTTTCATTAAAGCATTTTGATTCCCCCTCACCCTTGCGTATGCATTCATACGAATTCCCTCTCCCCTGGGGGAGAGGGTAGGGAGAGGGGGCTACCTCGTATCGGGAACATCCCTTTGAGTGTTCGTATGCACTCTTGCCGCCATCCGCAAATGCTTTGGTATTAAATCAGCTTGGCTTCCTCTCGCAGCAGTTTTGCCAACTCGGAAGCCGTTTCAGCAGGCTCTCCCTCGATCTTTTTCCCGGCTTGTCTTTCCGGGGGAAGGCGATAGTTTTTGGTCTTTAACTTGGACCCCTTCTCACCCACCTCACCAGCATCCAGACCCAAAGTTGCAAGATCGATCTTTTTTATCTCCTTCCTTTTCGCCTTCATTATGCCTGGCAAAGAAGCATATCTGGGCTCATTCAAGCCCTTTTGAGCCGCTATCACCGCAGGCAGGGGTGTTTCAATGATCTCCTCTACCCCTCCTTCTGTCTCTCTTCTTACAGTGGCGGTTTTCCCGTCTGCGGAAATTTCCAAACCCACAACCACTGAGACATAGGGAAGATCCAGAAGCTCAGCCAGACAACCGAACACCTGGGATGAGTCGAAGTCAACCGCTTGCTTTCCGGTCAGGATCAAATCATATTTCATATCCTTAAGCGCACCGGCTAAGATTTTGGCAGTGGTGAAGCTGTCCGAGCCCTCAAAAGCAGGATCATTCAGATGCACCCCCTCATCCGCTCCCATGGCCAAGGCAGTTCTTATGGCTTCGGTGGCGCGGTCAGGACCTAAGCTGATGATGGTAACCGTGCCTCCAAATTTTTCCTTGATCTTTAAAGCCTCCTCCACCGCATACTCATCATAGGGATTCATCACATATTTGAGCCCCTCAGTGATAATCCCGGTCCCCTCCGGGTTTACCTTTATTTTGGATTCCGTGTCAGGCACCTGCTTCATGCAAACAATTATGTCCATAACAAACCTCCAACAGTTTGAGAAACTTTTCACAAAGATAAAAAATCAACGTGGCATTGTCAAATGAAAAACCTTGAAGGTAATGAGCGAAAACCAATCGTAGGTTCAAGAAGAGTTTGAAGACCAGAACCTAACTTAAGTTAGGTTCTGGTAATCGGACCTAAGAAAAAACCGTCGCACACAAGGTGCGACGCTACATTCTTATTCGTTTCAAGCACTAAGACAAAAATCCCTCTTCTTAGCTGGGGCGGGGGTCGAACCCTCGCTCCAGTTAAGGAAACTAAGACAAAAACCCCCTTTGTTTCATCCACTCATCATTAAACATCTTGCTAAGATATCTGGCTCCTGCGTCGGGGAGTATTACCACTATAATTTTATCCTCACTTAAATTTTCTGCCAATTTAAGAGTTGCCCAGACCGCTCCTCCACTTGAGCCTCCACCGAAGATACCCTCTTCCCTGACAAGTCTTCGTGCCATAAGAAAACAATCTTTGTCTGTGACCTGAATCACATCGTCCATGACTTCAAAGTGCATGGTGGGAACGACCATATCCTCCCCTATTCCTTCCACCAGGTAGGTGTGAGGCTCAATTAACTTTTTCGTTTTGAAGTAATCATGAAACACCGAGCCAACCGGGTCCACTCCTATGGCTTTGATTTCGGGATTTTTTTCCTTAAGATATTTTGCCGCACCTGACATGGTTCCTCCGGTGCCGATGCCGATCACCACATAATCCAGCTTGCCTTGGGTCTGTTCCCAGATCTCAGGTCCGGTAGTTTTGTAATGTGCCTCACAGTTTTTCTCATTAAAGTATTGCTCCAGAATGACGCTGTTAGGAGTTTGGGCATGAATCCTTCTGGCGACCTCATAGTAGCTTTCCGGTGAATCAGGAGGAACATCGGTGGGGGTAATTATCACCTCTGCGCCGAACGCCTTAAGCAAATTTATCTTCTCCTGGCTCATCTTATCAGGAATGGTGAAGATGGCTTTGTATCCTTTGGATGCCGCATACATGGCGATTCCTACTCCGGTGTTGCCAGAGGTAGCTTCCACAATGGTGCCTCCTTTTCTGAGCCTCCCCTCCTTTTCCTCCTCCTTCAACATATAAAAAGCCATGCGATCTTTCACGCTCCCGCCCGGATTGAAAAACTCCAGCTTGGCTAACACCTGCGCCTTGATTCCCTTGGTCACTCGATTCAATTTCACCAAGGGGGTGTTTCCCACTAAATCCGTTATGTTATCATAATACATGTTTCCTCCAGTCAAAAACTCAGTTGTAACTCCGATTATACGTCGTACTTGAAACGTTTGACAACTCGTCTGATCTGAATATAAGACGAACAGATGTTGGGTCAAGACATTTTTGAGAAGCCTAAAAGAAAACTATCTGGAGTGTTCGCCTTTAGGCGAACCAGGTAAAAGCTCTTTTCCGATGCTTTGGGAAACTCTCTATTACAGATCAGGGTAAATACCCACCTGCAGGCGAGTAGAGCTAATCATCTCCACAAATACTGCATAAAAGTAAAGCTAAAGCTTTACGCTCCAGTGCAACTTTTGCGAATAAGTGTTTTTAAAGCCCTCAATAAAAAAACTTGACAAAACGAGGATAAGGACTATTATTTCACAACAACATCTTGTGTTAACTTTCGGAGTGATCGTGAAAACAAAAGCTTTAGTTACAATTCTTCTCTTTATTTTCGTCCTCTTGCCTCACAAAGCAAATGGAGGAAGAAAAACAGACTTCATCACACTCAAGGAAAGGACCTGTGACGGCTATCTACTTACCATCTATAGGGGAAACTCAGTTGACTATCGGAGTTTTATTCTTATTGGATTTGTGGACTCCCTTATGGATGATCAAACCAGGATAAAGATTGAAATTGAGGTGAAAAGGAAAAATGGGGGGGGATTTGAGATTCCCCTTTCGACATACGCACACATGACCGATTCAGGCACCACCGCTTACAATCCGCAAAATTTCGATCCAAATAAAAATATTCCTTCAAAGAAAGTCTACATACATTTACAAAAATGGGCTGTTGGACCAGGGGATGAAATACACCTCAAAATCTATGATGATATAAACTACTCCTATGTGTTTGAAAGACACATTCAAATAAAGAAGCATAAACTTGGCGGAAACATCTCCTTCCCCATTCTTTCGGTGCAAAGAGCCGGAGACCATCCTGGAAGCTTGGGCGCCGGGATCAGCTATACCTTAAGATACATTCAGCCGGAGAAAAGTCTGTTGAATAAGCTTGGCTTCGGGTTAAATTTCTCTTTTCTGGATTTTGATCCGGATCAAAAGATCGAGATAGGGTTGGGCTTTGTTCTGGCGTTTCCGGATGATCTTTTTCAAGTCGGAATTGGAAAAAATCTCACCGTCAATAAGGATTCCGGTTACTACTTCCTCGGAGTAAACCTTCCGGGCATCAAAGAGAAAATTGGTTTGTAAGCGCGAGCCTCCTGTCGATCACCAAATCTGATTCAGGGATAGAGATTTCGTGAGCCAAAGGGCATCGGCATTTTAAAATGCCGTGCATCAACAGATTACTATCACGGAGAAGAAGCCCAGCACCTAACTTATGGTCAACAACTTTTTAACTTGACAAATTTTGGTATTGGCTTTGTTGAATTTGGTAGATGGATTGTCCCAGTTTTGTAGGTCAAGCATGGCGTAGCCTGCTTGACAAATTCGTATGAATGCATACGCATCCTTATTTGTCAATCCCGCCTATGGCGGGGTTGACCTACATGACTTCTATTTTCCTCCCAATTTTTTCTCCAGCTTCTCTATCACTTTAGTAAGCTGATCAATTTTTTTATGAAGCTGAGCTAACTCCTCCTTTTCCTTTCCTTTTACCTTAGCGGTTATTTTTTCCACGCTCTCATCGATTTTTGTCTTCAGCTTCTTCATCCGCTCGTCGTGGCCCTTCAAAAGCTCCTTAACCGCCTTGGCTTTGTCGGATTGAGACATCTCGCCCCTTTTGATCATCTCATCCACGATTCTTTCCGCCTTCTCCCTAGTCAGGTCAAAGACACCCAGACCGAACAGAACCGATTTTTTGAAGAAATCCATGGTTATACCTCCTCCTTTGGAAATAAGTAAACGGATTAGTTTGGTGGTTTTTTTAAGATTCTTTTTGTCTTCAGATAACGAATCTGACAAAACTCTGGATAGGACTGATATGGTAGCGTCCTTGCCGGTTTTATTATCGATCACCATAAAGCTAACATCTTTTTTGACCAGAAGTGCCACATCTTTCAGCTTGATAGTCCTTTTTTCAAAAGTATCATATAACCTCCTGTTTTTATATCTTTTTATGATCCGAGTTTCCATAAAATATAAATTTCTGTCTACTGTCTACTGTTTACCGTCTACTGCCTACTGCTTTTAATATAGTGCGGTGCACAACAAAAGTCAAGAAAAATTTTTGTTTGCGTTGGACAAGTATAGGTACATGGTATCCACCCAGACGGGTGGGCCCAGACGGGCAAGCGTCTGCTTGAGCCTTTCTTCGACATCCCGCCTTTGGCGGGAGAAGTGCGAAGCAAGCCCCTGTCCCTATCTCTGAAAAGCTACCGTGTCAAGAACTATTTTGAGCTTTTACTCATCTATCTCTTCGTGCTTAGCTTTTTGGCCAGAGGCACATAGTTTTTATTCTCCGCCAGAGGCGGACCAATTACGAACAACGGTTCGCCATCCCAGACGAGCAGACGCTCCCGTCTGGGGGCACCTTGCCCGACCACTCTGTTACACTTTTTCAGAGATCATCTAAATAACAACCTGACAAAATAAATACGATCCAACCATTCCATTCAATTTAGGGGATTACTTAAAAGAGCTTTTTTCTCAAGTGGGGACAATTTCAAAACTCTTCCTTTTCCAAATCCTTGTTAAGCGAAATTTTAAAGCTAAAGCTGTTTCCACCTAATTGCGGGTAAAAGCTTAGCAGGTGATAAGAACTTCTCTGAAAGTAAAAATGCCCGCCCCACAAACCTTCGAAAAAAATAACTTTTATTCGCAATTTTTGACGAATCTCTTTCATTTTACTCCATAATAACTTACGAAAAAGAATAACCACCTGTAAATCCAGCGCTCGCAATTTCCTGCGAATATACGTATCATATTTGGGCGAAGGTTTATAAGCCACCTGATTTCGTTAAACAAGCTGTTATGGGGCAACATGTTAGTGGGGTGAAAAAAATAGTGTGAATTAGTCAATTTTGGCGCAATTTTTGCGCTACCCAAATTTGTGAAAATAAACTAAAACTAACCCAGAGGTTTTTGTGCGCCTTTAGTTTTTAGGAGGTGAAAAAAGATGCGAAAGAAAAGCCTGACCGTTGTCCTGATCCTGAGTATTTTGATCCTCGCCGCTGGATCAGCTTATTCAAACTGGGGTCCAAAAAAGTACGAGTTTGGTCCCATAGTCATTCAGGGGCATCCATGGGGTGAATCAACTCACAGCAATAATGGCACTTACGCCCCTCCCGGTTATCGTCCCGGTGCAGGTGCAGGGTTTCAGGACTTGGTCACCACAATAATTACCAACTTTACCGTTCAATTCTATCTCAAATACGTTGTCAAGGGAAAAAAGGACGGACAAAGCTCAATTAGGTATAACAATAGATCAGAGTAAATCTCCTTCCAAAGGTGAGAGAGATGGAGACTCAATTAAAAGCCACGAGTTCTCCCTCAAAGGCAAGGATCAAACTCATTCAGTCTTTGGTTCAGCAAGGGAAATTTGATCAAGCGCTCAGGGAGATTCAAAAGGTAGAAAAAGACCCACAAGTTGATCTGTCGCTCGGTGAAAAGGGAGATATATACTATCAGGCATCTTTTTGTTTATACAATTTGGGAAGATACAAAGAGGCGTTGGCTAAAGTTACGCTCGCCTACGAAACATTTAAGGACACCTCCGAAAACGAAAAGGTAGCGCAGATTCAAGATATTTTAGGAAGAATTCATTGGGGCTTGGGAGATTTGAAAAACGCTGAGCTCCATATCAGGGATGCTATTACCACTTATCGTCGGGTCCGAGATTATATATCCATAGTAAAATGCGATAATATAATAGCCCGCATACTTTTTACCAAATGCGAGTTTGAGAAGGCGACCGAATATCTCAACGAAGCCAAAGAATTTTCCCAATCTATTAATGATTCTTTGATGGAGGCGAAAATCTTAGGGAATCTGGGCAGAATTCATATACTGTTGGGAAACTGGGAAAAGGCAAAAGAAGAGCTTAAAATCAGCCTCCAAGCCAACAGCACCAGAGGCGATGACATTGGCTCGTGTAGAGACCAATTGTCTCTGGGTTACATCTTTGCTTTAAAAAGAGAATTTCCGCAGGCGGAAGCACAACTTTATTCTGCTTTTGAGCTTGCCCAAAAGAATAATTATCTGAGGGAAACAGTCATTTACCATGAATACATGGGTGAACTTTGCTTTGATCAAGGAAAATACAGAGACGCGGAGGATCATTATAATCAAATTATCAACATATGGGAGAGTGATGTGCCTGACGGGGATATGATCAGTCAAACTTACCGTCTTTTAGCCGAATTGCAAGTAGATCAAAAGCAATTTGATCAAGCATTCATCTCTTGTCAGAAATCTCTGAAAGTTTCTAAGTCTTTGGGTGAAAAGATCGAGGAGGGAGCGGTTTATAGAATCCTGGGGCAGATTTATTCTATAAAGAGAGAAAAAGAAGAATCCCGTGAATGTTTCGAGAAAAGTATGTCGTTACTCCAGCAGGTAGGAGCAAAATACGAATTAGCCAAAACCTATCTGGAAGCGGGTCGATCAGAGACCTTCAGTTATTACAAGAGATTGGGATTTTTGAGCAACGCCGAAATCTTATTCAGAGAACTGAATTCAAAATATCATCTGGGACAGGTTAACTTAGCCATCACCGATCTTCTGGTGGAGCAGAAGGATTATGGCAAAGCTCAGGTCTTCTTAGCTGAAGCAGAAAACCTCTTTAAACAGACTAACGATCAAAAGGAACTCCGCCAAGTTCGCAGTTTAAGGCACTCTATTGAGGAAACTCTTTTTCAGTCCAGCATGATTGCCAAATCCAACGGAAAGGTGACTTTTGATAACGTTCTCACCGAGAACACAGAGGTGAAAGAGATCACAGAGAAGCTGAAACAGATAAAGGATTATGACATAAGCATTCTTCTGGAGGGTGAGACCGGAACCGGAAAAGACTTACTTGCCAAAGCCATACACTATTCCAGCAGAAGAAAGGACAAAAGGTTCGTGGCGGTAAACTGTGCCGCCCTTCCGGAGAGCCTTCTGGAAAATGAGCTTTTCGGTCACAAAAGGGGCGCATACACTGGAGCAGACAAAGACCAACCCGGTCTGTTTGAGGAGGCGGAGGGCGGGACTCTCTATCTGGATCAGGTGGAAGAGATCCCCATGCTCACTCAGGTGAAGCTATTGAGAGCTATTGAGGAAAAAGAGATAACCCGACTGGGCGAAACCAAGCCGAGAAAAATTGATGTGAGGATCATCTCATCCAGCATTGATGATTTGAAGGAAGCGACGAAAAATGGAAAATTTCGCCAGGATCTGTTTTTCAGGCTCAATACCTTCGACATAACCATCCCTCCTTTGAGGGATCGAAAAGGTGATATTCCGCTTCTGGTTAGGCATTTCCTAAAAGAGTATGGGGTGGATGAAAAGAGAATAAAAGAATTTGAGAGAAACGGAACCCTAAAAAGATTTTTAGAATATGGCTGGCCCGGAAATGTTAGAGAGCTTGAAAATGAGATAAAAAGGATGGTGGTCTTAGCTCAAGCAGGTGATAAGGATCCATCCGGGTTTTTGTCAGAAAAACTGGTCACCTCCTACATCAATCCGGCTTTTTCCAATGAAATCTCTTTATTTCGCCAGGTGGCAGAGTTCGAGAAAGAGAAAATCATCGAGGCTTTGAGCCAAAGCAACTGGATCAAATTGAGAGCCGCCCGGCTATTAGGTATCCCCGAAGCCACCATTCGAAATAAGATAAAGAAGTATAAAATATTCCCACCTGCCTTAGCTTCAAAGAATATCAATTGACCTGTTGGACCCCCGGTCTGAAAGAAAGACCCCAGAGATGTAGGTCGGGCAGTCCCGCCAAAGGCGGGATCGCAACCCGACCTACAAAACTGGCGTTTCTGGGCTTTCTGGGCTTTCTGATGTTCATTTTGAAAAATTTTCATCATCTGTAATCATGTCCTCATCTTTATCCCCTTTTTACCCAGAGGGATAGGTGTATCCGTCCATAAGTTGGAAAGGGTAAGAAGGGGAATCGAGTAAAATTGATTCTTTGAATATAAGCTGTCATTCTTCGCATACAACTCTCCTTAACAACACGTGGGCTATCTGGATCACCACCAAAACTGTACTGAAATTGCTTTTGGGGTTGAGTTCAAACCTTTACTCTCCCACAGCAGAGCTGTGGGCCACCCGTCTCGTTGGTGAAGAACACCAACGGGAAGAAAGACCACCCTCACCCTGTATCCCTCTCCCATAAAGGGAGAGGGAACTCTCTCTTCCTTCCCTTGATGGTTCGACCATTCGACAAGCTCATGGTGCTGAGCGAAGTCGAAGCACAAGCTCGCCACAAGTGGGAGGAAACTGAAGGGAGGGTGAAATGGTTTTGCAAGTATCCCACAGCAGAGCTGCGGGCCACTCGTAGGGGGTGATGTGCAATTTGTAGGTCAACCATCCCGAAGGGTGGTTGACGATCTTTTTCGTCAAGCAGTCCTGCGGACATGCTTGACCTACGAGACTGACACGATCCGAGCGTCAGGAGAAGCTCCTGACGCAACGAAACAAATAAGAATACTGATGTCAACTTAATAGATTCGCTACGCTCACTACAAGTTCGCTTAATCAGCTGTGAGGTATCTTAATCTCCGTTCCAGTAGTTCGCACTTTTTGACGAATTCCATAACCATTTGAGAGATAAAAGATAAACAACAATAAGACCCTGCCTTTTGTTTTTGCCTCGCCATAATTCACGCATCTTCAGCGCGGTTACGTATTTGTCTGACTTTATGCAATGAGTAAATCCGCATATCCTATGAAATTTTTCATTGTGGTATAATCACTTACAAACCATAGACTGAGTTCTTTCTTCGGCTCAATGAAACCTGCATGGTTTTTGCTCATATGATAAATTAGCTACGGGATTACGGCATTGAAGCTTAAGCGCTTAAGCACAACAGTTAAATAAAGGAAAGGGAAACCTTTAGCTTGTCTGGATTGTTCATAAGAGGACAAAAAAGAGGAGGAACATATATGAGAAATATTAAACTTTTAACCAAACTCTTGTGGTTGGCAGGGATAATCCTTGGGTGCTTTTCAGTCTCCCCTTCTGATGCAACCACCATGATGCGAGAAAAGGAAAAAGAAACAAAGGAATTCCTGCGATCGAACAAGTTGGCGGCGGACATGCCTGAAGCCCAGCAGAGGGTGCATCGAGTCGGTCTCATGCGTCTGTGTGTAACCAACTGGGGATTTTTTGGAAGTCAGACCAGAGAACTCAATGAGTCTAAGGGTGGTTGCTTCAATCCCAATCCTGATGAAGAGGTGGAAGCCCCCTCGTGTGAATATCCTCCAGGTTCTGGTCTGGAATATCTCTTTCAAGGCGGATTGTGGATCGGTGCTTTGGTGGACGGCCATCCCTATACCACCGTGGGTTGTGATGGATGGCAACATATCAACGAGATGTGGCCCGATGCTGGGGAGAAGGGTGCTATACGGGAAAGAAGCATTCGACCAAATGCTCCCTGCTACTCACCGGATGCTATCTCAGAACAGGACATAATCGCGGTTTACACGGATACTTCATCTGATATACCTCTCTCCGATGAGAATCGTGATCCTTTTGACAATCGCAAGCATTTCCCCTTGGGGATCCAGGTAACTCAGAAGAGTTACTCCTGGAGCTACGAATATGCGGAGGATTTTGTGCTGATAGACTTCTTCATAAAAAACATCGGAGTGAAAAAGATAAAGAACATGTATATGGGACTTTACATAGATGCGGATGTGATGCATGTAGATGAGGATCCTTTCGGAAAATTTGGCGCACAGGACGACATTTGCGGCTTCAAGCGTGTGGTCACTGATACTGGAAGCGAGTTGAATTGCGCGGATACCGTGAATTTAGCCTGGATAGCGGATAATGATGGCCACGGCATAAAGGGAGAGACGATTTTCACCACCAAAAGTCCTATCTCTGTGACCGGCACTCGTGTGGTGAGGTCGCCCACAAAGCTTGATTATTCTTTCAACTGGTGGATTTCCAACCAGGATGGATATCCCAAAGATTGGGGTCCCTGGAAGAGGGAGAATCAAGATAGATGGGCTGATGAGAACTGCTATGAGCCGAGGAAGAACACCTTCCCAGACGATGTGCTGGGCACCCCGGGAGGGGATTGCTCCAAATACTTCATCATGTCCAATGGAGAGCCTGATTACGATCAAATCTTTGCCTGCACCTGGCCGGATGATCACCCAGAAGAGATGTGGCTGGATCCCTTGTCCAATCGGCGACCGCGATTAGCGGAATAACTCGTACACCGTTGCCGGAAGGTAGTTCCATCCACGATACTTCGTTCCTGTAAGCTGCTTGTAGCTCGTGAAGTTTCAGGCGCAGGAAGGAGCGCTCGCTCACTCGAGATAGACCGATTCGACCCAGTAACACCCTTGCAGTGTTTGACAGTGGCATAAAGTAGCCAATTACGTCTTCCGTAATCGCCTTACGTAGTGTTCGCAAGAAGCCTCGGCTCATCGTATTACAGACTCCCCACTGAGCTGTGTTACCCAATCACGTGGGTCGCTCGGGACGCTTGTTGTGCCAGGTCTATCACTGCTTCATAGATCGTGTGACACGAACACCTGAAAAACGAATGGTATCAGGAGCACGGGGCTCTTGACCTACAAGCTATCCCACAGCATAGCTGTTGACCACCCATCCGTCAGTGAAGTAGAGGTTTCACAGATCGACACTTTTTTTCCAGATTCGTTTAGAAATCTCTTGGATCAACTGCCCCGCGGTTTGAACGTGCTTTCTAACGGTCTGCGGTCGCAGATCCGCGGGCTTGCCTCGTTTCGGGTGCAAAAGCGAATCCCGCGTGTCTTTGAACTTGCGGAACCGCCGCCAAAGGTCACCACCCTTCAGGCCTGTGGCTTTGCGAGCCCCCATCTTTGACAAAAGGAAGAATATCTTATTCTCCTGGGTCTGATATTCCTTTCCCTCAAACACAAATTGCCCTATCTGTGCTCCTCTGTCACTAAAGCGCAGGCGCCTCTCCAATAAGAATGCTCTCTCATGCAGGTCAAACTTCTCTTGGGGGACAGAACTCAGGTCGTCACAACGGTTATTCACAAAGGATTCTACGGCGGCCCATGCAAGGACTATGGATGGGATCAGAAGCCATCTGGAATCTTCTCTCCGCCCAGCTGCTTCCTCTGCCAAAGATAAGTACTTCTTGGCATATGCGAGATAATCTCTGAAGTCGAGGGGCATACTAAGCGTATCCTTCCGATAAGGAGATTAGACCAACTACCTGGCTAACCGCTCTATCCATTAACCTTGGATCTATAAGTACGTTCTCTTGTAGGCTCTTGGCCAGAAACAACTGGGCGATTCTCTGTCTATCCTTCAAGGCAGATCGGGTGCCAAGTCCCCGATAGGTGGGGTCATCCTTGTCATGCTTGTACTTGGACATTTCTTGAGCGTTTAGCGGGTCAGGAATCCTACGCGAGGTCCTTGGTATTCGATAATGGTTGTTTAACCGCTGAGGATGCGACTGTAATAATCCAGCAACGTAGCTCCAGCCACACAGCACTGATTCGATTAGTGCCTTGTTTCTATAGCTCTTCATGTTCTTTACTGCAGTCTTGGGGTCAGTGACTGCTCTGTGTTGTGCGTTGTGCAGAGCAAGAAATCTCTCGCCAGCTTTGAGCAGCGCTGAATCAACCAGAATGTCATGTGTGCTCATGATTCTGTCGTAATTGGGATCAGGAGTGATTCCCGCACCCCCCTTTAAGCCGGTTTCGGCCAAGTATGGTTCGTAGACGTGCTGATCAAGTTTGGCAGTCTTTAGTTTTTTTCCACGCTCTCTTCCCAGATAGAAATTGATCACAAAACTGCGTGCGCGCTTTACGGTGATTTTCTCAGAGCGGGAGCCAACGTCGGGAAAATCCTCATTGCTACCTAGAAAGCCTACTTTTTGGCACCATTTGCGTAGTATACCGCCGAAGATTGTCTCCTCTATCATACGATCGAACGTGTCGTTTGAGACTGCAATGTTGGTATTGGATATTAGCGCGACTTCAGTACGCTGATCTTTGCCAAGGTCAAAATATACTCTGAAACCGTGGTATCGGTTGCTCTTGCTGTAAGCGATAGAGATCGCCCTGATTCGATGCTGCCCACCCCAGACCTTCAAGGGGGTTGCTGGATCATATTCGGTATTATATTCAACAATAATGTCGTTAAATTCGCGCCCCTTCACTGCATCACTCTCCATACGTTGATATGTTAAGTGTTTTAAGAACAACTGCCTATTCGCCCGGTAGCCTTCTGGGCTACCAACATCGAGCTTGGCATTCAGATCGCATAGTTTCGCAGCATCGCTAGCTAGAAGCGAGCATTTAGTATAATAGGCACCACTCGCGCCATCTTGAAAGATGATGATCGGCATATCATGTTTGGCTTCAAGCGTTGCTACCCGATCGAAAAATTCAGACGCCGATTTCTCAGCTTGCGAACTCTTCTTTGCCTTTTCGTCGAACATCACTCTCGTCATATTAAGACTCCTCTTGAAACAATCCAACTTATGTGATCGCCAAACATCTCAACGGATGCGTGGGCTGGCTAACTTGTCAAGCCGGGTTTATCATTTAGCCTTGTAGCTCACGCCCCATGTGCACCACAAAGGGAACAGTCTCATGTATGCAAGACCCCTCAACTAGTAACACAATTCTTGGATAAGTCCGTTGTGTTACTGTGAATCATTATATTGATTCTTGGGACATTGTCAACACTTTTTTAGGTCACCTTTCCGGGTCTGCAATGTCTGATTCAAAAAGGAGTTTTCCGTAGGGATCGCATTCATGCGATCCCGCCTTTGGCGGGAGAAGTGACAAGGTGTCCGAATACCAACGAGCCGCCTCGGTAGCCGTATGCTTTAGCCTGCGCATCTTCTTCGCGCCCTGAAGGGTGCAAGCTACCCTCTGGATTTCGAATAGATTTAAAATGAATCAGTCCAGTCTTAAGGATTGACGCACCACCTTTTTCTCTCAACAGTCGTATATATTGGCGAATTTGATATTCGTTTGAATAACAATAACTTGAATTTGTTTTACCAACTGCTTTAACTTACGGTTTCGCCAAACCTTGCGAAAGTCACACCCAAAAAATTACATTCTTCAGAAAACCACCAAACCCGAAGGCGTTTCTTATTGTCGTACAACAGATTGCAAGGCAGTTCTTTTTTCTTTTTGTAATTGATGTTCGGCACAGGTGTTGCTTACAACAGATTTGATGATTATACAGGAAAGATGAGCAATCTGAAGGGAGAAGGCTGGCTTATTACAAAGAAGCCAGCCTTCTGTGCTCTCGTTAATTGAAAGGGTCAGCAATTTTGTTTTAAAAAGCGTTATGAAAGAAAAATCTTCCGGAAGCTTATGCTTTTTTTTGCCATTGACGCAAAAAAGTCTTGATACCGCCTTTACTTTTTGTTATTTTAATTATAAAAGGAGGTTGGGGACATATGTAATTTCAGCTTTAACAACCGTCCTCATGGAGGTAAACTTATGCGCAAGCAAAAAAAGATTAAAGAAAAGAACCGTTCAAGTTGGACGTTGGTGATCCCCATTTTGGTGTTTCTCTGTCTTGGCTCAGCCAGTGTAAAAGCTAATGTTATACAATATGAGGGGAGGAAAGAAGACACCGGATCTCTTCACAAGCTCTCTGCGGTTTTGCCCAATCCGCAAGCCCGGGTGCATCGGGTGGGGCTTTTGAACATCTGTATGAGCAACTGGGGATTCTTTGGAAGCGGACTGGGACATCCACTTTACAATCTAAATGAATCTAAAGGGGGCTGTTTCAACCCCAATCCGGATGAGGAGGTTTTGGCTCCTTCAGCCGAGTATCCAGCCGGCTCTGGCATAGAATATCTCTTTTGGGGCGGTCTTTGGATAGGAGCTTTGGTGGATGATCAACCTTATGTGTCGGTGGGGTGCGATGGCTGGCGCTGGATCCATGAGTTTTGGCCTGATGCAGGTGAGGCAGGCGCCATAAAAGAAAGAAGCACCCGCATAAGTACCTCATGTTACACGCCGGAGGCTGTTTCCGAACAGGATATAATTGCGGTCTATACCGATACGTCCGCTGACATTCCCCTCTCTCCGGAACAGCGCGATCCTTTTGATAACCGTAAACACTTCCCTCTGGATCTGCAGATCACCCAGCAAAGTTACTCCTGGAGCTACGAATATGCGGAGGATTTCGTGCTGATTGACCTCTTTGTAAAAAACATCGGGGTCAAGAAGATAAGAAATATGTATATGGGACTTTATATAGATGGGGATGTGGCACACAAAGATGAGAACCCTTACGGTGAATTTGGCGCCCAGGATGACATCTGTGGCTTCAAGCATGTAGTCACTGATCCTGGAGAAGAGTGGGATTGCTCGGATACGGTTAATTTAGCCTGGATAGCGGATAATGATGGTCACGGTGTAAAAGGGGAGACGATTTTCACCCCGGTAAGTGCTATCTCTGTGACCGGCACCCGGGTGGTAAGGTCACCTAAACCGGGACTTAAGTATTCTTTCAACTGGTTTATCTCCAACCAGGCTGGATATCCCAAAG
>CAZOJT010000029.1:31827-34604 GCA_964580215.1 uncultured Ignavibacteria bacterium | reverse complement strand
TGCGGCTTGGTCCGAACAAATTTCGGCTTGGCCATAAAATTACCTCCAGGTCTTTTTCTTATTGTTGCGTAACGGTTTCAACTAATAGCTATTGACTAATGACTAATGACTATTTACTGGTTTTAAGAGCCCAGGACCAGGATTGAACTGGTGACCTCATCCTTACCAAGGATGTGCTCTACCAACTGAGCTACCTGGGCAAAGCTCAAATTCTGTAACACGTTATTTCATCGCAACAGATGACATCACAAACTCAAATTCTAAACTAACCTTCAAAATTGAACTGGTGACCTTCCATACGGATGCTCTACCAACTGAGCTACCTGGGCAACAATAAAGTTTGGAATATGTCATTTCATCATGATTGAACCAGTGACCTTCCATACGGATGTTCTACCAACTGAGCTACAAATTCAGGTTTTAGGTCTAAGGTTTCAGGTGTTAGGTTTTAACTCATCTCTCAATCTCAAATCTCAGTTCTAAGCAGATGCTCTACCAACTGAGTTACCTGGGCGAAAATGAAAAGTTATTCTCATACTGTGAATGCGGACTTTTCACCACTATTCTGACTTAGAAACAGGAAGAGAAAATAGTTAAAAAAAATCTTCACAAGAAACGTTGTCTAAACCATAACTTCTGGCTAATAAAAATCAGAATTAACACCCTGAGATGCTAATTCCCAATATAACAAGCTTTTAATATAATTAGTAAGTTTTTCTTGTCAAGAAGTATTTTACGTTTTTTCCACAAATTTTGTTTGCTCTTCTTTCGACTTGGGCAACCCGATGTCTTCCTCTTGCCCATTCATTTTAACTATTCTGCCGGGAGTGCCTGCCACCGTGGTATTATCTGGAACGTTCCGCATCAGGATGAAGGTGTTGGCTCCAATCTTAACATTGTTCCCCACTTTTATCGGTCCCAAAAGAATGGCGCCAGTTCCGATCATGACGTTAGCTCCTATGGTAGGATGTCTTTTCCCCTTGTGTTTTCCGGTCCCTCCCAGAGTCACATTGTGAAACAATACACAGTTATCGCCGATCTCGGTGGTCTCTCCGATCACCACTCCTATGCCATGATCGATAAAGAAACCCTTCCCGATTTTTGCTCCCGGGTGAATCTCTATTCCAGTAAAAAACCTGGAGATTTGAGAAAGGAGTCGGGGGAGGAAGGGTATTTTCAGCCTCCAGAGGAGATGAGTGAAACGATGAACGAGGATGGCATGAAGTCCGGGATAAAGCAAAAATTCTATATTTCTTACTGCAGGATCATTTCTATATATCGCCTTGATATCCTCAATAATGGAAAGCATCTTAACACCTCAAGTTTTTAGCTTTTAAGCTTATTCCCTTTTTAAAGGTTAAACTTCCAGGTATGGTAAGAAAGTGGATGCAAAGATAACTTTTTTGATTTCGCTCAAACATGGTTTGTTCACTTCGGGGCTCTATCCCAGAAACAGTTTCTTCTCAAGATCCTGCGGACAACTATTTTTCCGCAGGATCCATAGGACAGGTCAAGCTAAAGTCGTAGATCCCGCCTCGGCGGGGCTTGACACTCCAGCAAGTCCTTTTCCAATTTGGCTTTTTCAGATATCTCTTATTCGTTTGCTATAAACATCCTTGTCGTGTTCTTTGAAAAGATCTGTGCTTAAGTATCTTTCCGCCGCATCCGGGAAGATCACCAGCACCACCTTTCCTTTGCCCGCCCTTTTTGCAACGTTTAAAGCGGCAAAGAGGTTTGCACCAGCCGATATGCCTGCTAAGATTCCTTCCTCCTTTGCTAATCTTCTCGAAGTGGAGATGGCATCCTCAAAGGAGACACAGATTATCTCATCCACGTTTTCGGATTTATACACTCGCGGTATAAATCCTGCACCGATGCCCTGAATTTTATGTAGACCAGGTTTTCCGCCAGATAGAACCGCGGAGTCCTTGGGTTCAACTGCGATATTCTTATTATTATATTTTCTTTTCAGCACCTCGCCTGCGCCGGTGATAGTCCCTCCGGTTCCCACTCCAACCACGAAATAGTCCAGTTTCAATTCACCCAGATCTTTTATTATCTCCTTTGCAGTGGTTGTACGATGAATTTCGGGATTAGCGGGATTGTCAAACTGTTGGGGCT
Organism: uncultured Ignavibacteria bacterium; assembly: GCA_964580215.1. GTDB lineage: Bacteria > Zixibacteria > MSB-5A5 > MSB-5A5 > SM1-73 > SM23-73-3. Next base: position 32,483 of record CAZOJT010000029.1, on the reverse strand, counting down.
GAAAATATCCAAACTTTTTTGAAAGCTCTTGTGCTTTCTCCACCGCCCCCTTCATTCCCTTCGCTCCTTCGGTTAGAATTATCTCCGCTCCCAGGAATCTCAAAAGTGATATTCTTTCCAAGCTCATCGTGTCTGGCATGGTGAAAACGCACCTGTATCCCTTCACCGCTGCCACCATAGCTAAAGCTATCCCGGTATTTCCTGAGGTAGGCTCCACTATGGTCATTCCGGGCTTTAGCAAACCCTCCTTTTCCGCCGTCTCAATCATGGAAAGCCCGATTCTGTCCTTAACCGAGCCACAGGGATTAAATGATTCCAATTTGGCAATCAGCGTTGCATCCTCTTTCCCCACCATTTTATTTATCTTCACCAATGGGGTTCTGCCAATTGTCTCCAGTACATTATTATAGATCATGCTGATCTCTTAGCATCGCTTTATAAGCAGAGTCATTTTGTCTTCATTTTTATATATATAGACTCTATCATAAATGTTATCGTCAAGAATTGATTTTCTCTGAAGAAGGAAACTTTATTGCTGGGTGACGCTATCGGTTACTTGTGAGATCAGGATGGGTAAGAAGAAAACAAAATATGTAACCACACAAATTCAAACAAAACCTAAAGCGGGAGACGGGATTCGAACCCGCGACTAATCC
>CAZOJT010000029.1:0-31727 GCA_964580215.1 uncultured Ignavibacteria bacterium | reverse complement strand
CGCCAAAGGCGGGATGACTCTACCAGTTGACAACCTTTATAAAATCAACCAAAATTATTTTAATTAAAGCGGGAGACGGGATTCGAACCCGCGACTAATCCCGCCAAAGGCGGGATGACTCTACCAGTTGACAACCTTTATAAAATCAACCAAAATCATTTTAATCAAAGCGGGAGACGGGACTCGAACCCGCGACTAACAGCTTGGAAGGCTGTCACTCTACCAACTGAGTTACTCCCGCCGGGTGGTTCATGGTTCACAGTTCGTAGTTCATAGTTGGTAGTTCTCCCCCCATCTATTTTGGTTTTGCTATGAACCATGAACCACGAACCAATAACTGAATTAAAAATGGAGAGGGAAGGATTCGAACCTTCGAAGGCATCAGCCGACAGATTTACAGTCTGTTCCCTTTGGCCACTTGGGTACCTCTCCAAACCTGTTTAGGGTCAATTGGCCCTATTGGATAACCTCTTTACAAAAAAATCGGCTCTTTATTGCTCCACCTGAATCGTCTCTGTATTTTCTTACCCTTCTTAATACGCATTCATCAACTTTTTGTGAATATAGAAAATTCAAAAGAAAAAGCAAGAGGAATCTCAACAAGATTTTATAGAAACAAATTAAAAGGTCTTGATCTAAATTAAAAAGAGCATATTTTTCTTTTGAGTAGTATAATCAATATAAGGATTTGCAGCTAACGCGGGAGGGGAAATGGAACAGTTCAGGAAGGTTGCGACAGAGGCTGCTTTGAAAGCGGGAGATATACTGATCCAGCATTCGGGAAAGGTTAAAAAGATCGAGTTCAAAAATGAGGTGAATCTGGTCACAGAGGTGGATTGTCTTTCCGAAGAAGCGATAATAAAGATAATCAAAAGTCAATTCCCTGATCATGGTATTTTGACTGAGGAGGGTGAAGGGAAAAAGTCGGAGTCGGCATACAAATGGGTGGTCGATCCATTGGATGGAACCACCAACTATGCACACGATTTTCCGTCCTATTGCGTATCCCTTGCTTTGGAAAAAGATGGAGAGATCATCCTGGGGGTGGTCTACAACCCCAACTTAGATGAGCTTTTTATGGCAGAGAAAGGGAGGGGAGCTTTTTTGTCCAAAGGAAAAAGTCCGACAAACCAGGAGCGGAGGATCTCGGTATCCCAGACAACTCAACTGTCGCAGAGCTTGTTGGCAACCGGCTTTCCTTATGATATAAGAACCAGTTCAATCGACAATCTGAACCATTTTGCCAACTTTTATAAAAGAGCGCAAGCTATAAGAAGAGCAGGTTCCGCCGCTTTGGATTTATGTTATCTGGCAATGGGAAGATTTGACGGCTTCTGGGAACTTAAACTTTCTCCTTGGGATATGGCAGCGGGAAGCCTGCTGGTCACAGAGGCGGGAGGCAAGGTCACCAACTTCTCGGGGGGGGCCATTCAATATCTACTTAAAAGAAATCTTAACCTCCAACGGAAAAATACATCAACAGATGATAGACGTTCTAAAATTTTGTAGGTCAAGCATGGCGTAGTCTGCTTGACAAATTCTTATTTGTCAACCAACCCTTCGGGCATGGTTGACCTACATGACTACTCAGCCTGACAATTCCACGTCCGTTGCTCGTGGTACCGTGAAAAATCTATTATCCAAATCAGAGATAATCCTTCCGGAAAGCATTCTAAGAGAACTTTGACAAACTTCAGGTTAGGGCAAAATTGGAGTGTTCGCCTTTAGGCGAACCTAACAATAGCTCGTTATCTTTAAACAAGTTTAAGGTCCCGCTAAATCGGGACACTCCAGAAGACTTACTCTGATTTGACTTTTTCAGAGCTCCCTAAAAAAATCTTGACAAAGTTGGGTAAATGATTATGATATGTTTGATTAGAGAATGGTTTTTCAGTAGAAATCGGGGTATAGCCAGTATGCACAAAAGCTATTAAACTGCTATGACTCTTCATCCACAAGTTATTGAAAAGAAAGGTAGAAAAGAATTTGTTGTATTGCCTTACAAGGAGTTTTTGTCTATCCAAGAGGCATTGGAGGATTTCGAAGATCTAAAAGAGTTAAGAAAAGAAAAGACAAAAGCAAAGAATAAGCCTACGACTCCTCTTAATGAGGTCGTAAGGAAACTCAATCTGTAAACGAGGCAAAACAAAGTACACCACAGACAGTAGTCTCGTAGGTCAGGTGCCCTGCGCACCTGACACCAAGATAAGTCAGGAGCACGGGGCTCCTGAGCTACAAGCTGGGATAACAACAAAAAAAACGATGGCAACCTCAGGTCTGCTTCAGACTGCCATCGCTTTCATAATCTAATTTTCTTGTTCTGTCAGGAGCTACTTCTGACAGTTGTGACAAGTCTAGGACCTGACATAACATGCAAAATACATCAACAGATGATAGACGTTCTAAAATTTTGTAGGTCAAGCATGGCGTAGTCTGGTTGATCCATATGGATCAACCAACCCTTCGGGCTGGTTGACCTACATGACTACTCAGCCTGACAATTCCACGTCCGTTGCTCGTCTTACTTTGAAAACTAATTATCCAAATCAGCTCGTAGGCGGGGTTCATCCTGAAGGGATTCACCCTGAAGGGCTCCCAGCCCCGCAGAAGGAGTTCTTCAAGGCTCTCGAAAAAAATCTTGACAAAGTTGAATGGACGATTATAATGTGTCATATAAACAAAATCGATTTCGCGAGAAATAGGATTACGATGAATATATCCAGGGGTAAAGACCGAAACGATGCATTTGCGAAGCATTCATACGAATTTCACAGGGGTGAGTATGGTTCACCCTGCCAGCGTGAATCGCATGGTTCACACCGCAGGGGTGCACCGTATGGTGCACACCGCAGGCGTGTCATACGGCACTGGAAAGGGTGTTTGGGATGTTATGCGGATACATATAAACAATGTTATGCCGCATGCCAGGTAGTGGCTGGGGATGGACGAGAAATCGCCGAGCGTGACGCCAAACGATCTCGTGTACTTACCTCTACGACCGAAGACGGGGTTTCGGCCCCACAGTCCGGCGCAACTCATTTTCAAGGAAGGAGAAACAGAAATGGGTGATAAGGGGAAAAAAGATAAAAGCAAAAGGGAACAACGGAAAAAGGCCAAGCTTGATCCAAAGGAAAAACGAAAATTGAAAAAAGAAAAAAAGAATAAATAAATGCCCAGTGCTGTCCGGTGACCTTAAATCAAGCAAGGAAGTTGTGTGCCAGTTACGAGAAGAGCCGGGTGGCCCACAGCTGCGCTGTGGGGCACCCCGGCTTCGTAAAAATTCTTGACAAGGTTGCACAAATGATTATAATGTGTAATATTAAGAGGACGGATTCACCCAGAAATCAAGTTACAGCCAATATATCCAGAGGTACATCGGGTTGCGAATGAATGGTGCAGGGAATTCGGAGTTCTTGTTCTGTCAGGAGTTGCTCCTGACAGATGTGACAGGTTTAAGATCTGACATTAAATGAGTAGACGTACGAACCAAGATAATCTATACATAAGTTCTTAATCATGGAGGCCGAGGCGAGGATACACAGTGGACATTTTTTGATGAAAGAAACGTTACATATTATACGGAAACCATATAAGACGCTGAAAAGGAATGACAGAGCTTACAACTCCCTGATTACTAGCCATTTAGGTGTTTTTCTGCGTGCTGTTTTATCTGTAAGGAAAACCGGTATTAGCTGGAAACCATATAACAGGAGTTAGGTTCCAATCATAGAGATGCATGGACCCGTTGGAGGTAGGGCACAATGCTTGAAATATTGATCACTATTGTCCTGTTCGCGTTAGTTGCCGTGCTCACAGTGTCTTTCTATATCAGTGGTGGACGGTACAACGCATGGATCAACTATGGCGCTCCTCTCCTCGGTTTCGCAGCACTTCTTTCTCGCAAGCTCGTCTCGCCTCAAGTCTTCATGTTGTGGTTCCTGGCGGTATTCTGGCTCTTCTATCTCATTGCTACTAATGTTTTCACCCGCTGTCGAACCGTCGACGACTTCCTAAGTGCCTACCGACCCAGGTATGTTCGGTTTATGACATCAGTGCTCGTGATATATGCTTTAGTCAATATCATCAAGTCATTTGGGGCCGAAACGGTAGTGTTCCTTGCCATAACCATTGCCGTTTGGCTCGCCTATGCCAGCCTTCTCTCGCGCCCGAGAGGTGATACCAGCGTCTACAAGATCTCACTGAGTGTCCAAGCATGCCTCTGGATAGCCCTCGTAGGGGTATTGGGCAATGGCAGGCTCTATGACATTCAGAACAGTGAGAGTGGGCTGACCATTTCATGGTGGCTCATTACTGAGGGCAACCTGAATCTACCAGCAATCGAATCCATCAGCGCAGAGATTGTGCACCGGTATTTCTCAATCCTGGCACTATCGTATCTCTTCTTCATCTGTGGGATACTGTACCATGAACTCCTCCATGAACGGGCTCGGTCCATGGCGCTCAAATCGTACGCGATCGTACTCATCTTGATGCTCTACCACTATGTACCTGAGCTCAGGAACGGACTGGGTGCTATTCCCAAAATCGGGCAGTATGTTTCTTCACCAGCTATTCTTCTTGGCGGAGTGGTTGTCACTATGGTTTCGGTTGTCGTACCCCGGAAGGGAGATCGATCCCCACCTTAGAAGGCTTCAACAGAGGGAGTTGATGAAATCTAACGAACCGTTGCACCTAACTGTCCGCTTCACGAGTCGCAAGTGAGCAGCTACATTATGCAATATCTGAAGATCGCACAAAAACCGTTGTCTTCTTTCTCTTTGAAAAAAGAAAATCCAAACTGAGAATTCGAAAAAGTTAGGTAAACTGAGTTTTCATCAACAATTAACAATGAAAAATGAGGAGGGATATCATGGCAACCGAAACTGAGATGAGAATGGTTTTTTTTAAATGCATTGCTGATGAAGAATTCCGGGATGCTTTTCTGGATAACCCTAAGAAGGCTGCATCGTCAATGGGTATCGAAGTCACTGACGATCAGCTAATCAAGATAGTTCGATTGATAGAAAAAGAACGAACCAGGTTACGTGAATATAGAACAGATGAACCAAAGCAGCAAGTTGATTTATGGTGACGTTTGTGGTGGCGCATTGATGCTGCATCAACAATCCTGTCCTTTTTAAAATCAAAATATCTCTTAGGTTCATCCTTTAAAAATGCGTTTAGGCAAATCGTAGCCCTTATCAACACCACGATTATGTCGAGGTTACAATGGGTAAAGTGCTCTTGGTCAATATGCCATTTGCAGATATTAGATTTCCATCCCTATCTTTGAGCCTCCTAAAATCGATTCTTTCAGAAGTGGGAATTGTCTGCGACGTTATCTACCTGAATGTTGCTTTTCAATCGCACATAAAACAACTAGATATTTACTGCTATGCTGCTCGGCAAACGTTACTAGGTGATTGGCTATTTAGTGGAGAGCTGTTTGGCAACAACAATGCTGATTTCAATGACAAATTGCTAGACGATACTGAAGGAGTCTATAGACCGTTGTTTCAACATAACTTGAAGTCAGCGTTTGTCAAAGATGAACTTCTATCATTACGTTCTGAGGCGAACCTCTTTATCGAAGAGTGCTTACATAATGTCAAATGGAATAACTACAGCATCATTGGTTTTACTTCTCAATTTGCTCAGCAGGCAGCTTCTCTGGCTATGGCAAAACGTGTGAAGGAGCACTGGCCGGACAAGATAATCGCCTTCGGGGGAAGCAATTGCGACGATATTATGGGAGACGCTCTCCTCCGTCTCTTCTCATTCGTCGATTGGGTGTTCAATGGACAAGCTGACGTGTCCTTTCCTCGTGCAATTATCCAATGGTTTATGGGCAAGCTCCCGGAAGGTGTTCCTGGTGTCGCCTATCGCAAGCACAATAGAATTGTCACACAGGGCTGCGGTCCGTCAATTGATCTGAACAAACTTCCATATCCTGATTTCGATGATTATTTCATTGCTTTAAACAAGTGTGATCCGAGGATTTTATCTTATTCTACTATTCTCCTAGAGTTTTCTCGAGGATGCTGGTGGGGAAAGAAACATCACTGTGCATTCTGCGGTTTGAACCGCGAAATACGATCTTTTCGCAGCAAGAATCCCAAGCGCGCGGAAAAAGAAGTCAGAACAATTACAAATCGTTATGGTATTTACAAGGTCTACATAACCGATTCGGTTATTGATAATGTTTACTTTAAGACTTTGTTGCCCAACATTACAAAATCGGGAAACATTGAGAACCTCTTCCTGGAATGCAAATCAAGTCTCACTCGTGAACAGGTTCATATTCTCAGACGAGCAGGTGTAAGAAAGCTCCAGGCAGGAATAGAAAGCCTAGATACTGAGATTCTATCTCGGATGCGGAAAGGCACAACACTCCTGCAGAATATTCAATTTCTCAAATGGGCACGCGAATATGGGATATTCGTGGGTTGGCATATACTTTATGGACTTCCAGGAGAAAATAAAGAGTCTTATAGACGTATGACAGCTGTTATACCCTTGATAGTACATTTGACTCCTCCTCTTGACATGATTCCCGTTCGGTTACAACGCTTTAGCCCTCTATTTATGTCCGCCAAAGAATGGGGATTAAGGGATATCAAAGCCTGTGCCGAGTATAGGTTGATTTATCCTTTTGAACAGAAAGATCTAAATGATTTTGCATTCTACTTCGATTTTGATTTTGTGGGTAAGGCTAATAGGGTTGAATATACTCAACTTGTAATGAAAGAGCTGCAGCCCTGGTGGGAATGCTGGAATAAATGTGAGCCACCGTTATTGGCTTTTGAACTGCAGGATAGAAAGATTGTTATTTATGACACAAGGCCGTGTCGAGTTGGCGCAATTGTGGAACTGAAAGAAGAGGAGGCAATAGCATATCGAGCCTGTGATACTAGCCAATTATTTGATTGTTTGGCTAACAAAGTACGCAAAAGGCAGAAACAAAGGTACTGTGGTGATGCAAGCTTGCGCAATAAACTTGATGAATTGGTAGAAAGATGTCTTATGTTGCGTGAAGGTGACTGGTACCTGAGCTTAGCTAACGACCTTGAAATCTTGAATGAACATGATAGAACAGCACTTACATACCTAATGTCACCTAGTTCTTAGTAAGAGACTATTTTTTACTGATGTTTCTTCATGTCAATATTCATGATATCAAGGATCATGTTATTTCCCCGTTCCGACATTGCCTCTCTTGTTGGTAACGGTCACCTTCTTGTTCTGTCAGGAGCTACTCCTGACAGTTGTGTCAGGTCTAGGACCTGACACAACACGGAACAACAAAAAAGCGATGGCAACCCCGGGTCTGCTTCAGGCTACCATCGCTTTCATAGTTTAATTTATAATCCAATTAAGCATCAGGTTCTTTTTGGGTTTCCTCCGTTGAAGTGGAGTTCTCCTCTTTTTTTGAAGTCTCCTCAGTGGAAGGAGACGTTGACTCCTCCTTAACTTGAACGTCCTCAGGTTCTGCTTTTTTCTCATCTTCTGAGGTAACCTGAGATTCGGCTGGTGGCTCTTCCGAAGGTTTTTCTCCTGTCTCTTCCGGAGGGGTCTTCTCTTTTTGTTCCTCTGTCGTAGTTTCCGAAGAGATTTCTTTTGCCTCCTCCTTGATCTCCTTTCCCGCCTCTAAATAGGGTCTTTCCTCAACTATCTCTTCCACTTTTTGGGTTTTGGTAGGATGTTTAGCCAAGAAAGCTTCCAGCTCCGCCTTTTCTCTGCCTCGATAGTAAGCTTCCACGGAGAGAACAATTTTTTTGCCGGAATGGTCGAACTCGATCACCTTCAAAGGCAATTCGTCCCCTTCATTGAAGGCATCAGCAGGCTTGGCTATTTCAGGTTTTCCCAGATGTATGGTGGGGACAAATCCTTCCACCTCATCTCCCAGATCCACGATGACCCCCCGATCCAGAAGGCGCAAGATCTTGCCCACAGTCTCCTTACCCACCGCATACTTTTGTGAAAGTTCCGGCCAGGGGTCCTTGCTGAGCTGTTTATAGCCCAGAGAGATGCGACGATTCTCACGATCCACATTCAACACCATCACCTCCACCTTTTCCCCCTTTTTCATCGCCTCTGAAGGATGCTGAATCCTTTTAGTCCATGACAAATCGGAGATATGAGCCAGCCCATCTATTCCCTCCTCCAGTTCGATGAATGCGCCGAAGGCGGTAAGATTTCTCACCCTTCCCGCAACCTGGGTGCCAACTTTGTATCTCTGTCCAATGTTCTCCCAAGGATCTGGCTCTAACTGTTTTATCCCTAAGGAAATTTTTTCATTCTCCTTATCCACGGATAGAACCTTTGCCTCCACCATATCTCCAATGGCCATCAGCTTGGAGGGATGTTTTATATGTTGAGTCCAGGACATCTCGGAGATGTGTATCAAGCCCTCCACTCCTCTTTCCAGCTCCACGAATGCCCCATAGTCGGTAATGGAAACCACCTTCCCTTTTATCTTCTTCCCCACTGGACATCTTTCTTCGATGTTCTCCCATGGATATGGGGTCAATTGTTTCAGTCCCAGTGAGATTCTTCCGGTGTTTTTGTCAAAGTCGATGATTTTGACATTGATCTTGTCTCCTAAAGCCACCAGTTCGCTGGGATGACTTATCCTGCCCCAGGACATATCCGTGATATGAAGTAGCCCATCCACCCCACCCAGATCGATGAATACTCCGAAATCGGTGATATTCTTCACCACTCCTTCTCTGACCTGACCCGGCTCGATCTCCTTTATGAGCTTTTCCCTCTGTTTTTGTCTTTCCTCTTCTAAAACTGATCTTCGCGAGACCACGATATTTCGGCGGGCCTTGTTTAGCTTTATCACTTTTAACTGTATGGTCTGTCCTACAAGGGCATCAAAATCTGGAACCTGTCGGAGAGCTATCTGTGATCCGGGGAGAAAAGCATCCACCCCCACCAGATCCACCACCATCCCTCCTTTGATCCTTCTTACAATCTTCCCCTCTATCAACTCTCCTTTATCATGCGCCTCCTTGACTTTGTCCCACACTCGCATGAAATCAGCTTTCTGTTTGGACAAAACCAGTTGACCATCCTGATCCTCAATGGCATCCAAATACACCTCGATCTCATCACCCACCTTGACGTTTATTGGCTCGGGGAATTCGGAGATGGAGATGATTCCTTCCGACTTGAAGCCCACGTCTATGATCACATCCTCTTTGGTAACCCCCATCACCTTTCCCTTGACGATTTCTCCTTCCTGAATATCGCGAAGCGTAGGCTCATACATTTTCAGAAATTGGTCAAATTCCTCAGTGGAATATTCCTTTTCCATTGCCTGAGACAAAGCCCAGACAGAAATTAAAGACGGCTTTTCTTCAGCCACCTTTGGGGTTGGCTTCTGTGGCTTTTGGATTTTCTCTGTCTTTGCGGCGGCAGTCTTTTTCCGAGCGACAGTACTTTCTCCCTTCTTAGCAGTGGATTTCCTATCTACCGTCTTTCTTTTTCTAATGACCGGCCTTCTTTTTAGCGCCTGAGTTTTCTTATCACCTCCTTTTTGGTAAGTTTTGGTCGCCTTGCTTCCCTTTACCGGGGAGGCAGAAGCGTCTTTTGATTTTTTCTGATCAACCATTAAATTGATCCTCCTTTATATTGAATTTCCCCAGAAGGGGATTACTTTCTTATACGTGTTAATTGAAGCTTTTTATGCGCTCCACCACCTGATTGATCGACCAATCCGGCGTAGATGTGCCGGCTGTGACACCCACAGACTTTTTGTCTTTGAACCATACCCTTCGTAATTCCCTGGCGGTCTCCACATGGTGAGTGGGGGTACCGAGCCTCCTGCACAATTTAGCCAGACGAGTTGTGTTGGCGGAGTTATGCCCCCCCACCACGATCATCATATCCACCTTACCTGCCAGCTTCAAGGTGGCTTTCTGAGCACGGGCAGTAGCATGACAGATGGTGTTGCACACTTTTAGCTCCTCAGCATTTTCAATCAGTTTGTCTACCACCTGCCCGAAGGCTTCGATATTCAAAGTTGTCTGGGCGACCACGCCTAATTTTTCGAAATGAGGAAGATTCTTTCTCATCCGATTATGATTTATCACCAACGCCGAATTGTTAGTATATCCTACAATCCCCTGAACTTCCGGATGATGCGCCTCTCCCACCACCGCCACCTGATACCCTTGATCATAAAGAAGTTTTGCCATTCCCTGAGCCTTTTTCACAAAAGGACAGGTGGCATCTATCACTTTAATCCTTCTTTCCTTTATACGTTTCAGTATCTCAGGATGAACGCCATGTGAACGAATTATCAAGGTGCCCTTTTGGTTCCTACTTAAGTTCTTTGCTACGTGCACTCCTTTTTTCCGTAAATCCTCCACCACTTGTGGATTGTGAATTAAAGGACCCAAAGTGTAGACTTTCCCATTTTTAGTTTTAACCGCATCAAAGGCAAGCTTTATGGCTCTTTTCACTCCAAAGCAAAAGCCGGCCTCTTTCACCACGTGTATTTCCATTGCCAGATCTACTTTGATAATTTACTCAATTTTTTCAAATAAACAAATCAAAAATTACACTTTTCTATCTTTTCTTTTATCATGCCGATCTTTTTCATTATCTCCTGTCCGATGCTTTTGTATCCCTCCTTATCTTTAGGCAACTTCTCCAGAAAGTTTCTTCTGATGGGCGCGTCAAAACTGATGACCAACCTTTTTCTTTTCAGGAAAGAAGTGAATAGATTTCCCGAATTGTGGATGTAGGCTGGGACTATTGGCACTCCCGCCTCCAGTGCGATCTTTCCAATCCCCAACTTGGGCTCCAGAAATTCACCATCTCTGCTTCTGGTACCTTCAGGAAAAAGGAGAAGCGCTTTTCCTTCTCTTAAAAGCTTCACCGCCCGATAGATCGCCTTTCTGTCAAAAGTTCCCCGGGTAACGGGAATGGCGTTGTATTTTCTGATCAGCCAGCCGAAGAGTGCATTGGAGAAAAGCTCCGCCTTGGCCAGATAGAAAAGCTCCCGTGGAGTGACAGCTCCCAGAAATGGGGGATCAACATAAGCCGCATGATTAGCGGCAACGATCACCCCTCCATTCCTTGGTATATGCTCTGCTCCGATTCTTTTAAATCGCCAAAAAATCTTAAGAATTAGTTTGATAACCAGACAACCTATATAATAGTGAGTTCTCACGACCAGTTGCCAGCGAACGAATTCAAATATTTGACATATTCACCCTCCTCCTTGCCTCCTCCCATCAAGGGAGGAGGTTATTAATTCCCTCTCCCCTTGTGGGAGATGCGTATGCATGCTTCGCAGGGTTAGGGTGAGGGGAATGTAAACTTATTTTTTGTCTTTGTATTAGCTTCAGCCTCTTGTCGAAAAAGTTGAACGACCCGATCAACCTGCCCTTCGATGGTCAGATGGGTGGTGTCCACTACCACAGCATCCTTATCCCGAAGAAGCGGGCTTTGTTCTCTTTCCGAGTCCAGCTTATCCCTTTGGGAGATCTCCTCAGTCTGTTCCTTCAGTGTAGTTTGAATTCCCTTTTCCTTAAGTTCCAGAAAGCGTCTTTTGGCTCTTTCCGCAAGATCAGCATCCAGATAGACTTTGAAAGCATGAGGAAAAACAACTGTGGTGGTATCCCTTCCCTCTGCCACCAGATTATTTTCCTCCCCCATACTCTTCTGCATTTCCACCAATATCCTTCTCACCTTTTTGTGCATGGATACAAAAGATACGTTTCCATCCACCTGAGGTTCTCTTATCTTTTCGGTCACATCCTTCCCATCCAGCCATATTCTGTTTAAGCCCTCTTTGTTTTCAAAAGTGATTACGGAATTTTTGGTCAACTCTTTCAACTTTTCTTCGTCGTTAACGTCCACACCACCTTCTAAGGCTTTTAAAGTTATGGCGCGATACATGGCTCCGGTATCCAAGTATAAGAAGCCAAGCTTCTGAGCCACCAGTTTAGCCGTGGTACTTTTCCCAGACGCCGCTGGTCCATCTATGGCAATCACCTTTTTCGCCATAACATGCAAATAAAAAGACCCCCCTTCCAAATTACAAATATAATGCTTGTCACCTGATTTAGCAATCTTTTTGTGAGCGGTTTTTGCGAATGTTTGGTGTAAGTCAGTAGGTCGGGTTGCGAGCTACCCAGCACCTGTGCTGTCATTCTGAGCACCGCCAGAGGCGGGGCGAAGAATCTCAAATATAGACTTCTACTCCGTCAGAGATGCTTCGCTCCGCTCAACATGACAAGCGGAGTTTCCTGACTGTTGTTGCGGCGTATCTTTACCCGGCAACAAAAAAGGTCGAAGGTGACGGAGTCCCGTCTGGGAGGGCACCCTCGACCAACAAATGATTGTTAACCGGCTCTGCGAGTATGGTTGAAAAGCCTTACTGCTCCCAGACGGATGTTATCATCCGCTTGCTTTTCCGCTGGATGATAACATCCCACGGGAGCAGGAAAAACTCACATCCTCTTTGTTGCTTATAAAGAAGCGTAGGTCGGGCTGCGAAGCTGCCCGACATGAATCTTGGAGATGTTTAGAAAATCTGCAAGAGTGAAAAAATACCCTGTTGTTGATTTTATTCCTTGCATTTTCTCATTTTTAAAATATATTTTCAAAAATTTGATTAATCGTTCTTTTCAGGAGGAACGCATGGAGAAAAGAGATCGGTGGGATAGTCGTACCGCCTTTATTTTAGCGTCTATCGGCTCAGCTATCGGTCTGGGGAATATTTGGCGGTTTCCCTACATCTGCTATGCCAACGGCGGAGGCGCCTTCTTAGTGGCCTGGCTGGTTGCTCTGTTCACCGCCGGAATTCCGCTTATGATTTTGGAATTCGGTCTGGGGCATAAAATGGAGGGCTCCGCTTCTGAGGCTTTCCGTAAAGTAAACAAGAAATTCGAATGGTTCGGCTGGGCGGCAATCTTAGTGGGATTCTTTATAGTTTGTTACTATGCAGTGATCATGAGTTACTGTTTTAATTACGTGTATCATTCCCTGACCTTAGCCTGGGGAGACGATCCTGGTAGTTTCTTTTATCAAAAAACTCTGGGATTAACCCAAAGCCCTTTTGAGTTCGGAGGGATAAAGGGATATATCCTGCTGGGCTTGTTTTTGAGTTGGATAGCTATTTTCTTCTCCATCTGGAAAGGCGTCAAGACCGTGGGCAAGGTGGTATATGCCACCGTTCTTATTCCCTGGTTTTTGCTTCTTGTCTTCGTGATCAGAGGCGTAACGCTTCCGGGAGCAATTGAAGGACTTAAGTTTTATCTTACCCCTGATTTTCAGAGATTGCTTTCTCACCAGGTGTGGTTAGCGGCTTACACCCAAGTCTTTTTCTCCTTAAGTGTTGGTTTTGGGATAATGATAGCCTATTCCAGTTTCCTCCCCAGAAAAACGGACATTGTGAACAACGCTTTCATAATCAGCATGTCCAACTGTGCCACCTCATTTTTGGCTGGATTTGCCGTCTTCGGCGCCCTGGGATATTATGCGGTGAAGATGGGCAAACCTGTGGCGGAGGTGGTCGCCTCTGGTCCGGGACTGGCTTTTGTAACCTATCCTCACATCATCAACAATCTCCCCTTCTGGCAACCATTATTTGGGGTGTTGTTCTTCCTGATGTTGCTCACTTTAGGAATCGATTCCGCCTTCTCCTTAGCTGAGGCAGTGGCAGCCGGAGTGAGGGACAAATGGAAGGTTTCGCACCGAACCTCCAACATAGCCGTATGCTCTATCGCCCTTATCATAGGCATTATATTTACCACTGGGGCTGGAATTTTGTGGTTAGACATTTTGGATCGTTTTATGAATAGATTTGGGCTCTCGCTTGTCTGCCTGGGAGAGTGTATTTTGATAGGATGGGTCTTCGGCAGCGGGAAAATAAAAAAATATGTAAATGAAATCTCAGAATTTCGGATTGGAATCTGGTGGGATATTTTCATTAGATTTTTGATCCCGGTTGTCCTGGGAGTCTTGATCTTTGCTGAGATTTTGGAAAGGATAAAAGGCTCTTACGGTGGCTATCCCAGATTGGCTGAGTTTTTGGGTGGTTGGATGATGGTCTTACTCTTGCCCATATTGGGAATCTTTCTTATGATAGCTAAAAGGAGAAAATAATGCCCGCTTCAGCGATTATTATGTTGATTGTTACCTCAGTGGTGTTGTTTGGCGGAATCGGAATCTGCACCTATATAGCTCTCAAGAAGAAATAGAGAACCAAGCCCTCTTTCCTTCGTATCATAAAAGGAGAGCAACTTTCATTCTGACAAAGGGAATCTCGTTTATGTACTCTTTCCGCCTGAGTTGATAAACAACCTGTCCCTATGAGCGTCACTATTTTTTTTGTGTTAGTTATTTTTCTAATTTTAACGATAACCTGTCTTTTGGTGCCCATACGCTTGCAATTGGTTTTGAATAACCGAAAAAGAATAATCGCCTTTCGCTGGCTCTGGATTGATCTGGGGAGTAACCTGAAGGAGAAAACCTTTGAACTTAGCCTCTTTAATCAAAACATCATTAGAAAAAAATTCAAGAAGAAAGCGAAGGAGAAAATCAAAAAGGCTAAAAAGAAGGGGCGAAAGTTGAATATCGTCGATTTGTGGCACAAAAGAGACCTATTGTTTCAGATTATCCCAATACTTTTGCGGTTCTTTCTGAATATCCTTAGATCTATCCGATGGGACAAACTTTTTCTGGATGTGGATGTAGCCACTCCTGATCCAGCATTAACCGGGGTTTTATATGGAGGGCTTTGCGCGGTGAAGGGTTCCACCGATTATTTTTTGCCCGATGCTCATATAAAATTTCGACCAGATTTTTTCAACCGGTTTCCGCGGGGAAGTGCAGAAACGGTTTTCAGCATCAGAATGTTAAATGTTGTTGCTCCAGTGTCAAAAATGTTCTTTGCCATGCCGAAGATAGAGATTGTGAAAACTTTTATTCTCAAAAGGAGGTGAAACAAAAATGGCAAGCACAGCCGAGCAAATCTTGAAGACACTATTGGATGAGATCAAGACCATCGCCAGAACAGAAACCATCCTGGGCGAGCCCATCAATGTTGGCAATAACACCATCATTCCAGTGTGTCGAATACTGATGGGATTCGGAGCAGGCGGTGGAGAGGGAGAGATACAGGAGAAGAAAGGAGGAACAGGTGGTGGTGGTGGTGGTGGAGTAAAAGTTGAGCCAGCCGCCTTCATTGTGATCAAGGGAGAAGAGGTCACTGTATTGGGCGCAAAACCAGGCAAGTTGGAGGGTCTGTTTGAGGCAGTTCCCGGAATAATTGAAAAGATTCAGAAAGCCAAGAAGAACAAGAAAGAAGAAGAGAAAAAATAACAGCTATCAGTTGGCAGTTATATTCCCGGGAAGCAAAGCTTTATGCGTTTTACCTCACCTCCGTCCCCCTTTTCCCCACCTCCGACGGGATTTTCAATCACCGCCGTTGGCGGGATCTTCGACATGAAATGGAGAGGGGATAGGGGGTGAGGTTTTCTAAATCCCTTTTTAATTAAATCATTTTTCCACTTCATGCCATCACAAAATAAACTTCAGATTCATTTTCAATTTTCACTCTTTTTATTTTTTCCCTCTCCTCTAAAACCTGAAGATATTTTACAATCTCATTGGGATGAACCCCTAAAGCGGTCGCCATCTCATCTTTTCTAACAGGTCTTCTTTTCAAAAGTTCAGTTATGGCCTGTTCTAAATCCCTGTGATACGCCTTGCTTGTCATTCTATCAAAATCAGCCACAATTTCCACCGGAAGCTTGGGGTCAAACCAAGCTTTGATCTTAACAAGCTTTTCTTTATCCAGTGGCTTGGCTGTAAACTCACCCGGAGGTCTGATCACGGTATTGAGTTGAATTTTATCTACGTCCAGTCCCCGGACAAATTGATTTATTCTTTTTATCTCTTCCTCAGAATCATTGACATCTTTCACCAGCATTATCTCCAGATAGATTTTCCCTTTAAAACCTTCGCAGAAATCCTTTGTTCCCTCCAATATTTTTTTACCTTAAGCTCTTCTTTGGGACGATTGACTTTATGAAACACCTCTTCGGAGACCGCATCCACGGAAGGAACAACCAGATCTGCCCCTGACAAATCCTCTCTGACTTTTTTATCCCATAATAAGGACCCATTGGTCAACACCGCCACCGGAATCTGAGTGAAGCTTTTTACTTTTCTTATCATTTCACCCATATCACTATTTAAGGTAGGCTCACCTGACCCGGAAAAGGTTATATAGTCGATATCGCTGTTTTGGCCTATCACCTCTTTTATCTCTTTAATCACGGAGTCAACTGAAACCAAGGATTTCCTCTGGATGGTTTGATTGGTGGTCTTTCCTAACTGGCAGTAAATGCAATCGTAGGTGCAGGTCTTATAGGGAATAATATCCACTCCCAGAGAAATTCCTAACCTTCTGGAGGGAACCGGTCCATAGACTATGCTTTTCACTTTAAAAATACATCCTTCAAAAGTAAAGTTGCAACAAAAATCAAAACGATTCCAAAAACCTTTTTTATAGTTTGTGATTTTAATTTTGCAGCCATCAAACGAGAGCCGATCTGGGACCCTGAAAGCACAGAGATAATTGTTATGGAGGTTATCCAGAAATCCAGTTTTGCCTTAAACAAATGTGCCATAAAACCTGTAGCCGATGAAAAGCCAACAATAAGGGTAGAAGTTCCAGCAGCATTTTTAGGGTCAAGACCCAAAATAAGAAGTGTAGGAACAACGAAAGATCCTCCGCCTCTGCCAATAAGTCCCACCAGAAATCCCAAAACGCAACCAACGATCAAAATGATTATCATCTCCCCCTTTTTCCTTAAGCTTCCCTTCTTAGGCTTCCAACCGGACAAAACCAAAATAGCAGCAAAAAGTGTAAATACTGCGAATAGAAAGATTATAGGTTTAACTGGTAACCTAAAGTTAAGCATCGCTCCTAATGGAGCAAAGATAACCATCATCAAGGCGAACGGTAAGGCAATCTTAAACTTTACCAATCTTTTTCTTGAATACGTAGTAAAAGCAGACAGTTGAACACATAAATTTAGTAAAAGTCCTAAAGGTATCGCCTGGTTTTTAAAATCCATTCCCAACCAATAGAGGATTGGAACATAAAGCTGACTTCCTCCCATTCCTAACATAGAGAAGACAAAAGAGATAACAAAAAAAATCACAGGAGCTAAAAAATATAACCCTTCCATCCTAATCTGTACCTCTTTTGCTAACGGATAATCAACCCACAAAAACTGAAAACTTCATTTCCTTATCCTTGTAGAAATCCTTTGCCATAAGTTTTCAATTTCCTTAACCAGATTAGAATCACCATATTCAATAATTGTCTTCCCTTCCACCATAGCCTGAGTGAAAGCATTATCGAAAGGAAGCTTACCCACTACCTCAATATTTTCCTCACTACAGAAGTTCTCAATTTTTTTTGTATTTTCCAGATTTATGTCACATTTATTAATTAAGACCACGGATTGTATTTGAAAATGCTGAGTCAAACCAAGCACCCGTTTCAAATCTGAGATGGCAGAGAAGGTAGGCTCGGTTACTATCACCACCAGATCCACTCCGGTGACCGACGCGATGACCGGACAGCCGATGCCGGGTGGACCATCAACCATAACCAGCCCCAAGCCGTTTTTCTGGCAAATTTCTCTGGCGTTTTCTCTGACCACAGCGACCAACTTTCCTGAATTCTCTTCAGCTACCCCCAATTTCGCATGAATCAGGGGACCGTATTCTGTCTCTGAAACATACCATTCCCCGGAGACGTTTTCCTCCATCTTTATGGCTTCGAAAGGGCAGATCAGAGCACAGACCTGACAACCTTCACAAGCGATAGGATCGATAATTACCGTGCCCTGATTTTTGTTTTCCCTGATGGCATCAAATCTACATACTTCTATACATTTGCCACAACCGGTGCATCTTCCCTCATCTAGTATCGCTTTCATTCCCCCCTTGAACTCGTGGGTCTCCTTGATGCGGGGATGGAGCAGAAGATGAAGATCAGAGGCATCCACATCACAGTCTGCCATTACCTTATCTCTGGCTAAAGCCGCAAAGGCGGCGGTGATCACCGTCTTGCCCGTTCCTCCTTTACCGCTGATCACAGTTATTTGTTTCATCTATGTTCTTTCTACAAATTCTTCTTATGGTCTTACCACAATTTTTCCTTCGCCGGTTTCAGTGAAGTCACCAATATGAGCCACTTCAGTAACCCCATTATCTTTAAGTGCTGTTAGCAACTCGTCCTTTCGATTGGCGGGTAGAGTGATGATTAAACCTCCAGATGTCTGGGCATCGCAGAGGATAAGTCTGCCGATGTGTGAAATGCGATCATCCCACTCGACGCTATCTGACACAAAATCCTGATTGGAGAGGCTACCACCGGGAACTGCTCCAACTCCTGCAAGGCTCCAAGTTTCTTCAATTACAGGTACTTTGCTGAGATACACCACAGCATTGACTCGACTGCCACGGGTCATCTCCTTCAGATGACCCAACAATCCGAATCCAGTGACATCGGTGCAAGCATTAGCACCTATTTTCAGCATGGACTCAGAGGCACTCTGGTTAAGCATGCTCATCACCTCGATGGCTTTGTTGGTTAATTCCGTGCTAGCCAAGCCTCGTTTGATAGCTGTGGAGATAATTCCTAGTCCTATTGGCTTTGTTAAAATAATCGCATCTCCTGGTTGAGCTCGATCATTGGTTAACACAAGATTAGGGTTGATGACTCCTGTAACTACAAGACCAAATTTGGGTTCGTTATCCTCCACTGAATGACCACCGAGAATGCTGATACCAGCCTCAGTGGCTTTGTCATGAGCACCTTTCAGAATTTGTTGCAAAGCCTCCAGAGGCAGCCGTTTCTCTGGAAATCCGACGATGCTCAAACCAAAGATGGGCTTTCCACCCATGGCATAGATGTCACTTAAGGAGTTGGCGGCAGCAATGGCACCAAAATGATAAGGGTCGTCTACAATAGGGGTGAAGAAATCCACTGTCTGAACAATTGCCATACCGTCCTGTAACCGATAGACAGCAGCATCATCGGCAGTAGTGGTGCCCACGATCACGTTGGGATCCATCACTGGTGGCAAGCAGTTGAGCACTTCTTCCAAAACCTGGGGTCGTAATTTGCAGGCACAGCCTAATCCATGGGTGAAGTGAGTTAATTTGATAGTCTTCAAATCAGCTACTTGTACAGTTGGAACCTCAGCTTCTGGGTGCAATCGATTAACGGCATCGGTGATGATACGGATAGCTCGATCGATCTCCTCCACAGTATTGGTGCGACCTACAGAGAATCGAACGGTTTCAAAAGCTACGTTGATGGGAACTTTCATAGCCATAAGCACTGGAGAAGGTTCAGCTAAATCCTCGTGGCAGGCAGCACCAGCTGAGGCAGCCACTTCTTCCAGTTCAGAAAGCAGGGTATTGGCATCAATGCCACTAAAACTTACATTGAGTGTATTGGGCAGCCGCTTTTCTGGATGACCATTGAGTTTGAGATCAGGGATATTTTTCTTCAATCCTTCCCATAAACGATCGCGCAGATTGCGCATGTGAGTCGTATTTTTGTTTAGATCTCTTTCAGCGATCTCCGCCGCCTTACCCAATCCAACAATTTCAAGAACGTTTTCTGTCCCTGCCCTTCGACCCTGCTCATGGTCAGCACCATGCACAAAGCTTTCGATTTTAGTTCCACGGCGAATGTACAAAGCACCGATCCCCTTTGGAGCATAGAATTTGTGTCCGGCAACAGTGAGAAGATCAATACCTAACTCATCCACTTTAGTTCGTATTTTCCCAACGGACTGAGCGGCATCGGTGTGGAAAATTATCCCATTTTGATGAGCGATTTCGCTGATCTTCTGAATCGGCTGAATGGTGCCCACCTCATTGTTGGCATGCATGATGGTGATGAGGATGGTCTCCGGGGTAATAGCTTTCTCCACAGCTTCTGGATCAACCACGCCATATTCATCCACTGGTAGATAGGTAACTCGAAAGCCATTCTTTTCCAGCCATCTGCAGACATTGACCACGGCTGGATGCTCGATTTGAGAGGTGATGATATGATTGCCACGTTTTTGAAAAGCTGAAGCGACTCCCTTTATTGCAAAGTTATTGGACTCGCTACCGCCACTGGTGAAGATTACCTCATCCGGATAGCAACCTAAAAGCTCAGCCACCTGTTGGCGAGCTCGCTCCACCGCCTGTTTCGCCTGAACTCCATACCAGTGAGAACTGGAAGGATTGCCAAAATGCTCCTTAAGATACGGTATCATAGCCTCGGCTACTTCTGGGTCGATAGGGGTGGTAGCATTATGATCAAGATAGATAGGTTTCATAAAAGCTTAACTCCTGAAACTGTATTACTCAAAATGATTTCTTACCTCTTCAGCGGTATGAACCGAATGGTTCATACCAGAGAAAACAATTATACAAAACCATAGAAAAGAGTCAAAAACCTTCGAACTAAACATCTTTCAACAAAATCTATACGTGACAGTGAAGATTAACAATACAAATAGCAAAATCCTTAATTCCCTTTTTGCCTTTTAGTCTCTCTCTTAATTAACTCCCACAACTCTCGAAAGATTTCTCGATAATGCTCTCCACTCGTCCACATGGGGATACCACGGGAGTAAAGGGTAGCAATTTCTCTATTATATGGTATCTCTGCAAATATTAGTACCCCCTCTTTATCACAATAATCTCTTACCTTATCATCCCCTATACCTGCGCGGTTGATGAGCACACCATGCTTGATTTCAAGCTTTTTCAAAAGCTCCACTGCCAGCTTCAGATCATGCAGACCGAAGGGGGTCGGCTCGGTTACCAGAAGACAGAAGTCGCTATGGTTAATTGCTTCAATAACCGGACAGGAGGTCCCGGGGGGGACATCGATGATGGTGATGCCATCCGTATCAATGGTCTTCTTCACCGCCCGGATTACAGGAGTCGCCATGGGTTCACCGATGTTGAGACGAGCCTGAACGAACTTTATTGAACCTGCCTTTCCCTCTTCTAATATTCCGATCTCTCTTTCCTTCTCGCTTATCGCTTTTTCTGGACATAACAAACTACAACCTCCGCATCCATGGCAAAGTTCTGGAAACACCAGAGCCTCCCTTCTCAAAACCACGATGGCGTTGTAGGCACAGATCTTTGTACATTCGCCGCAGAAAGTACATTTTTTCCGGTCGACACTGGGAATAAGCAAACTTACCGGTTGGCTTTTCTCTATCTGGGGCTTTAAAAAAATATGGGCATTGGGTTCCTCTACATCACAATCAAGAAACTGTATGTTTTGCGATTTCTCACCAGATAAAAAAAGGGCAAGATTCGTGGCAACGGTTGTCTTGCCGGTTCCCCCTTTTCCGCTGGCAATGGAGATGATCATTGGTAAACGTTTCTCGAAAATATGTTTTTACTTATTAGGGTACTTAATAGCAATGGCTCCCTGAGGGCATTGTTTCACACAGGCTAAGCAAGCTGTGCATTTACGTGAATCGATCTTGGCAACCCCATTCATGGAGATAGCCCCCACTGGACACACTTCATAACAGAGCCCACAACCTGTACATTCCTCTTCATCCACAATAGCCACGGCTTCACTCCGAGACCTTTGTGTATTAACTTTCTTTTGACCTTCAATCCGTTGTCTAATTTGCTCCAATCGCTGGGAAACAAACTCGGCACGCTGTTTTAAAAGTTTTAATTCCTCTTCTGGATTTAGACCAGAAAGGTTGGTTGGGGTTCTGTTGGATTCTTTCTCTCTTATCCGGTTTATGAATCTACCTCTCCTTCTGCCTCTTGTGCCAAACAGATTATTCCTTCTCACCTTTCCCCTCCTTTCTGGTTGGTTGATTACCTATCTCTCCCGCAGACTCCATCGTCAGAGCAGGGAGGGGTAGAGCATCGCTCTTCCCGTCCACAGCATGTGGTTCCTTTGGGGGAGGAATCTCCCATCACGATGGAGCCAGGGGAGGAGATCAATCTTTGCATCTTAGTCCAACCACAGTCGGGACAGACGGGTGGTTCTTTTTGTGTAAAGCTTTTCTGCAAAACCTCCACTACTTTCCCGCAGTTTTCACATCGGTACTCATATATGGGCATAAATCTTTCTCCTGGTAAGTCGCTCTGTGTAGGGGCGATTCATGTGGAACATCCCGCCGGAGGCGGGGAATCGCCCCTATTTCTCTTGCTCTGAGGTTTTATTCTCTCACCATCTTGATTCCGCACTTGGGGCAGGTCATATCATAACATGGTGTCCCGGTTGAATGCGGCACTTTTGCTCCGCAGGATGGGCATACACAATTCCCCACAGGTCCTGCTCCTGGGCGGTTGCCACCCATTCTACCTCTGCCTCCACCACGTCCCATTCCCATACCTCTTCCGGTTCCGGGTCCCTGACCCGTAGGTCCTGTTCCGTCGCCTCTTGGCATTTTTCATCTCTCCTTTCCTTAGGTTTTGTGGCAAACTTTAATTCCATACAATACATTTAAGAGTAATCAAGCAGTTTCATCATGATGGTGCTCCGGATGATCACATTCGCTCTTCTCAATTCCGTAACCTCTACCTGATCCGGGCTGGCACAGGCTTTCTCCTCCTTCAAGGGTCCCCGAAATCAGCTTTTCTATCACCTCACTCACCCGACCGGTAGCTCCTACCACGGTCTGAATGCCTTTCTCCGCAAAGAGAGCCTCAGCTCGTCTTCCCATTCCGCCGGCGATGATACAGCTTACCCCTTTCTCGGAAAGATACTGAGGCAGAAATGCAGGCTGATGTCCGGGGTTTTCCACCACCTCCTTGCTTAAGACCTTTTCCCATTCGATCTCCACAATTGTAAAGCTGGGACAGCGTCCAAAATGAGCAGAAACGTATTCACCATCAGTCGAGATTGCTACCTTCATGCTTTTTGCTCCCTTTTTTAGTTTTTCCCGCCTCACCTCAGGCCGAAATGGCCGGGCACAGAAGAGTTAGAGAATTCCTTCAGTTCTCCGCTTTTGTATTTTGCCAAAACGTCCTTAACTGTTCCGGAGGCGCCTTGATATATCCTTATGTTGGCGGCTTTTAGCGTCTGGAAGGCATTGGGTCCCACATTCCCAGTTATCACTGCCACTGCACCTTTGTCAGAAATGGTTTGTGCCGCCTGTGGACCAGCGCCACCCATGGCACTTGTGGCTGGATTTAAAACCGCCTCAAATTTCTCTGTTTCCGGATCAATAATGACAAAATAGGCACATCTCCCGAAACGAAGATCGACCAAAGAATCCAGATTGTCTCCCTGAGAGGTTATGGCTATCTTCACAATTTCCCCTTTCTTTTTTATGAAGGGAGGAGGAAGATGATTTTTTCCTCCTCCCTTTTTTTGTTTCTTTACTTCTTCTTCTCCTGCTTTTCCTGCTTTCCCAGCTCGGCCATTCGCTCCTGGATGGTTTTCATCTCCTCTTCTAAGGAAGCAAGCTCATCTTGCAGGAATTTCTTCTCCTCCTCAGCCGTGGGCTGAGGATATGTTGGAGGATAGGCAGGAGGATAAGCTGGAGGATATTGTGGGTAGGCTGGGGCGTATGGGGAATAGCCATAGTATCCAGCTCCCCTCCCCCAACCGCGTCCACCTCCAAATGCCCGACCTCTCCCACCACCCCGGGGAAAACCTCCTCTGCCTACTCCAAATCCACCCCGCCCAAAGGCGGGATTAAGATACCCGGGGACTGAGTATCCTGCACAATACCCTGCCGCCCGACCTGTCATAGGTCCCAAACCCCCAGGACCAGTTCTGTCTCCACCTGGCATATCAGTCACCTCCTCTCTTTTGGTTAATAACAATGATTTTCATCTAATAGTATCCTCCATATGGCGGCATCACGTAAGGATATGCCCCATATGGAACCTCCAATCCAGGTCCAAAGCCAAATCCCCACCACCCTCGACCGCGCCCCCTACCTCTCCCCAAGCCAAATCCTCCCCACCCACGTCCCCTTCCAAAGAAGCGACCTCTTCCACCACCTCGGGGAAAACCTCCTCTGCCCACTCCAAACCAACCCCGACCAAAAGTGGGATTAAGATGTCCAGGGACAGGATATCCTGCACAAAACCCTGCGGCTCGACCAGTCATAGGTCCTAAACCCAAAGGACCAGTTCTATCTCCAAATGGCATATCAGTCACCTCCTTTCACTTTTGAAACCTCTTTTGAATTCAAATCCTTTACAATCTGGTCAACCATCTGGCTGAAAACCTTGCCAGCTTCTGATTCTTTTTGCTCCCAAACAAAAGGTTTGCCTTCGTCTCCGGACGTAACTATCTCCGGCTCAAAGGGGATTTTTCCTAAAAAGGGAACGTTCATTTCTTTTGCGGCTTTCTCTCCCCCGCCGGTTTTAAACAGATCCGTTCTTTTACCACAATGAGGACAGATGAACCCACTCATATTTTCCACAATACCCAGAACCGGAATTTTAAGCTGTTTGGCGAAATTGACAGCTTTACGGGAGTCCAACAAAGCTATCTCCTGAGGGGTGGTCACCACGATAACACCGTCTATATCCTTTATCAATTGAGCAATGGATAATGGCTCATCACCGGTTCCTGGAGGAGAGTCGATAATCAAGAAATCCAACTTGCCCCATTCCACATCCTCCAAGAACTGCTGGATAGCTTTCATCTTGAGAGGCCCACGCCATATCACCGGACTTTCCTTGTCACCCAAAAGAAAGCCCATAGATACCACTTTTAAATTGGTACTATAGGCCACAGGTTGAATCTTTTTCCCGTCTCCGGCTAAAGGCATACCCTCAAGCCCCAGCAGATTAGGAATGCAAGGACCGTGAATGTCGATATCCAAAAGTCCCACCCGCATATTCTTCTGAGCTAATCCTAAGGCTAAGTTAACCGCAATTGTGCTTTTCCCCACTCCCCCTTTGTTGCTCATCACCAAAATCTTATGACGGACATCTTGAATGTTTTCGCTTAAGCTGGTTTTTTTTACTTGTTCCACTGTTTTCCTCACCTTCTAAAAGTGTTTACCTTTCTATCTTCTCCCACCTCTAAAGCCTCTCCTTCTCCTCCAACCTCTGCCTAGACCAAATCCTCTTTCCCAGCCAATTGGATGAATTCTTATGCTTTCGCAGGATGGACAAACTGGTGGTATAGGGACGCCAGGAGACAGCTCCCAGGTGTAACCGCAATCATCACACATGTATGCTCCAGCCATGACGAAATCCCCACCCTCTATCCTTATGGCTTTGGCATTGATAATCGCATCCGCAATCTTTCCTCTGGCAGAAGCCAGCACCCTTCCAAAGGTGGCTCGGGACACGTTCATCCTCTTTGCCGCCTCTTCCTGCTGAAGTCTCTCCAGATCAGCCAACCTTAGGGCTTCATGTTCGTCCACGGTCAGGACAACCTCATTCAGAGCCGCCAGGGGGATCCCCCTTGGTTTGAAGTATGTCGAGTTCGGTTGAGCCCCAACCCAACGGAATCTTCTCGGTCTGGGCATTATCGCTCCATAAAAATAGTTATGAGCATATGCTCATAACTATTTACGGCATCATTTTCGAAATGTTTAGCTTATATGAAAGATTTTTTATTTTTCTTGAATGGTTGGAAAAAAAGCCATACGGGCGGGATGAATTCCCGCCCCTATGTCACACAAGAAATAGTTTATCATAGGGCAGGGCATTCAGCCCTGCCGACATAATTTATAAACGACTACTTAGTGTCCCTTTAAAACTCCACCCTGCCCTCTAGAGCATTTGCCAGGGTGGTCTGGTCAGCGTATTCCAAATCGCCGCCAGCAGGAAGCCCGTGGGCGACGCGAGTGACTTTTATGCCTAACGGTTTTATCAGCTTGGAAAGATAAACGGCGGTTGCCTCTCCCTCGGTGCTGGGATTAGTGGCTATGATGACTTCTTTGACTTGCTTATCCTTTAACCTTTAGTTAGGCGAAGTCATGAAAAATTGGACTTCTTCTCTTCGGTTATATCTCTTCTTCTTCATGGCTGGTGGTTGGAAACCACACGCTTTTTTCGGTCCTAATAACCGTGCTATAAGGATGGAGCATGCCATAGTTAGAGCAACGGACGGAATACCAATCAATATCAGAATTATGAGAGAGTTCCTCTTTTATCTGGTCGATCACGACCACGCTGGATTTCTTTTCCGAGTGAATTTTCTGAATGACAAAGGACTGATCTTGCTCAGTCAAAAATGAGTAGACAGGCATTAGCGCATGTTTGTCCACCATCTCAACGATATCTTCTGGATAAATGTCTTTCTTGGATTCTACCTCAACCACCATGATGCTCAGTTGTCCAAATAGTCCTCCTGGCTTTGCAGGGACTGAACCGGGATATGTAGTGATAATCGGTATCTCTATTTTAAAAAGA
Organism: uncultured Ignavibacteria bacterium; assembly: GCA_964580215.1. Taxonomy (GTDB): domain Bacteria; phylum Zixibacteria; class MSB-5A5; order MSB-5A5; family SM1-73; genus SM23-73-3. The sequence continues at coordinate 5,300 of CAZOJT010000029.1, read as the reverse complement.
ATCTTTGGTATATCTGAAACATAAGAAGCTTTCACGGAGTAAGTGCATAGATATCTGACCAGACATTTCTCCTTAGATACCGGGGTTAACTTTTCAATGAAGAAGGGATAATTAAAATCAATCCTTACTGTTTTGGCATCAAGTTTTTTCAGATAATCCATAATATTAGTTGTGAGCGTTTTCGTCCCGATTTTCTCTCGATGTTGATGAACTATTTGGATGAATTTGTCAATCCATCGTGCTTCAAATTCCTGGATAATGCGTGCAGAGACGGAAATGTTTGCGATGGTAAACTGACCATCTGCATTGACTTTTGATACTACCCTCATGGGGAAAGGTAGGTCCCTCATCCCTACATCCACAAGAAATCTTTTTTCTTCTACCATTCTAGACCTCCTCTTTTGTTTAGACCATTACCTCCGATTTGTCGAACTCTTCACAGGATGCTTGATCCACATCTTCGCGGCGTTCACAACTCTTCTTCAGGAGGAAACCGCATGCTTCTTTCACTTCTAATCACTGGACCGTAAAGATAAGGCATACCGGAGTTAGACCGACAAAACGGAAATCAATATTACCGCTTTATTTTTTCTCGTATTTTTGTATAGGTTTAACGTATTTCATCATTAAGCCCCACCCGATATCCGTGTGGCTAATAATTCCGACGACTTCATCATTTTGAACAACGGGCAACTGTTTCACGTGATAGGCATTCATCAAACCCCCAGCTTTGGTAGCATCGGTATCCGGTGTTACTGTTTTGACATCTTTCGTCATGATCTCCTTTACCTGCACGTTCAAGATGTCCTTGAAGCAATCTTCTATCAATTCTGGATTAGTAAAGTATTGCTCGTTTTCCATAAGTTCTCGCTCACTTGGCAAAAATTTGCGGCAGAGATCGCTGTATGTTACAATCCCTAACAGCTTACCCTCATCTTTCACCACCACAATATCATTCAGATGAAAACGCAGCATCAGCTGCAGAACCTCACTGAACGTAGTATCAGGGCTAAGTCTTAGAACTCGACGGTTCATTAATTCGCGTACTTTCATGTTTTGCTCCTCTGTTTGTACCGATTATCATACTGTAATCTTCACACATCTTCAAATGTTCGATGAACCATATCTTATAATCAAATCCAAGGAAGTCATACTTCGACCTCACTAAGCATGGCAGGATGATGAATAGGGAACAAAGGACACAACAACTCAAGTTTTTTTAATATGTCTTCATTTACAAATGCGGTAGTAAAATAGACAGCGCTTGCATGCTCCGTTATCAAATAGTACTTTCTCAACTCATCAACTCAACTCTCTTTCTGTGGAGCTCGGATTGTGAGCACAGGATGCGTAGCTATCCTTACGATTTTCTCTGCAACTGAGCCGAAGAAGAAATGCCGCCAGCCCGTCTCGCCATGCGTTGCAAGGACTATGAGATCAACATTCTCCTTCTTAGCTACTCTTACGATTTCATCTGCGGCGCCTCCATGAACCACAATGTGATGCACACGTATCTCTTTTGACAACCGTTCATCGGCCACTTGGTGCAGCCTTGCATCGGCCTCCTCCTCCAGTTTTTCCAGATGCAAAGGAATGTTGAGATCGTGAGGACCTCCGTGAACTTCAGGGGCCTTCGAAACTGATAGCCTGGGAATTGGGGCGACAACGTGAACCAGATAGAGTTCAGCAAAGAAATGTAATGCCAACTCATTGGCCGCCTTAAGCGCCTCATAGGACGGTTCACTGAAATCAGTCGGACAAAGAACCTTCTTAAAAGGTACCATTTTCGCTCTCCTTTATGTAGGTTTTCACCTAACCATTCACGAAGCCCTATCAAAAGCACAATTTTTGTCATAAAACTTAACGATAATAATTATACCACAATCATTGTCGTCTGTCAATAAAGCAATAAAAGAAACATTGAAGTAGGCAGATGGAGACGACGGATTTACGGAAGACGGAGCCGGAAGACACTTCTGCGACGCAACTGAACGTCTTTATGCGCAGACTAGGGTCTCAGCCTAACCGAGAATCTGATGTTGGGCAGGATGCCCGATTAAAACTCCACCCTTCCTTCCAAAGCGTTTGCTAGGGTGGTTTGGTCGGCGTATTCTAAGTCGCCACCTGCCGGAAGTCCGCGGGCGATGCGGGTGACTTTTACGCCTAATGGTTTTATCAGCTTCGAAAGATAAACCACAGTTGCCTCCCCTTCGGTGCTGGCATTAGTGGCTATAATCACCTCTTTAACCTGCTTGTCCTTTAACCTCAAAAGAAGTTCTTTTATCTTAAGATCATCTGGCCCGATCCCGTCCAAAGGAGAAAGCACGCCTCCCAGAACGTGATAGAGACCTTTATACTGATTGGTTTTCTCCAAAGCCACCACATCATTTGCCTCCTCCGCCACACATATCATGGATCTATCTCTTTTTTCATCTTTACATATTGTGCAGGGATCTTCTTCGGTAATGTTGAAACAGACCGAACAATAGCTAACCTTGCTTTTGACATCTAATACGGCTTGAGCCAAAGCTTCCGCATCTTCTTTTCTCTGCTTCAAAACAAAGAAAGCCATCCTCTGGGCGGTTTTTCTGCCGATTCCCGGAAACTTGGAGAATTCCTCTATTAGTTTTTCTATCGAATCAACCATTTTGTTTTTTGAAAAAGAAACCCAATAACTCTTAATTCTTCAGCAATCAAAAAGAGAGCCTTGGTTGCGGAGTCGATGGGCTGGAGTGTCCCGCCTTTGGCGGGACCTATCCCATGGATCCTGCGAAAAACCTCTTCAAAGACAACAAACTTTTGCGCGGTTCACCTAAAGGTGAACACTCCAAATTCTTTTCTCCTTGCAGTTTTTCAGAGACCTCATTCACATTCGCTGGTCTGATTGTTTCTCAGAATGGCAATCCCGGGATCTTCAGACCGCCGGTCAGTTTTGCCATATCTTCTGCCTGAAGTTCTTGAGCCTTTTCCCTTGCCTGGTTTACGGCAGCTACGATAAGATCCTCCAGCATCTCCACGTCATCTTTGTTGACCACCTCTGGATCGATCTTCACTTCCAAAATCTCCTGCTTCCCGTTAGCCACCACCCTCACCATACCGCCACCGGCTGTTCCCTCCACGGTCTTGTTTGCCAGCTCCTCCTGAATTTTTTCCATCTCCTGCTGTATCTTCTGCATCTGTTTCATCATATTGCCCAAACCTTTCGCCATTTTTTTCTCCTTTTACGCTAAAAAAAGTGTGAAAGAATCTTGAGTTTAATGATCGGTCTCTTATCAGATGATCTCTCCTTCAAAAGTATCCAGAATGCTTTTTACCAAGGGGTCTTTTGTTACTTCATCCTGGCTAGCAGTGGATTTCGAGTCCCCTGGCTTTGCTGAAGAAGACATCTTTGCCTCATTTAATTCGAATTTCAACCTGAACGGTTGATCAAAAACTTCTCCCAATGTTTTCTTAATCAGGTTAAAGTTCTCCTTTCTTTCTGCCTGTTTTTTGTGAAAATTTCTGCCATTATGAAACTCGACGGTGAGGGTATCATCTTCCAGCCTCATAACCTCCCCTTCTTTAAGTAGACTCCACAAAGAAAGTTTGGTCTTTTTGATCTTTCCCAGAACCTCAGCCCATCGGTTTTGTATATCTTTCAACGAAAGTTCTTCGGTTTTACCAGAGGATGTTATTTTCACAGTGGGGGAAAAAGACTGCTCCTCTTTTTTGATCGATTGCTCCGATGCAGAGGGCGTATGTGACTGAGTGGGGAAAGTTTCCGGTTTTGCCACATCTCTGGAATTGCCGCATCCTGGTTGCCGTCTCTCAAGGAGATTTAACTTATCCAGAACCTCTGCTAAGTTAACTGAAGATTCCATTTTCAAAAGCTTCATCAAAGTCATCTCCAGAAGTATTCGAGGATCGGAAGCCCTCTTCAAATTTTGGTTCAAATCCGCCACTACTTTGATCATGCGAAGAAGATCCCCATCTGAAAAGGCGGAAGACCTCTCTTTGTATTTCTGGATGTAGTTATCCGAAAGATCGAAAAGAATGGTTGAATCCCCACTCACTTTTGTTACCAAAAAATTTCGCAGGTGTTGAAGCAGACTGTTCACAAATTCGGGCAGATCTATTCCGGAATCGATCAATTGATTTAAAATCAAGATTCCTTTGGCGGTGTCTTTTTGTGATACAGCATCGGTTATCTCAAATAGTTTTTCCTGATCCACCAGACCCAATGTTTCGCTGACCAACTCGGACGTGATGGTTTTTTTCTCCCCCTCATCTGATTCACTTTCACCACCATAAGCGATAACCTGATCTAAAAGAGAAAGAACGTCCCTTAGGCTTCCATCTGCTCGTCGAGCCAAGATGTATGAAGCTTCTTTTTCTATCTCGATGTTTTCTTTTTTGGCAATATCCTGGATGGTTTTGACCAGATCAGTTGTGGGTATCCTCCGAAAATCAAATCTTTGACATCTGGAAAGCACGGTCTGAGGTAGTTTGTGAGGTTCGGTGGTGGCAAAGATGAAGATGGCATGTGCTGGTGGTTCCTCCAGCGTCTTTAGCAAAGCGTTGAAGGCGGAGTCCGAAAGCATGTGCACCTCATCGATGATGTAAACCTTGTATTTCTGCTGGCTGGGAACGTATCTGATGTTCTCCCTCAAAGTCCTTATATCATCCACACTGTTGTTGGAAGCGCCGTCTATCTCCATCACGTCCAGACTTCTCCCTATGGTGATCTCCTTGCAGGAATCGCACAGATTACACGGTTGGGGCGTGGGTCCTTCCTTGCAGTTTAAAGCTTTTGCCAGAATCCTTGCCACCGTGGTCTTGCCTGTCCCTCTGGGACCGGCGAAAAGATAGGCATGAGAAATACGGTTACTCAGGATGGCATGTTTCAGGGTGGTGGTGACATGAGCTTGCCCCACCACTTCATCAAAACTTTGGGGCCTGTATTTCCTTGCCATCACCAGATAAGTCATCTTTCCTTCCTTTACTCTTTATTCCATGAACTATGAACCAAGAACCGTGAACCAATCCCGCCTTTGGCGGAATTTCCCGTGCACCCACCCTCGATTCCTGTCTTTTGAGGTAGTTTGGGTAGCCAACTCCAACCAGGCTCTCCCGCGGCACACTCAAGTATTCGCTTACCGTTGCTACCTTCCGGTCCTGGCGGGGTTTGGCGAGCTTGGGTTGCGCAGGACCTGATCTTCAACGTCACACACCCAACCTCCCACCAGAAAACAACAAAACCTCAGGTGGGAATTCGACCCCGGTATAGCGGATTCCGGGTTACAGGGCACCGCTAACTCCCC
>CAZOJT010000028.1:0-34952 GCA_964580215.1 uncultured Ignavibacteria bacterium | reverse complement strand
TTTGGGCAACATCGGTCTGATCTATCGAGCTAAAGGTGATCTGAATCAGGCTTTGAAGTATCATCAAGAGGCTTTGAAGATTGACAAAGAGATAGGCAACAAGGAGGGGGAGGCGAAGGACTTAGGCAACATCGGTTTAATATATTATGACAGGGATGATCTAGATCAGGCTCTGAAGTATCACCAAGAGGCTTTGAAGATTGATGAGGAAATAGGAAACCGGGAAGGCGAGGCAAATCAGTTGGGCAACATCGGTCTGATCTATCGAGCTAAAGGTGATCTAAATCAGGCTTTGAAGTATCATCAGAATGCTTTGAAGATTGATAAGGAGATAGGTTACAGGCAGGGTGAGGCAAGTGATTTGAACAACATTGGTCTGATCTATGAAGCTAAAGGTAATTTAGATCAAGCCTTGAAGTATTATAATGAGGCTCTTGAGATATTTGAAGAAATAGGGATGCCAGAGCAGATTGGGATAGTGAAAAGGAATATTGAAAGAATTTCCCAACAGATTGAACAGATGAAAAACAAATGACCTCACCCCCTTTTATTCCCCCTCTCCATTTTATGGAGAGGGGGATACAGGGGGAGAGGTGTAGCGTCGGAGCTTGTCTCCGACGACAGCGTCGCACACGGAGTTGCGACGCTACGCCCATTGGTCGGGTTGCCGCGAGACTGGCTGACCGAAAAAGATAAGGTGTAGAAGTTAAAGGAAAACTTTATGAAATGGTCATTTCAAATCGGAAAGCTTTTTGGGATACCGATTAGGGTTCATGTCACCTTTTTGTTGCTTCTTTTCTTCATCGGCATCCTCGGGTCGAGAGAGGCAGGAGCGTCCGGTGCCATTTTCGGAATGGTCTCCATCGTTTTTATCTTTTTCTGTGTAATATTGCATGAAATGGGGCACAGCTTGGTGGCAGTTCGCTATGGTATAGATGTGAAAGATATCGTGCTTTTGCCCATTGGCGGGGTCTCCCGCATGGAGGATATTCCGGAAGATCCCAAAAAGGAGATAACCATCTCCGTGGTCGGACCCTTGGTCAGCTTTGGCTTGGCTTTATTCTTTTTTCTGGTCGCAAAAGGTACGGGGCAGAGTTTGGGTTTTGCAACCCTCTCTCTTTTCGGAGGAAATTTAGTTGCCAATCTTTTCTGGATAAACTTAATTTTAGCGATGTTCAACCTGATTCCTGCCTTTCCCATGGATGGAGGAAGAGTGCTGAGAGGTATTCTAACAATCAGCATGGATAGCCTGAAAGCTACGAAGATAGCGGTAAGCGTGGGACAGGTATTTGCCATACTTCTCTTTTTCTTTGGAATATTTTTCAACTGGTGGATGGCTTTGATCGCCATATTTATCTATCTGGGAGCGGAGGCGGAGGAGAAGATGGTGGCTTTAAGAGCCACTCTGGGCAAATCGCCTGTAAGGCTGGCAATGATTACAGATGTCCATACCATTTCTTCTGACCAGACAGTGGGAGATGTTTTGGAAAAGACTTATCACGGGTTTCAACAGGATTTCCCGGTGATAGAAGGAAGGGAGGTGGTGGGGATACTTACCAAAGAGGCAATTTTCTCCGCCCTGCATAAACACGAGAAAACCGCTCTGGTAAGAGATGTCATGCAAAAGGATTTCGTCTCCACTACAGAGGATACTTCTTTGTCTGATATCTTCAAAAAGATGATCACTGAGAAGCTTTCCGTAGTCCCGGTGATGAGAGGTAAAGAACTGCGGGGAATGATCAATCTGGAGCAGATAGGCAAGTATCATATGATTCGTCAGGAAAGTGAATAAGACTTATCCGAACTAAAGATGCCTTGCCGAAAGTTCAAGGAGCTTTTGCTTTGAAATCTTTGGTAAATTTCAGAGGATAACTTTATGCGCGATCTTATCATAAATTTTGGATATCCGGCATTGTTCTTGGGTTCTCTTTTAGAAGGAGAATCGGTTCTGATAGCGGCTGGATTTTTAGCCAGAAGGGGCTACTTGAATCTTAATCTGGTTATGATGATTGCCCTGGCAGGAACATATACAGCGGATGTGACAATATATTTTTTGGGGAGGAACAAAGGTGAAGGAATAATCTCGAAGTTCCCTGTAGCAAAGAAGTATTATCCCAAAGTCAAAACCCTGTTTGACAAATATGGCATCTGGGCAATTTTTATCACCCGATACCTTTACGGTTTTAGATTAGCCGCAGCCGCCACTCTGGGATTGATGAAGATGAGGAGAAGAAAATATTTACCCTTTAATTTTCTCTCCTGTATGATCTGGGCTATTCTTATCGGCAGTTTAGGCTATATGTTCGGCGCAAGCCTGGAAGCTTTGATAGGACAGATCAAGCATTATGAGAAGGTGGTTGTCTTATTCATCATCACTGTCGGGCTGGGAGCCTGGCTGCTTCGAAGAGTGTGGAACAAAAAACGGTGCAAAAAGATCAATCAAATGAAAGAACAAGCTAAAGGATGAAATGCTCGTTGTTGTTGCGGGGTACCCTTCGTCCTGAGTCCTCAGGTCAAGCCCATACCCGCAACTAATCTGGTTCAGGGTGACGGAGACCCCCAGACAGGAGGGCCGACGCCCCCGTCTGGGCGTCGGCTCGTCAGGGAGTGCACCCCAAACCAACGCCGACGAAAACTTTCCGAAACTCCGAGACGATCATAATCGTATGAACAATTGAGAGACATAAAAGATTTTTTTAACCCGAGGGATCATGTTGAGAAAAAAACTTCAAACTTTGTGGTGTTTTTATGTAGCCAGCTTCTTTCTGCTTACACTCTTCATTTTCTCGGATATTGCATTTGCTTTTGAGCGATACACACGGACCTCTCAGGCTAAGGTTTCCGGAAAAGGGGTGGTGGAATTTCACATAACCGCTCCGCGTAACATAGGAGGAGGGATAAACCTGCAGGTTGGGGATGAAGACGTCTGTCTGGTGGAGTTCGAATGCTGGGCAAGAGCTAAAAATCGTAAGATGGCAAAAGAGTTTACTGAGCTGGTGGAGATATATCTGGAAAGGGAGGCGGAGGTGGTTACTCTAAAGCTGATCACTCCCCGTGGCGCCCTCTGGGAGGGAACAAACTACGGAATAGGAGTGACTCTGGACATATACATCCCTCCGGATATGGTGGTGGAGACCAAGACCTCGGGTTTTGACTTAGATATTTCAGGTCCGCTCAAAAAGGTATATATTAAGAACAGGTATGGAGACATCCAGCTTGAGGACGTTTCCGAGGAGACCGACATCAGCGGAACTTATAATCAGGTGGAGGTGAAGGACATAGAAGGTGATCTGGATATCGAAACTACCTATAATTCCATCTTTGTCAAGGATATAAATACCAAAGATGGCAAAGCTTTTCTTAAAACCACTTATGGCAAAATCGAAGTGGAAAATTTTACCGGACAACTGGAGGCAACCACCGTTTACAGCCCCATCCATGCCTCCGACATAACCCTTCTTGGTGGAACAAATGAGATCAAAACAGTATATTCAAAAATCGACTTGGAATTAGAAGACATAAAGGATTGTGAGCTTTATGTGAAGAATACCTATGGCAACATTAATGTGGAGGCTCCCAGAAATCTCTCCGCCCGATTGATACTTACTGTGGGCCGCGGCGGAAAGATACATACCAACAGGATTTTGATCAAACCGCTGGTGTTAGAGAAAACCAGACTGGAGGGAATCTCAGGCGACGGGGACTCTGAGATTGAGTTGGAGATAAAAGGTATTGGAAAAATCCTTGTGGAGGGAAGGTAATTTACCTGATGTTTACCTCTCCCTCTTTTCCTGACGGGTCTCCGTGTTCCTCCTCTCCATTTCATGTTGAAAACCTCGCCAAAGGCGGTGGTTGAAAATCCCGCCAGAGGTGGGGGAGAAGGGTTCACCCTGAAGGGGATAGAGGTATTCTCCAAAAATCTATAGGCACAGGAAAGTCTGAAAAAGCCAAATGGAAAAGGTTTTGCTGGAGTGTCCCGCCTTTGGCGGGACCTGAAGCTCTTTAAGAACAATGAACTTTTAAGGGTTCACTTAAAGGTGAACACTCCAAATTCTCTTTTTCAATCAGCGCGAAGCATTCATACGATCTTTTTTCAAATACCTCACACAAAAATATTGGTTATGAGATTCTGCGAACATCCATGGGATGAAAAAGTTTTTCCAAAGTTACAAAGCTATTAAACTTTGTTCTTACCGGGAGGTTTAAGATGAGAAAGGTTACCTTTCTTGCAGGTATTATTTTGGCTCTCCTTTTTGTACCTTTAGGATTCTGCTATGAGTCACCCACGGAGAGTTTTGTTCTTCCTTACAATTCTGTGGCAACCTCAGACGATATTTCCGCAATAAAGTTCAACCCCGCAGGTTTGGGGTTGGGGAGAGGTTTTCAGACCGGCTTCTTTCACACATTTTCTGACTCCAGTTTTGAAGGAGACAACGCCTGGTTTCTTTGTGCCGGGGGATTAGGTTTCTCGGTGGAGTGGCTGGGAAATATCACCTCCCAGACTTATAGAAAGTATACCTTGTCCCACGGAGGGGAACTTGGGGATGGTCTCTTTTGGGGCACGAGTTACAGCTGGTTTGGATCAAGGCATAAAGACTATGATAAGCTCAAGTCCTGGAAGCTGGGGCTGCTTGCCCGACCTTTCGAATTTCTCTCTTTGGGAGCAATGGCAAAAGATCTCAATCGTCCCCGATTTTGCGGAGAGAGGACCGAAATCTCCTATGATTTTGGTCTGGCAATAAGACCCATAGGTGACAGGCTGACTCTATCCGTGGATGCTTCTTTTGCTCAAAACGAGAAGTTGAAAGATGCCCCCACCAGATTCAGAGCGGAGACCGAACCCTTGGACGGTTTCATCTTTTTCGGGGACATAGATGACGATGGTAATTTTGGCTTAGGGGGGAAGATTAATCTGCCCAATTCGGGAGTGGGATCGTATAGCTCCGTCACAAAAGACTATGATTACAACCAGGGGGTGGTATACGCCACTCTTTCACATGATAAATACCGCACACTGCTGGAAAGAAAGGATAATTTCTTAGAAGTCAAGCTTTCCGGCAAGATCGTGGAGGAGAACACCCGGGTGGGCATCTTCGGGAAAAAGAAGCCCACGCTAATGGATTTGATCGCAGATATTGGCAGGGCAAAAGACGATAAGACAATCAAGGGGATATTGCTCCGCATCGATTCTTTTGATATGGGGCTGGCAAAAACTCAGGAGATCAGGGAGGCGATCCTGGATTTTAAACAAAGTGGAAAGAGCGTGATTGCCTTTATGGAAATGGGTGGAAACAAGGAGTATTATTTGGCGAGCGCAGCAGACAAAATCGTGCTGTTGCCCACTGGATATCTTATGCTAACCGGACTTGCGGCGCAGGTTACCTTCATAAAGGGAACTTTAGATAAGCTTGGGATCGTCGCCGATTTAGAACACATCGGTGACTACAAAAGCGCCTCGGATCTGGTTACCCGCGAGAGCATGTCCCCGGCTCACCGGGAGGTGGTTAATTCCCTTTTAGATGACTTTTATGATCAAATAACCAGACAGATAGCTGAAAGTAGAGGTTGGACTCAGGAGGAGACCAAATCCAAAATTGATCAAGGTCCTTTCACCGCCTCAGAGGCTTGGAAGGCAAATTTGGTCGACACTCTCTTATTTTACGATCAGATAGATGATTTGATCAAGGAGGAGACCGGCACGAAACCGATAAGGTTGGCTCACCAAGTCTACGGAGAACGCCGCTACTATAAATATAGCTGGGCTATCCCACCCAAGATCGCGATCATTTTTGCCACCGGCACTATCACCTCCGGCAAAAACGGCAGGGATTTTCTTTGGGGAGACGTGATGGGTTCCGAGACCATCTCTCAAGCCATAAAAAGGGCGCGAGAAGACAAAAGAGTAAAAGCCATAGTCTTTCGGGTGGACAGCCCGGGAGGCGAGGGAATAGCATCAGATGTGATCTTAAGGGAAATTATACGAACCAAAGGGAAAAAACCTTTCATCGTCTCCATGTCGGATGTGGCTGGATCAGGCGGATACTGGATCTCCTGTGCCGCCGACACCATCGTTTCCATGCCCGGCACATACACCGGTTCCATCGGGGTAATCTCCGGAAAGGTAAGCCTGGAGGGACTATATGAAAAAATTGGTTTTTCCATCGAGACGGCCAAGAGAGGAAAACATGCTGATATTTTTACCACCACGCGGGAATTTAGCGATGAGGAAAGGGAGTTGGTCAAGAGACAAATTGATGAATTTTACAACGAATTCGTCCGCAAGGTGGCAGAAGGAAGAGGTATGTCTGAAGCAGAGGTGGACGCCATCGCACAGGGAAGGGTGTGGACCGGAAGACAGGCAAAAGACAACGGGCTGGTAGATATGCTGGGAGGTTTGAATCTGGCATTAGCCATAGCCAAAGAAAAGGCGGGGTTGCCTGAAGATGCCGAAGTGGAGATAGTTACCTATCCTGAGCGGAAGCTTTTCCTCGAGTTGGGCTGGGGAACGATGCTTTCCACCTCACCCGACCTGAAATCGATCATCGAGGAGTTGAAAGAGAAAAACATCTTCAGTGATGATCAAATTCTTCTGCTTATGCCTTATAAGATTGACATCAAATGAGAAATGCCATATATTCTGCCTGAAAGATTTTGGTAACGTGTTTAAGCGTTGGTTCATGGTGCCCTCAACCAGAACCAATGTGATGGATTGGGCTAACATGGATGCTAAAAACAAAAATATTACTTCATTTAATTGCGAATGTGTTATCAATCAGCCAATATTTTGAAGAAAAACTTAATCTTTTAACCGGGAGGGAGAGATGTTAAAATTCATCAGACGATCCCTTTTAATCACCCTGTTTCTGGCTTTCCTATGCCAAGCCAGCCTGGGTCAGATCGAGTTTCCGGTGGAAAAGCATGTTTTGGATAATGGTCTGACCGTCTTGATTTCTGAGGATCACTCTGCGCCGGTGGTGAGCTATCAGGTGTGGTTCAACGTGGGATCAAAGAATGAAAGACCGGGTATCACCGGCATCTCTCATCTGTGTGAGCATATGATGTTCAAGGGATCAAAAAACATCGCTCCGGAGGAGCATGCCCGGATCATTCAAGCCAATGGAGGTATAGACAATGCCGGGACTTCCTTTGACTACACCATGTACTGGGAGAAACTTTCCAACGATAAGCTGGAGTTGGTAATCAGTCTGGAGGCAGAGAGGCTAAAGTATCTGATCCCTACTGAGGAGACCTTTTCATCGGAAAGGGAGGTGGTAAAGGAGGAGAGAAGGATGTCGCTGGATAACTCTCCTTATGGAGCTTTATTTGAGCAAATGCTTAATACTGCCTTTGTAGCTCATCCTTATCACTGGCATATCATCGGCTTTATGTCCGACATAGACAATATCACTCTAAACGATCTCAAGGAGCATTATAGGAGGTATTATATTCCTAGCAATGCCACAGCAGTGGTGGCAGGAGATGTGAAACCCAAAGAGGTAATGAAACTGATAAACAAGTATTACGGTGACATCCCTTTCCAACCACCACCCCCGGAGGTAGGGACTGTGGAGCCGGAGCAGAGGGGGGAAAGGATTGCCTATGTGCATAAGATAGGTCAGATGCCGGCTTTCATGGTGGGTTATCATATTCCTGAGTTCGGTCATCCCGACATTTATCCTCTCACCGTAGCCGCTCGAATTCTTTTCGCTGGAGAAAGCTCCCGACTCTATCAAAAGATGGTATATCAGGATCAATCTGCATTATTTGTGGGAGGAGATTGTTTTACCTTAGAGGATCCCGGTCTTTTCTTCGCCTTTGCCATAATGCAACCAGGACATACCGCCGAGGAGGGACAACAGACCTTATTCGATCAGATCGATAAACTCAAGGAGGAGCCGGTGGACCCAAAAGAGCTGGCTAAGGCAAAAAATCAACTGGAATCTGAGTTTATTTTTGGGCTTCAATCGGTAAGCGACAAAGGTAGCGAGATAGGGTATTATCAGACCATACTGGGAGACTACACTAAGTTGTTTGATGAGGCAAACAAATACCAGGCAGTCACCGCTGAGGACATAATGCGGGTGGTAAAAACATATTTTGACTCAAAAAACAGAAACGTGGTGGTGCTGGTTCCGGAAATGCCGGAAGGGATGACATCCCCTCAATAAATGATAATCGTTCCGCCAAGTTGAAAGAAAACATATCAAAGCTTTAAAAGGAGCTGAAAAATGGAGATGAAAAATTTTAAATCCAAATTGATCTATTTCTTTATTCTTTCTTTTCTTCTTTTTTCAATTTCTGGCAGCCTCACCACTGCCACTGCGCAGGAAATAAAACTTCCCCCCATCAAGAAGACCACCCTGGATAATGGTCTGAAGGTGATAATAATCGAGCATCGTGAGCTTCCAGTGGTGGCTTTCCGGTTGGTTTTAAAATCCGGCTCTGCCTGCGATCCCTCTGGCAAAGCAGGATTAGCTAATCTTACTGCGGGGCTTTTGCGCAAGGGGACCAAGACCAGAAGTGCCACTCAAATTGCCGAGGAGATAGATTTTGTGGGAGGAAGCTGGGGCGGTGGGGCTGGTTTGGATGCCACCTTTGGCACATGCCAAGTGCTTGCCAAATACTTTGATGTGGGACTGGACTTGCTCTCCGATATAATCCTTAATCCCACCTTCAAGGAGGAGGAGATCGAGAGGCTTGTAAAACAGACCCTGGCGGGGATAAAGCAACAGAAGGACGATCCGGAAAGCGTGGCAGAGGAGAAATTCAGAGAGTTTGTGTTTGGTGATCATCCTTATGGTCAGCCCAGCGAAGGAACCGAGGAGAGCATCATTGCTATAACTCGTGAAGATATTGTCAACTTCCACAAAAAATACTATGTGCCCAACAACGCCATCTTGGCGGTGGTGGGGGACGTGAAAAGTGATGAGGCGATAAAGAAGGTTAAAGCAAAGTTCTCACAGTGGAGCGGCGCAAAGGTCATTCCGCCCAGCTTCATTGAACCTCCACCTATAAAAGGTCATCAAATCCTTCTGGTAGATAAACCCGACTTAACCCAGACCTACATAAAGGTAGGGCATTTGGGCATCGAAAGAAAGAATCCGGACTACTTTGCGGTGAGGGTGATGAATTATATCTTAGGAGGTGGAGGATTCGCCTCCCGACTGATGGAGGAGGTGAGAGCCAAAAGAGGGCTGACCTATGGAATCCACTCTAGCTTTGATCGATATAAGCTAAGAGGGGCATTCGAGGTTACCACCTTCACCCGGAATGACTCCACCGCCGCGGCTATTAGTGCCACCATTGACCAGATAAAAAGGATACGGGCAGAGGAGGTGACGGACAAGGAGCTGGAGGATACCAAATCGTTTTACAACGGATATTTCCCCCTTCAGTTCGAGACTCCCCAGCAGATCGCCACACAGATCTTGAATGTGGAGCTTTATGATCTGGGTGAAGATTATATCAAGAATTTCCGGAAGAACATAAAGGCGGTGACTAAAGAGGATGTTATGAGGGTGGCTCAGAAATATTTAGATCCGGATAATCTCAAGCTGGTGGTGGTGAGCAAAGCGGATGACGTCAAATCTTCACTTGAGTCGCTGGGAAGCGTGGAGGTCACCTCGTTTTTGGAGTAATAGATAACCTCACCACATGTTCGGACAGAAGTTATAGGGTTTGTTGAAAAAGCTACATTTCAGGGCGGGATATGCGTATGCATTCATACGAAAATTCCCGCCCCTATAGAAGACAATTATTTATCATCCATAGGGCAGGGCATTCAGCCCTGCCAAAAGGGTTTTTCAACGATTCCTTATACCCCCGATCCAACAAGTAACAGATACGCGCACGAAGAGAAATTGTCATTCCTGGAGCTCCGAAAAAAACCAGTTGGGGGTTTTAGGAAAATCTTGGGGCGAGATAAATTCTTACCATATGCGATAACAGCTTACCAACTCCTTTGCATCCTGAGAACTTTTGGCAAAATTCTCGCACGATAACTGTTTTTTTTATCTTGACAGAGGAGAGAAATTCCATTACTTCTTTGCTATAATATCAAATCAAGGTCAGGGATCGAAATATGGCAATAACCTTAGAAGACGTGGAGTATGTAGCTAACTTAGCCAAATTGGAGCTTTCCCAAGAGGAGAAGATTAAGTTTCAAAAGGAGCTGGATAACGTCATAAAATATATTGATCAGCTAAATGAATTGAACACGGAAAATATTCCCATAACCTCACATGTGGTCCCTCTGCAGAATGTTTTCCGTGAAGATAGGGTTTTGCCCTCCCTTCCTCAAGATAAGGCTTTAGCCAATGCTCCCAAGAAAAAAGATGGGTTCTTCAAGGTACCAAAGGTGATTGGATAACAAGATTTGTAATTTGATTATAAGATGGCGATCCTGATATTTCGAAGATCCCGCAGAATGCGGGATGGGATCGCCATAATTTTTTGTTGACAACCAACCCGTAGTTTCGTAAAATGCGGACTGGATTATAACTCTTTTTTATCCCAGAAACCTGTGGGAAAAAGATGCGCAAATCAAAAACCATCGGGATAATTCCTGCCAGGTTAGGTTCCAAACGACTTGCCGGAAAACCTTTGATAATGGTTTCTGGGAAACCTTTGATTCAAAACGTGTATGAAAGTGCAGCCAAGTCAAAACGTTTGGATCGCCTGATGGTGGTAACAGATTCCCCCAGGATCTCTGATCTGGTGTTTGCCTTTGGAGGAGAAGCTTACGTAAGCCTGAGAAATCATCCCACCGGAACCGATCGGGTGGCGGAGGTGGCAAGGAATTTGAACTATGATTTGGTGATAAACATTCAATGTGATCTACCCAATTTCTCCCCCACTCTCATTGATTTTTTGGCTTCCTCCATGTTAAAAGAAAAAGGGGTCTTGATGGGCACCTTAGCCACCAGGATAAACGATCCCCTTAAGTTGAAAAATCCAAACGTGGTCAAGGTGGTGCTGGATAAGAATGGTTTTGCCCTCTATTTCTCCCGTCATCCTATTCCATATGTTAGGGACTGGGGGCTGGAGACTGGGGACTGGAAACTGAAGACTGGAGACTGTCAACTCAATTTGAAGAAGGTACCTTTCTATGAACATATCGGCATATATGGATTCCGTAAGGATTTTCTTATGAAATTCTCTTCCTTAAAACAAACTCCCCTGGAAAAGTCCGAACGGCTGGAACAGATCCGAGCTTTGGAAAATGGATATAAGATTAAAGTTTATCTAACTCAATATAAACCTGTAACTTTAGACGTGCCCGCTGATTTAGAAAAAATTAAGACACGGAAAGAAGGGGTGGGGAGATGAAAAATCAAAAAAGATCCGCAGGATCCATAGGAAAAGTGAAATATATATTCATCACCGGCGGGGTGGTCTCCTCTCTGGGGAAAGGGATTGCTTCCGCTTCTATTGGTCTTTTGCTGAAGAAAAGGGGATTAAAAGTAAACATCCAGAAATTCGATCCATACATAAACGTTGATCCTGGCACCATGAATCCCTTCCAGCATGGGGAGGTTTTTGTTTTAGACGATGGTGCGGAAACGGATTTAGATCTGGGACACTATGAGAGATTCATCGACGAGAATCTGGGAAGAGATAACAACCTCACCTCCGGACAGATCTACGATGCGGTCATAGCCCGGGAGAGGCGCGGGGATTATCTGGGCTCCACCGTGCAGGTCATTCCTCATATAACCAATGAGATCAAGAACCGGATAAAGAAGGTGGGGGAAAGAGACGGGGAGGTGGATGTGGTCATCACTGAGATTGGAGGAACGGTGGGGGATATCGAAAGCCTTCCTTTCTTAGAATCCATCAGACAGATGGGATTGGAATGCGGTCCCCAGGGTAGTTTGTTTATTCATCTGACATTGGTCCCATACATAGATTCAGCCGGAGAGGTTAAAACCAAGCCCACCCAGCACAGTGTAAAGGAACTAAGGGAGATCGGTATTCAGCCCAACATACTTCTTTGTCGAACTGCCCAACCTTTGACCAAACAGATCAAGGAGAAGATCGGGCTTTTCTGCAATGTCTCCAGTCAGGCGGTGATTCAAGCCCTCGACGTGGACTGCATTTACGAGGTCCCTATCCTTTTTCATAAGGAAGGCCTGGATAACCTGATCATCCAGCATCTTGATCTTAAATGCAGAGAACTGGTGATGGACGGGTGGATCAAGATGGTGGAGAAGATAAAAAATCCTAAACATCGGGTCAGGATAGGAATCTGTGGTAAATACACCCATCTGAAGGATGCTTACAAAAGCATAATTGAAGCCTTTGTGCATGCCGGGGTGGAAAACGATGCCAGGGTGGAGCTGAAGTGGATCAATGCGGAGGAGGTGAATCCTCAGAATGCTGAAGAGAATTTTGAGGATATAGATGGAGTGTTGATCCCTGGCGGATTTGGAGAGAGGGGAATCGAGGGGAAAATTGAAGCAATAAGATACGTGAGAGAAAATAAAATCCCCTATCTGGGCATCTGCTTGGGAATGCAGTGCGCGGTGATAGAATTTGCCCGTCACGTTTGCCATCTGGACAAAGCCAACAGCTTTGAATTTGATCAGGCAACCCCCTATCCGGTGATCCATCTTATGCCGGATCAGGAGAAGATAACCGATTTGGGGGGCACCATGCGGCTGGGAGCTTATCCCTGTGTCTTGGAAAAAGACAGCTTAGCTTTTAAAGCTTACGGAGAAGCGAATATCAGTGAACGACACCGTCATAGATATGAGTTTTATAATCAGTTCAGGGAAGAGGTGACTAAAGCCGGACTTAAGTTATCCGGGCTTTCTCCGGACGGAAGACTGGTGGAGATAGTTGAGCTTTCAGATCACCCCTGGTTTGTGGCGGTTCAGTTTCATCCAGAGCTAAAATCTCGCCCCACCAAAGCCCACCCCCTGTTTAGGGATCTGGTCAAAGCCGCTTTGAGATATAGAAAATCCAAAGGGTCAACTCTTTCTAAAGAGAAAGAACCAATCAAAAAGTAGGGGTGGAGCTTCAACTCCACCCGCTTTTGGGCGAACCTGAAGGTTCGCCCCTACATAGAGATTTTTGCTCCCGCTGGATTGTCCATTTGGATCCGTAGGATTATCATACAGCGGTATGAACCTTGCGGTTCATACGGAGAAGCAGGTGGATGAAAACATCCACCTTAGAGCAAGAGAGACGGAGACGGAGAACTGAGAAAAGACTCAGTCCCAGTCTCATGTCTCAGTCTGAATAACCATGCTTTATTTCTGGGCTATTTTAATTTATCTGTTGATTCTGATTGGCGTGGGGGCAATCCTCTCCAGAAGGGTGAAGACCCAGACCGATTTCATGGTAGCGGGACGAAAGCTGTCTGCCCCGGTGCTGGTAGGAACCCTCTTAGCCACCTGGATCGGATCGGGCAACATCATCGCTGGTGCAGGACTAAGTTATAGAAAAGGCTTTTCCGCTCTGTGGTTTGATGCCGGTGTTTGGGTGGCGATTATCGTTTTGTATTTCATAGCCGGACGCGCCAGAAAACTTGCCCAGTTCACCGTCCCGGATATCTGTCATTCTGAGCCCGAAGGGCGAAGAATCTAAAAACCCAGATGCTTCCCCCGCCAAAGGCGGGGTCAGCATGACAATCATGTTTCTGATACTCCGGAATTATTTGAGAAACAGTCCCAGGGAATACTGATGCTAAAAAGCTTCGGGAATTCTCCCGCCTTTAGCGGGATCTTGAGACTATTCCTGGAGCATCAGAAAACCCGGCTGTTATTAAAATTTTGCTAAAAGGAGGTGTCTGATATGAGGAAGTTAAGCGTGGTTTTAGTTTTTTGTTGTCTTGTCTTGCTATCATTTTCTAACTGTGTGAGGAAAGATATGGAGGATCAAAAATTCAAAGATCTGGTGGATGAGTTTCTGGAAGGTTTTTATCAAGCTCATCCGGTCTGGGCGACCTACATAGGTGAGCATAAGTATGACCATCTGATCGACGACTACTCCACCAAGGCTATTCAGGCAGAGATTATGCGCTTGAGACTTTTTGCGGAGAAGATGAAGTCTATCGATACCTTGAAGCTCAATCCTATCAATAAGGTCGATTATAAGATCTTGGAAAATGAGATCAACGATCAACTATTGCGCTACGAGGAACTAAGGCCATTTGAGAGCAGCCCGGTAATGTATAGCTATCTTATCGGAGGGTCTATAAATTCGTTGATCACCCGCGAATTTGCCCCTTTGAGAGTTAGGTTGAAAAGCGTTTTATCCCGACTCATGCGGCTGTCCGCTCTGGTGCGGCAAGCCAAAGGCAACCTGAAGAATCCTCCAGAGATCCAGACCAAAACCGCCATAAAGCAAAACCGGGGGAACATAAATCTGATAAAAAACGATATAGCCAAATTGCTGGATAGGCTCCCGGCTATGAAGGATAACCTAAGACGCCCCATGGAGATCGCTATCAAAACGCTGGAAGACTATCAAGAGTTCTTAGAAAATGATCTTTTACCTCGATCCAACGGAGATTTCAGATTGGGCAAAAGACTTTTCGAAAAGAAGCTTAAGCTAACCCTGCAATCTGACCTCTCCCCGGATGAGATAGTAAGAAGGGCTGAAACGGAGATGGTTTCCGTGCGAAAACGCATGTTCGAGCTTGCCCAGCCTTTGCATGATAAAATGTTTCCAGCCCATCAACATAAGGAAGAAGGTAAACAACTGGAGAATGTGGTGATAAAGGAGGTTTTAGACGAAATCGCAAAAGACCATCCCAAAAAAGATGAGCTTTTGGCAGTCTGTCGACAGAATCTAAGGGAACTGGAGGAATTCGTCAGAGAGAAAGACCTGTTAGACCTGACCGGTATAAATCCCCTAGAGGTGGATTGGACGCCTGAATTCTCGCGAGGAATTGCAGTAGCTGGGTTAGATGCTCCCGGACCTTTGGATAAAAATCTGAAGTCCTTCTTCAGAGTTTCACCCATACCGGAGGATTGGACCAAAGAGCGGGAGGAATCTTATCTGCGAGAGTATAATAACTACATGCTGAAAGATCTCTCTATTCATGAAGCCATGCCCGGACATTATGTGCAGGGATTTTATGCCAATCAGTTTCCTTCCCTTTTAAGAGCAATCTTCGGCAATGGAGCTTTCATAGAGGGATGGGCAGTTTATCAAGAAAGGATGGTGGTTCACGCCGGCTATATGAATTATGATCCCCGCATGGAACTCACCCAGCTCAAGATGTATCTGAGGGCGACAATCAATGCCATCCTGGATGCTAAGATTCATGCTCAAGATATGACCAAAGAAGAAGCCATACGTTTGATGACTGAGGAGGGATTTCAGGAGAAATCTGAGGCAGAAGGTAAGTGGGTGCGAGCCTGTCTTACCTCCACTCAGCTTTCCACCTATTTTGTAGGATTGCAGGAGGTGTTAGATTTAGAAAAAGCTTATCGGCAGGAAGTTAGGGAGAATTTTTCTCAAAAAGAATTCAACCACCAGCTACTCAGTTATGGCTCTCCTCCAGTTAGGTTTTTAAAAGATATTATTCTAAAAGGTAAATAGAGGATATATATGGGCTGAGCTTCAGCCCCACCCCGCAGAATGCGGGGCGGACATAAAGTTTGCCCTTACATTGGGAATGCCGATTCTCGAACTTGCGAGAAGATCTTTTACGGATCGGCACGAGGGTTCGTCCCGAAATACACGAAGCCGCATTCACAGATATCCCGATGAAAAAAGCTAACGCATCAAATAAAGCCGAACACAAAAATATAACCGGTACCTCCAACAGGATTAAGTTCATTCTGCCGGTTTCCATCTTCATCTTAGCTTTCCTGGTAAGATTCGCTTATCTGCTACAGATAGAATCCTCGCTACCCTTCTTTTCGGCTCCGATAATGGATGGGCGTTACCATGATATTTGGGCCTTAGAAATTGCCTCAGGCGATTGGGTTGGCCAAGAACCTTTTTTCCGCGCCCCGCTTTACATCTATCTTTTGGCTTTGACTTACAAGGTCTTTGGACACAATTTCTTTCTTCCTCGCCTGTTTCAGATTATCTTGGGTTCCTTCAGTTGTGTTCTCATATTCCTACTAGCCAAGAAGGTCTTCAATCGAACCGTTGGAATTCTTTCGGGGGTCATTGCTTCCTTCTATGCCTTGTTGGTTTTTTATGATGCCCAACTACTGATTCCCACACTCATCGTTTTTCTTGATCTGGTGCTGATAGGCTTACTTCTCCGTACGGCCGAAAAACCGAAACCTTCAAACTGGTTCTTGTGTGGAACTGTCCTGGGACTTTCCGCCATTGCCCGGCCTAACATATTAGTTTTTATCCCTTTCATCTTGTTATGGATGTTCTTTCAATTTAGAAACAAAATGCTGCCAAAAGCCATCCTAACCCGTTGGATTATCTTGTGTGCTGGGGTCTTATTGTTTGTCAGCCCGGTGACTTTAAGGAATTATCTGGTGGGCAAAGATTTCGTACTAATCGCCTGGCAAGGGGGTTACAATTTCTACTTGGGCAACAATCCCAATGCTTTTGGCTGGTCAGCCACTGCACCGGAAATCGACAAAGATTGGTGGGGCGGATACTACGATGCGATAAACCGGGCGGAAGAAAAGAAGGGGACGAAGTTAAAACCCTCCCAGATATCCGATTTCTGGTACAAGAAGGGTGTTGGCTTTATACTTTCCCAACCTGTAAGTTGGCTCAAATTGACGTTAAGAAAAATAAGCTATTTCTGGAAGGGGTTTGAGATAGGCAACAACCAGAACATATATTTATACAAAGATTTCTCCTCGGTTTTTGATCTTCTGCTGGGGAAATTCATCGTCTATTTCCCTTTCGGTTTGGTTGCACCGCTTTCCCTGTTGGGTCTTTTCGTGTGTCTCAAGGATTTAAGAAAATATCTTCTTTTATATCTTTTCATTTTATCGTATTCAGCTTCCATAATCATATTTTTCGTCTGTTCCCGTTATCGAATGCCGGTCATTCCTTTCCTGATCATGTTCAGTTCCTTTTTTATTTGGTGGCTTTTCCAAAAGGTAAGGGACAAAAAGGCCAAGCCAATTATAATTTCGTTGAGTGCACTTGCCGTACTTTCCATAGCGTTGAACACCAAACTGGAAAATGTGATTGGGGATCAAAGAAGCATCGATCACTACACCCTTGCAGTAACCTATCACGAGTTGGGTAAGCTGGATTTGGCCATCAAGGAGTATAAAACCTCTTTACGATACAACCCCAATTTTGCGGAGGCCCGCAACAACCTGGGGTCCATCTACAACCAATTGGGTAAATGGGAGCTGGCAGTAGAGGAACTCCAGAAGGCCATCCTTGCCGATCCTTATTTTGAAAAGCCCTATTATAACTTGGCCATAGGGTATCGTCGAAGATGGGAGATGGATAAGGCCATTGAATATTACTTGAAGACAATTAGTCTGAATCCACGGCACGAATCCGCCCATCTCAACTTGGGAAAAGCCTATCGTCTCAAAGGGATGGTGAAGGAAGCCAAAGAGGAGTGGGAGAAAGTTTTGCTGCTGAATCCTGACAATAAGGAGGCGATGAACCTGCTTAACCAAGAATAGTTCGGACTTTTTATCTTCTCTCAAAAGGAGTTTAACCTGAAACTTTTAACTTGCGGCTCACCCCCGGTGAGGTTTTTGAAAGAGATTATTCCCAAGGGTGAATAAACAGGAACGTAGGGACAGGGCTTGTCCCTGTCCTAACCCTAAGGAGGACAGCCACAAGGGTTCGTTCTGAAGGGATCCCATCCCCGCAAAACCATCGGGCTGAGAGCCCGACCCACGCGGTGAGTTCTCAGATAGCTACCCGCGTAGGCGGGGATCCTATCCCCGCAGAACCATAGCAAAGACGTCGGATAGTCCCGCCGTTGGCGGGACATATCCGACCTACAAGTAGCAACTATTGAAAGCTTATTTCAACAGGATCATCTTTCGAGTGGTTTGGCTTTTGGGGGTCTTGAGACGATACAGATATACCCCTGAGGTAACCTTTTTTCCTCTTTCATCTTTTCCATCCCAGATCACCTCATGTTTTCCCGGAGACAATTCATCCTCAATCAAAGTCCTCACCAACTGTCCACGTATGTTGTAGATCTTAAGTGAAGTATGGACCCTGGAGATCACTTCCATTGGAGGTATAAAAAACCTTTCGTTTTTTCTGGGCGGGAAGGGAATGCTTGAGACTTGATACTCCGGTTTTAAGTCAAAGATGATAGTGGTTGCAGGATTGAAGGGATTTGGAAAGTTTTGACTCAAGGAGAAGCGTTCTGGTAAACTGTTATCTTCATCCTCTGTCTCTATGCCAGTGCAAATGCATTCATATTTGGTTTGGGCTGAGGATATGTTAGCTCGAAGCTCATTCAGACTCGTTCCGCCGACGATGGCGAAGGCAACCAGGGTGCTTTCCTCTGGAGCCAAATCAAACGTACCACAGGAAACAAATTGTGACCAATCCTTTCCTGTAGTCTGGTTCCCGGTTGCAGGTTCCTCATCTGCGCCTGCAGGGACCTGTCCGCTTAAAAACTGATATTTCTCCTGGTCGGAGAACCCATCATATAGCCAGAGAGCATTATCTATCTGGTTTGAAAAACAAACTCCTCCGGAGAGCGGAACCACACTTAAATATATTTCACTCTCCGGGTCAAATTGATAATACAACCACAAAGCCGAATCGAAGCCGATCTGGTCGTCGTCCGGCGAATCTAAGGGAATATCCCAATCGAAGAACAACCCCACAAAAGAATCATAAACTGGATTAGGAGTAATATTCTTTATGGTATATTGCAGGATCAGATAATCATCATTGATTAGATCAGCATAGGCAAAACTTCTCTGCAAAATCTGAAGCCCCAGAGGGTTTTCTGCTTCTTGATCTGAGAATTTGCAGAATCCGTCCTGATCTGATACCAGACCCGGCGTCTGAATGGAAAGTTCTCCACCCGGAAGCACTGCAAAATCTTGCTCTGGAGTCTTTCCATCCCTTCCCCTCGCCCCATCGGAGATCTGTTCCGGACTTGTTCCTATCAAAAGCGCCGCCTCATATAGATTATTCTTGCCATCCCGGGGATACACCCAACCCTTTCCTCCTAAGGGATTGAAAGACCCATCACCCAAACCATATTGACCGAAATTGGAGAGGGTGAAGACGAAGTTTCCCACATCGTGATCCCCGATAGAGAAAGGAGGTAGGTAACCCACAGTTATGGAGAAACTTACCCCAGAAGAATATTCCGGTTCTTGTCCTACTATTCGGAGCATAAATTCCACCTCTCTCCCCGACGGCATATTTTGATCAAAGGTCACTCGAAAAGGAGAGCCAAGATTGGAAACTTTTTCACCCTTATCCACACCACCCAGATAAAAGCTATCTGATGCTATCTGAACCAAAGAATCGGGGGTGCAAAGATTCGCAAAAACGCCATCTACATCTTCTCCGGTATTTTTAAGCTCAATCACTAAGTCAATCTGATCGCCCGGCTGAGGAACACCTCCCCCATCAACGTAGAAGTCGGTAAGATACAGGTTGGGCAAATGAGATTGGGGTAAAATCGCCAGCGCCTTTTTGATATTTATCAGGCCTCGACCATAACTGTTGTCTTCACCCGGAGAACCAAGATCTGTGCATGATTCCAAAAGAGCCTGCTTGATCTCCTCCACCGTGGCTTCAGGATTGTATTGTCTGAGGATAGCCACAGCTCCGGCAACAAAAGGAGCCGCCATGGAGGTGCCACTCAGCAAACGATATTCTCCGTTTTTAAAGCAGGAATAAATCTTCACTCCGGGAGCACAAACCTCGGGTTTGATGGTCTGGTTATCACAGCCGGATGGACCACGCGAACTGAAAGAGGCAACTGGAAACCCAAAGCTTAAAGCATCAACTGCACCAACGGAGAAGCAGTTTGTGGGCGAGGAGATCCGATCAGCAGGAGTTCTCATAGTGACAGGTTCTGGACCTTCGTTCCCAGCGGCAAAGATGACTGCCACCCCCGCATTTTCCACATTGTCTATGGCATTCCAGAACGTTTGATCACATGCAGGTTTATATCCCGGAGGCATTCCCCAGGAGTTGTTGATCACGTCCGGCACGTCATCTGAAGTCTCTGGATTTCCATCCGGATCCACTGCCCACTGGAAAGCGGACAGTATGTCGGCAATGGTTTTATAGATGGAGGCGCCTCGATCTATAACTGCTGCGGCGATCCAATCAGCTCCATACGCCACTCCAATGGTGTCTCCTTCTGAAATCCCTGCCATGATTCCCATGGTATGAGTTCCATGACCTTTGTAATCATTGGGAAAATCAGAACCACATGGATCAAACCAACACGCTGAGGCTAAGCTACCGTTATTGCCCCGCCAGTTTGAAAAAAGAGCAGGATGATCTCCATCCACCCCGGTATCGAAATTGCACACTAATCGTCCCTGACCAGTATATCCCATTTCCCAAGCCCCCCGGGCGCCGATGGCAGAGAGGCACCGCTCCTTTTCCGCCATGTATCCCGCTGATCTTTCCTCTGATACCGGATCAACCAGTGTTATTGGATAATTCTCGTAGGCCGCTTCCACATCCGGGAAAGAGGCGATTTTTTTGATCTGGTCTTTGGTGGCAGTGACTAAAATCGCATTGGTTATCCAGAAGGTTTTGAACTTTTCTACGCTTCCGTCAAGGATTTTTTGGTTCAGATAATCGATCATCTCCCTTTGAGAACTTTCTGCTTTATCTTTTAGCGATCTTAATATCATCTGGTGTCTGACTTTTCTGGTAGCTTTTTGTAGATTGAGCTTAAAGTTCAGCCGGGCGGTGTTGGTCTGATCTTTCATCACCACCAGACAGGAGGCAAATTCATCTGCCTTCAGGTGGCTCAATTTTGCCACAAGATCCGGGTTTATTTCACCACCGAAGGCGAGAAAGCTTCGAAAGAAAAAGAAGATCAGAAAAAAGAAGAAAACTATTTTTCTCAATCTACGGGACATCCTTTGCTCCTTAGCATTTTTCCATTTATCTTAAGAGCAAAGGCAGTGCCGTTAAAAAGCTTGCTTGTTGGGGCAAAAGCTTTCAAAGAACTTTGTGGAAACTAAATGGAGGGGGTATTAGTAGTGAATTGGTTTACAAAGACTTAGCCAGGGAATAAAACTGGATGATTTTTGGACAGCAACAACTCACCTCAAAAAATTCTTCTTGCGTCTGCAAAATAATTACATATTATCTGCAACTTGATTCACGTTTTTCAATCGAGTTAATCTGTTCCATCTGTTGGCCGGTCGAATATGTCCCAAAGCCAAATGGCATCGGCATTTCCTTCAGGATGAATCCTAATGCCAACGGATAAGGTCAAAAAAAGAGCCCTCTCTTTAAGGAAAAGGGCTCTTGGGTCGGTGTTGAAATTTTCAAAGCTCAATCAACTGATAGAGGTGGAGGTCCCTCCTTATACAGATAACTGATTAAATATAAAATATCCCCCAGGTTTACTTCACTATCATGGTTTAAATCTCCTCTTTCCAGCGGATCAGGTGCAGGTCCTGCTTTATACAGATAACTTATCAAGAAGAGGACATCAGCAATATCCACCAACAGGTCCCCGTTGACGTCTCCGGGCAACCAGAATGAGGTTTTTGGTCCCACCCTTACGTCATCTATGTAGAAACCCTCTCCATCGTGTGGATAATCATCATCGCTTGCAAAGCTGAACCTGACATATACACTTGTGCCTGGGAGGATGTAGGAGAGATCATAACTATATTCCAGCCAATCGTTGCCAGTGTTCAAAAGCGAGTCCAAAGCGCCGCCCGTTCCTGTGAAGTCGAGCGTGTCAGACTCTTCGGTCAGCGCATCCACTATCTCCACATGTATCCCGTCTACCCCATAGTTGGTAACATCATACCAGAGCCAGAAGCTAAGATAAGATTCGGGACCCAGAGCGAAAGAGGAGCTTTTGAGCCAGGTCTGCATATTGTTGTGGAAATACCAGGAGTCCTCAATACCATTATACCAGCTCCAATTACCGGAATGTTTTCTGTGGCTGGTGAGATGCCACAGGTCTCCGGTGCCGCCATGAGTCCAAAGGCTGGTGCCCGATTCCATGTTGTCCTCAAATCCGGACTCTCCAATATTTAAGATGAAACTATCCTGAAAAGTATATCCATCGCTGGTTTCGGTGCGGAGATGCAAGTATGGAAAATAGATGGAGGGACAACCGGGAAGCAGATATACTTCAAATGTCCCATTCCATATCTCTTCAGAACCGATATCACCAAAGTTGGCTATGCTGTCGGTGACATCGACGTAGGGACTGGTGGTGGAAAGATGGCCGGTCACGCCACGCGCCAGCTCCAAACCCTGGTTTTTGACAGAAACGTTGAGATCGAAAGTTTCGTCTGGCTCTGGCTCGCCATTGCCGTTCCCCCCGGATGTATCATCCACCGAATAGCTGGAATAGATCAAATCGGGCGTGACCACAGTGACGGGTATCATACTGCTCCAGGAGATTCCATAACCTTCGTTTATTTCCAGGTTAAAATATATCACATGATTGTTGGGACAA
Organism: uncultured Ignavibacteria bacterium; assembly: GCA_964580215.1. Classification (GTDB taxonomy): domain Bacteria; phylum Zixibacteria; class MSB-5A5; order MSB-5A5; family SM1-73; genus SM23-73-3. The sequence continues at coordinate 12,391 of CAZOJT010000028.1, read as the reverse complement.
TCAGAATCAATGGTGAAAACATATGGCTGAAAACTGACCGCGGTCTCGCCGGGGTTCATAGTTCCAAAATCTTGCAGGCTGTCGGTTATAGTGACGTATGGATCACCGGTAGAGTGCAAAATGGCATATACGTTATATTCCACCTCAGTCCCCCAGTTCTTCAAGGTGACAGACATGTCGATGGTTTCTCCGGGACTGGGCAGTCCATCTCCATTGCCACCTGAACCATCATCTATGCTGTGCTCATCATACAACACACAACCTCCGGCAGTGAGCACCAGCGCAGTGTCGGTGTGATAAAGGAAGTTGTGAGCAGTTGCGGTGACATACATCTCTCCGGCTGAGGGGGGTGAGATGTCAAAAAGAATCTGTCCCTGCTGATCGGTCAATCCTCGCTGGTAGACTTCATCTCCTTTCATAAGACACACCAAAGCCTCCGGCACGGGCTCCATTCCGCCGGATGCACTCATCACGGTGACCGGAAATTGACTGTTGCCCACGATAATGGTGTCTGGATGTTCCACCGCAAGAAGTTGAGGTGTATCGGTCCAGATGGGCATCTCCGGCTCACCCAGAAGATTGACCTGATACTGACACCAGCGATATACGTTCTCCTGTTGGGAGAATGGGACATAGAACGACTTCATATCCCCCACCGTGGCTCCCAGGTGATAGACGTCTCTGGAGAACAAAGAGGCGTAGAACTGCTGATCGAATCGATCTGAGTAGCCATATTCCGGGTTTCCGGGCGATCCCCAGCCGTATCTGGAGTTGCCGATGAAAGCCACCCCTCCGCCATCCGGGTTATTGATAAAGTGCTCAGCTATGCAGTCATAGTCAAAAGCAGCAGGCCAGCAACCGATGGAGAGAAGGATGGAGTTTCGTGGACTATTATAGAGAGCATCCATGTCACCACGATCCAGATAACCAGTTCCCACTCCCATCAGACCATAGTTAGCATGTCCGTCATGGTTAATTATATTCTGCCCCTCATTTATTGCGGCCATTACTGTGCTCCAACTCTCATTTCCCAAAGCCTCATAGAGCTTGGTGATAGGATCAAACTGTGGGGGGACATACTTTTCATCAATCAAGTCCTTGCTGAGCCCTGAGTTGGTGTAGGGATTTGACCACAGGATCTCAGCACAGAAAAGCATCTTGGTCTGATAGTCGGTGGGGGGATTCTTCTCATAGGTCAAAAGTTTGCCCACCAGCGCTTCCGCCTTACCGACGTCGCTACATGAAGCCCTTCCCACGAAGACGTCGGGATACATGTCAATGAGGTCCTCCACCTCGCCGTAGATGTGATTTCCGTTAGCGTCCCAGGTTCCGTCCAGATCGGAGAAATAAAGATCGCATCTTATATCATTCTCGTCCGGATAGAACCCGGCTTCGCAATCCATAGCCCAGGCTATTCTTTCGGGGACCACGTTGGTATCTCCACCCAGAAAAACCCAGAGGGTCCCCCAGTTCTGGTAAGCATCCTTGATGAAATTCCTGATCCTCTCCGTATTATCATAACCTGAATAGGTGGTATAAATCCAATCGGTGGTGACGATCTTTGCTGGCACACCCTTTTGGGTTTTCCAATCCCCCAGTGGCTGAAAGGTGGAGACGTAATTGGTGTCGGTGATAATCACATATTCGTAATCTCCGGGAGGGAGAAGGGATTTTTTGATCTTTTCGGGTTTTAAGTTTAATCTGGCACGCTGGGGATTCAAAGTGGCTTGTTTCAATATAGTTTGATAGACCTGTTTTCCAATCCGTGATCTTTGCTTTATGGACAGAGGCTCTTTTCCTCCTGGAGAGTAGAGGATCTTAAATTCCATGTGAGAATAGAACTTAACCTTCTTCTCTGCAGGAACATATTGAATCGGATATACCAGAATATTTGCCAGTTGATACCCTCCTAAAAAGCCGGTGCCGGTGTATTCCACCAGTTTACCCGGATATTCTGCACTTTGCCCGTAAACTTTGGGCTCAGGTTGAACAAAGGGAATGGGCTGTTGCATAAGAGAGAGGATTCGAGGAGGTTGAACCGGAAAGATCTGATACTGGCCGATCAGAAATTCCCCCTCTGCGCTGGTTACCACTACCTTTTCTACCTTTGAGCCGGGAGGCAAAACCAGGTGAACCAGTTTGACCGGAAGCTGAGGCTCCCCCACTTTATTGGTAATATCACAGCCTTTCAGATATAGTATATCAAATCCCTCTGAGATGGAGAAGATCAAATCCTCTGGGGAAAATTCCAGAGTCTGGGAAAGTTCCGCTGACTGCGTCTGGTTTAGCCCGAAAAGAAAAATAAATCCCACCAGAAAGAAAATTTTGATTCGCATGATAACTCCTCTGTTTATGAAGTAATGAAAAGAAAAAGCTCCGACATTCATTCACCTTGGACAAGAAGCATAAATACAGCCACTTCCGCTATTTTAATATAGCAAAAAGTGCCATTTTGTCAACTATAAAAGCTAAGGGAGTTCGCTGGGCTCTTACCTGCTAGGCTAAAACTTGGGGCTATCTCACTTTTTCACCTTCTCTCTAAAGACACTTTTCAATAAAATCTGTTTCCAAACTCTTTTTGAGTGCCGGGCATACATGAGGGGGCACTGCAAAAACAGATTCTTCCCCACCAGATTATCGGAGGTTTTGCCAAAAAAATTCTTCTATATAACTATTTTTTCGAGTTAAGCTGTTGTTTCCCTTAACCGATAATATAAAGGAACTCAAATCTTTAAAGAAGCGCGACTAAGAAAGGTGAAAAGTATGTCAACTCCAGACTCACAAAAAAGAACCGAAGCTGAGGAGAAGATCCTTTTTGGAGAGACCAAGATTCCTGAAAAATTCGACGAAAAGAGAGATGTGAAAAACAAGGAAGCGATTGACCTGGATGACACATTAGCCCAGATGGATGCGGTCTTCGAGAAGGTGAAGTCAGCTCAGCCCAGGTTGGAGACAGAGACGGAGAAATCCGACTCAAAAGAATCATCCCGGGTGAGAAGAGACGATTTAGAGGCTTTGTTAGATATAAGCAAAGCGGTCAATTCCACCCTGATTTTAGACGACATTCTGCAAATGGTGATGCGGCGAGCCATAAAACTTTTGCGCGCCGAACGCGGATTTCTGATGCTTTTAGACCAGGAAGGCAATCTACAGTTCAAGACCGCACATAATATCTGCAAAGAATCTCTCTCCAAAGAGGATTTTCGCATCTCCATGTCCATTGCCACCAGCGTGGCTAAAACCGGCAAATCCGTATACGCTTCCGACGCCCAACACGATGAAAGATATTCCAAGCAGAAAAGCATTCGGGAGTTGGATTTGAAATCCATTATGTGCGTCCCGCTGAAAAGCAAGGAGAAGATAATCGGGATTTTGTATCTGGATAATAGCTCCAAAAGCAACATCTTTTTAGAAAGCGACCTTTATCTTTTTGAGCTTTTTGCCGGGCAAGCCGCCATAGCTATAGAAAACGCCAAGCTTTATGAGAATCTTCTGGCAATGAAAATCTATAATGAGAATGTGGTAAACAAGACCCCGGTGGGGATAGTGGTGGTAGATAATAATCTCAAGATAACCGTGGCTAACAAAACCTCCCAAGAGATTTTCAAAAAAGCAGGCTGGAAAGAAAAGTTCAATCATGATTCTCTGAAGAATCTTTCCCTTCTGGATTTGGTTCCCCCGGAGGACAGGACCAGATGGAAGAAGATCTGCTATCAGGTCCTCTATACTGGCGAGCCTTTTGAGGAAGCTAAATCCTACCACAGATTCGGATCGGAGGAGGTGGCTTTATCTTTAAAGGTGAGCCCATTGAACAGTCACGATAACCGTATCCTGGGACTGATCTTAGTGATCGAGGACATAACCGATAAAGTGATTGCAGAAAAATATCTCATCTATTCTCAAAATCTGGTGGCAAAGGGTGAGATGGCAGCCTCCATCGGACATGAGCTTAATAACTATCTCACCATCATCCTGAACAATGCCGAGCTTATGTCACTGAACCTAAAGAAGGGGGATACCGCTCGAGTGGAAAAGAACACCAAAGCAATCCAAGACAGCGTGGAGACCATGAAAAGGTTCACCGATGGTTTAGTCGATTTCTCCAAACTGGAAACGAAGATAACCGAGTACAATCTGCGCACCCTCATAGAGGATCTGATTTTTTCCTTAAAGCCTCAGAAGCAATTTTCCGGAATAAAATTTGAAACCATCTTTGACCCGGAGCTTCCGGCATTACCCATGGATGTGGGGCAAATTCAACAGGTTTTCTTAAATATACTGAACAATGCGGCTGATGCCATAAATACGCTTCCGGAGCCACAAGGAACCATCACCATCCACACCGCTTATGTAAAAAGAGAAAAGATGGTTGAGGTCAAAATGTCCGACACCGGTCCCGGGATCTCCCCGGAGCTTTTGCCCAAGATATTTGAGCCTCATTTCACCACCAAGAAGGGTGGACATGGCTTTGGACTGGTCATATGTGAAAAAATCATCAAGAATCATAAAGGCGAGATCTCTGCGGAAAGCTCTCCTGAGGGGACAACATTCACCATCACCCTTCCAGTTAAAAAGCAGGAGGAAATTGAGGTCCAAACAGGAGAATCCCCCACCCTTTAGAGTTTAAACCATGCGAGGAGCGCAGGCGACGAAGCAATCTCTTGAGGTGGATGAGATTGCTTCACTTCGTTCGCAATGACATAGGAGATGCCCCTCATTACCAGTCCCGCCAAAGGCGGGACGAAGCAATCTGTCTGGAGATTGTTTTGCTTGCTGGTTTTCCTCACAAACAAAGCTTTCCTCTATACTAACGGAAATGTCCCAAAAGAAAACCTCACAGATCTTTTCCCGTCGCTATGAGATATTGCAGTTTCTGGGAGAAGGTGGAATAGGAAAGGTATACAGAGCTTACGATGGGTGGATCGGAAAAGAGGTTGCCCTTAAAGTCCTCCCCCCAGATGTGAAAAAATTTTCTCTCTTAGAAAGCTTCCAAAGAGAATTTTTACTTCTTTCTCAGCTCAAACATCCGGGCGTGGTGGAGGTGTTTGATTTTGGTTACTCAGAGGATGCCGCCCAACCAGGGAAACTGTCCCCCTATTTCACCATGGAATTGGTGGAGGGGAAAAACCTGGGGGAAACCTTTGCCAACTTTTTTGATCCACACCAGGCTCCGGCTGAGTTTGAAAGACTCACTCATCTTTTCTGGCAAATCTGTGATATTTTGGAATTTCTTCATCTCCGGGGAATGATACATTGTGATCTTAAGCCGGACAACCTGAAAGTAACAGATAGAATCTTTCGTCCGAAAGTTTTAGACTTTGGGTTATCTGAGAAGATAGGATCAAGTAGAGGCAAGGAAACAAAAGGAACTCTCCCCTATATGGCTCCAGAGATGTTTTTAGAGGAACCTTTAGATGGAAGAACTGATCTTTACTCTCTGGGGGTTATTCTTTATGAGCTGGTCACCTCCAGGCTTCCTTTTTCTTTTGATGACCCGGTTAAAATCATCTCCGCTCACCTTCAGCAAAAGCCACCTCCGCCATCGGAGCTAAATCACAATCTTCCTCCTTCTTTAAATGAATTTATCATGAAACTGCTGGAGAAGTCTCCTGCCGATCGTCCGAACAATGCCACCCAGGCGAAGGAAATGATAACAACAGAACTCCGGGACGACTTCGGAAAAGCCCACAAGCCCGATTTTTCGCAAAAGAAGTCCCTTCTTGCTCATATTTATAGCGGCCCTTTGGTGGGAAGGGACACGGAGTTAAGCCAGATTGAAGATGATCTGAGACGGGCGGTCTCCTCCCGGGGAAGCTGTCTTTTTCTTTCAGGTGAACAAGGGGTGGGTAAGACCTTCCTTTTCAAACACCTTAGGATAAACTGCCAGCTTCAAGAGATAATCTTTGTGGACTCGAACTGTCTGGAAAACCAAACCCTGGCTTATCAACCTCTAATGGAGATCTTGCATAAACTAAAACCGTATGTTGAGAATCGAAGTGGTGGTCACATCCTGGCCAATCTAAGGGAAGTCTTCAAGTGGTCAGGAAGAGATCCTTCAACTTCCCCCCAAGATCAGACCTCCTTTCATCAAAGGATCACAGATCTTCTGGTGGAGGTATCTCAAATCTTTCCTTTTGTAATGGTTATCGAAAACCTGCAATGGGCAGACTTTTCCACCCTGCGGTTTTTAGAGCATTTCCAAAGACAGAAAAATAAGGGTAAGATTTTTTTGTGTTGTTCTTTGCGTGAAGAAAAGTTAAAGGAGAATACTCCACTGGGGAGCCTGATTAACTTTTGCCTAAAGGGAAAAGATACCAAGTATGTGAACCTGAATCGATTTGAGCTTTCCCAAACCGAAAACCTGATTTCTTCCAAATTCACTGACCGGAAATTTCCCTCTCTACTTTTTGCGTACCTTCACGAAAGAACATCGGGCAATCCATTTTTCATCATCGAAGTGCTTAAATATCTAATGGAGAAAAGCATCATTTTCTTGAGGGATTCTATCTGGACAACGGACATAGAAAGGCTGAAAGAATCAGCGGTTCCTGATTCAATTGAGGCGATCCTGCTGAAAAACCTGGAAAGATACGATGAAAAAACGCTTGATTTTTTAAACATGGTGGCGGTGATAGGAAAAAAGTTTACCCTCCGTTTATTGAGGGAGCTAAATCTGTTTGATGAGAGGTCGGTATCGGAGATTCTATCGTTTTTGACCCATGATCAACTCATCATCAAAAAGGAAGAATCTGTCGGGGCTAAGATATATTACGAGTTTGCCAACCAAAGCCTGCAGTCTCTTCTTTACCGGAGGTTGGATGAAGCGAAACGAATCAGTTGGCACAAAAAGGTGGCAGAGCTTCTGGAGAAGATCAGCTCAAAGGAGGAGGAAGAGTCCGTCTTCGAGATAGCCCACCACTATCTGGAAGGAAAGGAGTTTGAGAAAGCTTATCAATATGCGCTTCTGTCTGCTGAGAAGATGAAAGGAAGATTTGCCAATGACGAGGCATTAAGGTATCTGGAAAACGCCGTAGAAGTCGCCTCGAAATTCTCAGACACAAAACAAGCCACCCAAAAGCAGGTTACGGCTTTGTCCAAGAGAGCTGGATTTTGCAAAATGGTGGGTGAACTTAATCAGGCAGAGAGGGATTACAAATCTATCTTAAAACTGATGGAAAGCTTTTCCGATCTTAAGATGCTGGCGAAGACTTATAATGGCCTGGGTGAGATCTATCGGCTGAAGCATGATTACAAAAAGGGAATCTCTTGTCTTAAGAAAGCCATGCACATCCACCAAAAGTTGGATGATCCTCACCAGTTGGCTGATACTCTGAGTTACATGGGGCTTCTTTACTGGGTAGACAGTCAATACCAAGAAGCCCTTGATTCCTTCCAAAAGGCACTCCAGATAGACCAAAAATTGGGAAACAAATCCTCCATGGCTTCTACTTTGAATAACATGGGATTGGTCTATTGGTCCCTGCGTCAACACTCTCAGGCACTGAAATACCTTACTGATGCTTTATCTGTGTATAGAGATCTGGATAATAAGGAGTGGATAGCTCGAACTCTAAATAATATCGGCTACGCGCTTTTTGAATTGGGTAAATATCGTGAAGCTATCGTGCATCTTTTGGAGTCTTTGGAATTGAATGAACAGATAAAAGACAAAAAAGAAATTGCCCTTAATTTAGAAAACTTGGGAGAAGTCTATCAAAAAACGGGCGACCTTGAAAATGCCTTAAAATATAATGAAAGAGGGTTAACTTTAGCCCAAGACATCGCTCTTGCTCAGAGAGTGGGATATATACTAAAAAACATGGGGCTGATCCACTTTGAGCTGGGCAATTACCAAAAGGCTTTCGCTTATCTCAAAGAAGCTCAAAAGACTGCTGAAAAGATAGAGGATAAGGAGTTGCAGATTTCAGTCTGGGTAAGTTTATCCAAATTTCATCTCCTTCTAAATGATGTCCACAAAGCGGAGCAGTTGTTGGAAGAAGCTAATAGAATCATAAATATCATAAACGATGAGAGGTCTTTGATTGGTGTTTATCAGATCAAAAGCTGGCTTAAGAAAACAGAGGGAAAATCCGATGAGGCTTTGAAGTTTTTAGATGAAGCAATGGCTTTGGCAAAAAAGCTAAATATCGGAGAGGAGATTTTTTCATTAAGCTTAGAATACAGCGAGCTTTATCTGGATCGGGGGGATATACGCCAGTCTATAACCTGTCTTGATCGTGCCAGAAATTCCGGGCTTTCGCGCTATGTATTACTCCAACCCAAGTTTTATTTGACCTCAGGGATAAGAGACTGGAAGAGGGGAAATTTAAGCTTAGCCCAAAAGAATTTTGAAACCGCCCTCAAGCGGGCAGAAAAGCTGAAAAACCTGGAGTTGATGTGGCGGATTCATCATCATCTGGGCAAATTGTTTTTGTTCTCCCATGATATTGAAAGAGCTTATCAGGAACTGAAAAATGCTGGCAAGATTTTGAAAAGATTGAGTGAAAGTATAAAAGATGAAGAGCTGAAGCAAAACTATTTGAAAGAGCCGAAGAAAAAAGAATTGCTTTGCGACCTAAAAGAGGTGGCGAAAGAGTTAATCGGGGAAACCCAAATTATAAATGTCTAAAAGCTTTCTGCGTCAAGGATTTTTTCCCAAGAAATTATTTCTGGCTAAGTAAAACTTGTAGGATAAGTAATCATCTTTGTTTTCTGCTTTCTTCGTGTTCTTTCCCTTTTATCTCTTCTTCTCTGTTCATCAGAAAAACACCAATTCCAATTATCAGACCAATCAAGATCATAACACCCCATTGGTTCATGGAAGGAGCCTGATATGGATTGCCGTCACAGCCAAGCCTGGGCTGACAATCTGGAGGATGATTACAACCCACAATTTGAGACCACCTCGTTCCATATTCATTATATGCGCCCACCTGATAACCATATTTACCGGTACAGCAATTGGAAACAGGATATTCTACCACATTTTGTTGTGTCAGGACTAGGTCCTGACACAACTTTGAATCTGGTTTTCTACTGCTCAGGGGGAAACCAGCAGCATTCAGGGCAATAACCACCACGGTAAAAGTAGGCTATTAGATAAGTTAAATCCCCCAGATTGATCTGGCAATCATTATTTGCATCACCTCGTTCAATCGGATCTTCAGGGGGAAGTCCCCCCTTGTACAAATAACTTATAAGGTAAAGCACATCTCCCAACTCTATTATCAAATCATCATTTGCATCCCCGCAAATGCAGGTGTATTCCTGGTCATGTAGCTCGGGCCATCCGAATGCAAAGATCTGTCCTCCGCGAATGTCGGTAACTCCAACCGATATGAAATCATCAAAAAGGAGTTCTTCCCCTCCCCCGCCGTTGGTCTTCGACCCTGAGGGCTCAGACCGAAGGGCGGGACTTTCAGCTTTGCCTTTCGTGGGCGCCACATAAGTAACAAAGTTCTCAGCGGTGGTTATGGTGCTCTGCCCGTTTTCAGCAAAATGCCCTTGCACGCAGAACCATTGATAATACATGGAGTCACCATCTGGATCATGCGCCGGAATCTCGATGGTCACCGTTTCCCCATAATGAATGCAGTCCTGACATTGACTCTCTGGATACTTGCACTGTATATGCCCGTCAATTTCTGGATTGTTGTTTCCGGTCTCACTTATGGAGAAATCATAATTAGAGACGTCCCAGGCGGAATTATCGGCTATGTCCTCAGCCACTACTTTGACTCGGCAATGGGTGGAATAAGGAGCGGTCACAGTCCAGGAGAAACTGTTGCCCCATTTTGCCACCCGAGCCCCAAGATATTCGGGATATCCGTCATTACCCCCATTTCTATCTAAATAGATATACACTATTGTGGTTGAATCAGCACCAATAGAAACATTCCAAGTAATATTCCTCTGTTCACCCACATGCCAGATTTCCCAGCCGTCAGGAGAAACCACCTGGGCGGAATACCCACCTGAAAAATAAGCTACGTATTTGTGATAATCTTCAAACAACTGAACGGAAATTATCCAGAACGGGTCATAAGATATTTCAACCGGCTCGTCTAAGAAATTAAGATGTGCCCAGTGATGAAAAGTACGCTGGTAGCCATCAATCCACTGTGGGGTGATGGCTTCAAGGCAATATTGTTCCCAGCGTGTCCAACAAGTAGTATAGGGTGAGGATAATGTATCCGTATCATAACATTCATCATACCAATCGCTATATTTGGAAACAATCACTTCTCCGCCAGTGCCTCCCGAATAACTGTTCCTTACAATGGCGATGCCTTCATTCGTAAGGTAGCTAAATATAGCGTCGGAGATAGCTTCTGCCTCTTCGCTGATATGAACATCGTTCCAGTCAAAAAGGAACTCCTCCAAGGTATCTTTAAGATTTGACGCTTCCGAAAGAGCTGCAGGCGATCTTGTGTTTCGCAAGACAAAGTAAAGTTTCTTCTTGAGGTTATCGGGAAAATCTGGATCATGGCAGCAATGCCAAGTGTAATCTGGGTAGCTGCCCTGTCGAACACAGCAGTGATTGCAACAGTACTCGCCATTACAGGTTGGTGTTCCTATCGGTGCCCGAGCATAAGCACATCGATCTTTGTAACCCCACTTATTCAGAATCCTGAATTGAGTCTTCATACCCAGAGTGGAATCAGTATATGCTCGATCATAAATACTGTCCGTCTGGGGTATAGAACTCCACCAAACCTCCGTTCCTTGTGACCCGGGATAGGGCGGGTAGCTATTATGATGAATTGAAACGAACGCATCCACAGGACCACCATACAAACCTTCATAATTTGCCTTATTGACTCTATCCCATAGGGGAACGTCCGTAGTCTCATCCCTTCGAGTCATAATTATGTTATAAAACTGCCCCATTTCATCTAAGAAGATGCTACATTTAAGGGCAACCTGCAAGTTCACCCACTGCTCGGGCAGTTGATAAACAGGCCCACAGGCGCCCGGATCAGATCCCCCGTGCCCTGGATCAAGGCAGATATAATCCCCGGCATTTGCCATCTTTGTGGATAACAAAATCGCTGAAATCGTTATCCAAATCATAAGTATTCTTTTCATTTTTGTTCCCCTCCATCTGAAAGTGACCCTGCCGAACGTGGGATCACACCACATTTTCATTTCACTTTCATCACATATATTTTGCTCCCAATGTCGTTAACATAGGCAATCCTTGTCCCATCGGGCGACCAAATCGGATAAGCCTCGATGACATCCGGAGTATCAGTTAACCTTGTCTTCCCGGTCCCATCCGCATTAATGAGGAAGAGGTCTGTCGTTAGTACGGTGTGTCCATCCTCAGCACTTACCATGTAGACGATCTGCTTGCTATCCGGAGACCACTTTGCGGTAACACCCACAGCCCAACCAACTACACCTGGAGCAAATACTACGCTGTCCTTTGAATCTCCATCCAGGTAAGCCAACTTCTTCCCATCCAGATCCAATACCCACATACCGTGACGATAAGGATTTTCCCCAAGAATTTTTGTTCCATCCGGTGAAAGTTGAGGGTTTCGGTAAGCATTGAATCCATCTTTGCATAATATCTGCCTTCTGATAGTTCCATCCGCGCTTTCCAGCCAGATGCCCATAGGCGAGTCCCGTATTTCTTTTATCTTAGAGATGGCTAATTGGGCGTCCGAAATAGCTCTCATTTGTTTTATTGCAGAATCTGTGGGAAGCTTTCCTGGTTTTATTATTCTGAAGGTTTCTTTCTCTTCAAGCACTCTTCCTTCGGAAATTGGAGCCTCGGAGTATCCCACTGTTCCATCGTTCAACACGATTGGTGCACTTATGACACGACCTTCTCCGGAGGTGTGATGAGCTTCGGCTATCGTTTCGATCTCTCCATTAATTCTAAGTCTTTTTATGCTTCGCCTTTCCACCTTACCTTTTCCCTTCATTCTGTGTCGCTCAAACTCGTAAAAAATAAACTCGGTTGAATCGACCCAGATGAATCGCGAAGTCCACTTCGGAAACTCCGCCACTTTCAAACGCTCTCCTGTGCCATCTGCATTGGCTATATAGAGTGCTCCTTTATACATGTAGGCTAACTTGGTCCCGTCCGGAGACCAATGGGGTGAGCCGCCTGTGCCAATCTCAATTATCTCAAATTTTGGCGTTTCCTCTGGCTTTTGGCTGTTGGTGGTTATGGAAAAAATAACGACCAAACCGACTAAACACAGCAATCCAATAATCGGGTTTTTGGCTTTCATCTTACCTTTTCTCCTTCTTTAAAGGTTAAATTTGAATTATTGCTTTCTATTAATTTAATCATTTGTGAAGAAACTGGCAAGCAATTTTCTCTTTCTTTTTCAGCCCCATCCCCCGCCAAAGGCGGGGGACAGGGCTTTTTTCCTTC
>CAZOJT010000027.1:0-35168 GCA_964580215.1 uncultured Ignavibacteria bacterium | reverse complement strand
GTCTAAACAAGCTTTCCCTGGTACTTGACTCCACTAAATTGGAGATGAACCAAATTTTTATTTATTCAGTTCTCCGTCTCTTGGCTTTTTTCTCCTTGGATTCTTTTTCTTTCTTTTGTTCCTGTTTTGTCTCTATTTTTGTAGGTTTAAGTTTACCTTCTTCGCCTACCTCAGTTGGCTGTGTCCCTTTTGTGGGAGGGAGATTGATAAATGGCACTGAGGGAGTTCCTCCCTCAGGACGAACATATGGCGGCACCAAGCCCCTTCTCCTCTCCGCCTTTTCTGCACTCTCAGGTTCATGCTCTTCGTCATCATAATAGTAGTAATCCTCATCCCACCAATAGCGATCCCACCACCAAGGATAGGCATAATAGCGTCCCCAGCGAGGATAGCTCCAGTAGTAGTCGGGATAGTAACCATAATAGAATCCGTATGGATAACTGTGGTAATCCCCGTGGCAGTCAGTGCAGTGTTCTCGATAGTAGCGCCCGGTATGCTCAATTGCCTCTCCCTCTTCCCCCTCAACCCGGGGGTGGGTGATAACGGTGTAACATCCGATCCCCATTATCCCTAAAATCACTAAAAGTATGCCTAAAAGAACAATTTTTTTCTTCATCTTTTGCCATCACCTCATTGAAAGTTCACAGCCTTCTTATTTGCAGTTCATCTTCTGTCAACCTCTTTTCAGTAATTATGACACGGATTTTTCGCAAAACTTGCGATCAAACATTATGTGCCCTCTGTGGTCCAATTACCACCTACTATACTATTTACGTTTTATCGGACAAAATAGAGCAACCTAAAAGGGGCGGCCAACTTTTTAGACTTTTGCAGTCATTGAATTGTTCGGTAACCACAGACTTTGGCTCTTCTTGACCCTGCTTTATCAGAACGACTCAAAATAAACGATCCTGAACCCTCTCCCCCAGGTGCTCGCATCCTTTCGATTGAGCAGTAAGTTTTTCAGGTTAAACTGCAAAAATAACTTTTGGGAGAAAATCCATTGAACTCCAACATTAAGATAGCCATATCCTCGACCAAAAAGCTCTTTCGCTTTATCATCATTTGAGCCCAGGTCGTACTCTCCTACCAGACCCAGATTATCGCCGATCATAAGATCTGCTCCAAAAAAAACGGAGATGTCTTTGTCCTTATCATCGTTCTCCAGGCTATAATTTACTCCGCCGTGTAATCCGAAAGGTATCTCGCCAGCGGCGTAGCCTTTGCTCATCACCGCATAAAAACCTTTGGATTTATATGTGTATCTGTCTAAACTATCATCATAAGCTCCATCACCTTGAGAGTCATAGCCTATCACGAAAGCGGGAAGAGCCCAGCTTTCGTTGATTAATCTGTATTTGGCGGCAAACTCTATTCTGGGATTCCAATCCGGCTCTCCCTCACCGATCACGTTCTCCCCCCCAAAGGACATGCCCACCATGAACCTTTTCATCAATCCAATATCGAGGCCAAATATCACTCCTCCCTCAGGATATATTCTGATATCGAAATCAAAGCTTGCTCGCGGCAAAAGCCCGGCTGTGGGACAGTCGACCAGCCTCCTGGGCTGAAGTGTGCGAACCTTCGTAACTTTGGTGACCGTCTGGCTTTCCTGGGCAAATATCGACGTATTAAACATAAAGAAGAAAAGCAAAATCAATTTTTTTGTTTTGTTTGTCATCTTTCCCTCCTCTTTTTGATGACCTCACTGCTTTACAATTTCGACCAAATCTAACCAATTCCTCATGATTAGTCAATCAAAAAGAGGAGGAAGCTTAACCTGAGATTTTTTATCATAACGCAATCACGGACCTTTGCTGACCGAAAGTCACTCACGTTTCATTTCAAGTGACGCTCTGAGCACACTATCAACAAAAAGCAATTATCATGCCATTAAAACGAAGCCACCTATCCTTATGGCAAGTGGCTATATTACAATAAAATATGCTGATGACTTAAAGCTTAAAATTAGGCGCCCATTTTGCCTGGTGCACAAATATTGTTCGGTGCTTTAAATTTTTTGTGCAGGTTACTATTAAACCTGTCGAAAAATGTCATTCTGACCCCGCCTTTGGCGGGGGAAGAATCTCAAACTCGTATGAGTGCATACGCATTTGTAACGTGTTGAAATTTATTAGATTCTTCACTTCGTTTCCTATGGATCCAAATTCGGACAGAATGACATAAAGGACATTTTATTAATATTTATCGTAGAAGACAATCTCCTGAAGTTTTTTTCTGGGCTCAGGATCCGGAAGAAATTTGGGATAGCCTAAAGGCATGATCTCCACCACTCTCATCTCCTGCGGGATATTTAAAATCCTTTTCACCTCATCCTCCTTGAAGGCTCCGATCCAGCAGGTTCCCAATCCCTCCTCCACCGCCTGAAGGCTTATATGATCCATGGAGATGGCTACATCTATAGTATAAGCTGGCTGACCGCCGGAGAGGACATAATCAACCATAGTGGCACATCCCACAATGACCACGGGCGCCTCGGCGATGAAATATTGATTATTTGACGCCACTGCAATTTTTCTGCGCAGTTCCTTATCTTTGACCACCACATATCTCCATTCCTGACGGTTTTTGGCAGAGGGAGCCATTCTCCCTGCTTCGAGGACGCGCAAAAGCTTCTCCTCCTCGATAGGTCTATCTTCAAAACCTCGGATGCTTCTTCTAAGTTTTATTGCATCGAAAACGTTCATATGCTTCGTCTCCTTTATCAAAGAGTTTCTTTTTAAATTAAGATAAACCTTCTTCAAAGTAAAATCTTAATTGTCTCAGCAGTTCTGCCTTTCATCTTTTGACAGGTTTGAAAAAGCCATTTGGGGCAGGGCTGGGAGCCCTGCCTACGGGACTACTAATTCATAGGTCGGGCACCTTTGCCCGACCACGGTGAAACAAATCAGTCTTTGAGTTTGTCCCATCTGTTGAACAGATCCAAAACCTCCTCTTTGATTTTCTTGATTACCTTGTTTAAATATAATTTTGCTCTTTTCTGATCGAACTGGGGAAAACCCTCGTTTTCCTTATAAGTCAGAATAGACCCAGGAGAAGGAAGGCAATACATCCCATTTTTCTGCTGGAACACCGTATCCTTTTTGTATCTTGCTTTCTTCACCAATTTGGAGTCTATTGCCAGAATCGCCGCATTTTCGTCCAGCCCTGCGTGTCCGCCGGTTTGACCGAAAAACTTTTTTGTCAGCTCCTCACACAGAATCCACCAATGTATCACCGCCACCTTTGCTTTTTTCTCACGGTGAACTCTGATGGCGGCGTTTTTCAATTCGTCGAAGTGCCCACCATGACCATTGATTACCAGAATCCGAGAGAAGCCTTTCTCTGCCAAAGATAACATAATCTCGGTGAGGTAGCTTTCAAAAGTTGGTGAGCTCACAGTAAGAGAACCGGGATAAGAGTACAAGGACCCGGTTATTCCATAGTACACTGGCGGAGCTATGATCGCCTTCAAATCATCAGCAATCTTTTCACAGATGAATAACGGAATGGAGACATCTGTGCCCAGATTAGTCACTCCATGAGCTTCGATGGTGCCCACCGGAAGTAAAACTGTGTTGATCTTTTGGGGCACCAGTTCACCAAACTCCATCCAGTTCATCTCTTCCAATTTAAGAGGCATATTCAATCCTTGGGAATAATAGGTTTAAGGTTTAAGGTGGGAGGGCGACAACTAACCTCCTTTACACTCACCGCACTGGTGAAAGGTCGACTGTTGAAGTCGCCCGTTTCGATTCAAGGTTAAGATTTCACAGCCACAACAAAGATATGCTAAGGGGCAAAATGCTCACCCTGGGTTAGCTTGAAGACTTAATCTATGCTTGAATCCTCTTGCCTTTCCTCTGCTCAAAACCAATTGGATCTATCTTTTATATTCCAACACATATATGGTGGCCTTCTCCGGCAAGCTCTCTTTAGTGAAGCTAACAGAACCCTTGTCCACCTTAACCACGTTCTCCTTCCCTTTGAGAAACTCATCCACTCCCGCGATAGGAAAGTTTTCTCCCAAAAACGATGTTTTGTAATGCATGGGTATGACCACCTTGGGATTCAAGCTGGATACAACCTTGGTAGCGGTGGCAGCGTCAATCGTGTAAAATCCACCTGTGGGCACGAAAAGAACGTCCACTGCGCCGATCTCCTTTATCTGAGAATCGGAAAGATCAACTCCCAGATCCCCGGCATGAGCAAGCCTGATTCCTCCCAATTCCCAGGTGAAAATCGTATTTTCTCCTCTTTCGCTTCCTTGCTTTTCGTCATGGAATGAGTGCACACCTTTGAACTTTATCCCTTTTGCCTCCTTTTCTCCCATCCCTTTGACCACCTCTGGATTTCCCTTAACCACCGAGACATTGTTGTGATCAAAGTGGTCATGTGATACCACACATATATCTGCGGTCTCATCCGGCAAGGGGTAACCTACCGTGCTATCAAATGGATCGGTTACTATCTTTAAGGCATCATTCAGCGAAATCAGAAAAGAACTATGTCCCAGCCACTTGATGGTCACCTCACCTTTGTCTGTCATCTTTGACTCCTTTCTGTTTATAGGTTAACGTTATTTCTATTTTGCTTGTAAAGGATCTATTCCGATCATCCATGAAAAGCTTGTCGAAAAAGCCACACGTTTGGGCGGGATATGCGTATGCTCGTATGAGTGCATATGCACATTCATACGAAAATTCCCGCCCCTATAGAGAAACGATAGATCATTGCCCATAGGGCAGGGCATTCAGCCCTGCCAAGTCAAGGCTTTATGCTTTAGTAAATCTCACACGACTGTTCTTTCGGAAATCTTTTCATACAAAACCAACTGAGAAGAATAATAGACCAGCCGGTAAAAAGAGCTAAACACCACAAAGATTTGCTGAATCAAAAAAGTAAGAAAGATAAAAAAACCTGTTTGTGGCATTGCATTCATGCCTTTATATAGTCCCAGATAGACGAAAATCGCTATAGTTAAAATCACACTCAAAAAGTAATATAAACTTAAAGTTCTAAAAAAGTTTGTCAACAGAAATTTAAAAGTTTTCCTTACTACTTTCAAAAAGCGTTCGCCATAATTTTCAATAAAGAATATTCTGAGATAATCACCGATCATATTCACCAGGAAAAATAAAATGATGCCTATTAAAAACTTAACCACCATCCGCCAGGAGGTTATCTCCCACAAACTTCCTTTTCCCACCACCTGGTTGAAAACGATTGCCAGAATCAGAAAAATAAAGATGGCGATAAAATAAAGAACAACCATAAACAGCCATATCTTAAACATCCCCCAGAAGTATTTTCCACAGTAGCCGAAGAATCTCCCCATCTTTGAATTTTGCCCTCTGTTTTTGACTCCATCGCGCAACATCCCCCAGAATCCTCCAGAGAGAAAAATAAATGCAAGCATTGCAATACCACAAACCAGGATGAACATGAGAAAATAGATGGACAGAGTTTTCCTCCAATGATAAACGAAATCGATAAAAAGAGAAAGGTCAAACCAGGTGAGTAAATTTGAAGCTTTGACATTTGTGGCAAAGCTTGCTGAGAACATAACATACAAAGGGGAAAGCAATACTAAAGAGAAGACAAGTTTAAAAAGAAACATCATTCCGACTAAAAACTTTTCTGTCCAGACATTTTTTACTCCCTCTGCAAATGAACTTAAAATAAACATCATAATCCTTCTCTAACACGATTTGTCCGAAATCCCGCCAGAGGCGGGAATTTCGGACCTACATTTTTTAAAAACAGGTTATCCAGTGCATCAAAGTCTCCATCCAGAAAAGACATTGAGTGGACAACTTCATCATAACCGAATCGGAGGATCTAACAGTCAGGCTGTTGTTATTAACGTTGATGTCCAAAGCGATCTTGTTTTCCGGGTCAATCAAAGCCGCCTCAATTTTTGAATCCGTTTCTATCTCTATTTTATGCCATCTCTCTTTCCCATCCCAAATTTGTTCTATTCTTTCTCCATCTTCAAGCTCAATTACTACATCCACGGGTATGACCACCTCACCCAATCTTCTCACTACAACTTTGATTCGGTATCTTCCCTTTTTATCTTCGCTTTCCAAAGGAACGCTTTCTATACTTGTCACCTCGTAGTCACAGACACCGGTTCCAAAAAGCAACTGTTCGAACAAAAAAGTTAAGTCCTCTCCTGTGACTTCATTAACCACCTGGATGAAATCCAGAGTTTTCGGATGTTTAGATTTATATCTTTGAAAATATTCTCTTAAAACTTTGTTCATTTTTTCTTCGCCCAGATAGTTTCTTAGCGTCTCCAGGACTAATGACGCTTTGGAATAAACATTGGTGCGATAACTCAGGTAATTTCGAAACTCCCAAGAATTCTTAACTATGGGATCAGTTTGTAAATCCAAAAGATAACTCAGCCTGGCAAAATCCAAATCACTTAACTTTATTCCCCATAAATCTATCAGATTAGCTCTTTCCCCAAATCTCTTTTCTAAAGCCCGCCTTTCGGAGTAGACGGCAAATCCCTCATCCAGCCAAGCTTCCTCGAATTCATTGGATGCCACCATGCCATACCACCACTGGTGAGCGATTTCATGGAAAACAACTAACGCATCTGCCCGTATTCTCTCCGGTGGCACTCTGGAGGGAGAGACGGTTATCAGCGTGGGATATTCCATTGCACCTCCCCCTAACCCGATTTTGGTGTCCACCATAGTGAAATGACCATAGTGATATTTCCCGAAGCAGGAGCTATAATACTTTAAGGCAAACTCCGCATAATCTAAAATCCGGTCCACATCCTCTTTGTGTTCAGGTTTGTAGAAGAAACTCACCTTTATACCATCTACCATCCTTTCAGAGATTTGATAATCCGGGCTTGCCGCCCAGGCAAAGTCGTGCACATCCTCCGCATGAAAAAACAAGGTTTTGGTGGAATCAGGATTCGTTCGCTCTTCTGTCAGATAACCGGTCGAACCTATCACATAGTCCAGTGGAACTGTAATGGAAATATCGTACGTTCCGAAGTCTGCAAAAAACTCACTGTTGAAATGATATTGATGAGCATTCCAATTCCCGTCCTCTTCCAGGACCGCCATCTTAGGAAACCACTGGCCGATCATGAAATCCTCTCCGGAATATCCCATGCGAACAAAAATTTCGGGCAGTTTAACCATAAACTCGATTTCAAGTTCTATTCTTCCCTGCGGAGGCAAAGGATCGGGGATAGGTAGTTTCATGATGGTCTCATCGATGATCTTTTTATCCGTTAAATCCAACTCTGAAGTTAAACCGATTCTTTTGATTTTTATAAACCCACGATATTTTTCTTTCTTTTTAACCCTATCCGGGAAGAAACTTTCCTTCATTAAGGTGGTGGTGTCGCTTTGGAAGGCATCGGGATAAAGATGAAGGAAAAGGGTATCTATACTTTTTTTGGAAGTATTGACAAAAGTTAAAGTTTCGTTTCCCCAAAGCTTTTTACTTTCTGTATCCAGTTTAACATCTATCTTGTAGCAGGCGATCTGCGGGGCATGTTTTTCCTCCGCCAAGCAAAACCCAAGTAATAAAAAAGAAAAGAAAAGAGAACCAAGCAGGAATTTGTAATAGGGAGATTTCATGTTCCCCACTCAAACAGGATTCCTAAAAGAAGATGGATTATCTGTAACCGTGTTAAAGGAGTGGTTTTTTTCAATATTTTTAACCGTGAAAGTTTTGTGGTTGAAAGAAATAACATGCTTCAGTCCGTTCAGTTCACTGGTTTAAAATGGATAAGTGTTGCACTCCAGAACTCAGCTCTTAGCGTAGCCAAGCCTTCATGGCTCGGTATGAACCAAGATGGTTCATACCGAGGCTGGCAAGCCCTCCTTCGACACTGAGCTTAAGACGAAGTGTAAAGGGGCTGTTGAAAAAATAGCTTACTGCTTTAGTCGGTGAGAGGAGACTGTCGTAGGGATCCCGCCGTTGGCGGGATGGCTGTCCTCGTTAGGATTAGGACAGGGACAAGCCCTGTCCCTACGCAAAAACTTCTCCACAAAATGGCTTTTTCAACAATCCCGTAAAGGCTTGCCTACGTGAGATAGCAAAAAAGCAAAAACTTTTCTTGATAATTGAAATTAACCAAGTTATTGTAAAAAAGAGTTACTTTAAGTTCTCTTTAAGAATCTTTATGCTTTTTTATTTTTTACCCATCAAAGCGCGGATATGCTTTTCTACCGAGACGGAAAGAGATCTGAAATTGTATCCGCCTTCTAAGACAGACACCAGGCGACCCTCACTACATTCAGACGCCAGTCTGGTGATCACCTCGGTTATCTTTTTGTATCCGGCTTCTGATAAATTTATTCCGGCTAAAGGGTCCTCTTCGTGGGCATCAAAGCCGGCGGAGATAAAAATAAACTCAGGTGAGAATTTTAAAGCCAAAGGATAGAATATGTTTTGGAAAGCCTCGATATATTCTAAGTCGCCACTTCCGGCAAACATAGGCATATTGAAGGTGAATCCCTCACCTTCTCCCTCTCCCGTTTCATTTTCACTTCCTGAGCCCGGGTAGTAAGGGAACTGATGAACGCTGAAGTAAAACACCGAGGGATCCCCCCAGAAGATATTCTGCGTTCCATTGCCATGATGCACATCCCAGTCCACTATCAAAACCTTTTTAAGACCGAACCTCTTTTGAACGTATCTTGCACCCACCGCCACATTATTGAAGATGCAAAACCCCATGGCTTTGTCTCTTTCCGCATGATGTCCCGGAGGCCTTATGGCACAAAACGCATTTTTGATTTTTTTGTTCATCACCGCATCCACCGCCGCCATCACTCCGCCCACAGCTAAAAGAGCCACCTCATAGGATTTCGACCCGACATGCGTATCGGGATCCAACATTCCTCCACCATCTTGGCAAATCCTCTCCACCATCTTAATGTAGCGGGGATCGTGCACCGCCTCCAGCCATTCCACTGAGGCAGGATAAGGTTGAATGTTTTTGAGCCTGTCCAAAAGCCCCTTTTTCTCCAAGTGGGCTATAAGAGAAGAAAGCCTCTCTCCGCTTTCGGGGTGATTCTGTCCGGAGTCGTGCTTAAGATAATCTTGGTGAAAAACCAAACCGGTGGGGAGTGCAGGATCGACTCTTTTGGGACCCTTTTCGCTGTTTTTCTTATCTTTCATTTTTGATCTGTTTCCTTTTTCTATCAACTTAATCCCTGCACAGATTTCTTTAGTTTCAGATTGGATATGCCGAAGAGTTACCCACCAAATTTATATTTCGTCCCAAATCTCCCAGTCGATAACATTTCAGATCACATTCTCGTAACTTCAAAGGAAGTGTATCTCAGATTCCACACATATAACGAAAAGGGAGCTCCTTTTTTCCTTCACCCTCTATTTGAGCCTGTCGAGAAATGTCATTCTGACCCCGCCTTTGGCGGGGGAAGAATCTCAAACTCGTATGAGTGCATACGCATTTGAAACATATTGAATTTATTAGATTCTTCACTTCGTTTCCTATGGATCCAAATTCGGACAGAATGACATAAAGAACATTTTTGTGGTTTTTCGACACGCTCATTTTCTGCCTTTAATTACTCCTATTGCGAGATGCTTGGGATCAAAGTATCTTGTGGCTGCCTCCTTTACCTCTTCTTTAGTGACCTCAGTTATTTTCTGTGGGTATCGCTTTACCTCCTCTATCCCCTTTCCCAGGAGTTCAGCTTTGGCGTATTGCTTCACCAAAGCGGAATTGGTCTCTAAATATATCTGATACATTCCGCTGATATAGTTTTTGGCGGTCTCAAGCTCCTCGTTTTTTACAAGATCGGTCTTAAACTTGTAAAATTCGGTCAAAAGCTCCTCTCTTGCCAGTTTTTCATTATCAGGTGAAGTAGCTATATAGGCATAGAACGCCCCAGCCTGTTCCCAAGAATCGTTGACTCCATACACTGTATAAGCAAAGCCTTTCTTTTCCCTGAGTTGGTGGAAAAATCTTCCCCCAGTCCCGGAAGCAATTGCTTGCAAAACCTTGAGTGCATATAAATCATCTTCCCGGTAAGGACAGGTGACAAATCCTAAAGCCTGTGCCGTCTGTGCCTTCAAGCGATTCTCCACCAGTGTATTTTCTTTAAAGCTGAGATCAATCTTTGAAATCTTCGGTTCTTTGATCTTTCCTTTTTTGAAATCCTCAAATAGTTTCTCCAGTTTTTGCTTTAAGTCGGAGGAGTCAAAATCACCCACCGCTACGATGGTCATATTGCCTGCAGAGAAATGCGTACTATGCCACTGACTCACCTTCGATTGATTTAAGTTCTTGACCGCTTCTTCTTCGCCCAAATTATTCAGACCATAAGGATGATCAAAAAAGACGGCTTGATAGAGAAGCCGGATGGGATAGTCTCTCATACTATCTTTGTTCTTTTCGATCTTTGCCAACAGAATCTTTTTCTCCTTTTCTAACTCCTCCGGATCAAAAACAGGATTTTTGATCACATCTGCCATTATCTCCAGACCTGATTCCAAGTTCGCCGATCCCATGGATCCTGCGGACAAAAGCTTAATCAGATATCCAAAGTAATCTGCTTCGACCTCCGTTTCGATGGACGCTCCCAGCGCCTCCAACGAATTAAATATCTCAGCCCCACTTCTATTTTCGGTTCCCTTTAAACTTCCTCTCAGGGTAAGACCGGTTATTCCACAATTTTCTAAAGATTCATAAGCTCTTCCCCCTTTGAAATAAATTCCCAGGGAAACCATAGGCAAAGAGTGATTTTCCCTGGTGATCAAAGTTGCTCCACAGGAAAGAGTATCTTTTTGGGCACTTGGTTCAACAAACTTAGGGAAAGATTTGCTCTCTTGGGATTTTGCCAACTCCAGTTCAATTTTCTCTACCTGTTCCAACTTTTCCTTCAATCCTTCTGAGATTGTCTCTTTTATCCGTTCAGCGGTGATCTTTTCATCAAACTCACTATCCGGCCTATATTCGAGTATGCTAACATTTTCTAAAACCAGATATTTTGAAGCCACCTTTTTGATATCCTGTTCGGTAACTTTCTCCACACCCTTCAAATACTGCTCACCCAATCGATAATCTCCATACGACTCAAAGGATGCCAGATTCCCTGACAGACCTCTGACGGTCTCTATGGAGGAAAGATATGAGAATTTGATGGCGTTTTTGGCTTTGGCAAGCTCATAATCATATATCTTCTGTGTCTTAACCCTTTCAATCTCCCGGAAAATCTCTGCCTCCGTTTCCGAAAGATTTTTCGCTTCCAACTCCGCCTCGACCAGAAATACCCCGAAATCTTTCAAAGCAAAAGCCTCAGATTTTATGGAGCTGACCAGTCTTTTTTTCTCGATCAAGCCCTGGCTCAAGCGGGAGCTTCGACCATGCCCCAGAATATGAGCCAAAACCTCCAGAGCAAAAAAGTCCTCCTTCAGTTGTCCGGGGATATGAAATCCCATCTTAAGATAAGTCTGGGTTATATCCCCTTTCATCTGAGAGTATTTCAATTCTTTCTGGAGAGGCTCCTGCGGGACCTGTGGTTTTTTGGTCTTCTCCATTTCGACGTTGCCGTAATATCTTTTCACCTCTTCTAACACTTCCTTTGTGTTGACGTCCCCCACTATGGCCAGAACGATATTATCCGGTCGGTAGAAGCTTCTGAAGTAATCCTCGAATTGGTCTCTGCTCCAGCTTTCAACCTGCTGGGGCGTTCCCATTCTCCATCGGCGAATAGGATGATGATCGAAGGCAAGCTCCATTAACTTCTCCCAGGCTAATGCGTCCGGATTGTCCAGTTTTCTTTTGACCTCCTGGATGACCACCTTTTTTTCTCTTTCCAACTCCGCCGAATCGATTACCGAGTTCCACAAAGCATCCGATTGAAGCTCCAGCCCCTGTTGAACAAACCGGCTGGGCAGCACGGTATAATAATGTGTATACTCATAGATCGTCCCGGCGTTAAGATATCCTCCCAGCTTCTTGGTCTCCTCCCTTAGCTGCCCCACCTCTCTTTTTTTTGTCCCCTTGAAGAACATATGTTCCAGAAGGTGGGAGATGCCAGTCAGGCTGTCCGGCTCATTGAAATATCCGGTGCTAACCCAGGTATTGATGGCAACCACCGGGGCAGAATGGCGTTCTTGGATCAACACGATCATTCCGTTATCCAGCACAGTTCGGGTTACATCAGTGGTATTCATCTTTTCGCATCCTGATAAAAGCCACAGCATCAAAAATAATAGTATAGATAACCTGGCTAATCTTAAATTCATCTCAACTTTTGCTCCTCCTACTTCTCAAGCGTGCTTAATTAAACAATTTTCAGAAGAACTGTCAAGCGGTTTGGGACACTTCTTTCCAAAAATTGGAGAAAAGCCGAAACGGTCAACGGATGAAACGGTCAACGGATTAAACGCCCCGACGGGCGTCCGTCTGCCCAGACGGGCACCCGTCCGGGTGGACGGATGAAGCGGATTATGTAGCGGAAGGTCAGTTGACTCAAATGAGCTTTAGCCTTCCAATATGGGAACCTCCCTTCGACCCTTCGAAAAGCTCAGGGTGCTGAACACAAGCTCAGGACAAGAAAGGTTTCCGCTACATTGGAAAATTATTGTTGGAAAACATGACAGGTCAAGTTGTGAAGCTGTCCCACACAGGCGAAAAAGATGTAGCGTTGGAGCTTGCCCTGAACCATACGGTTCAGGGCTTGTCTCCGACGAGAAAACTTCTAATGCAAAAACAATAAAAAGACAAGCCCCAACAAAGGGCTTGTCTTTCGGTCTTTTCTGGTTGATCTTAAAACGATGAGCTTTCTTATCCTTTCAATCTCCTCTTATATTCTTTTTCGTTAGTCAAAATCTCATAAGCTTTCTGGATACAGGAATCGGTCTTTAATAAAACCTGCTCATAGAATGCGTTTTGCCCATAAAGATTATTTAATATATCTCTCTTCAAAGACTTTTTGATGTAATCTATGCTTTCCTCGAAATCGTCCTCTTTATCCTCTTCGATCAACCGTTCCAACTCTGCTAAGGTCTCGGAATACATATCGGATTTCTCTTGTTCTTCGATTTTACTCTTCAATGGATCCAGGTCAAGCTCCAGGGCAGACTTGTAGGTGAACTTCTTCTTTTTTAGAAATTGTTCAAATTCCTTCAGCATCTGCTCATCCACCTCGAAATCTTTTGGGATATCGGGATGTTTAGCTATGTATGATACTGCGAAATTGAAAAACATCGACTGTCTTTCTAAATTGTATTCGATGGGCTTAAACTTGGGTGCTTCAATCTCGATATCTGGAACTATTCCACCACCACCATACACCTTTCTTCCCCCCTTGGTGTAAAAAACTTGTTTTTCTAAATTACCTACGCTATCTGGTTTATCCTCATCGTTGTCTTCTGCTTTCATTGCATGTCTTTTGGCTCTCTCTGGCTTTTGTATGCATCTTCCACTGGGGATATAATATTTGGCTATAGTCAGTTTCAGATAGGTATCGTTGGGCATGCCAAATATTTGTTGAACCAATCCCTTCCCGTAGGTGGTGTTTCCGATGATCACCCCTCTATCCCAGTCCTGAATCGCTCCAGAGACTATCTCTGAGGCGGAGGCAGTCCCTCCATCCACCAAAACCGCCAGAGGACCATCAAACTCAGAAAAGACAGGTGTTTTCGTGGCGTAACGTTCTTTTTTGACCTCGGCTCGACCTTGGGTGTATACAATCAGTTTGTCCTGGTCAAGAAAGAGGTTGGAGGTTTCAACCGCTTGATCCAGAAGCCCACCACCATTGTTTCTCAAGTCAAAGATCATCCCCTTTATACCTTTGCTCTTCAAGTCCTTGATGGCATCCCTTAATTCCTTTCCTGAGTCTTTGGAGAACTTGGACAATCTTACGTATCCGATTCCTCCATCCATTACCCCATAGTATGGAACACTCTTAAGCTCAATTATCGCCCGTTCAACCTCGTATTCCAGAAGTTCTGCCACCCCCTCTCTTTTTATGGTTAGAACCACAGTGGTTCCCCGTTTACCCCTCATCAACTTGGAAGCCTCCTCCACGCTAATTTCCTCGGTGGACTTGCCATCGATTTTGACTATCTGGTCACCCGCTCGAATCCCCATTCGATAAGCCGGTGTCCCCTCTAAGGGGGATATGACGGTGATGGCGTTGCTTCTCTTGGAAATAACCATTCCCAATCCCTCATATTTCCCCTCGGTCATCTCCATCAATCGGTCATGAGCTTTGACATCCTGGAGGGTGGAAAAAGGGTCCAGCGTTTCTATCATTCCCCTTATTCCGGCATAGATCATATCTTTAACGTTAACTGAATCCACATACTTCCGATTGATGTCGAAAGCTACTTTATCGAAAAGCTTTACATAACTATAGATAGTCTCCCTGTCATATTCCTCCGCCACCCTGGATTCCTCTGTGGCCTCTCCCAGGCCCACCACCCAGATTATCCCCACCGAAATCAAAGCCAGCGCCAGAGCAACAATTCCGAATTTTCTTTGTTCTTTCATTTCTAACCTCCGAATTTTATTTTATCCCTAAAGCTAATTTAACACAAATTCTCATTTTGTCAACGTTAAAACTCTGCTTCGAAAGTTTCACCTCAGCCTGTATTCTCAAATGTTGGCTCCTAACGGGTTCTCAGGTCAAAGATGTTTTCCACCTACCAACTTAAGCAAAGAACAGACCGCCAAATCGACCTTTCTTCTCTCTCTTAAGACTCCAGACAGAAGAATTAACCCGTTATCAGATATGAGATTAATCCATAGAGACAAAGGAGGCATCCTGAATGAAGAAGGAAAGATCTGAAGTTTGCAAAACTTGGCAGAGCCTGTGTGTAATAATTTTCATACATTTCGCAATATTTGAATAAATCGGGTTTTCTTTTGGGCGTATGATTTCTGTTGAAACACGGTTGTGCATTTGACAAGGCTTCACTTTGCCGATCAATCGCCGTGTTGTGGGGACCATAATTTCTCTCCTAATTATGATCTTAATTTTTGCTCCACCAGGGGAAAATTATACCTCGGAACAAGACCGACTAATCTTTGACCCTGGTTAGTGCCACTAACTTTATATGCACCAACTGTGCTAATATTTCATACAATCGTCGAGGCAAGAAAGTTTCAGTACAAAGAGGAAAACCAGAGTTTTGTGCTTTTCCTGCAAAAAATCTAGTTGCTCTTGGGGTATAAAACAAAAGAGTGAAGCAAGAATAGATTAGCCCTACTCGCAAGAATCTGCGAGGAGGTTAAGAGTGTGCAAGATAAGAAAATGCCTTTCCGTGATCACTATGAGCCACATAAGTTGATCGCAATTTCCTGCGTCTGCGTAACAACAAAAACAACAAGGATTTCATAGCTCTACATATACCCTCAACTATCTTTCTATTTTACAATGAGTTAACGTTTTTCTCGTGCCTGTGTGTTTTTCCTTTGAGGCTGGCACGTTTTTTACTTATTAAAATGAATGAGTTTCCTCCTTCTTCAAGTTTTCATATATATTGCTCAAGCCTGTGTTAAGAGAAGAGCACAGGCTTGAGTTTTTTGTTACCCTTCTAAATGAAGTAATTGACCAGGAATCATAACAATGAAAGCAGGTTCTTATCAGGCTGACCGAGAACTCCAATTGTGTCATTCTGAACGGAACGAAGTGGAGTGAAGAATCTTGGTTTTATGCGGGTTGGGAAGCGAGATTCTTCGCCCTTACGGACTCAGAATGACAATTCTCAGTCATCCTGTTATATCTTGACCCTACAACCCAACAATCTCCAGATCGGCATATTTTGCCAGAAGTTTTTTCTTAATTCCTCCCCTGAAGATAACAGTCAACGTTAGGTTTTCGCCAGCACCCTCTCGTTGAACGATCTTTCCTTCGCCCCAGTGAGAGTGAATCACCCGGGTGCCCACCTGCAACATGGAGTCATAGGGGGAGGCTGAATCGGGTGAAAAAGGTTCTACGCGGTCCAGATCAACTTTGGGATAGTATTCCTTCTTACAAAAAAGATGATCCTCCATCTTTAAAAGCTTTTGCGGAATTTCGTCCAAAAATCTGGACTCTAAATTCACCATATCCGCAAATCTACGACGATGGCGGGCATAAGATAAAAACAATCTCTCTTTCGCCCGGGTCATTCCCACATAGAAAAGCCTCCTTTCCTCCTCCAGATCAGATGGGTTTTCCAGCGAACGGGATAAAGGGAAAAGACCCTCCTCCAGTCCAGCGATGAAAACCACCCGAAACTCCAGCCCTTTGACCGCATGTAAGGTCATAAGCGTGACCACATCCTTGGTTTTGTCCCACATGTCTATGTCGGTGATAAGTGAAACCTCTTCTAAGAATCCATCCAAAGTGGAGTGCTCCGATCTTTCTTTAAACTCAGATGTGGCATTGATCAACTCCTTTATGTTCTCTATTCTGCTCTCTGCCTCAACGGTTTTCTCTTTTTTGAGTTCATCCAGATAGCCGGTTTTCTCGGCAACCAACTCGGCAAGTTCATCTACGGGTGATTTATCTTTCATAGAAGCGAATTTATCCAACATCTTGGAGAAATCTTTTATGACGCTTTTAAGCCTGGGCGAGATTCCTTCGATTTCATCTATCTGTCTTATCCCCTCCAGGAGACTTAAGTTTTTTCTCAAACAGAAATTCTCCATTTTTGAGATGGTTTTGGCTCCGATCCCTCTGGCTGGCACATTAATAATCCTTTTCAGACTTAAACCATCCTGAGGGTTTGTCAAAACTTTCAGATATGCCAGTATATCTTTTACCTCTCTGCGCTCATAGAATCTTACGCCCCCAACTATCACATAGGGTATACCGTTATCTCTGAGCTTTTGCTCCAACACACGCGATTGGGCATTGGTGCGGTAAAGAATGACAAAATTAGATAAAGAATACCCAGATAGTTGAATGAAATGCTGAATTTGTTTTACCAAAGCTTCCGCCTCCTGGTGCTCATTTTCTAAAATCAAAAGACCTACCTTTTCACCTCCCGTGATTCGGGTATAAAGAGTTTTACCTTTCCGGCTTTGGTTATTCTGCACCACCGCGCCTGCCGCGTCCAAAATCACCTGGGTGGAGCGATAGTTTTGCTCCAGCTTTATCACTTTGGTATCCGGGTAATCTTTTTCAAAATTTAGGATGTTGTTGATATCAGCTCCTCGCCAGCCATAGATGGACTGATCCTCATCGCCCACCACACATAGATTTTGACCTTTTAATGCCAAGAGATTTACCAGCACATATTGAGCATGGTTGGTATCCTGATATTCATCTATCAGGATATAACCAAATCTGCTCTGATATTTTTCCAAAATCTGAGGTTGATTCGTGAAGAGCTCAACGGTTTTCATTATCAAATCGTCGAAATCAAGGGCATTTGCTTCTTGAAGCTTTTTCTGATAGAGTTGATAGACTTTAGCCACATTCTCTTCAAAAAAATCTCTGGCTTGGGAAAAAAAGCTCTGCCAGGTGAACAACCTGTCTTTGGCTGAGGAGATACGGCTTTGAACAGCATCGGGGGGAAACTTCTTGGAAGAGATATCAAGCTCCTCCATACATTTTTTAATCACCAATCTTTGATCGTCCTGGTCATAGATGCTGAAACTTTTGGTGTAACCTAAAAGATTCGCCTCTCTTCTTAATATCCTTGCACACCATGAATGGAATGTGCTCACCCACACACCAATGCCAGCTTTGCCACAAAGCTTCTCCACCCGCTCTTTCATCTCACCTGCCGCCTTATTGGTGAAGGTCACAGCTAAGATCTTCCACGGATCGACCCTCTTAGCCCCGATCAAATATGCAATGCGATAAGTCAGCACCCTGGTTTTCCCGCTGCCCGCTCCAGCTAAAACCAGAAGTGGACCGGAGGTGTAGGTAACAGCTTTCCTCTGGGCTGGATTCAAATCTTTCAAAAGATCAATTTTCATTTCTCAACTTGGGTTTCCTAAAGATCAAATTAAATACCAGCCGGATCATCTCCTTTTCGGAGACGCCTCTAAACATTTTACATATAGTATAATAATAGAAAGCTTATACCTTTCAAAGAAGTTTTAATGAATTGGCAAAGGCAGACATTACAAGTTACTTGTTGATCTGGAGTGTCAAGCCCCGCCAAGGCGGGATCTACGACTTTAGCTTGACCTGTCCTATGGATCCTGCGGAAAACTTCTTAAAAGACCACGAGCTTTAACATGGTTCACCTGAAGGTGAACACTCCAATTTATCCTCTCCAAAATAATTTTTCGAAGGACCTCAATAAAAAGACTTGACAAAGACGTATTACTCCGGTTAAATTGCAAAAAGTTTATATTTGAACCATAACTTGAGGTTGTAAAAAAAGGAAAAAATGGAAATTAAAAAAATTATAGGAATAGAGCCAGCATCCCCCGGTTTTCATGTGTTCAGCGCATTCAAACTCCCCCGCCTAGGTTTACCTATTATAGGCACGATCCTGAGAGATAAGGGATACCAGGTTAGGTTATTCTGCCAGGACATCGCTCCCCTCGATTGGGCAGAGTTGTTAACCGCAGATATGGTAATGATCTCCACCATCACCAGCACTGCTCCGGAGGCTTATCATATCGCCAGAGAGATAAAGGAAAAAGCCAAGGTTTTGGGAAAGGACATCCCCATCGTGATGGGAGGAGCACACGTCACCTTCATGGCAGAAGAGGCGCTGGACAACTATGCGGACTTCGTGGTAAGAAAAGAAGGTGAACAGACCATTCTGGAGCTCCTCTCTTGGCTGGAAAACGGAAATGATGCTTCCTCTATTTCCAAAATACTGGGGCTATCTTACAAGATAGGATCCCGGGTGTATCATAATGAAGAAAGACCATACTTAATAGATCAGGATAGCCTTCCCACCCCGGAATTCTCGCTGATAGAAGGCTGGAAAGACCCGACCATATTTCCGGTTTTGGCCTCGCGGGGATGCCCCTTCGACTGCACCTTCTGTTCGGTCACCAAAATGTTCGGACACAGATACCGAACTCGCAGTCCCCAGAAAGTGCTGGAGGACATAAAGTATTATCACCAGTTATATCCCGGAGCATGGATGTTTTTCTATGACGATAATTTTGACGCTGACAAGAAGAGAACCAAAAGGCTTCTGAAATTGATGCTGAAAAATAATATTCACATTTCATGGACCGCCCAGAGTCGCCTGGATGTGGTAAAGGATAGGGAGCTTCTGGAACTGATGCACAAGTCCGGCTGTAAGGTTCTGTATATCGGACTGGAATCGGTCAATCCTCAGACTCTTATAGAATACAACAAACGTCAGACCGTGGAGGAGATGGAGAAAGCTATCAAAACTTTGCACCAATACAAAATTAAAACACACGGGATGTTTGTCTTGGGCGGAGAGCAAGATGACAGAAATACGGTGATGCAGACGGTAAAGTCTGCCATCAAATGGAAAATCGATACAGTGCAGATGGTAATTTTGACCCCTCTTCCGGGAACTCCGGTTTATGAAAATCTGGTCTCAGAAAATCGAATAACCTCTTTTGACTGGAGTCAATATGACGGACATCATGTGGTATACAAACCTAACAAGATGTCGGTATGGGAACTACAGTTCGGGGTAATGCTGGAGGCGATGCCCAAGTTTTATTCATTGTGGCAGGCGATCAAACCAGCGGTTAAGTTTAAATTCAAAAACTTTCAATATCGACTATATGGTCACTGGATGCTCATCAAATGGAAGGTGCACAACAGTCGCTACTTAGAAGAGCTGAAGGCTTTCTCCTCCAAATTAATTAGCAAAGAAAAGACCAAACAACTGGTCAAGGGATAAAAAATTGTAAAAGGAGCTCGAGACTCGGTTTTCGTTGGGGAAACTCGTATCGATCACTCTCGAGCCTTGATAGTTATTTTAGTTGTGTCAGGACCTTGTCCTGACACTCTCCAATGCGTCAGAAGTGAGCTCCTAACGCAACGGTTAATAATTGTGAAAACTAAAAAGGCTATCTGAACGTGGAAAAATCTATAGAATTTTCTCAACATGCTCTTGACAATATGGCTGATAGAGGCGCATCCAGGGAAGAAGTTGAATTGACGATTAGAACAGGAGAATGTCTTCCTGCCAAAAAAGGGAGACTATCCTTCCGTAAAAATTTTAGCTATAGTGCTATGTGGAAAGGCAAATTTTATCAGGTTAAACAGGTGATGCCTATTGTAGCTGAAGAACCGGACAGATTTGTGGTTGTAACTGTCTATGTATTTTTCATTGGGGTGTAAAATGAAGATAAAATACGATCCAGAGGTTGATGCCGCTTATATCTCTTTTAAGAAGGGGCCAATGGAAGTTACTACAATACGCTTGACAGAGGATGTTGCTATTGACCTTGGTCCGAATGAGGAGATTGTAGGCATTGAGATTCTTGATGCCTCTGAGCATTTTGGCTTTAAAAAAGATAAACCAGTGATAGAGATAGAAAACATCAAGGTGGCATAGATTCGACTCTATGGCCACTGGATGCTTATCCGATGGAAGGTGCACAACAGTCGTTATCTGGAAGAGATAAAGGCTTTTTCCTCCAAATTAATTAGCAAAGAAAAGACCAAGCAACTGGTCAAGGGATAATAAGTGAGATTGCTCGGTGAACCAAACTAACATCTTCGCCCTATTTCGCTCAGCTTATCAGAGCAAAGTTCCTTCTGTTGCTCTTCTTTGGCTCCGCCCCTGCTTCGGGACAAAAAGCAAGGGCGGAGCTTTTTGGGGATGTTTACTTGAAAGGAGTTACACAGGAGGAAAGAAAGGGGATTGGTGTTCAGTTTACAAAACTTCCCCCTTTTTCTCTTTTTTCCGGTTCATCAGAAAAGCAGTAGTTCCAATTATCAGACCAGTCAAGATTATAACACCCCATCGGTTCATGGAAGGAGCTTGATATGGGTTGCCGTCACAGCCAAGCCTGGGCTGACAATCGGGAGGATGATTACAACCCAGGGTTAGAGACCAGCTTGTTCCATATTCATTATATGCTCCCACAGAATAACCACGTTTGCCGGTACAGCAATTGGAAACAGGATATTCTTCCACATTCCGACCCATTGTGTCACAAATCTCACCACCTGGAGCCCTAATTATAAATCCATCCTCATTCCAGGAGTAGTCGTCCCATCTTAGAATACAGCTATCACAGCTTTTTACTCTTGGCATGGTTGGACTCATATCATAAGTGCAAGGTCCCCCACTGGGAGTTCCAGCCCCCTGGGCAGGCCAGGAACATCCTCGGTATGAAGGCTCAGGATTATCATTAAATGTCTTTAACTCATAATAGTAGGTTCCGCCCCCATCCAAACAGCTATCGAAATACGAATAGGTATCCGGTCCCAGTTGAGCTATACATTCACAAGTGGGATCGTCTTCATTAGGACGAATGGGCACAAGACATCTTCTGAGCATAAACCCATCCCAGCCAGAAGGACCATCCCAGGTAAGATAGAGAGCATTGGTCAGCGGCTGACCATCTCTAAATTTGCTAACCTGAAAATTTACCGGAGGATCAACGTCATCTCGCCATGTTTCTATACATAGAAATGGATTTATGAAATGTCCTTCATTCCACCAGTGAGCATGATTACCCCATGCAGGTCCATAAGGTGGTTCGCCAAACATACTTGATTGCCCTGGCCATTTTGTTGAATAATCCAACCATTCTGGCGCAGCGAAATAACCTAATTCATACAAGTTGAAGATTTTTGAATCAGGAATTTCTACCAATCGCTGACCGTTTGCATTCTCATGACATACACAGAACCCACCTTCCCAGCGAGCACACCTTTCACCTGCACATGGATATGATGCATGTGACCCATTAACAATATAGACTTTGACACTTGATAACCCAGGAGTTCCAGTCCATTGAACTTCATCTGGCCCTCTAATCTCCCACCCCTCATGCTGTGCAAAAAAGATTGATACAATCTGAAGGGGACCACCATCTGGAGGAACAGATAAGCATAAGGCAATATGTTCCCAATCATGTCCATGTTCCTGCAAGTATCCGTTCTGGCATTCGGCTTGGTTATAAGTATAGTAAAACCAGTAGGCTACTTCAATATGCATTGCTTGTCCAGGTTCGCCAATACCATATGGCCTTACGTGGACATAAACTGATCCATCGCATATAACATCAGGTGGAGCGTTATGTCCTTGCGAATCATCGGCATAAAAAGGAACATCGTAGTGATAAGGCATGCAATAGCTAATTTCTGAATTCGCATCATCGTAATATAAAGTTGGCTTAAATTGTCTGGCGAACTGCATTTCATACTCATCATTCATTCCATCGCCATCGTAATCGCCATAAGTTGGATAAGTGGTTTGGCACCAATTTACAATGCAGTTAGGACAATGCTCAGCCATTGAAAATTTAGCAACACAGAAGAAACCTAATAGTACCGCCATTAAACATCTTTTCATATGATTCCCCTACCTGTGATTAGAATCTTTTCACTATTTGAAACCTTACAAATTTACTCCTGTGGTTAAAGTCAAATTCGAGACCTATGTTCTTCTTTTGAAGGAGTTCCTCATTGTACTTCTGAACCGCGAGAGGAGCGCCGATCATATCATAGACCCAGGAGCCGAGAAAAAGGGCTCCGCCAGTTGCCATAAAAACATATCCAGGTTCCCAAGTCGATTGTCCGCCATCTAATTGAGATAGCCCTACGCCCAGTCCCCCAACGAAGAAAAGAGCTCCTCCGACCACTCCGGATGCTAACAGGATTGCTCCAGTCTTTCTTTTGCCAGCGTAAAAATGTCCTGATCCATGAATAATAATGCCAGGAACCACAGCATAAAGAATAGCCATATTCGAGTCTTTCAGTTTTATGGAATCCATTCTTTCCCCTCTGATCGTATCTTCCATTTGTTGAGCAAACAAAAAGCTTGAAGACTGATCCAGTGCTAAGTTTATCGAGCCATCTCTGGAAACATAAGTCTGAACTTTGCTTGTTGATGGATAAGTTTTAGCCCATAAGAAACAGACTAAAAGCATGGTTAAGCCAATTGCCCTTGCAAATCTTTTCATTTTAGCACCTCACCTTCAAAGGTTTTTCATGGTTTCAGTTATACAACTAAGATAAAGTGTCCTAATTCCTCTTTCACCATAATATAAGGTAGGTTTAAACCGTCTGGCAAGTTGCATCTCATAATCGTCGCTCATTCCATCACCATCTCCGTCACCATAGGTTGGGTATAATGTTTGGCAGGTATCAACTATACATTTAGAGCAATGTTCCGCACACAAAGGATCTGGCAAATAAGCTACTAAGAAAACTATAAGAAAACACTTTAAAAACTTCATATCTAAAACCTCCACTTGATGACCAATTTCAAGCTCTCATCTGTTATTTGAAATTTCAGTTCACTGTGTTTTCTTTGAAGCAATTCCTCATTTTGCTTTTTAACAACTAGGGGACTCTTCACCACATCATAGACCCAGGATCCCACGAAAAGCACAAGTCCCCCAAATCCCCATAACTCATCATTCGGGTCATATTCTCCCTCGGGAAACTCAGCTAGTGCGGCAGTAAATACAAGATATGCTCCCACCACTTCTGCCCCTAAAAGCCAAAATCCAGTTTTTGTTTTGCCTGCATAAAAGTGTCCAGACCCATGAACGAGGATGCCGGGAATGAAGGCATAAAAGATAGCCCTTTTCGGATCTTTCAATATTATCGAATCCACTTTCTCCACTTTGATCGTATCTTCCATTTGTTGAGCAAACAAAAAGCTTGAAGACTGATCCAGTGCTAAGTTTATCGAGCCATCTCTGGAAACATAAGTCTGAACTTTGCTTGTTGACGGATAAGTTTTAGCCCATAAGAAACAGACCAAAAGTATGGTTAATCCAAGTACCCTTCCAAGTCCCTTCATTTTAGCACCTCTTTCTTTTAAAGGTTTTCATCTTTCCAGTTATACAAGTAAAATAAACCGTCCCAATGTTTGCATCATCGTAATATAAAGTTGGCTTAAATTGCCTGGCGAGTTCCATTTCATACTCATCATTCATTCCATCGCCATCCCCATCACCATATGTGGGATAAGTAGTTCGGCACCAATTTATAACGCAATTAGGACAATGCTCAGCCATTACAAGCTTGAGACCTGCAAGAAGACTCACCATCAATATCAGGATCAGAGCAAACTTTCTCATGAGTCTATCCCCCTTCCTTTCCAATTGGAATCTTTTTATTATTTCAATCCACATACATCCTTCGATTGGTCAAATTCAAAAATGGAGCGATGTTCCGCATGTTAAGGTAGGAAAATACTTTAAAACCCCCATATCTAAAAGCGCCATACAGTGACCAATCTCAAATCTCCATCCTTTATCCTAAACTTTAGGTCAGCATGATTTCCTTGAAGTAGTTTCTGATTTTGTTTTTGCACGATCAAAGGACTTTTTACCATGTCATATATCCAAGAGCCGAAAAACAGAGTTCCCCCTATTAGCGCTACCGTAAAACCCTCTCGTGTCGGGCTTGATCTTCCCCAACCGGTTGAAGTTCCTCCTAATATAAGAGTTGCTCCCACCAATTCACTCCCCAGCAGCAAGAACCCTGTTGTAGTTTTACCCGCATAAAAATGTCCCGTTCCATGAACAACAACACCAGGGACGACGGCATAGAGGAAAGCCTTATAAGGTTCTTTCAGTTTTGCAGTTCGTGCTCGCTCACTGTGAATCGAATCCGTTCTCCTCACTTTGATTGAATCTTCCATTTGCTGGGCAAACAAAAGCTCCGAATGTTCAAATTTCGGTGAGCTTATTAAGCCATTTTTGGAAACATAAGTTTGAACTTCATTTGTAGATGGATAAGTTATAGCCCATAAGAAACAGACTAAAAGCATGGTTAATCCAAGTACCCTTCCAAGTGCCTTCATTTTAGCACCTCTTTCTTTTAAAGGTTTTCATCTTTCCAGTTATACAAGTAAAATAAACCGTCCCAATGTTTGTTTCATCGTAATATAAAGTTGGCTTAAATTTTATGGCGAACTCCATTTCATAATCATCATTTATTCCATCACCATCATAATCGCCATAAGTCGGATAAGTGGTTCGGCACCAATTGACGATACAGTTGGGGCAATGTTCTGCCATTGAAAGTCTGGAAATGCAGAAGAAACTTATCAACAATGTCACTATAAACCTTTTCATAGGATTGTCATTCTCTTGGTAATTAGAATCTTTTCACTATTTGAAATCTTACAAAGTCACTCCCGCGGTCAAACTCAAAATTGAGCCCCATGTTTTTCTTTCCAAGTAGCTTCTGATTCTGCCTCTGAGCCGCAAGCGGAGCACCGATCAAATCATAAATCCAAGTGCCTATAAATAAGGTGCCTGCAAAAATACCAACTATCTCAGCATCGCCATTTGAGGTCGAGCCGTTCGTTGATTCACC
Source organism: uncultured Ignavibacteria bacterium (assembly GCA_964580215.1). Taxonomy (GTDB): domain Bacteria; phylum Zixibacteria; class MSB-5A5; order MSB-5A5; family SM1-73; genus SM23-73-3. The sequence continues at coordinate 9,741 of CAZOJT010000027.1, read as the reverse complement.
AATGCCAACTCCAATAGCGTATGTAAGTAAAGGTAAGCTTATGATTTCTCCGGCAACCAATATCCAACCTGTGGTCTTCGCTCCAGCATAAAAATGCCCGGACCCGTGAACAACGATGCCGGGAATGAAGGCATAAAATATAGCCTTTTTAGGATCTTTCAATATTATCGAATCCGCTTTCTCCACTTTGATCGTATCTTCCATTTGTTGAGCAAACAAAAAGCTTGAGGACCCATCCAGTGCTAAGTTTTTCGAGCCATCTCTGGAAACATAAGTCTGAACTTTGCTTGTTGCTGGATAAGTTTTAGCCCATAAGAAACAGACTAAAAGCATGGTTAAGCCAAGCACCCTTCCAAGTCCCTTCATTTTAGCACCTCTTTCTTTAAAGGTTTAAGTCTTTGATTTTATTGAATTGATTATAACTTAACCTCTCCTCCCAAGCAAGCTTAAAGTTATTCCCTTTCTTCTTTTCAAGCTCCGCCCTCACTTTGACGGAAGTAAGGGCGGAGCTTTTTGGGGATGTTTACTTGAAAGGAGTTACACAGGAGGAAAGAAAGGGGATTGGTGTTCAGTTTACAAAACTTCCCCCTTTTTCTCTTTTTTCCGGTTCATCAGAAAAGCAGTAGTTCCAATTATCAGACCAGTCAAGATTATAACACCCCATCGGTTCATGGAAGGAGCTTGATATGGGTTGCCGTCACAGCCAAGCCTGGGCTGACAATCGGGAGGATGATTACAACCCAGGGTTAGAGACCAGCTTGTTCCATATTCATTATATGCTCCCACAGAATAACCACGTTTGCCGGTACAGCAATTGGAAACAGGATATTCTTCCACATTCCGACCCATTGTGTCACAAATCTCACCACCTGGAGCCCTAATTATAAATCCATCCTCATTCCAGGAGTAGTCGTCCCATCTTAGAATACAGCTATCACAGCTTTTTACTCCTGGCATGGCTGGACTCTGATCATAGGTGCAAGGTCCACCGCTGGGATTCCCGTCCCCCATGGCAGGCCAGGAACAACCTCGATAAGCAGGATTAGGATTATCGTTAAATGTCTTTAACTCATAATAGTAGGTTATGCCACCATCCAAACAGCTATCAAAATATGAATAGGTCTCCGGTCCCAGTTGAGCGATACACTCACAGGTGGGATCATCGTCATTAGGGAGAATGGGGACAAGACATCTTCTGAGCATAAAACCATCCCAGCCAGATGGACCATCCCAGGTAAGATAAAGAGCATTGGTTAGAGGTTGACCATCTCTGAACTTGCTGACCTGAAAGTTTACAGGAGGATCAACGTCATACAGAAAGGTCTGTTCACAAGCTGGAATAAGCTGCATAAAATGACTATAATTCCACCATGTCTGGTGTTCTCCCCTAGCAGGACCGTAGGGAGCAACAGCATGACCGAAGCACCAACCCCCAGCGCCTGGCCATCTCGAAGAATAGCTTAACCAGTATGGGGCTCTGGAATCCCCCAGTTCCCATAAAGGAGTTAAGATGATGTAGGGAAAAGAGAATTGACCGTTTGCATTCTCATAACACACGCAGATCCAATGAAAGCCCCACAGAATCCACGTAGAGCATCTTTCCCCTGGCCAGGGATAACTTGCATGTGAGCCGTTCACTATGAAAACGTTAACCCCCGATTCTTCAGGAGTTCCAACCCAAGATACTTCATCCGGATCCATCCATTCCCCACTTTCGTGTTGGGCATAAAAGATTCTTACAACTTTATATTTTCCAGGAGTTCCAACAATTGCCATAGCGATATGTTCCCAATCATGTCCATGTTCACAGACCTCACCATTTGTGCATTCTGCTATATTGTAGGTGTAGTAAAACCAATATGCGATTTCGATATAAGAAGACCTTCCAGGTTCTGCCACACGGAATGGACGAACCCGATAATAAACAGTCCCGTCGCTTACCACATCTGGCGGTGCATTATGACCGGGTGAATCATCGGCATAGAATGGTGTGTAATAATGACCTGGCATACGATAGGGGCGTTCAGAACTGGCGTTGTCAAGGCATAGAACTGGGTGGAACTGACCTGCTAAGTCCATTTCCAGGTTATCGTTCATTCCGTCGCCATCGCCATCACCATAGGTTGGGTATAATGTTTGGCAGGTGTCAACGACACATTTAGAACAATGCTCAGCACATAAAGAATTTGGTAAACAGGTAACTAAAAGAACTGCAAAAAAGCATTTTAGAACTCTCACATCTAAAACCTCCATGTGACAACTAATTTCAATTTTTCATCTTTTATTTGAAGTCTCAGTCCACTATGTCTCCTTTGAAGCAATTCTTCATTTTGCTTTTTAACAGCTATGGGGCTTTTGACCACATCATAGACCCAGGACCCTACGAAAAGCAACCCCCCCCCAAGTACCCCGAACCCAGCCACTGTACCAACCTCCCCAGCTTCGGACGCGGCATAACCAGCTAGTACGGATACATACACAATAGCTGCACCCGCCACTTCCGCCCCCAGAAGCCAGTAACCTGTTTTAGTTTTTCCTGCATAAAAGTGACCCGACCCGTGAACCAAGATTCCTGGGATAACGGAATAGAGCACGGCCATCTTAGGATCTTTTAATTTTATGGAGTCTGCTCTCGCCACTTTAACCGAATCCCCCATTTGTGGAGCAAATAAAAACCCCGAATATCGTTGCTGATTTGGATTTATCAAACCGTTTTTGGAGACATAGGCTTGAATAGTTGACGGATAAGTTATAGCCCATAAGAAACAGACTAAAAGCATGGTTAAGCCAAGTACCCTTCCAAGTCCCTTCATTTTAGCACCTCTTTCTTTAAAGGTTCAAGTCTTTGATTTTATTAAATTGATTATAACTTAACCTCTCCGTCCAAGCAAGCTTAAAGTTATTCCCTTTCTTCTTTTCAAGCTCCGCCCTCACTTTGACGGAAGTAAGGGCGGAGCTTTCTGGGGACGTGGTTCGACCACGCTCACTACAAGTTGGAAGGGGGCTTCACTCCACCAAGAAGGATGGGTAGTATGGGGGCGGCTTTGCTACTAAGGTGAACACTCACCCCTACAGCTGTAAGGAACCAATGTCGTTATCTCTCGATGTTGCTTGAATAGTTGGTGCGTTGTCTGAACCATTTGCTTAATCAACGAACTGGCGCTTGACAATGTTTTTGGCGTATTTGAATATCGGATAGAGTAGTCTTCTGCCCATGAGGATCAGTGAAAATAACAGGAGGATAGGAAAAATAATTTGAGAGACATTAATGAAGAAAGTATTAAGGTCATGGGTCAAAATGCTTTGTCGAATTTTAAGAACTGAGTCTGTAAAAATGGTGGGATATTCCTTTAGTAACTCTACCAGAAATTTGGCGATTCTATATCCAAAGTAGAGAAAAAAGGCGTTACTAAGAGCGGTATAGCTAAAGAGAACACCTTTTGCCCAAGAAGGAATTTGGGAAAGTTGATAAGTTGTTCTTCTTTCTTTTTTGAATAGCTGCTTGACCAGCTCCGTGGCTCTTTGCCGCAAATTGGGAATCCCCACTATGTCTGACAAAAGCCAATATCCGTCATATTTAAACAGTGGATTAAGATTGATAAAGATCATTAAATAGGTCAGGAAAATGGCCATGAGAAGTATTGGTGATTGAGTTATCATATATCCAGAAAACAATATAATGGTAGTCGCAAATTGAAAATATACTCCCCCGATGTCAATCATTGCTCGTTGCTTTCTGGAGAGTCTCCATGCATCATTTATGTCCACATAAAATACAGGAAAGACCAAATATAAGCCAAATCCCACAGGACCATGCAGACACCCATAATATCTGCAAGCACTGGCGTGCCCTAATTCATGAAAAATCACACTGACGGTAAGCAAGCCATAAGTCATGATCCAAGCATAGCCCATTTGAATGGTTTTTGTGAAATCAAAAGCTTGAAAGCCTGGCAAAGTAATCAATAGTATTATGAAAGCCATTGCTGTCAATGTTATGAAAACGGGACGGTGAAACAACTTGCTTAAAATGTTGGTGAGGGGGAGCAAGGCTCTCCGCGAGAAGAGAGGTATCCTTAAAGAAAGTGGAGTGTTTGGCTTTTGGCGAGTCTGGGGTTGATCTCTTTGATCTGCTTGGTTTGGCGATAATAGACCTTGGGGGGTTAGAAACTTTTCAATAATTTGTGAAATATCATCTGGACTATACTCTTTGGAATTTTGAGAAGAAAACTCAGAGGCGATTTCTTCTAACGATTTCTCACCATCCAGAAGGAGAAGAAGTTGGTATAGCTTAGATGAGATTTGGAAGGTTCTTCCATCTGGAGTCTTCAGCAGGTAAACTTGACTGATTGAACTCGTTTCGAAAGGCGTGATTTCGACTTTATCGTCTAGTTTAGGATATTCCAGCATGGCCCTCTACTTGTCAGCGATCAGTTCTTTGTTTTTCAATTTCTTAATCTCTTTTCGAGCCCGTTTATGCGAGCCAAAGTAGTCTTCATGTTCTAAAGATTTTAGATAATTTTGATAAGCCTCCTCATATTTTCCTTGTTCGTTTAAACACCTTCCAATATAGTAGTATGCTCGACTTTTTGCGTCCGAAGTGGAGAGATTCAGGACTCGTTCAAAATCGTTTTGGGCTTCCATGTATTTATTGATGGAAAGTTTAACAACACCAGAGCAATCGTAATAATCAATTATTCTATCAGGGTTCAAATTTTCGTAGTAACCTTGATCAAGTTTTGACTTTATTCCCCTGAGCACAGCCAGTGATAGACTGTCCTTCTTCAAGTAATGATAATATACTGCACTCATGAAGAGAAAATTGAAGTTTTGCGGATATTTCTCACTCAGTTCTGAGGCCAGCTTGAGTGCGATCTCATGGTCTTCATTGTTTTTCCGTGGGCTTGAATAGATACATACTAACTCATAAGCGGCGAAGCTTTGGCTGTATTTCCCTTTCTCCTTAGCCAGACAAAGTTCTTCTATGCCCTTCTTGACATCACCTTCAAAATTGAAGAGAGGCAAAAAGAAACGGAGCAATTTGGGCAGAGTTCCAGCATAGTAATGATATAGTCCAAGACCGTAATAAGCATCAAAGCAATCGGGTTTAAGCTTGATTGTTTTCTCAAAATACCCTTTGGCTTTTCTCCCATTTGTAAAGATTTGCCACTTATCGTTTTTCTTTATGGAATATTTCCCCTTCCAGCCGTAAATGCTACCGAGAAAGAAATTGACATACCATCTGTCTTTATCTTGCTTCTTCAACTTTTTGGCGATCTCCTCAGCTTTCTCAATATTTTCGAAGAACAGCCTGGTGTTTTCCTCGTCGTTATTACAGTTGTCTATCATTTGGTCATAAACTACAGCCTTAAAGAAATATGGTCTCAAGTCGTCAGGATTTTCTTTTTGGATCTGATCTAACAAGCTCATTGCCCGATCATATTCAAAATTAAAACCAAAATCTAAGGCTCGGCAGAAACGCTCATCGTCTTCTTGGGGATGAGCTATTTGGACAATGAGAAGGAGAAATGAGATTAACGACAAAGAGGCTACAAAGAATTTACGCATTGGTTAGGAGTCCTCTTTTTCTCAAATGGAAAAGAACCTTTAAAATTCTCTGGTCATCTCTACCATAGGTCTCTTCCAGAAGAGAAACTATTTTTTTCAATGTAGTACCTCTATATAATAGCTTGATAATTTTTTCACCTATCTTATTTATAGTATAATATCTTCGATTTTTCATGTCAATCAGAATAAAAGAATTTTCATATCGAAAAACCTTGAAATCATGTTTGGATATTTTATAATAATCTTGTTTTCTTATTTCCCAACTTCGTTGGTCTTCACACTCCAGAGAGTGCGCATCTTCCGTATGGAATCGTCTCAAGTTGATCCAGTTCAGCCACTGTTCAGGATAGCGCAATACATAGCCTTCTAAAACTCCAAACAATTCCTGAGTAATGTCTTTGATGTAGGTTTCTTTATCCTGGTATGTATTTCTGTATTCGATGGGTTGTTCCACATTGATCAGATTTTCCCGTTTACCTGTTCTTATGGATACTACAGGAACGATGGGTAATTGTAACTTATGATGAAGCCAGCCAACACCTGGCTTGACTTGAAATTCTTGGTTCAGAAAGTTGATTTTGACTAAGCGTTGATTTTGTGTGAGGCCACCGAATTCGTCAATGAGGGAATAGACGATTCTCCCTTTTTTCAATTCTTTACATAAAGCAAATAGGGTTATTTTAGAGGCAAATACGACCTGCATGTCTATACCAGTTTTTGAAATGCCTTCTCTAATTAAATTATGTTGCTTAGGCTGATTACCAACCACAACAGTAGTCGGATAACCGAGCCGGGCTATTTCAAATGGAAATAAATAATAATTGCCGAAATGAAAAGAGCAAGTTATTATCCGCCCATGCCTTTCCATCAAGGATTCTATGAGATCTAAATTTGACCAGGTAACTTTCTGGTCAAAGAGTTCAGATTTCCAAAATCTGAGATAATCGATGTTCAGGACATGATATTTTATATTAGTTCTCACTAAAGAAATCTTTTTCGCCAAACCTTGCCGCAGATCAGTATTAAGCATGTTGCTTAAAGTAATATTGAAAACAATCTTGATTTTTTTTCGATACTTCCACTTTTGAAAGAGGGTTAAGAAAAAATGAAACTGTCTTAAAAAGAATCTGGGGATTGCTCCGTATCTCATGCTAGACAGATTTTTTAAATATTAGTGAAGAAAATTGGCTTCTTTAACATGGTAGCCATAACTGCAAGAAAGCTATGGCTACCATGAGTTACTTCGTCTTTAACCACCTGGAGGAAGATCCACACGAAGAGAATCACAGCATGAGCTCGGCGCAGCTGCAAATTCAATCTTCTTCTCCAACTCTTCTAATGACATCTCCACAAGGAGATCATCATTCAAAGAGGTAATTTTTTCGCTCATCCCTCACCACCTCCTTTCTATGTATTGGGGGTGTTCTTCCGATTTTGAGATTTCTCCTGAAGAAACTCCCTATAGGCACTGACTACAGATTTAGCAAAGCACATTTGGAAATCTTCACAGAATGAGTTAGAAACAGAATTACTGTAAATTTGATAAGCACATCCCCCTGCACAGAACAAAGCATACTTACACTTCTGGCACTTTGGCAGATTAGTTATGTTTATTTTGGACCATGATTCCATAAAATCGTTACCTATCTTCAATTCAGGGAAGTACCTTCCAATTCGTTGCTTTGTATCACCTACTGTTTCCCAACAACCATACACGTCTCCGAAAGGATCAAAAACATACATCTTTGCACTGGCCGCACAAAACGAAGCTCTCAATGGTGGGAAATGATTATCAGATAGACCCTTTTTAAACAGTCTCTTTATGCCCCCATCATTGATAAGGATTCTCTTCGGTTCTGAAACAAGTTCTTTGATCTTATCGAATTCTTGAAAAAGTTCTGAATCTCGAAGCATTTGTCGTGAGAATAGCTTAGCTGGACAATGAACAGTTGAAACGTATGCCCAAAACTTCTCCTGCGAAAACCATCCGTTCTCCTCCATGATTCTGATTAGGGTTGGTAATCCGCTTACTGTCAATCGATCCACATTGATTCTAACGGTTACCTTAACTCCTTTATCTAGAGCCATGTTTATGTTCTGTGAAATAAGTTGAAATGTTCCAGAGCCGTCGCTTAGAAAACGCCTTTTGTCGTGAATCCTTGGCGGTCCATCCATGGATATTTGGAGGCGTGTTATCTTTTTGTCTCCCAGGAAATCCTTAAAATACTCCAAAGCCACTCCATTGGTTACAGCGCCGAAACTTAAATTTACCTTTCTTCCTTTCTCTATGATATACTCTACTATGCCTAAATTCTCAACAAGTAGCGGCTCGCCGCCGTATAGAGTGACTTCTCCTTCGTTTATATTATCAGAACATAGGTCAGGTATCGCTTGAAAAATCGCATCTATTTGTTCTTTAGTTATCCTGGTCTTCAGCCATTTGCTTCCTTTGGCATGCAGTTTATTCTCATAACAGTAGAAACACCGGAGATTACAGTCATAAGTTGGTATGATCACAAATTCCGGGAAATCGACCTTTTGATACTTCTTTAGTAGTAAGGAAGCAATTTGAAGAAGATGTTGATTCTCCTGTTCTGGCGTTCTTTCTGTAAGATAGCCGCGTCTTATTAAAGTTTCAATGGTCTTCTTATCCATGGAATTGTTTCTCTTATCTCCATTCATCCTGTTAAAGTCCTGAAGAAAATCAACAACATCTGCGCTGACCACGTCAACGGCACCTGTATAACCATGCACTAAAATGAACCGCTCGGAATCAACAAGCGGAACATAAATGTTATAATTGCTTGTCCGCATGATTTTCAATTAGCCTTGAAAGGATTCGGTGAAATGAAAAGTCTAAAATGTGGCAACAACTGATAACGTTCTCGGCAATTCAATGCACGCGTCCTTCTATAGAAGTTGGATAAGCCTTTTAATCTCCTTCTCTTACCCATTCTTTGAATCCTCTTTTCTTATCAAGCTCCGCCCCTTTTTGAGATGTGCCTTTGTAGCCTTTGGGGCGGAGCTTTCTGGGGACGGTGGAGGGACATCACCCCAGACGGGCGATGCCTTACTTGAAAGGAGGAAAGAAATGCACGCATTAGTAAAATGTCCTTCTCTTACGGTGGGATGAATTCCCACCTCTATGCTCTTATTTTCTTTCATTTTCCGCCCCATCCCGCCTGTTGGTCTGCCACCAAAGGCGGGACAGAGCTTCTCCTCTTAGAAGAAGGAGGTAAAACCAATTACTTTGCTAATGAATTGGTTGACTATGTAAAACTACAACAAAAACTATGCCAAAACAGAAAAAGATGATAAATTCTTTTGGTGTGTGAGCCTAAGTGATTGAAGAATAAGAAATTAGAATTTGAAGTTGCAAAACAGTCAAAGAAGATGGTTGGAGGATAAAATAAAAAATCCTCCACAAACGGAGGATCGGAACTTAACAATTGTTGAAAAAGTTCGATAATTTAATGTGTCTCTTTAAATTAAAAAATCCTCCACTTTTGGATACCCGAAATCCTTAAATGGAGGATCAATTATTTAAAGAATGGGGCAGTAGAAGTCCTATTCTATTTTATATTTCTTCAGTTTATTCCACAAGGTGGCTTCTGGAATACCTAATATCTTTGCCGTCCGCGATTTAATCCCTTCGCTCCGTTCCAAAGCCTCTACTATCTTCTTCTTTTCAAACTCAGCCACCTTATCAAACAAAGAAAGTTTTTCTTTTTTATCAGACAATTTGTTTATTCTTTCCTTTACTAAATCTAGATTGATCCCATCATTCATTAAGGCTAAAATGGTAAGCCTTTCGATCTCGTGTTTTAGCTCCCTGATGTTTCCTGGCCAATCATATTCCAGGACCCTTTCAATAAATTCTGGATCATCCAGGGTTTTTCCGAATTTGGATCCTGGGGATAAAACATCTTCACTCAATCCATTTTCTTTAAGAAAATATCTCATCAAAAGAAGAATATCCTCTTCTCTTTCTCTCAAAGGTGGAAGTTTGAAGCTTAAGGCATTAAGCCGAAAATACAGATCTTGTCTGAAAAGACCTTTTGAGACTCTTTCCGTCAGATCACGGGAGGTGGAGGATATGATCCGCACATTGATCTTTCTGGGCTTGGTCTCACCTATCCGGGTGATCTCCTTCTCCTCAATAGCCCTTAACAA
>CAZOJT010000026.1:0-36315 GCA_964580215.1 uncultured Ignavibacteria bacterium | reverse complement strand
CATCCCCCCTTTTTCTAAAGGGGGGATGTAAACAATTATATGCTCTCCTTAATAAGTCTTAACTAATGTTTGTGATCTGACTATCTCTTGAAATACGTTTTTCACCGTTTCAACTGATATTATTCCATCAGACGCCGCAAGAGTTTGATGTATCTCTCCTTTGGGGCCGAACTTTATCGGATCGGAGTCTAAAAACAAAGCCAAGGTGGGCGTTCCCACTGCCACCGCAAGATGCATTGCTCCCGTATCCGGCGAGATGAATAGATTGCACCTTTCAATCAAAGCAGACAAAACTGGAAGGTCAAAAAGGCTCGATACTATTTGATCCTTGCCTTTAGCACCAATTTTTGGGATAGCTTTTCTTTCCCCCGGTCCCCAGATGAATATCACTTTAGCGCCAAAGGAATTTGTTATCCAGTCTGCCAGTTTCTGAAAGTTATCAACCCCCCATCTTTTCCTTCCTCTTCCTCCGATATGCATCCCCACCAGAAAATCATCAGCCCCAACCTCCTTTTCTTTCAGATACTCCTCCACCACAGCTTTTTTGTCCGGATCGACTTTGATCTTAAGATCGTCTGATTGGAAATCTCCCACCAGGTGGCGCAAAAGATCAAGGTGCAGCTCCGAGGCATGTTTTCTTATGGACGAAGGAGAAACCTCCAGATTCAGAAAAAGATTGCTTTTGGGCTTCTTATAGCCAATTCTCAATCGAGCACCAGAGAGAATGACCAAAAAGGAGTTGTTCAGAGAGAAATTGTTTTCATCGCTAGCATCAATTGCTAAATCGAATCTCTGTTTTCTGATCTTTCTTATGTAAAACACCAAAGAAAGTGGATGAAAGATGTATTGCCTTTTTTTGGCAACCAGTATCCCATCCACCAAACTTGATTTCGAAAAAAGTGTGTGAAAGGTTTTGCTGGCTAAATACCATATCTGGGATTGAGGAAAGAATCGCCGCAGGGCTGAAAGAAGCGGTGTGGTGAGGATTAAATTTCCGATACGATCGTCCTGTCTTACTACCAGAATCTTATTGATCCGGCTAAGATCCACATCTTCCTGATTGAGGCTTTTCTGTCTTAGGAAAAGACCCAAAAGAGACAGCAGAAATTTCTTTCCCCAATGTTCAATCTTTTTGAAAAACATAGAGCACCTTTCATACTTCAACAATGATATTAATGCCAAGCAAAGGAAAAGTCAATAACTTTGTCCATCTGTAAAGGGTGGTAGCCGCAGGCTTCAGCCTGCGTGGCAAAAGGGCAAATAGGGGGACGTTTTTTTATCCCCGTTGGTCAAAATGATTTCACCTGCTCACGTGGGATGTTATCATCCCACGGAATTAAGGCGGATGATAACATCCGCCCCAGAGCAGAAAGAAAGGGAGGCTCTTGACCTAAATGAGATCCATAAGGTGTGGGAAAATACGGATATCCCCTCTGTTCTTTTCCCTTGCTCCCGTGTACCAAAAACGTATTTTAAATAAAGAGCCGTATTTTTCAAAGGAAGCAAAGATGATCGATTTCTATGATTTCGGGGAAGTGGTGATCGATGGTAAAAGATATACCTCAGATGTGATAATCTATCCGGATCGGGTGAAGGATGACTGGTGGAGGAAAGAAGGTCACCAGTTGTGCATAGATGATCTGGAGAACGTGCTGGAGACAAAACCGGATGTAATTGTGGTGGGCACAGGAAATCCGGGGATGATGAGGGTGTTGCCCGAAACCGAAAATTTGATCAATTCTAAAGGGATAAGACTAATTATTCAGCCTACAAAAGAAGCCTGCCAAACCTATAACCAGCTTTCCTCCTCCCAGAAGGTCATCGCACTTTTGCATCTCACTTGTTGATTTTATAAAGTTTCTTTGTCACTTTGAATATGTCTTTTGCAATTGGTCTCATTAAAGAGCGCCTAAAATCTCCACCCCAAGCCCAGGGTAAAATCTACTCCTGTGAATTCCACCTTAATGGCTCCCTTCTTATCGGTGAAAGCCATGCCGTCGGAATACCGACCCCTTACACGCGAGACAATCAGCAAGTGCTCTGTCAGTTGAGATTGTACACCCACATATGCATGCACCCCATACCCCTCTCCATCACGGGTGCTCTCTGAACTTAGATTTCCAAAAAGCCCGTCATGCAAGAACCAGGATTTAGCTTTTACCTCGCTGAAGAAATAAGACGCCCCTATTCCGAAAAAGGGAGTGACCTTTTCTTCAGACCCTTTGGGATAAAACTCATAGGAGAGACCAATAGGGATAGCTGAAAAGTCCCATTCATCTACAAAAGAAGTATATCCCGTAGTGTCTCCTGTAGCTCCGGTAAGTGCCATTGCACCACACAGAGATGCAGAGGTGTTAATATCTTCAACGTTTAGCGCTATAGCATGTTTGTCAGTGAGATAATAGACTACACGGAAGTCCAGATATGAGCTGAACTCATCCTTATCAAAATGACTGGATGAAATACTTGTAGCAAAATCTTTCCAATCTTTAAGCGGCAAGTATCCGGCTCCACCGCTGACGCTGACGGAAATTCTATCAAACTGCGCCAGCGATTCTTGAGCACAAAACAACACCATTCCGATGCACAAACAAGCAAAAATGATTCGTCCTCTGAAACGAATTTGCCTATTCATGGTTTTCTTTATTTCCGTCTTTTGCATTACCTCCAACTCAGTTCAAGAGATTCTTTCAGTAAGAAGCTCTCCCATCATTTCATTCGTAATCTCTTACTATCTGGTTTGCCCTGTCTGTGAGGATAAATTCTTTGAAATTATCCCGATTCAGACGAGTGGTCCCTTTTTCGAAAGACACGAGTTCAAAACCATTAAGCCAAGCCTTAACCCCTTGGTTTACGCCCAGATTTATGGAGAGCTCATCTTTTGCCAAAAACTCCGCATTCATGTTTTCATTTACAAATCCAGTGAACAGCTCAGCTCCATCAGAGACAACTCTCATCCAGCTTCTTCCTGACGCCTCTACGCGCAGAATCAACTCGGGGGATGCGCCGATTTTCTCATCCAGAAGATTCATAAAAAGTGTCAGAGTGTCCACCGGCTCCGGAGTCACCATCAAACTTTCTGCCTCAGCCACAGCTTGGCTGGTAGATGTCTTTTGGCCGTTTCTTATGCCGAGTCTGAACAGGAATATCAAACATAGCGTGCCGATGAGAAGACCGAGGAAGACCGAAAACCAAAAGCCCGTTCGGCTTTCTTCAGAAGGTGGCTTGGTTGGGGGAGAAATTTTTTGTGCTGGTCTCTCCTTCGTTGTTTTCTCTTCTTCTAAAGCCTCCCCCAAATGAGCTTTTGGCACAGATGGAGATTCCCCCTCACCTTTTTTGGTTGCCCTCTCCTGCTCCTCTAACATTTTCAGGATGTGATCTGCGTCTAACTTCAAGTATTCAGCATAGGCTCTCAAAAAAGATCGTCGATAAAATCCAACCGGCAAAAGATCAAACCGACCCTGCTCCATTGCCTCCAGATATTCCCGCCGGACTCTCAACTCTTCTGAGATATCAGCTAAGCTAAGCTCCTTCTGTTCCCGATGATAGCGCAATACCGAACCGATCGGATTCTCTTTATCCTCATCATCGAAATCAAACATGGCTTTATCCTGATTCAAATGGTCAGCCGCACTCTTAAGGTTGAATGATTTGAATTAACATCTCTTTTAGCTTTTCCGTGGGCAGTCCAATGACGTTATCCAGACTTCCCCGGATGCTTTCCACCAGAAATGCCCCCATCCCCTGAATCCCGTATGCTCCAGCCTTATCCATAGGCTCTCCGGTGTTTATATAAGCTACAATCTTATTATCCTCCAAATGATTGAATTTTACTTCGGTTAAGTCATAACCAGAGATCGTCTTTCCATTATATTTATTCACCAAAGTTATTCCAGTATAAACCCGATGCGTTCTGCCACTTAATTTTTTCAATATTAAGAAAGCTTCCTCTTTATTTTGTGGTTTTCCCAAAATCTCTTTGTCCAGCACCACGATGGTATCCGCCCCCAGAATTATGGCTTCTTGGGCTTGATGAGACACACTGGTCGCCTTGCTTTTGGAAAGTGATAAAACATGTTCTGCCGGATCTGAAGATGAACTTTCCTCTTTCAGATTTGGAGGTATCTTTATCTCGAATTCAACTTTTGCTTTTTTTAAAATCTCTGCTCTTCTGGGTGAGCGGGAGGCCAAAATCAGCTTTCTTTCTCCCAGAAGTTCAGGTATGCTTTTCTCCTTACCTGATGGAGTTGTTTTTTTCATATCTTTTGGATCCCGCGGAAATATACAGTTTTTGAATCTGATCTATCTAAGCTTTAATTTACTTACTCTCCAAAATAAAGGTGACCGGACCCCAGTTGGAAATCTCCACCAGCATTTTTGCTCCGAAGATCCCGCTCTCCGTTTTAAGATCGGTGGCTTTGATCTGGTCAATGAATTTCTGGTAAAGTCTTTCTGCCTCTTGTGGATTAAGAGCATCGGCGAAGCTGGGACGTCTTCCTTTCCGTGTATCTCCATATAGGGTAAACTGAGAGACCACCAGAACTTCTGCCTTAACATCCAGAGCAGAAAGATTCATCTTCTGCTCTTGATCTTCGAAAATCCTTAAATTAACGCACTTATCCGCTAGATACCCGACATCTTGCTCGGTGTCACCTGTTTTTGCCCCAACCAGAAGGACCAACCCCAGCTTAATCTGTCCCACCACCTCTCCGTCTACCGTGACTTTAGCTTCTTTTACCCTCTGTAAGACAACTCTCAATTTTCTCTCCAGATTCTGAAGCTAAAGTTAACATGCTCAAAAATGATTGTCAACAAAAAAGCCTTTTGGATATGTTCTTTACAGGTAGATTGTATCCTGTTAATCTGGGTGCATAGCTATCTAAAAGCACAGGGTCTGAGTCGGAGATTTGGGAGCGGTATTGGTAACCGGTCAGATCAGATAAAAGCTGGATAGGGGTAGTTTGCTTATAGTAGTTCATACGGGGATAGTTGAACCATCGCAGATTCGTATGAATGTATACGCACATTCATACGAGTCTCCTATTTTTACTCAGACACCTCTTTCAACAGCCCTCTCCTCATCCAAGACGACCTCACAGGATGGATACTTTCTACCCGTTCATCTATAAATTTCTGCGACTTTCTTCTTTCCCGTTAATGGTGCAAATTCGAATGAATGCATATGCATTTTTGGTTTTGATTTTAGATTTTAGGGAAGAGAGTTATGAAGACCCATCTGGGAAAGAATTTTGGGATGGGATGAAGACAGATGGAGGAAGCCCATTATGGTTTTAAGACTGCTAAAGGAAAACTGGATCATCTGAGGCTTATTAAGGAGAGCATATAATTGTTTACATCCCCCCTAAAGAAATGGGGGGAAGGGGGGATTCGTATGAATGCATACGCACATTCATACGAATAATAAGATGTAAACTGTTTACTGCTCCTCTTAGTAATTATTGAATTTTGCATAAAGAATGGACCATTCTTCCTTCTTCGCCTCCCTGTGCCTGTCGGGTCCCCGACCCGATAGGCAGCTCCCGCCAAGTCAGGGGACCTGGCGGGCACAGAATATACTGTCGTTTCATTGAAAATGCAAGAAGCAATAAGTAAGTAGATATTTAAAAGGAAAATTTGGTTAAATCACAAAAAACCAACTAACCTTTTTAGCTCAAATCACTTATACAAGTTCTTTGCACCAAAAGTGAGGAAACTTCGAAAATTTTGCTTGACATAAAAATTTTATGACTTATTTTAGTGTTGACAAGTGAGAGGGGAATAGTGTCACCATGGAGTTTGCCGAGAGTTCTTGTAGAATTGTTTCCCGAAAGACCTTTTTTTAGACAGAAGGGAGCTGTTTTTTGTTACCGATAGAGGAGGAGGAGAAATGTGTATCTTTTTTGAATTCTACCTCTATCATAACTTGCCATAGTTAAAACTGTTTTTCAGAGATTGCCCGTCCCCGTTACATATCAAAAGTATGAAAAAAGCATAAGCCAGCAAAGGAGGTAAACTAAAATGAAAGTTAAAGCTGTGATAGTTGGTTTAGGAGTACTGATGTTCATTTTTTGCTCAGTTAGCTTGAGCCTGGCTGAGATACATCCCAAATACAAGATGCGTTTCATGTCTCCTCCCAAAGAGCATCCCTGGCAGCATGATGATTCACCTAGCAAGGGGGATAGTTCAGATCATGACTTGCTCCAGGTGATTTTACCGATCTCCCCCACCATAAAGACTATCCTATTAATCCGAACTCCCCGGTGCATTACAGGCTCGGGCGAGAAGGAAGCAGATGTAAGTGCTTCTCAGAGAGGCAAACAGGATTTTCAAGGAATAAAATGAGCGATTCTCCAAAAGATACCCATCAGATTGATCAGCTTGATCTGATAGAATCTTTAGTAAAAGAGAATAAATTTAAAGAGGCCTTAGCAGAGATCAGAGAAAAAGAGACCCAGAAGGGGCAGAATCGATTTTCCTGCAAGTGGGGTTGGCTCTCTCATCTGGCATCCAAAGCCCTCCGGGAAGTAGGTAGGTGTGAAGAGGCGCTGGTTAAAGCTCAGGAGGCTTTGAAAATATTTAAAACCACCCCGGAGAATGAGAAGTTCGCCGAAATCCAATTCGACTTGGGGATCATATATTCTGATCTGGGAGATTTGAGAAACTCGGAGCTACAGTTCAGGGATGCTGCTTCTACTTACAGAAGAATTGAGGACAGAAAGGGTATTGTAAGAACATATCGTGAGCTTTCCCGCATTTGTTTCACCAAAGCAAGGTATGATACAGCCATTGAATATCTTACTGATGGAGTGGGGTATTGTGAGGAAATCAAAGATCAGAAATTAACTGCTAGTATGGTTGGAAACTTAGGCACGGTGTATATGATCACCGATAGATGGGAGAGAGCAAAACAGAATTTGTTGAGGAGCCTTGAACTGAATAAGATATTCAAAAAAGAGAGTAACGTATGTCGTTGCTATCTTTCTTTGGGTTATTTATCAATTTTGCTTCGGGAATTTTCAAAGGGAGAAGAGTATCTCAAAAGGGCGTACCGCATCATTTATGAGAACAGCTTTGCGCGAGAGGCAGCCATCTACCATGAGTATTCAGGAGAGTTGGCTTTTATACAAGGTGAGTGGGAGAGAGCCCACCAACACTATCTTGAAGCAATCGAGCTGGGAGAACAGATCGCTCCCCAAAGCGCCATTATCAGTCAGGCATATCGACTTTTGGCAGAGCTCCAGACGGAAAGAGGAGAATTTGAGAAGGCTTTGATATCTTGTGAAAAGTCTCTGTTGGCTTCAAAAGGCATCGGGGAGAGGCTGGAGCAGGCAATAGTATACCGAACCCTGGGTCGGCTTTACAGTCAGAATGGCCACCCGGCTGAGGTTAAGGAAAACTTTGCTCAGGCTACCCGTATGCTGGAAGAGATCGGAGTCAAATTTGAGCTGGCAAAAACCTATCTGGATATGGGCAAATGTAACAGCTTCGGCTTCTGGGAAAAGATGAAATTCCTGGGCAGAGCAGAAGATTTTGCCTCTCAGTTGGACTCCCCATATTATCTGGCCAAGGTGTATGCCGCCTTCGCACAACTCTTCTTCCAGAATGATAAACTTACTGAGACACAAGATTTCCTCAACAAAGCCAAATGTATATTTGAGCAATCAGATGAGAAAACAGAACTGGAGTTGATTTCTGCTTTAGAAAAGAAGATAAGAGCTAATCGTCCTGTGAGCCAATCTATCTCTGTAAATTCTTCTACCAGTTTTATGCATCCCAATTCGGACTTCTCCTTCGCCGACATCATTACTCAAGATGAGGCAACCCAAAAGATTTTGGAAGATGTACAACAAATAAGGGACCTGGACATAACAATCTTGCTGGAAGGAGAGACAGGAACAGGAAAGGATCTTCTGGCTAAAGTGATCCACCATACCAGCAATCGCAAAGATCATAAATTTGTGGTGGCTAGTTGTGCCGCCTTACCAGAGACCCTTTTCGAGAGCGAACTTTTCGGGCATAAAAAGGGCGCTTTCACTGGAGCTGTAGCCGACAAAAAGGGTCTTCTGGATGAAGCTATCGGCGGGACCTTGTATCTGGATGAGATCGCCGAGGTTCCTTCATCCATTCAGGTGAAGCTTTTGAGAGCCATAGAGGAAAAGGAGATCGTGCGAATAGGCGAGGTGAAACCGAGAAAGATTGATTTCAGGGTAATAGCCGCCACAAATAGAAACTTAGATACGCTGGTGCAAGAAGGAAAATTTCGTAGCGACTTATTTTACCGTCTCAATGGGATGAGATTCAGATTGCCTCCCTTAAGAGAGAGGAAAGAAGATATTCCCCTTCTGGTGGAACACTTTCTTAAAAAATATCCTGCCTCCGAGATGAAACAACACGCCCACCAGGAGGGTAACGATCCGCCGTCGACAGTTCCAGCCCTTGATCCCAAGATAATGGAGCTCTTTTTGAACTACGATTGGCCCGGAAATGTGAGAGAGCTGGAAAATGAGGTTAAAAGACTATTAATTTCCGCAAGGGGCGAGGATAAAATCTCGTATGAACTTTTGGCAGGAACCCTGGAGAAATTTTCCAACGGAAAATCCTATCAGCCCACCTCTCTTTTAACCCAGTTGGCTAAATATGAGAAAGAGCAGATAGAGAAAGCTTTGGCTAAAAGCAATGGAGTCAAAGCCAAAGCCGCCCGGCTTCTGAATATAGACGAAGCTTTGCTGAGGTATAAGATAAAAAAATATAACTTAAGCTTCCCGTAAAAAGACCGGGGCGTTTCCCTATTTCGTTTTCTCCTTACATAAAAGAAAAATGTAGCGGAAACCTTTAGTTTCCAGAGTGGAAGGTTATAGTTCATTTGTCCATTTAAACCCATGGGAACTCAATTGATCTTTTGATCCTGTAGACCTTCCACTACATTGATCCGCTTAATCCGTTGACCGCCTCATCCGTTTAATCCGTTGACCGTTTTGGCAGGGCTTTTGAAGTAATGGCAGATTCCCCTGTTGGGGCGATGCTCTGCCATCGCCCCAAAGTTCGGGCGGACACAGAGGTCCGCCCCTACACATGATTCAATATAGCGACGCAACTTTAGTTTACCCTGTCCCATGGATCCTGTAGACCTTTCACTACATTGATCCGCTTCATCCGTTTAATCCGTTGACCGTTTTGGCAGGGCTTTTGAAGTAATGGCAGATTCCCCTGTAGGGGCGATGCTCTGCCATCGCCCTAAAGTTTGGGCGGACACAGAGGTCCGCCCCCTACACATGATTCAATATCGACGCAACCTTAGTTTACCCTGTCCCATGGATCCTGCGGACTTTCCACTACATTGATCTGCTTCATCCGTTTAATCCGTTGACCGTTTTGGCAGGGCTTTTGAAGTAATGGCAGATTCCCCTGTAGGGGCGATGCTCTGCCATCGCCCCAAAGTTTGGGCGGACACAGAGGTCCGCCCCCTAAACATGATTCAATGTAGCGACGCAACTCTGCGTGCCATACCCTCCGTTGCAGACAAGATCGGGTGCTCCAATGTTACACCATATAAAAGTCGGGCGCAAAATCAAAAGCCCCCCGCCTTTGGCGGGAGGCTTTTAACTTTTTTCCTAGTGTTTTTTTTCTGCCTGTAGGCAGATTTACTTAAAACTCTGCTGACAGTGAGATTCGGTGGTTCTGATTCAAGAAGTCGACCTTCTCGGTGACGTAGGCATAGTCCAACCTGATCTTGGACACCTTGAAGCCCATGCCAATGGCGAAGTTTCCATCGTTTAAGCCAGCCATCAGGGCGGCAGAGTAGTTTTCGGCAAACTCCCACATATACTCTGCGCCGAAATGCAAGGTCTCGTCCTTCCTGTCTTTAGTCTTGCCATAATCCATGGGTATAACCAGCGAATGATCTTCTCCCAGAGGATATATGGCCAGTCCCACTCGGACATTGGTGGGAACGGTCCAACCATCCACCTGAGTGCCGATATCCCTGACCATCAAGCCTATTGACACCCTGGGATCGACCAAAAACTTGATGCCGAAATCTCCACCTACTCCCGTCTTGCTGTAGTCATCGATCTTCTGCTGGACCACCTTGAGGCTGAAGCCGAACGAGAACATCCTCTCATTGAACTCGTTTTTGAACGCCCAGGAGACTAAGAACACGTTGTTCATATCCTTGAACATGCCAAGATCATCAGCCCTTACTTTGTGTTTCTCAATGTCTTTTATCCCCGAATTCAGCCAAGATATGCCGAAGGTCCCGTAATTGGTCACCTGAGACGGTGTCCATCCAAACCCGAAGTAATTGTAGGTTCGATCGACAGACATTCCGGCGGCATACATGGCGGTCAGGCTGACACATTCGATATCTGCCAGTCCTGCAGGATTCCAAAAGCCGGCTGTAGCGTCGTGAGCCTCAGCCACATACGCACCTCCCATAGCCAGTGCTCTGGCACCCACTCCCATCCTCAGCATGGGAAGCATGTGATTATCATCCGCCCAAGCACCAGAGAGGCACACCACTGACAGCAGGCAAAAGACCACTAGGAATTTAGCTGTTTTGCTTAACATTTTCAATCTTCTCCTTTCCCTTTATATAAGATTAACAAAGTTTCCTTTATTTTCAGGGTGGTCCCGCCAAAGGCGGGACCACCCTGCGAAACTTTATTTATCCTGTTTGATCACAGTAATCTTTATTACTGCTGTCTTTGTGGATCCGTTGTTGTCTCTGGCTTTGATGTAACAGAGATAAGTACCGTTGGCAACCTTGGTTCCATCGTCAGTGGTCCCATCCCAGATCAGTTCATCATTGCTTAGCGAAGCCACATGATTTGGCTGTCCGACAGTTCTAACATATTCCCCGGCGAAGTCATAGATCTTGACAGTTACATTAGATGTCTTATTTATGCCGAGGACTATGTGAGTAGCCTCCTCGCGCGGATCGAATGGATTAGGATAGTTATGCGGCTTGGTCAAGACCAGAACCTCTGCCTCGGTGTAGAATGTCTTAACCATCATGTTGCCTGCGTAGTCCCAGAGATGTATCTGGATATACAGCCTGCCAGCATCGGGTGTGTATTCGATAACCCCTTGATCGGTGTCGATCGAGACAACATCGTCGGTGCACTCCAGGCCGTCACAGATCAACAGGCTATCCTCGTAGAACTTCAGAGTTGACCAGTCAATGCCGGAGCGATCGTCCGCCACCTTGATCTCGATCGGTCGGTTGGAGGTCACGACCGAGGACACCAGATAAGGAGCCTTAGCATCCACCACGAAGCTGCATTTAGCGTACTTGGGCAGATAGTTGCCAGTCTCGTCAGCCGGTCCCTGTCCGGTATAGCTGGTGCCGGAGTAGACCCAAACCTCCACTTCGTTGCCGTCACTGCAGTCCAAGTTGCAGCCGTCCAGAGTAACCTCACCGGTCTCGAAATTCACGTGATCTCTAAGCGCCGGAGCCGCGTAATCGCACTCCTCGCCGCATCCAGATACCCTGGCGTTCACCGTGCTCCAATCCACTCCACTGGGGTCAGCCACTGTGAACTTTATGGTGGGATTCTTGGTCACGTAACCACTGGCAAAGCTGACCGCAGGACCCTGGCAATCATCCTTGACCTTATAGGTTTCGGTGTTGCTGTTGCCTGCCACATCGGTAGCCATTACGTCCAATTCGTGTATGCCAGCCGCCGGGGTGTACTCCCACAACTGCGTAGTGGAGTTATAGAACAGAGCCTCGTCATACTCCACACCATCCTCGTAGACGTGAACCTCTGCCACACCGGACTTGCTGTCCGTGATCTCAAGCTTAATCGGACGATCACATGGATCAGAGCTGTTCTTCCAGCTGATGCTGGGAGCTGTGCAATCCGCATAATAAGCCTGCTTGAAGTAGTTGGTGCTGGTGTAGTAGTTGCCAGCCAAATCCTGCGGACCTTTGGTGTAGCTGGTGCCATAATTCTTCTCGGAGTAAACCACCGCATACAGAGTAGCGTTATTGGACAACTGCAGGTAGAGTGCATCATCGCCGGTGACAGTGACGGTGACAGTATCGCCACTCTTCACGCTGTCTATCTGGTCCGGGGTGAAGGTCAGCACATAGTTTGAGTAATACAGATCCAGAGAGAGCGTGCTCCAATCCACACCGGTTCCAGCATCTGTTACCGTGAAGGAAATCGTGACGTTGTCACACCTGACATAGCCAGGCAAGAAGGTCACCACAGGTGCCTCACAGTCATCCTTGCTGATGAAGCTGTATGTGGTGGCATTGTCCACGTTGTCAGTAGCAGTTATCACCACATCCAGTCCACCTGCGCTGGGTGAGTAGGATAGCATCTTGGTGGTATCGTTGTAGGAAAAGTCGGTAAACGGCGTCCCATCCTCGGTGATGGCGATGGTAGCTATACCTGAGCGACTATCCTTGATCTCAAACTCCAGCGGTCTGGTGCAGGAATCCGCTCCGCTCTTCCAGGTGATGGTGGGACCAACGCAGTCAGCATAGTAGACCTCTTTGTAATAGCTGGTCGAGGTCTGATAGTTGCTTGCCAAGTCCGCAGGACCACGAGTGTAGCTGGTTTCGTAGTTCTTCTGCGAGTAAACCACCACATTCAGACCCCAGTTATCCTTCAGCCCGAGGAGATCGTTGTTACCGGTTACGGTAACTGTATCCCCACTGTGGGTGAAGTCTGACGGGCCAAAGGTCTGAATGCGGTCTGCAGAGTAATACAGATCGACATTGACCGTGCTCCAGTCTACTCCAGACCCAGCATCACTAACCAGGAAGGTTACGGTCGGATCAGTGCAGTTGATCCAGGATGGCAGGAAGGTCACCACAGGAGCAGTGCAATCATCCTTGATGTACGTCCCGTAATGGGTTTCGTTCCCCAAACTGTCCACCGCTACTAAGTCCAGCCTGTTTGTTCCAGTAGAAGGATAGTATCTCCAGATGTTCGGCATATGCGGGTCCAGGGTGAGGGTGGTGTCTTCGGTAACCAGACTGCTATCCTCATACACGGAAATAGCGTACAACCCGGACTTGGTATCCTTGATCTCAAACAAAAGCGGTCGTTTGCACAGGCTGTCTGACGGGGTCTTCAGGGTAATGGAGGGACCAGCCGCATCCACATAGTAGGTCCATATCGGAGCATTTTTAATGTGATTGTCACCCTTGTCAGCCGGACCTTTACCATAGGTATAGTCTGAATAAACACAGACCGTGAAGGACGAATTATCAGAGCACTTCAATGGACAAGAGAGGGTCACGGTGTCATTCTCCATATGGTTAAGGACTTCGGTCCAGGGGAAGGTGCACTTGTTACTGCAGCCATTTATCTCCGCATTGACCGACTCCCAGTCCACTCCTGCCACACCATCGGTGACCACGAACTTGATGGTCGGATCTGAACCCACATATTTGCCATTATAGCCTTGAACGAAGCTGACCATGGGTGGATCGTAGTCCTCCACACAGTAGATCGAATCCAGGAAGGTGGTATTGTGTGCCGAGTCTTTCACCGTCACCTGAATCCAAGCTCCACTGGCTGGCGGATAGTAGCGCAAGATCTCAGTCTGAGGATCGTAAACCACCGATTCTGCCGGTGCCTGTGTGCATCCGCCGGTTGGATTGGTGCACTCATCAATGGTGATGCTATATATCCCGCATCCCTGGTAGTCGTCATAAACATCAAACAGAACCGGTCTGCGGAAACGATAGCTCTTCTTCTTTAAGGTGATGGTAGGATCGGTAACGTCCACACGGTAGCGGTGCCAGAATGAAGTTGCCTTGTTCCCCACCATATCCACGGGTCCGTGCTCCAAATTAGGATCGAGATTACCATACTTGGTGCCCTCATACACATACACATAAAGATCGGTCGAAGAAGATATATCGAGGGGAAGTTCCACATGTATGGTGGTATCGTCGACCCACATTGGTCCCAGCTGGTCCGGACTTAGCTCATAATTGCTATAGCTAGTGTATATCCAGACCGAGTCTTTATTCACACCCGATTCGCGGTCAATTATGATGACATCGAACTCTGGATCTCTGCTCAGACATTTTTCTTCGAAGAAGGCGACCGGTGGGGTGGCATCCACAACGAAGGGCAGTTGTCTGGTGCAGGAGTTGAGGTTGTTGTTCATGGCGGTCCACCGTGCCACATAATCGCCTGCTCCGAGTGGGTCAGCCGGATCTCTATGCTCACTGTCATAACAGGGCCAAGAGCTATTGCGCTCGCTCCAACCCACTCTGAACCAGTTAGATAGATTATCATATCCGGACATATAGAAGTTTCCGAACCCCCATGCCCACCTATCACAGCCAGACTTGCTTCCATCATAGATGGGTATAAACGGTTGACCCACAGGAGCCATCTTGAACATTATGCTGGACTCATCCACTCCGCTGAAGTCGTCCGCAATGCGGGCAGTGAACTTTGGTGTGGTTCCGGTGTAGCCATTACACGATGGCGAGACCATCAGCGAATCGATGTGCAGAGGACCAGTGCAGGGCATATCCATTATATGGATCACTGCAAACGGACCCCAGAGACATTTGGCGGCAAATTCAACATAATGCCCATCGGTGTTAAATCCTTCCACTACAGGAGGATAGTAAATGGAATCGGTTTTCCATTTTCCTTCAGAATTACTCCACCATGCCACAACCAGAGATTCAGCCGGAACGTCAAGGTCCGACGAATAATTTATCTTGATGGTGGCGTATCTGCCGTTTTTGAAACAGCAATCTTTTAAAGGATTACAATCCTCGGTGAATCCTACATAAGTGGCGAAGCCGTTGTCGTCTCCAACCGGAATCCAAGTCGGCTGGTAGAGTGACACTGGAGGCAACTCTTCGGGCCAAACTACCAGGTGTTTGTCGCTTGAAACTGCTCCTC
Organism: uncultured Ignavibacteria bacterium; assembly: GCA_964580215.1. Classification (GTDB taxonomy): domain Bacteria; phylum Zixibacteria; class MSB-5A5; order MSB-5A5; family SM1-73; genus SM23-73-3. Next base: position 21,427 of record CAZOJT010000026.1, on the reverse strand, counting down.
CCGGAACATAAACACAAACACCCTCATCCGTGCAATACTGGGTGTAGGTGCCTAAGTCTTTGTCCACTTTGACCGCCATAATATCGCCACTTCTGAGGTAGGTATAAAGCTGTCCCTCTCCGGTCACCAGAGGATCTATACCATCTTCAGCCAGTGTCACCGAGGAGAAGAACGTTCCGCTACCACCGTCCCAGATCTTTCCAGCCTCGAAGGAACCGGCGAAGTGCGTGGAATAGTTTAAGTTCTGTTGCATCCACACGCATTCTATCTCCGAGTCTCCACATCCCCAATCCGGCAAATAGACGCCAAACACCTGAGGCGTTAATCCCTCATCCGAGGTCTGCCTCACGATACCGTGCATCCTGCCCACATCGAAGTTCTTCTCAAACGAGAGCGGGCCTAACGGACCGGCTTGCGGGACGATCACGCCGTCCTCGTAAGTGAAGTTCACGATGGGAGAATGAGTCTCAGGATAGTCCTGGGAGGTGTTTCCCCAATAGTCAGTGGCGAATATTCGTCCCTGATAGTCCACGCCCTCCAGCAGGCTGGCAGAAGGATCCCACACAAACTGCAGGAAGTCATTATAGCAGCAGGTACACTCCTCGTAGAAGCAGTGTTTCGTGGACTGGCCATCGAACTCAGAATACCAGTCTGCTTCACCCACGCCTAACCAGGCGCTGGTGTCGGCACCGTCGATCATCCTGTATTCGAACTTAGCCCACACCGGGATATCATCCTCAGATGCCATACAGGTATATCCGTAAACGAAGTGCTGGTCAGTGCAGGGATTGTGGAAGAACGCGCCAATGGTCACCAGAGGAGGCTCGTTGTCGTAGACACGCATTTCAACCTCATCCCACTCCCAGTTCCCGAGACAGTCCTTAGCCAGCACATATACATAATAGGTGCCAGGAGCCAGGCCGGAGACGTTCCAGTAAATCAGGGTGTCTCCATCGTGGAAGTCGGTGTACCAATTCAGCTCACTCAAAGGAGGGTCGCCTTCGTGCAGCAAGGGACCATCGGTTACGCAAAAGCCCAGCATGGTCACTCCGGAGTTGTAGCATCTGGTCCAGCCATCATTTGACGTGGAGTCGATAGCTACCACCTCTATTGCAAGAGTGTCATACGGTGAGATGTTCACCACGTCGCCCGGATAGTAGTCGTTTCCGTTGAAGGAGATGATGTCCACAAATGGTGGGCTATTGTCCACGGTTATCGTGATTGGCTCGGAATCGCCATATCTGCCAGCCGCATTGTATACTCTAACTTTCACATGATAGCGCCCGTCATCCAGAGACTTGGTGTTCCACTGCACCGAGTATTTGCCACCGGTGGGGAAGTAATCGGTGTCAATCAGGGTGTAGGTGTTCGGATACCCGAAGATGCTCTTATAGTAGAACTCTATCCTATCCAGCGGTATCTCGGAATCGCCCGTGGCATAAAGCGCAACCGTGCCGCCAACATAACCCAGGGTATCTTCCGGATTATTCGCGCAGGGGCGCTCGCAGATGCGAGGATCCTCGAGAACTGCGGTGGGCAATTCGTTAGCCACGGTGACCCGAATAGTGTGCGGATCTTCATCCTCGTTGTTGGAGCAATCGGTGGCTACCGCTCGCAGATAGTAGGCACCGTCAGCCACGGTGTTCAAGGTAAGCCATTCAAGCGGGAAACCGTGCTGGATTATGGACAGGTTGAAGTTCGGTATGCAACTAGGACCATCCCAGCGTCCATCAATCTGGAGATAGTATGTGCCTGGATTCAAATGAACGCTTGTCCAGCCATGAGGAGAAGCACCATAGATAGTGGATTTGTATTCACAATACCCATGAAGCTTGCATTCACTGCCTATGGCCATTCCGGTCTTTTCAGTGCTATGCGGATACAGCATTATATCCAGATCCACGGACTGGGTAACCTCCAACCGGTAGTAGATATCCTCAGCACCATCCCAGGCGTTGAGACAGCCATCGTTATCGTAGTCACCTCTTCCGCAGGTGGTCTGTGCAAAATCATGGAAAGGCAGGTCGCCCGGGATGTATATCGGTATCGGATTACTGCAGTCGTCGCCAGGATTTCCTCCCATGAGGGTCATACCAGGTGCTGTTATGGGTTCTCCTCCCTCTTGGACGGTAATGCAGGCGTTGGGATAACCTCCGTTGACCGGATACCACACCGAGTCGGCCTCTGGTCGATACTCATAACACAACTTGCAGATGTCATAAGCGTTAAGCGCCATGGCTCGCAAGGGCACGTTACCCCAGACATAGGATTCGTTCAACGGGCTGGTTATCAGTGCCTGAGTCGGGGTTATGTCTAGAATATAGAGAGTGATCTCATCGCTGCTGATGTTGCCCAGACTGTCATGTAGCTCCGCCATCAGTGAACTCGACCACCACCCGTCCTCTAATTCATATGGAGGAATCAATCCATCTGTATTGAAGGTAACCGGGTAGTGGTTGGGAGAGACAAGGGAATCGTAGAAAGAGGTACCCACGTGCACCCAGCTTCCCTCAATTTTCAGGTACCAGTGCACCTTCATCACTTCACAGGTATCCTCAGACGGCAGAACCGAAATCTCAGCGGTTATATCATGACCTGCCTGGACATAGGCCTCGCCAGTTCCACCCAGAAATCCGCTGGGATTGACGATGCATATTGGAGGCTCATGCCCCTGATCACACACCATGGAAATGGCGGGAATCGGTGCCTCATCGTCCACGAACACGGTTATACCTGCGCCCACGGCCACAGCATCGTTGAAGGTGGAATCGTCAAACCGTCTATCGTTATCGTAGTCGAACATGACATTCCACACCTGGTCCCTGGCACAAATCCGGATATCCCAGTAATCGTTAGGATACATACACGCACGAGGTGGTGGAGGACCACCGCCAAAGCCATCGCCGAATCCGACATCGTCTTCGCAGCACGGCTCATCCCAATCGTACTTCCAGATATTGTCACTCCATGCCGGCCCTGCTTCGCCGATTTTGTGCCAGTAGGCCACAAGGTCAGGATCGGAATGCCTCTTGACCCGGAAGACGACGTCGTAGAGGTCGATCAGTGTGTCCCCCAATACAGCCTTCAGGATCAGCGGAGCGCAAGGAACCTTGGGTATCTCGTTGCCGCAGGTGTAGTACAGGTCCTCGATGCGAAGCGTAACGTTAGGCGACTCGCAGTCCACAAATACCTTGACCATATATGAGGTATCTGCCATGTAGAACTCGTCATGGGCGATGACCCGGAAGTAAACGGTATCACCATGCTCGACCTCATTGGTATTATCCCAACAGGTTGACCACGATGGACCCGAGCCAATCACATCCTCGATCGTCTCCCAACTATCTATACCGTTGTGGGACCACTGGAATCGGACCTCGGTGAAGTCGACGCCATCGCAATGAGCATATTCATACATCTCGGCCGTAATCGGAACGCAGTGGTGGCCGCTGGTGCCGGTGCAAGGAATCCTCTGCCATTCAACTGGTTTAGAGATGTAGATGCAGTTCTCAGGCGCTGTAGGCGGAACGCAGAGCTCCACCTGCAGATCAGCGTCCCTGTCATTGTCATAATCCTTTACGTTAATGTAAAGACTTTGCGTCCCCTCATCCCAGCCTTCCACGCTGACCCAGATGGTGCAAGGCATGGCACAACTGTCCTGATGGAATATCCTGTACAAGGGACCTTTGTGTATAGCACGCACGTCCACCTCGAACAACTCGCCTTCCTCGGCGCCGTCCACATCAATGACCACCTCGTTCATTATGGAGGGATCAACGTCAAATCCGCAGGCGCTCTGAGGCGAAGGAAAGCCATTTACGCTTACCAGGTGAAGTGCCGGGGCTAAGGTATCCCAGTAGAACAGGAAATGCGCTGGTCTGAACACGTCGTCATCCACCAGGCAGGCATCATCGAAAGCCATGCTGGTATCCTGACAGTTGCCCACCTCGTCGCATGCCATCACGATCATCTCCACCCATCCGATATAATCCACGCCCTCAAGGCAGTGCACCGAGTCGGTGAAGACATAACCGTCGCCGGGACGATACATATAGGGATCGCTTAAACACTTAGTCCACGGTCCAGCTTCGCCTAGGGGAGGATCGTTCTTATCCGGTCTTAGTCGGTACCACAGGCAGGCGCTTTCTACATCGTGAGACTCTGAATCAGCCACAGCTTTCAGCGGGAACCAGGAGCCAAAGGTAAGCCCGGAATCCGGCACGGCTATACAGACATGAGGCGGTGTGGCGTCTGCGTAAGCACCTACCACACAACTGAAGTCTCCCACATTGCTGCAGTTGTCCTCGGTTTTGATCTTGAATCGCCAGTAACCCTCTTCGAGTGGTTCCGAATGCCAAGACCAGTATTTTGCTGAAATGGGCTGTTCATCCACAGCCGTATAGCCAATGGAATCGTATTCTGTTGAGTCAGGATGTAAAGCCCAAACATAGAAAGCGTACGCATCATTTTCATCGCAGGCTGTATCCCAGGCAAGCGCTATCATCCCCCCAGCTAAAGACTGGGCAGTCAGAGCACAGGGCACGCTGTCCGGACAGAATTGTGCATATCCGATGGGTCTGGGACGACGCGTGTCGAGGGTCTTATTCAAATCGCCGTAGGCAGTATCACAATTGCCCACATCGTCGCACGCAATGACCCACATTGAATAATCATTGTCTACGGGTGGTGGTTGGGTGTTGTCTGCGTCTTTACCATATATAATGGGCGGCTCGGTTATGGCCCAGATGGTATCATACACGCCGCTACCTCTATTAGGAAGAGGCAGGGCATGTCGCATAAGCTCATCTATTCCTGCCGAGTCCATCATGGCGGTAACCGAATTGATGTCGAACCCGCCAACGAACGCCCTTATCAGGACGCTATCGCCTAAGCCCATACAGCCCCACATGGTGTCTAAGTCAGCCTTCCACTCATAAAGCACGCTCACACTGGGCGGATCTAAGTCCATGTCAGCACAAATCTTGCCTCTCGAGGTATCGTAGTTGCAGGCATTATCCCAAGCCTCGACAAGAAAGTTCACCGGACATCCACCACTTGAGTCAATAGGCAGGGGATTGGTCAGGCAGAACACCCTTCGGAAAATGCGGTTGTTCTCTTGAAGAGTGTCACTCAACTCCGCCCACTCACCGTTTGGATATGATGGTGAGTTTCCGGCCATCCAGCTCGTGTCGACTCGCATCTGAACGCACTCTTTAAGCGGGTCAATCGGGTTGGAAAGACCCTTGCCGATTATCATGATGGAGTCGCCTAAACCGATCTTTCCATCACCATTCAGATCGCCCTTTGGGGTGAACTCCCAGCTGACCTCATCGATGATGGGCTTTTTGGTGTCGATCCTATACGCCAGCTTGTCATGTTCGATACATACGGTATCGCGGTTGCCTACAGTATCCTCAGCCCAGGCACAGATGGCCCAATGCCCCGAGTCTGCATCGACTCCGTGGAAGCCTCCCGTGTTTCGTTTATCCGGGATTCTGAACCCTGTGGTCCAACAGGTGTCGCATCCGTTTTTCTCTCCGGCGGAACAACCACCCGACTCAACATCCGGGCACCTCAACATAACGTTAGCCACGCCAAACATATGTTCGGAACTTACGTGGCCCAACAGGTGGACCCATCCGATAACGTGGATGCCCTCAGAGGAGTCGATGTCCCCCTCGACGTTGTGGGCACAGATTCGCACCGAATCCTCCTGATCCACGTTGAGTAACCTGGTCCATCCACTTCCATAGTATGTATAAGTGGAACAGGTGTTATCCTCGATGCAGAACTGCAGATCGAAATCAGGTCCCTCGGTGTCAAAATACAGTGTGTAGGGGGCATAGGACGGCTCGGGAGGACCCACCCATCCTGGGTTGACCACATCATTGTTATTAGCATCCCCGTTCTTGAGAACGATGTATCCTTCCGGCAGCGTCACATCAAGACCGGTTCCATGATACTCCCCGGGGCTAGCGTTGACCTTGGTAGTGTTGATGTCCAGGGTGATGTAAAAAACCTCATCATCGGTGGGAAGAACCTTGTTTATGCTGAGGAAGGTGATCTCATCATTGATGTCAAACTCTATGCCGCTGGTGACATAAGTCTTCCATAGATCATCCTCGCCCACCTGGAAGCCCGGGGTCGTACCGTCCTCCCTCCAAAGCTTCACCTTCTCCGTAGCATAGAAATGCTGGATATAGCTTCTGACTGTAACTTTATCCAGAGTCTCACCAGACAAGTGCTCGAGGATGAATCCGATCACCGGCTGATTGACAGTGTTGGCACCCACTAAGTCGTTGGGCACGTCATACAAGGGTACAAAAAAGTCAGCCGCCAGCGCTTGCGTCGCAAACAAAGGCAAGACCAAAAGTGCCAACAAAACTACTGTAATTCGGAAAGGTTTCATCTTTGAAACTCCTCCTGAAAATGGATTTAAAAAAGTCTTTAAGTTTCTTATCTTTTTTTCTTTTTCCATCTTTTTTCGTCCCCTCCTTCCTTATTACTTTAGGTTTTATTCTTTAGGGCGATTTTTTCTCTTTTCGCTCGCCCTAAAATCATCGCTTTCTTTTTTTGTTTCTTGTTTTGGAATTCTTTTGACTCACCTCCTTCATCTTAAAAAAGATTTTTCGTTATCTGCGTCTCTAAAGTTGTCCCAACCTAAAAGGAACTCCCTTTTTTCACCACCAAACTATTGCTATCAATTTTTACACATCACCCCTTTCGTTTCACTAAACAAGTATATATGCACTTCACCGTTTTTGTTTTCTCCGTCAAGTGCACGGAAATCAAAGAGAAAGAAAAGTTAAAACTCTCCCCTCCGAAAATTTTTAACTTTCTCTTAAGGGTTCATCCCGCCACCTGTGGGATTCACCCCGAAGGGCAAAATCCAATTTCTTGTTCTGCCCTAAAGTACGTTAAACTCCTATATCTAAAAAAACCCATGCTGTAACCATCTTCCCAGTTGTCAAATTGGTCACAAATATAACCCCCCCCAAATTTTTGTCAAGAAGAATTTTAAGAATTTGAAAAATTTAAAGTTAGCCATTTTTTGAAAAAATCTTTTATTTTCTTGAAATTAAAATTTTTGACGCTTACCTTTCTGGCTCAATCCGCTCAAATCAGAATTTTTGTCATATCTTTAGAATTTGGTAGGGAATCATCGGCTAAAGAATCTATAGGGAATCCTAACCAACATAAAATCCAGTATAGTCAATCATCTCTCAAGATCTCATTTGAGTTAACCGACCTGTGGAGTCTACCTCCTGGTGTGATGGACATCTGGGAAGAGAATGGGACGTTTTCTCATTCCGATGAATTTGGGATTTTTTCATAATTATAATTTTCCTAAAAAAACATACTTAACCTGATAGATTATTTTATTCGAAATACACATCCACATTATCGGCAAAGCGATTAAATATCTTTAGCCCTTTAGGATGGCTTACCTGCCTTCCAGGGGCATGATTATTTTCTGCCTTTACGTTGTCTTGAGCAAAAAAGTTTAAATTTTTTCTTGCCTGGTGAGAAATAAATTTTGTGCTGGCAATTTTTGTCGAATAGGTCTCCGACCCATATTCAATCTACAGATAATATGAAGGGCGTAGCACAGGCTTTATGCCTGTGTGCCCCGCCAAAGGCGGGGCTACACAAAAAGAAAGAGGATCGTAGGTCTGAAATGTCCCCATTTGGGGGCTTTCGGACAAAACCAAACGTGTCGAATAGGTCTTCAACCCATGGCTGGCAGGCATATTCAATCTACAGATAATATGAAGGGCGTAGCACAGGCTTTATGCCTGTGTGCCCCGCCAAAGGCGGGGCTACACAAAAAGAAAGAGGATCGTAGGTCTGAAATGTCCCCATTTGGGGGCTTTCGGACAAAACCAAACGTGTCGAATAGGTCTTCAACCCATGGCTGGCAGGCATATTCAATCTACAGATAATATGAAGGGCGTAGCACAGGCTTTATGCCTGTGTGCCCCGCCAAAGGCGGGGCTACACAAAAAGAAAGAGGATCGTAGGTCTGAAATGTCCCCATTTGGGGGCTTTCGGACAAAACCAAACGTGTCGAATAGGTCTTCAACCCATGGCTGGCAGGCATATTCAATCTACAGATAATATGAAGGGCGTAGCACAGGCTTTATGCCTGTGTGCCCCGCCAAAGGCGGGGCTACACAAAAAGAAAGACAGAACAAAATCAAAATGAGTCAAAAGAAACGCTTCGCCTTACTTAAATTTTGGGTTTCCCCAACACTCTTCTGCCCTATGGTTTTTTCACTTTTTGATAAATCTGGCGGTCTTTTCCGGCAAGCTGGAATTGATGTAAACGCCGGAGCCCAGTTCAAAGCCAGCCGGGGTGGTCAGACGGGGCAAAATCTGAATATACCAGTGATAATAATCCTCAAAGGCATCTTTGATGGGAGCAGTTCGAATTATAAGATTATAATCCGGATCGCCCAACTTGTCATGCAACTTTTTCAAAACGTGCTTCAGCACCATTGCCATGGATTTCACTTCATCTTGGGAAATGTTCCCGAAACAGGCATTATGTTTTTTGGGCACTATCCAGGTCTCAAAAGGAGTTCGAGAGGCAAAAGGATGAAAAGCTACAAATCTTTCATTCTGCAGAATTATTCTCTTCTTAGCCGCAAGCTCCTCACTGATCGTATCGCAAAAGACGCAACTACCATGATCATCATAATATCTCATGGCTTCCTCCAGAAGGTGTCTTATGCTGGCTGGTACCAGAGGAAGAGCTATCACCTGGGAATGAGGATGTCTCAAAGAGGTACCTGCTGTGACCCCATGATTCCTGAAGATTATAATCAACTTGAACCTTCTATCTTTTTCTAAGACCAGATATCTTCTTAGGTAAACCAAACAAATCTCTTCAACTTGCTTCAGGTTGAGAGTGGCGATGCTCTTGTTGTGCTGGAAAGTTTCGATGATCACTTCATGTTTCCCCACACCGGATGTGGTTCTGAAGAATTTGCCGGTGATTTTTGCCATCTTCTCTTCTGGATCAAGTGCCGGGTATTTGTTTGTCACTACTCTTATTCGCCAACCGGGCTGATCGGGAAAAGAGCCCTTTTTCCTGAGTGCATATACCTCCGGTGGGGTCTTCTTCTCATTGCCCGGACAAAAAGGACAGGTCGGATCATAAGGAGGAAGCTTTTCCTTGTAAGATTTCACAAGAAACTGGTGGGGTCTTTTGGCTCTTTCTGTGGCCACGATAACCCACTCCTTGGTGGCTCTGTTCCGTCGCAACTCAGACATAATTTGTCCCCTTCTGTGGATTTTTTCAGCCGCCGGTCAGCTCTTCTAATTTTTCTAATCCCTCTTTCTCTCCGATCACGATCAGGATGTCTCCAGCTTCGATCTTGGTCTCGGGTGAGGGATTCAAAAAGACATCTTTGCCTACTTTCTTTATGCCTACTACCATGATCCCGAATTCCTTGCGTATAGGACACACCTTGAGGGTGGATCCGACCAGAGGTGTGCCCGGCTTTATCTCGATCTCCTCAATGGTCAATCCGGTGTCTTTATCAAAGGTGATCACTTTCATGAAATCGACCAGATTGGGTCTGAGAGTAGTCAGAGTCATCCTTATTGCGCCAATCTTATAAGGCGAAATCACTTTATTGGCGCCAGCCCGCATGAGTTTCTTTTTCCCCTCGTCCGACTCCGCTCGTGCGGTGATGAAAAGACCGGGATTAAGCTGGCGGGCGGAGAGTGTGATAAACACGCCATCCGCTTCGTTGGCAACTGCAGTTATAAGAGCTTTAGCCCTCTCTATCCCCGCCTCAAGTAACGTCTGATCAACGGTAGAGTCTCCCTGAACGAAAAGAAAGCCATCTTTCTCTGCCTGTTCAATCCTCGGGAGATCGTTGTCGATAACCACAAAGGAGACTCTGCGAGCAGATAATTCCTGAGCCACCCTTCTTCCTACCCTGCCGAATCCACACACGATATAATGATTTGTCAATTCCTTCAAACCTTTTTCCATCTTTTTTCTCCCTAAAAGCTTTTTTAGTTCTCCTTCCACTATCATCTGTCCTACCACGCTTAGAGTATAAGCCACCCCCACTACTCCCACCACCACCAGAATTATGGTGAATATCTTTCCGGGAGGCGAAAGGACGTATACTTCTCCAAATCCTACGGTGGAGAGGGTGATCAAAGTCATATACAGAGCATCCAGTAGGGACCATCTTTCTATGATGGTGTAACCCACAGTTCCAAAGACGATCACCGCCGCCAGAATCATCAATACCATTTTAAACTTTTCTTCTAAATCCAAACCCAAGTCCTCTGAGAAATTACTTTATTAGATTTAATACAAAAGCAGTAATGATTCTTATATGTCATTCTGACCCCGCCTTTGGCGGGGGAAGAATCTGACTTTCACCATTCTGCGTATCTACCTGAGCCTGTCTGCGTGTAACGCCCAGCCAGACGAGAAGGGTCGCAGCCTGGCAAGCATAGAGAGAGATGTTTCGCTTCGCTCAACATGACATGTCCTATGGATCCTGCGGACAATATGTCAACTTATTTTGTTCTTTTGCTATAATTCCTTAATCTTCAAGGAAAATTTCTAAAACTTCTTTTACAGATCCACAGGTAGTTCTTCCACTTTCTCCTCTTCTTTCTTCTTCACAAATTTCTTAGAGATCATCTTCGCCAGAACCGGAGGGGTCAAAAGGGTGGTGGCGATCACCATGAAGATCACAACAGAATAAAGGTCGGAGGAGATGACCCCCATTCCCAATCCGATGGAGGCGATGATCATTCCCACCTCACCCCGCGGCACCATCCCCACCCCCACCACCGAAGCCTCCTTCCAGCCCAAGTTGAAAGCTCCCAATCCGCATCCAATCAGCTTACCTAAAATGGCAAAGAGGGTAAGAATTAGTGCTGCTCCGATGAGATTGAATTTGGTAAAAACGGAGAGATCCACCTGTGTTCCCATCACCACGAAGAAAAAGGGAACTAAAAAATCGTATAGGGATTCAAATTTGGCAGAGAAGCGAAATTGCGCATTCAACTCAGCCAGCACCATGCCCGCCATGAAAGCACCCACGATGGCGGCTAAATCGATATAACTTGCCACCGCAGAAAGACCCAGGCAGAAGAGCAGTGCCAAGGCGAAGGGTGCGTTCTTGCTTTTGAAAAAATTCAGGGTGGGAGCCATCCGATAGATCAACCTCTTCCCTATTATAATAAGGAAGAAGATGAATCCTGCCGCTTCTAAGGTAACCAGTGTTATCTTCACATAGGAGATGGCTCCCTTGCCCACCCCGGTAACCACCGCTAGAACCAAAAGTCCTAATATGTCGTCGATCACCGCCGCTCCCAGTATTACCTTAGCCACCCGGGAGTCCAAAATTCCCAGATCAGCAAACACCCGGGCAGTTATGCCCACAGAGGTAGCCACCATAGCCGCTCCGATAAACATGGCCTCGACTGTGCTGTGCTCCACGGTGAGGGTGTAAAGATATCCGAAGAAGAAAGGCAATATCACCCCCAGAATCGCCACCATGGATGAAGTCCGTCCCACCCTCAGTATATCATCCACTCTGATCTGTAGCCCGATGCTAAACAAAAGTATGATCACCCCGATCTCTGCAAAAACCTGATAAACGTGAAACGTTTCCACATGGGAGGGATGGATCAAACCGAAGACAAAAGGTCCCAAAAGCATCCCTGCCAGAATCTCCCCGATCACCGCCGGCTGTTTGATCCTTTCAAAGATCTCGACCATGATCTTGGCAGCCGCAAACATTATCAAAATGTCAAAAAGAACCTTGGTGATATTCTCCAAAGCTACCTCCTCACTTTATTGCCATCAAATGCAAAGCCTCAGATTTATCCAAAATAAAGCTTTGCCAAATAAAGTTAGCGGATTCGTACCAATATCAACCCACAAACCAACTCACCCTGTGCCCGTCGGGTCCCTGACCCGACGGGCAAAAGTCTGACAAAACAAAACAGGGATTTTTCCGCCAGGTCAGGGGACCTGGCGGGCACACAAAAACGGCTGTTTAATAAACCAAGTTCCAAAAGTTTTACACTCCGTCTGTTGTGGTAAAAAATATACAAATTTTCCCATCAAGCAAACAAAAAAACGTCCCACCACCAATAATCTGGCAGTGGGACGATTCATAGGTTATTTTGGTATGAAATTAATGAGATACCGGGATCAATTAGGTGAATCTGGTTTTGAGAACGTTCTTGGGGGGAGGCCCGCACAACATTCAAAGCAAGGTGCAGGACCAAATCTATATAGATAGTTGATCAGATAAAGCACATCGCCAATATCCACCACACCATCACAATCGGTATCAGCCTTGCATACTGGCTCTGGAGGATGCCCTGCTTTGTATAGGTAACTTACTAGATACACCAAATCACCCAGGTCGATTACGGCATCTTCAAAGCAATCACCACAGAACAGAGTTCCTACCAAAATGGTCACCCGATGAGTATCCACCGCATCACAAACATCGGTGGCTGAAAATGAGCCGATCCAGGTCCCGGTGTCAGCTTCAGCCGGCACCCAGGTGAAAAGTCCCGGATTTCCACCATCGTAGGAAGGGGAATTTGTCGGAGCCTGCAAAGAATCCTCCTCATACCATAATGCGTTTAGCACAATTGTTGCTACCGGGTCGTAATCCGGATCATCAGCAGACACCTGTAACCCCATTGTATAATCGGCAAGGGCAAACCAGGTATCCGGCAAATTCAGGACAGGGGGATGGTTGAAAAGTATGACATCGAAATCACAATCACCCGTCTGTCCGAGATCGTCCCAGGCGGTGATGGTAATGGTGCCCCCCTCCTGACAGTGATCTGTTACCTCGTAAACCACGTTTCCGGTCACTTGTGGAGTGTAAAGCCCGAACACGTTGGAAAGCTCTACGTTGTCCACTCCTTCACCAACAAAATCTGATGCGACTGAAACAATAATTCCATCAGAAGCCACTACCTCGAACTCTGTGCTGGCAAACATTCCGTTCGTATTGTGGGTCTCATCCACAGGACACCCGGAAAACCATACAGGTGGTGGCCATTGCCAACCAACATACTCGCATATCGGCATGAGGTGTCTGGGAACATAAGGTACCGCATCAGATCTGGCAAATGCAAGACGATCCGAGGGAGGCCAGAAACAGGTATCTACACATACGGTCATGGTGTCCTCCATCCAGAAGGTCATGGTTACCAGAAGAACCCGACTCCCTCCCCAGAACCTCTGGTCCCCCATGCCGGTGGGAACCATGGTGAGCCAGAAATGAGAGACCTCATCTCCCAGATCCAGAATCTTGGTATCCCAATCCTCTCCATTCTGCTTCTGGGAAAGATCCATCATCCAGTTGTGTATGAGGGTATCCTGTCCTTCTACAAAATGACGGAAGATGCTTCGATCAAGATCGGCTTGGGGATAAAGATTGATATTATTCCAGTAGCCACTCAAACTGCAATACTTGGAAGAATTGCTGTGGGTATAGCATAGAGAAATCACGAAGCCCTGAATGGAATCTATATACGGATCCGGAACATCATGGGTTACATAGATGGGAAAACGCGCAAAATGAGGCCCGGGCGGATAAAATTCCTGGTCTCCCGGATAGATTTCCACATACAGAGTATCACATTCACCTCGATCAACCGTATCCTCAGGACACTGAGCAACGCTCAGACTGGAGAAGAATATCACACCGAAAACTGTCCAGGCTAAAATCAGCAAATTTCGTTTCATTTCTAACCTCCTGGTTAACAGTGCCTAAGTGAGAGTCTCTCCTATAATATGTTTCACACACCTGTCCTCAGAAGCTTTTAGCAGATGTTTGATAGTGAGTGTTAAGCTTACAATATTAATATAACAAATCGCTTTGGCTTGTCAACAAAAAAAATGAGATTTTTCAAACTCTCCGTTTTTTCTCCGGCGACGTACGGGCGAGACTTGTCCCAATTTGGATGCAAAAAAAGAAGGAGGGCTGAAGCCCGGGTTTCGTTCTTACAACTTTGTATCCCCTAAGAGGACGAGATTTCTTTAGGGGAAAGAGGAGGGAAACTTAAAAATCCACTTCAGTGGGCACACCCCGGCTCAGGCGGTGAACCTTCCCGGTAAAGAAAATTGATCAGATACAACACGTCTCCCAGATCCACCTTACAATCAGCATCTGGATCTGCCGCCTCCATCACACATGGATCAGGACCGTTCTTATACAGATAATTGATAAGAAAAAGAACGTCTCCCAAGTCCACCAGACTGTCATTGCTTGCGTCTCCGGGAACGCTCCACCAAATGGTCAGCTCGCCGGGATGAGCCCGCAGAGGCACCGTCTCTCCAAATGGATCAGAGAGGTGCCCGGTTATATCAAACGTCACGTTTCTATTAGTCAAGGAATCAGGTACACATGGAACGTCCACACCAAATTCAAAAAGGGTAACGTAACTGGGTTGAGGGGGGATGAACGTCCCCAAAAAGGCTAACCCAAACAACCGGAGGATATCACAGTCAGGTAGGGTAGTGTCTCCATGCGCTCCATGAGCCTCAAAGAAAGTCCAGTCCTCTATCACCGCCCCGGGAACGACCAAACATTCTCTTATTGGAAAAAAGTACCAGCAGGTATCCTCTGGTGCCGGACAGGTGTCCATACTGTCAACGTATATCCGCACAGTGGAAAAATCAGCTAAATCCGGCGGAGTGATGATGATTTCGAAATCGAAGCCGGCTATGGTTTTCGGGGTTTTCAAAAGGACAGTTACCAGAAAATCTTTGCTTCCCGGATAAGCAGTGGTATACACAACCAATACGTCAGCGGAATCGCCTTGAAGATCTGAACCTGAACCTTGAACATAAGCGGGATCATAAACTCCCAACTCGATTCCCTCAGGTCTTTGATTTGGGGCACCCGCCTGTCCTATGGATCCAGATTCGGACACAACATTGGGAGAAAAAAGACAAAAAGAAAAAAGAAAACAAATAAACAGACTAAAAGCTGCCCTTTTGGGTTTCATCTTTGTGACTCCTTCGTAAAAGGTGTATCGTCTGATTTCGATCGGACTGTAGACTTAATTATTCGCTTTTATCGTCCCCCTGACAGGATCGAGAACAATCTCATCTAATCAAATGATGACAAAAGCCAAGCGGATGAAAGTAAACAATTGAAGCAGAAAGTTTTGGCTTTTTACCCTTCGTGCGCTTAAACTATTTTAAATGTATGTTTTTTGCCTAAAGTGTCAAGTAATTTTGTCACGGCTGTCAAAAGGCAACATCTTCCAAAGAGGCTTCTTAAAAAGTGTCAAAGTTCGACGGTATGCACCGTATGAGCCTGTCGAAAAATGTCATTCTGACCCCGCCTTTGGCGGGGGAAGAATCTCAAACTCGTATGAGTGCATACGCATTTGTAACATGTTGAATTTATTAGATTCTTTACTTCCCAGACGGGAGGGCAGACGCCCCCGTCGGGGACAGAATCCCGATGCAACACAGCTACTTAGTGAGGATAAGAAGATTTGGCTTAACAAGCAAGTCGGTAAAAGGATAAAGAAACAGCGGTTCGGTTTCGTTTATCCTGAGCGAAGTTGAAGGGCTCACCACAAGGCCGAACCCCTGACTTAGAGATTCGGCCGGGTCTCTGACAAGTGAATATTTTTTTGGCTAACAACAGTTCGGTGGCAGTCCACCCTTGTATAGATAACCGATGAGATGGAGCACATCACCCAGGTCAATCACTCCATCACAATTAACTTCACCGCTCCATAAAGGATCAGGAGGAGGACCGGCTTTATACAGATAGCTTATCAGATGAAGCACATCCCCAAGGTCTACTACCCCGTCCCTATTAACGTCGCCAGGCAGCATCTGGCCCATCCGATCAAAGTAGGCTCCCCGCTCAACTCCGTCAACCCAGATTGAACCGTAGGCATGACAGTAGGGATCGAACGGTGGAATCCATTCTAGAGCCATAGACCAACCAGTCCAAACGTCGACCTCATTATAATGCTCAGGGGCAGACCACGCGGCTGTGCCGGGACCGGTACCATAGTCCCGGTGCCTATACCAGCAAGTATCAGGTTCCCCCCCCACTTCTTCATGATAGACGACAGTAAATCCACCGCCTCTGCGTCCTGTCACATGAGCTTCGTGGAAATATGGCGGCTCCTCTGCGGAATAGGCAATCGCACCAAGATGCCAGTTGTCGCCACCATTATAGGAGACCTGGTATCTAATGTCATGGTCGGTGTATTCGTATACAATTATGATGCGATCTTCATAGGCGCCTACAGATGTCACGTTTCTCAGGTTACTCCAGAGCAGGATATCTTCCCATACACCTCCCCCTCTCCGCGCAGCATGAACCTGATCATAGGTATCAACAAACGAGACCCAAATAGCATATTCAGTCCAGTCTTGGTTCCAGCAGGCATCCAGCCCACGGTCTGCATTGCTAATTCCGGTTGCCTCTTCTTGCCAGCTAAGGCCTTCTTCATCGTCCCAGCAGAAGACCAAAGAATTATCCGTCAGAATAGCAAAATAATAAATCCGACTGTCGTTCTGATCTGCGTTGCTGGTTACGGCGATCTCGTTGATGTCTATGTTTTTATCAAAGACCACCTGAAAGGAATAGACATTGTCCACTTCGCCATTGCTGGTAAAGAATCGCCTGATACGGGCCCGATCCGGAGCTTGAGCATAAACATATCCCACATAAAGATAGTCAGCAACGACTGCAGCGTATAGATCAATAATTTCGTAAGAACCATTGTAAGTAAAAGTTTCTTGCCAGGTCTGGCCGCCGTCGGTGGAGATATTTACCGTGAAGCGAGGATCATCGTCGCCGCGTTTTAGCACAGCAAACAGGTTTCCGGTATCGTCATGAAAATCCAAACATGGTTTTACGATCCACTCCCTGAGCCCTATTCGGACGTCTGTGCCCCACTTAGGTTCTGAAGCCATTATGGGCACCTTCCAACTTATGCCAACCGCGATATTACCCAGACCCCCTGATTCCTCCAAACTGCGCAGGCGTTCTATTGCCTGTTCAAAGTTCCCGCTTTTCCACAGTTCTTCTATCTCCTCCACCTGTTTGAGCAGTATCGCAGACAAGTCGGGTGGAACTTCCAGTTGGATCAGAGCGTTCTGCTTATCGGAGAAGCTAAGTTTATCCAATCCTTTCCAAACAGGGACGTAAGTAACTGGGGCTTTCGGGGCTTGCTCCAGAACTTTATCACTCACAGTGCCTTTTGGCAGTGACGTGGATTTGGGTTGGGCAATCGCAGGCTGATCACCATCCGGCAGTGCTTTGAGTATCTTGGTGCTCCGAGGCGTCTGTTCCTTGGTAGCCGCAGTCCCTTCCCCCCCTAACACACTCTGCTGAGCCAATGTGGCACCACAGAAAAACAGGAAAAGCACAAAGATAAAACTGCATTTAATCAAGTTTTTCATTTGAATCCTCCTTTGCATACCTCCGCAGTGAAGGCAGAGTTAAATGACAGAAAATAGCTTTAGAAAAAACAGCCCCGTTCAATCTGGGTTTCACCTAATCTCTTCTCATCCTGAATTTCGCCAGGGAGAGTCTCGATCCTTTAAGTTAAGGGGTACCTTCATTTTAACCTCCACCATCAGCATACCGATCCCCGGTGAAAAGAGTAAGCTTCAAGGGCTCAGACGAAAGACTGTTTCATGAAGAAGTTTTTGTAGACACCGCAGGATTTGCTTCGCACCGAGCGTTCAGTACTAGGTGACCTGGGCTAACTTTAAGGATCAGAGTCACAACGGCTGTCCCTGGTACAGTTTCTTCTCGCCGATTAAAGTGGTTACAGCACTTCTTCCGCAGTCTCTCAAACTTGAAGCCTTAAACTTCAAACCAACACTACGAAGTCCTTATGCTATGTACTTAGTACTTATAATATAATATAATAAAAATCAGTGATTGTCAAGCAAAATCTTCTTGCTTCTGTTGTGAAAGAGAGCACTGCATTCTCATATTAGGTGATAAGAGGCTTAACAGAATGATTCTTCAAAGAAGAAAAGCCCGCAGTTTTTTGTGTTGTGTCAAGACCTCAGTTCCTATGGATCCTGTGGACCTGCGAACCTCACCCCCTTTTGTCCCCCTCTCCATCCTTCGACAAGCTCAGGACGGTGACAGTTCAACTTTGCTCACTGTCCCTGAGCAAGGTCGAAGGGAGCGAAGTCGACCCGCAAATGGGGAGAGGGGGAGAGGTAAAAAAGTTTCCGTTTACTTTTTACTCTTTGTATTGTGTCAGGACCTCAGCTCCTATGGATCCTGCGGTATGCCCGTACGGGCGCTCCTGTGGACAAAAATGACTCTTTTTTTCAGAGTTCCCCCAAAAAACTGTTGACAAACTGAGAATTATTGATAAATTAAAAGTAGGTGGCATTATTGGTTTGTGTTAACGTTGGCTTGAAAGAAGGAACTCTTTTTGCTTCACTACAGGACTTGCTCCACAGAGATCGGTGACTTATTGTTTCCGAAATTTCCCGATTACTAAAGAGTGTGGAAAGTTTCTCAAATGAACAGGTTTTGTGCGTATAAACATACAAGAATAAAATGAGACTTTTTTTGTCTTGTTGTTTTTTGTCAACCTCTAATTCAAAGATAAGGAGAGGAAGATGACCAAATCGAAACTGGTTACCGTATTGCTCACTGCAATATCCATCCTTTGTTTTGCCAACCCCATCTTCTCAGACAATAGCTACAGAGTCAGCTATACCGCTGAGTTCTCCCAAGATGCGCTTTCATTTCATAAGATCATGGGATACGACTTAATAAGGCTGAAAGACGGCGGTCAACTGGCGGAACTGGGAAAACCAATGCTGCCATCAAAGGAGATAAAAATAGCCCTACCGTCTGGAATGGAAGTAAAGGGTGTGCGGATTGCAGATACGAAAAGCGAGGGAATTCTTGGCGAGTTCAATATCTTTCCTGCTCAGCCACCGATAAGAATAGGGCTCTCAGATGGAGATGCGGATTTCGTCCAGCCAGACCAAAAGACTTACTCGTCCAGCCAGCCATATCCGTCAGAGGTAGTGGAATTTGTTCACCAAAGTGATTTAGCCGGTCAAGGGATAGCCGTTATTCAGCTTTATCCCTTGCAATATATTCCCGCTGAAAAGAAACTTACGCTTTACACCTCCATTACCCTGGTTATCGAGGGTGTGGGTGGATATGAGTGTGGTGACTATCTCTCACCAAATATTTCCGAGAAGGGGAGAAGGACTTACCAGCAGATGGTCAAGGATATGGTGAACAATCCTGAGGATGTCCAGTTAATGACATCTTTTAAGATGAGCAACTCGAAAGATCTCTCGGATGGACCCTTTGATCACGTGATCATTACTTCCACCTCCTATGATTCATACTTTCAACCACTGGTTGAGTGGCACACTCAGAAGGGAGTGAAAGATACGGTCATCACCACCAACTGGATTTACGCAAACTACAGCGGATCCACCGACCAGCAGAAGATTCGTAACTTCATCATTGATGCCAATTCAACCTGGGGAACGACCTACTTTCTCATAGGAGGCGAGAACGGAACTGTCCCCTTCCAGTACACAACCTACTATCAGCAAAACACTCCCAGTGACCAATATTACTCTGACTTTGATGATGACTGGACTCATGAGGTTTTTGTAGGGAGGGTTTCTGTGGGAAGCACATCAGAGGTTACCACATTTGTAGATAAGGTTCTGAAATACGAAAAAGACCCGCCGCTTTCTGATTATCTTTTAAAAGCACTGCTTGTAGGAATGGATCTCGACGGTTTAACACATGCTGAAGATCTGAAGGAGACTATTGACAACTATATTCCTTCACGGTTCACAGTGACCAAAGTATATGATAGTGACCCGTATCCACCACACAACCATAGAACAGAGACTATCAATGCCCTCAATTCCGGCCAAAACCTGGTGAATCATGCAGACCACTCCGGTGAGACTTCTATGGGCACAGGCTGGATTAATCACTATTGGGACATTGACCGAGGTGACGTAAGTAGTTTAGTGAATAATAATAAAATGTCTATAGTCGTCTCGCTTGGTTGTGAGCCCAATAAAATGGATTACAACGACTGCATATCCGAATATTTTGTCATTCGCAATCCATATCAGGCTGGCGTAGCTTTTACCGGTAACACAAGACATGGCTGGGCATATGTCGGTTATCCAGAAGAGCTATCAGGCAAGCTGGACAAGGAGTGGTGGATTGGGCTGTTCAGCCGCAATAAATATAACCTGGGTCAAACCCTTGTGGACTGCAAGCATCATTTTAGTACCGGTTCGCCGGATGCGAATCTTAAGAAACATTGTGAATGGACCTTTAACCTCTTAGGTGAGCCGGAGATGCCCATCTGGACTGATCAGCCGGAAAGTTTCGCCGTGACTCACCCCTCTACACTTCCACCAGGAACTTCGTCCTTTTCGGTCCATGTTGAGGATGCAACCACCCGTGTTCCTGTAAACCAGGCTTATGTTTGTTTATGGAAAGGAGATGAAGTCTATCTGACCGGATACACCAATTCCAGTGGAGACGTCACCTTTGATCCATCCCCATCTACAGAGGGAACCATGTTGGTAACTGTCACCAAACATAACTATCTCTATTATCAGCAAGAGGTTGAAGTCTCGGGCTATATTGTCGGCGACGCGAATGGAGATGGAATTATAGATCTGGAGGATGTGCTTCTTTTGATAAATTATCTTTATAAAGGTGGTCCTGCCCCTGAGCCCCTGGGGGCTGGAGATGCTAATTGTGACGGCACAATAGATTTAGCAGATATACTTTATCTAATCAATTACCTTTACAAAGAGGGACCTGCACCAGAATGTTCATAGACTGGGTATGATGATTCACGAACTTGTTTAAAGTGGGTGTTCTTTCCTAGGATCCAGACTGGATCCTGCGGACACCCGCCATTTACAGAAAAACAAAGAGGCAAAAGCTCAAGAACTTAAAGAATACACAGAAATATAGGTCGGGTGGCGAGCTACCCGACCTATATTATTGTCTGTCAACGGATGGAGCGAATTGGTCAACGGAAGCAGCGGATTAGTCAGCGGATGGAGCGGATTAAACAGATTATATCCGTTGCATCCGTTTAATCCTTCAGACCAAGCCTTCAGGACGAGTCCGTTGACTCAATCCACTTAATCTAAAATTGGTCGAGATTATTAAAACGGGAAGGTTAATTACTAAGAGGAGCAGGAAACAGTTTACATCTTATTATTCGTATGAATGTGCGTATGCACTCATACGAGCTTCGCATTGATTTTTTCTCCCACACCTGTTTTGGGCTTGACTTGAAATTCGTATGAATGCATACGCATCCCCCTTTAGCAAAGGGGGATTTAGGGGGATTTTCCAAGTTTCAAATGCGTCCCGCAAAATGCGGG
>CAZOJT010000025.1:0-37744 GCA_964580215.1 uncultured Ignavibacteria bacterium | reverse complement strand
TAAACAGCTTAACTACAATTTTAGCAATACTTTTTGGACATTATTCCCATCCTGAGAACCGTCGAAGGCGGGGCGAAGAATCTCATCCTGATAACTTTTTGAAATTCTTAGATTCTTCCCCCGCCTTTAGCGGGGTCAGAATGATACGATGGCGTCCCATTGGTTTTTCGACAATCCCTAAAGGTGAACACTCCATCAATTTTGTCAATAACTATTGATCATAATCATAAGGAGGAAATCTTTTATGGCAAAATACAAGATCGCCTGGCTTCCCGGAGATGGAATAGGAAAGGATGTTTTGAATGCGGCTAAGATAGTTTTGGAGAAGATAAAGTTGGGTGCAGAATATATCCCCGGCGATATTGGCTGGGAGTTCTGGTGCAAGGAAGGAGATGCCTTGCCGGAGAGGACCATCCAGCTTTTGAAAAATACTGACTGCTGCCTTTTTGGTGCCATCACCTCCAAACCCAAGGAGGAAGCAGAATCAGAGATAGATCCTGCTCTCAAAGACAAAGGATATGTCTATTTTAGCCCTATCGTGAAACTTCGCCAGCTATTTAACCTCCGAACCAATCTCAGACCCTGCAAAGCTTATGCGGGCAATCCTTTGAATTATCGAGATAACGTAGATTTAGTGGTGTTCAGAGAAAACACCGAAGATCTTTACGCTGGTGTGGAGTTTCATCCCCTTCCTTCGGAGGTGATGTCGGTGGTTTGTAAACATAATGAGCGGATGAAGAAATTCGAAAATATTCCACTTGGAGATATTGCGGTAAGTTTGCGGGTGAACACCCGGAAGGCTTGTCAGAACATCGTTCGGGATGCTTTTGGGTATGCCAGAAGACATAAAAGAAGATCGGTCACCGTGGTGGAGAAACCCAACGTGATAAGGGAGACCTCCGGTCTGATGGTCAGGGAGGCAAGAAAGGTTGCCAAAGAATATCCGGAGATCCCTTTGTGGGAGACCAATATCGATGCCATGTGCATGTGGCTGATCAAAAATCCTGAAGATTACGATGTGCTGGTTACCTCCAACATGTTCGGTGATATAGTATCTGATCTTTCTGCCCAACTGGTGGGAGGATTGGGCTTTGCCTGTTCCGGAAACATTGGGGATAATTATGCCCTCTTCGAGCCCACTCATGGCTCTGCTCCCAAATATACAGGGATGAACAAGGTCAATCCCATGGCGACACTTCTGAGCGTGAAGTTGATGTTAGACTGGTTAGGAGAGACTGAAAAAGCCTCGCGTCTGGAGTCTGCCATTGCTGAGGTGATCAAAGAAGGAAAGGTGAGAACTTACGATATGGGAGGCACATCCACCACCACGGTTGTGGCAGAGGAGGTGGCAAGGAAGCTTTAAGGAGTGCACCGCGCCTTTGGCGGTGTGCGAACTTGATTTTAAGCTTTAAAACCTCCTGAAGGAGAATTTGGAGTGTTCACCTTTAGGTGAACCTTTCGTTGGTAACGGACATCTTGTCCGTTCTCCCGCCAAAGGCGGAATCAGGATGAATCCCTTACCATAAAGCGTCACGGACGAGGGCGTCCGTGGCTAACGAGAGAATTTGAAATCGTAGGGACAAGCCTTGTGCTTGTCCTTCACATTTGTGGACAGGGACAAACCCTGTCCCTGCATTTTTCTTAAAGAGGAGGGGCGTCGGCATTCACCATTGTGTTTTTATACTCCACCCTGCGACTTTCCCACAATTTCCTCCAACATCTTTTGGTTTTTTGGTATTTTTGTTTATATTAATAGCTGTAGGTGAATGTCGTCAGAACTACACTGTTTCAGCGGTAGCCGCCCCACTTCAGGCGGGGCGAAAAGAAAAACCATGATGCATCAACTTTCAGAAAAGATAAAAAAAAATTTGCTTCCCCTTGTGATGAAGCCGGGAAGATATGTCGGGAACGAGCTGGGAGCTATAAAAAAAGATCATCAGGGAAAGCTCAAAGTGGCTTTAGCCTTTCCGGATGTGTATGAGATCGGAATGTCCTATCTGGGCTTTGCTATACTCTATCACATAATCAATCGAAGACCTGATTGGGTGGCGGAAAGGGTCTTCGCTCCCTGGGTGGATGCCGAGGAGATTATGAGAAAAGAAAGCATCTCACTTTTCTCCTTAGAAACTCACACCCCCTTAAAAGAATTTGATATTGTAGGATTCTCCTTAACCTATGAACTCAACTATGCCACCGTCCTCAACATGCTGGACTTGGCTGAGATACCAGTATGGTCGTCTCAAAGAGACGAGGGGTTTCCTTTGATTATTGCCGGCGGACCTTCTGCTATGAATCCAGAACCTATGGCAGAATTTTTCGATCTATTCGCCTTGGGTGATGCAGAGGAGATGGTAAGCGAAATCTTGGAGGCAATCCAGCAAGGGAAGAAAGATAAAACGAACAAACAAGAGCTCCTCCATGAACTCTCCAAAATACCCGGTGTTTACGTTCCCCAGCTTTACGAAGTCAAATATAACGCGGAAAATAAATTTGAAAAGATCGTGCCGAAGTTGCCGGATGTTCCTGAAAAGATTAAGGTGAGAACCCTGCCTCAACTAAAAAACGAGTATTATCCTTCTGCTCCTATAGTTCCCTTTCTGGAGACAATCCATGACCGTTTAACCATAGAGATCATGCGGGGCTGTCCCCGAAAGTGCCGTTTCTGTGCGGCAACCATAGCGTATCATCCCAAACGAGAAAGAACGGTAGAGGCGATAGTCAAACAGGCTGAGTCTGGTATCGCCAACTCCGGATGGGATGCTATCTCTCTTCTCTCGCTTTCCACCACCGACTATTCTGAACTTTCTGAATTGACCAAAACACTTGCAAAGAGATTTTATTCGAAAAGGGTTTCTATCTCACTTCCTTCGCTCAGACCGGACACCTTTTCCTTAGAGTTGGCACGGCTTTTAGCTCAGATAAAAAAGCCGGGCTTGACCTTTGCTCCGGAGGCAGGCACTCCCAGGCTTAGAAACGTTATCGGTAAAAGCCTAAATGAGCAGGATCTTTTGAATACCGCTAAGGTTGCCTTCTCTTCAGGATGGAATCTGATCAAACTCTATTTTATGATCGGGTTGCCCACAGAAAAAGAGGAGGATTTAAAGGGAATAGTGGATTTGCTGAGAAAGATTTTGAGAATAGGGAAAGAGACAAGCAGAGGGAAAAATCTGAATGTGACCATATCACCCTTTGTCCCCAAGCCTCATACCCCTTTTCAATGGGAAAAGCTGGAGGATGCCGATAGCTTGCAGAGAAAGATTCGTTATCTGAAAACTAATTGCAGACGAGGGAACCTACATCTGAAATTCAGGGATCCACAGGTTTCCTATCTTGAGGGAAT
The DNA here is from genome assembly GCA_964580215.1 of uncultured Ignavibacteria bacterium. Taxonomy (GTDB): domain Bacteria; phylum Zixibacteria; class MSB-5A5; order MSB-5A5; family SM1-73; genus SM23-73-3. The sequence goes on along the minus strand of CAZOJT010000025.1, from coordinate 34,404 downwards.
TTTGGGTCGGGGAGATCGGCGAATCTCTTCTGTTATTTTCTCGGCGTGGAAGAAGGGGGCAAAGCTGGATAGCTGGACAGAACATTTCAATTATCAGCTCTGGAGAGAGGCATTTACTGAGCAAGGAATCGATCCACATTCCTACGCTGAGGAAAAAGACCCTGACCTGCCTCTTCCCTGGGATCATATTGACAAAGGAATCAGAAAGGAATATTTGAAGAAGGAGAGAAATCGGGCTTATGCTTTTCATGAGGAATCTGTTACAGAGAGAAAATATCCTTCGAGTGTGAGTTCCCAAGAAAAGTCTTTCCCCGGCGAGGTGAAAGTAAGCGATTTTATTCCTCAGGAGGGATTGCAAAAAGTGCTTGCCCCATCCGAGGAATCTTCTACGACCCCTCTTTCCTCCTATGGTCGTAAGAAGAAGAGAAAACCACTATCGCCGGCACTGACCGTAGTGCGCAGTCGGGTGAGGCTGAAATGGAGCAAATCTGAGGAGGTCAGATTTACTTCTCATCTGGATGTGGGACGCACCCTTGAGCGCACCATCCGCAGATCGGGAATTCCCATCGCATATTCGGAAGGATTTCATCCTCACCAGAAGGTCGCCTTCAGTCCTCCTCTTCCTTTAGGATTTATCTCTGACGTGGAGTATCTGGACATACAGCTTACCGAACCCTACACTTCTTTTGTCCTTGATCGCTTAAACCGAGCTTTGCCATCGGGATTTAAGTTTTTAGAAGGCAAACCGATTTTGGGCAAATCAGACTCCTTAAGCTCCATCATAAATTTAGCTTCCTACGAGGTAAGGCTGAAAATCCTCTTGGATCAAACAGAGAAGCTGATTGAATCCATCCTGGATGAAAAGAATTTGTGGGTGAAAAGAACTTCCAAGCAACAGGTTAAGGAAATTGATATAAGAAGACAAATTCTGAAATTAGAGTGTGAGCATTTCGATGATCAGGTTGTTCTTAAAATGCATCTGGGGCTGGGAGGTGATGGTTACGCCCGACCAGAGGAAGTTTTGGTGTATGGATTTGGTTTTGAGGAAAAGAAAGTAGCAGGCTTGCTTTTCAAAAGAACAGGACTTTTTATCATGAAGAATAAACAGATCATAGCTCCGATGGAAGTACTTTAGCTAAAAACTTTATCTTAACCTGAATTTTTCAAAAGAAACCTTAAGCAAATTTGATCCCTACAGTTGAGTTTTCTTAAGAGAGTGGCAAAAACACAGAGCACAAATCCCAGAGAGATCGCTTTAAGAATTTTGTATGACATAGAGATCAAGGACACCTTTGCCAACCAAGCCGTTCAGTCTTTCTCCCGGAATCTGTATCTATCTTCTCTGGATCGAAGATTTATAAGCGAACTGGTTTTTGGGACCACCAAAATGAGAAGGAGGCTGGACTATATTTTAGGTCTGTTCCTGGAAAGAAAGCTGGAGGAGTTGACTCCATGGATACGAAACATATTGAGAATGGGGGTCTATCAGATAGATTTTCTGGAAAAGGTTCCGGAGAGTGCGGCTGTGGATGAGTCGGTAAAACTGGCTAAAAAGTTCGGGCATAAAGGGACGGTAGCTCTGGTCAACGCTGTTTTGAGAAGCTATTTAAGAAATAAAAGCCAGGTAAGTTTTCCCTCATGGGAGAAGGATAGGGTTGAGAATATCGCTCTGTTCTATTCTTTTCCCAGCTGGATGGTCAAGCAGTGGCTGAGGATTTTCGGAGAAGAACAGACCATCAAGCTGTGTCAGGCTTTCAACCAAAGACCGCGCCTTTGTTGCCGGATGAACTGGTTGAAGATAGACCAGAATGGGCTGGAGGAAACATTCAAGCGGGAAAAGATCAAATTCAAGCCGGGCAAATTCGGTAAGGATTTTTATTCAATTGAATCCAAAGTGGATCTGGACCGTTTTGCTCCCTTACAAAAGGGGCTGATCTATTTTCAGGATGAAAGCGCCGGATTTCCGGTAAAGCTTTTGGATCCTCAACCGGGTGAGTATATAGTAGATCTATGTGCCGCCCCGGGAGGAAAGAGCACTTACGTTGCAGAAAAAATGTTGGATCAGGGGCTGGTGCTGGCGGTGGATATAAGTGCAAAAAAGCTTGAAATTGTGAGAGACAATTGCCAGAGGTTGGGAGTGCGCTCTGTAGCTTTATGCTGTGCCGATGCTAAAAATTTTTCCTGCCATCCTGTGGACAGGATTTTGATTGATGCCCCTTGCTCTGCCTTAGGAACCTTAGGACGAAACTCGGACGCTCGCTGGAGAAAACAAAAGGAGGATCCTTTGCGATTGCAGAAGCTTCAGACAGAAATTTTGTCAAATGCGGCAAAATTTTTGAAAAGAGGAGGAGTTTTAGTTTATAGCACCTGCACCATCACGTCTGAAGAAAATGAGCAGGTGATTGAAAAATTTTTAAAGCAAAGGAAAGATTTCCTACTGGCAGAGGGCTCTCATTTCGTAGATCCGGAGGTGGTGGATCAGAATGGTATGGTTCGGACATTGCCCCATGTTCATAAGATGGATGGAAGCTTTGCCTGTAGATTAGAAAAAATATAGCCCCGCTGAAGAATGAGATTTTTAACTGGATTTTTAGGGAAAATCTTGTATTTTAGCTTGCACACAAAAACTGTGAACTCAACTTTAGAAAGTATCAATGGAGAAGACAAAAAAGACAAAGCTGAACAGTGTATTTGTTTTCATCTGGAGAAGTAAACTAATAAAATATCCTCTCTTGCTTTTGGGGACGGTTGCAGCCCTTTTTCTTTTGTTGCTTCTGGCTGACCGCGTGATTATGCCTATTGCTGTCCACTGGGGAGAAGCGCGTGCGGTTCCAGACTTAACGGATTTAAGTTTAAAAGAGGCAGAGTCTATCTTAAAAAGGAAAGGTTTAGACCTTCAGGTACTGGCGGAGGTGTATGATCCTACCAAGCCTCCGGGGACTATCCTTTCTCAAATCCCTCATCCTAATACCAGGGTCAGAGAAGGGAGGTTTGTAAGGATAACGGTGAGCAAAGGTGGAAAGATGGTTCTGATGCCTAAACTTAAAGGTATCTCCATAAGACAGGCGGAGCTTTTGTTGGTTCATGAGGGATTGGAACTGGGAGAGGTTAGCTGGACTCCATCTGATTCCTTCCCCAGGGATGTGGTGATCGCCAGCACACCTTCATCTGAAACTTCCGTTCCGTTTGGAATGTCCGTAAATTTGAGGGTGAGTTTGGGGATAAAGCCGGATACAGTTGTGGTGCCTGATCTTTTGGGGATGAACTTAGATGAGAGCAAGAAGATCCTTCGGGAGATCGGACTTCAACTGGGAAAGACAAAATTGAAGGTAAAAAATGATTTTCTCCCCGGGACGATATTGAAGCAATATCCCCAACCGGGCAAAAGAATTGAAAGGGGATCCAAGATCAATTTGGAGGTTTCTGCCACTGAATGAGAGATGCCTACCTTGTGCCCGCCAGGTCCCTGACCTGGCGGAAAGCTCACGGTTCCCTGTTTGGTCTGGGAACCCGACAGACACGAAAAATGCTTTCGAGGCTCGTTCCACGGTCTCGATGCTCGAAGCAGGTCTTGGGAACTCAGTTTTTTTCGAGCAGTGAGCTTCGATTGCCGAGTTTCGATACGAGCACGGACGTGCCCGTCGGGGCTTCGCCAACGATAAACCAACTACTTTTTTCATGAGGTGACAGATGGTAAAAGTGGCACCGTCTCTTTTATCTGCTGATTTCAGAAATATCGAAAGAGAAATCAAACGGGTGGAAAAGTGTAAGGTGGACCTGCTTCATCTGGATGTAATGGATGGACATTTTGTGCCTAACATTACCTTCGGTCCCATGATCGTTGAAGCCATAAACCGTTGTACCAATCTTCCTTTAGACGTTCATCTTATGATTGAAAACCCAGACTCTTTTGTGGAATCCTTTGTCAAAGGCGGCTCGGATTATCTTACCGTAAGCTTCGAAGTTTGCAGGCACCTTCATCGAACCATAAATTTAATTAAAAGCTTCAAGGTCAAAGTGGGATGTGCTTTAAATCCTGGCACACCCTTTAGTATGATCAAGCCTGTTTTAAAAAAACTGGATTTGCTTTTACTAATGACAGTTAATCCGGGATTTGGGGGGCAAAAGTTCACACCTTCAGTTTTGCCAAAGATTGAGGAAGCAAAAAAGCTCATCCAGGAGCATAAATTAAGAACAGAAATACAAGTGGATGGTGGGATAAATCCTGAAACCGCTAAGCTCGTGAAGAAAGCAGGGGCAACCATTTTGGTAGCAGGAGCGGCTATCTTTAAGAGCAAAAACTATTGCCGGACAGTTAAAGCTTTGAGAGAATGGTAAGAACTCGTTGGTCGAGGGTGCCCCCTCCTCGACCTGGAGTTGTGTGGCAGGGTAAGGGTACCCTGCCACAACGTTTTGGAATCAAAATTTTTATTGCTAAAACAGTTTAGCTGTTTATATTATAACTTTCGTATTTGAGCCTGATTAGGCGTATGATACGCAGAGAGGAGAAAAAAGCTTTTCTCCATTAGTTTAAGAAATTCAAGTCAAATCTTGATCTGAGAAGATGTTTGAAGATTTAACCATAAAGTTAGAAGGGATTTTCAAAAAGCTTCGGGGACGGGGGAAGCTTTCTGAAAGCAACATCAAGGATGCTTTGAAAGAGGTGAGGCGTGCGCTTCTGGAAGCGGACGTTAATTATAAAGTGGTGAAGGAGTTCATTGGTCAGGTGGAATCCAAAGCCATTGGTCAGGAGGTTCTTCGAAGCATCACCCCAGGACAACAAATTATCAAGATAGTCAATGACCAATTGACCACTCTTTTGGGAAAAGAGAGGGTGGAGGTGAAGTTCTCTGCCCAACCTCCAACCGTGTTCATGCTCATTGGCCTGCAGGGGTCGGGCAAAACCACCGCTTGTGGAAAACTGGCGCGATATTATAAAAAGAAAGGAAGATTCCCTTTGCTGGTGGCGGCAGACATTTATCGTCCAGCCGCGGTGGACCAGCTTAAGATTTTGGGCAAGATGCTTAACATCCCTGTCTTTTCTGCCAAAGAAGATCCGGTGAAGATATGTGAAAGCTCGATTGAACATGCCAGAAAGGAAGGCAAAGATTTAGTGATAATCGACACTGCAGGAAGGTTGCATATTGATGAACCTTTGATGCAGGAGCTTTTAAATATAAAGAAGGCGGTTTCACCTCAGGAGATTATTCTGGTGGCGGATGCTATGACCGGACAGGATGCGGTCAACATCGCCAAAACTTTTGAGGATAAGATTGGCTTAGATGGAATCTTTTTGACCAAGATGGATGGAGATGCCCGAGGAGGAGCGGCACTTTCCATTCGGGCTGTCACTGGCAAACCGATAAAGTTTGTGGGGATGGGGGAAAAGCTGGATGCTTTGGAGACGTTCTATCCGGATCGAATCGCCTCGCGCATCCTGGGGATGGGAGATGTGGTCTCTTTAGTGGAAAAGGCTGGGGAGGCGGTGGATCTTGAAGAAGCCAAAAAACTGGAGAAGAAATTAAGGAAAGAGGCTTTTACCCTGGATGATTTCTACGCACAGCTTCAGCAGTTGAAAAAAATGGGTCCTTTAGAGTCGATTCTGGAGATGATTCCCGGCATGGGAGGAAAGATGATGCGTGGACTCAAAATTGATGAAAAAGCCATGGTGCGGGTGGAAGCCGTAATCAACTCCATGACCAAAGAGGAAAGGCAGAAGCCTCATATCATAGATGGAAGCAGAAGAAAAAGAATCGCTCAAGGAAGCGGAACATCCATTCAGAGCGTCAATCAACTTCTAAAACAATTCTTCATGATGCAGAAGATGATAAAAAACGCGGCTAAAATGGATCTTAAGAAATTCGAGAAAGGATTTCTCTCTTTTCGTTAGCTGGTTTTGTAGTTGCCCAATTTATTGGGCTGGTTAATTGATATGAACTATGCTACTCTGTATGAAGTTGGAATTCGATCAATAGGTAATTAGAAAAAATGGAGTAAAAAACCATATTAAACGGAGGTGAACTTGGCAGTAAAAATCAGATTAAGAAGAATGGGCGCAAAGAAAAGGCCCTCTTACCGGTTTGTCGCCACAGATTCCCGTATGCCCCGGGATGGCAGGTTCATTGAAATTTTGGGCCATTACAATCCTATCGAAAACCCGGCTAGCGTGGGGGTGAAGGAAGAGAGAGTCTACTATTGGCTAAAACAGGGTGCTATACCCACTGAGACGGTGAACAGTCTTTTCAAACAGATTGGGCTTTTGAAAAAATGGGAGATGCTTAAGAAGGGTGAGGATGTTTCCCAGATCACCCTGTCGACCCAGCTTAAGGAAGGGCTTAAAAAGAAGAAGAAAAAGAAGGGGAAAGCACCTGAGGAAGCTGCCCCTGCGGCGGCAGAAGGAGCTCCGCAGGAGAAAGCTGAAGTTGAAAAGCCGAAAGAAGAGAAGAAAGAGGAAAAAAAGGAGGATAAGAAAGGGGAGGAAAAGCCGAAAGAAGAGGTTAAAAAAGAAGATAAAAAAGAAGATGAAAAGGAAGTAAAGAAGGAGGATAAGAAAAAGGACAAGAAAGAAGATAAGAAAGAGGGTGAGAAGAAGGAAAAAAAGGAGGATAAGAAAGAGGAGGAAAAGCCGAAAGAAGAGGTTGAAAAGGAAGATAAAAAAGAAGATGAAAAGGAAGTAAAGAAGGAGGATAAAAAAAAGGACAAGAAAGAAGATAAGAAAGAGGATGAGAAGAAGGATAAAAAGGAGGATAAGAAAGAGAGTAAAAAGGAAGAGGAGAAACCCAAAGAGTAGTTTTACTCTGAGACAGGGAGTTATAAAAGTATAAGAGAAGAATAGATTCGAGACTTAAGAGAAATTCAAGAAAAGAGAGACGCAGGATTAATTATCGGATTAAAAAGAACAGGAAAGCGTCTGAAGGGGTTCTCTTCTTTTCCTTGGAGTAGAGGAAATTAAAAGACATGGATAGGGTAACCATGGGGCGGATCTCTCGAGTGCGAGGCATAAAGGGAGAAATGGTGGTTGTCCCTTTAACCGACGATCCCCACAGGTTTCTAAAACTTCAAGAGGTGATAATCTCAAAGGAGGAAAGCACCAAAGGGTTTCAGGTGGAAGGGGCGAGAGAATTTAAAGGAAAGGTTTTGCTCAAACTGAAGCAGGTGGAGAGTCCGGAGGAGGCAAAAAAGCTGGTGGGAGGTTTCATAGAGATAGAAAGAGATCAACTGGTTGAGCTTTCTGAAGAAAGATATTTCATATTTGACATAATCGGGCTTTTAGTCGTCACCACCAAGGGAGAGAAAATAGGAAAGGTGAAAGAGGTGATCTCGCTTCCGGCAAATGATTTATATCTGGTCGAGGGCGACGACAAGCAATACGATATTCCAGCGATAAAAAAGGTGGTCAAAAAAATTGACTTGGAAAAAAAGGAGATGATTATAGAGCCAATAGAAGGTTTGTTGGACCTTTAAATTAATACAAAAGCAGGAAATAAGTTTACTTGCCCCTCACCCTAACCCTGCGAAGCATGCATACGCATCTCCCACAAGGGGAGAGGAAACTTCATAAATTCTCCCTCCCTTGATGGGAGGGGGTAAGGGGGAGGGTGATTATGTCAATTCATTTAATTTGTTTGCTATAATATCATCCATGCTGATCGATATCTTAACCATCTTTTCCGGCATGTTTTCCGGACCGTTAGATGAAAGCTTACTTCAGAAGGCAAGGGAGAAGAATCTTTTAAAAGTGCGCATACATAACATCAGGGATTTTGCGGAGGATAAACACAAGACCACGGATGATACACCTTTCGGAGGAGGAGGGGGGATGGTGATGAAGCTGGAGCCTTTGTGTAAAGCGTTAGATTCGTTGTGGGATCAAGATAATGAAAAATTGCAAACCAGCATTATTCTGACCACTCCTTGTGGAGAGAAATTCTCCCAGAGCAAAGCGCAAGAGCTTTCCCTGAAGGATCATCTGATCATAATATGCGGACACTACAAGGGGACCGATGAGCGATTGAAAATGCTTTATCCCGTGGAGGAGACATCCATCGGCGATTACGTGCTGACCGGAGGAGAGATTCCTGCTTTGGTGATCTTAGATTCCGTGGTGAGATTGATTCCCGGCGTTTTAGGAGATTTTGAGTCGGCTCAAACCGATTCTTTCTTTGACGGAATCCTGGGACCACCAGAGTATACCCGCCCGGCGGAGTTTAAAGGATTGAAGGTGCCGGAGGTGCTTCTGTCCGGAGATCATGAGAAGATCAAGAAGTGGCGGAGAAAAGAAGCGTTGAAAAGAACTTTACACAGAAGACCGGATTTATTAAATTGGGGACAACTTTCCGATGAGGAAAGAGAATGGATAAGGGAGATTGAAAGGGAAAGGGAATAAAGCTTTTTTTAATTTATTCCCAACTGTTTGGAGAAAAATCCCGTTATTTTTTGGCGGAGGAAAAAATGGATCCGATTTCAGCAGTTGAAGCAAAATATCTGAAAGATAAAATCCCACAGTTTGGTCCTGGAGACACGATAAGGGTCCACACCAGGATCAAAGAAGGAGACAAGGAGAGGGTTCAGATATTTGAGGGTGTGGTGATTCAGAAGAGGGGCAAAGGGACCGGGGAAACCTTCACCCTAAGGAAGGTCTCCAGCGGTGTGGGGGTGGAGCGCGTTTTCCCCTTGCATTCGCCTAACATCACCAAAATACAACGGTTGCGACAGGGAAAGACGAGAAGAGCCAAACTCTTTTATCTGAGAGGATTGAAAGGGAAATCCGCTCGTATCAAGGAAAAGAGAAAAGAAGAACAAAGCTCAGAATCATGATGGTTCGAGCAAGGTAGGCAATTTGTTTCTTTTATGTCTTCTTAAAGAATTCTCTATTGGTTAATTACGTGAACGGATCTTCGATCACGGTCGACCGGTTTCTGTTTTTCCTTTAACCTTTCTCCACAAGTTTGGGGAGACTTCTTATAGTCGCCCGTTCACTTTTTTGCCGTACTTATTTCTATCTCTTCTTTAAATAGAAGGGGGATACGGTTTATTTTCTACCCTTAAAAACAACTACACAAAAACCCAGGATTAATGAAGTGAAGAAAAACTTAATACAAACGCACTAAATGTTTTAACATTGTCTTTGCAAGCCCAAAGGGCGTGGTACCGCCAACGGCGGGACTTCGTTTCACTCGCAATGACCTTTTATTTAAAGCGTTTGTATTATTGCTTCTTGCATTTTCAATGGAACAATAGTATATGCTGTGCCCGCCAGGTCCCCTGACCTGGCGGGAGCTGCCTGTCGGGTCGGGGACCCGACAGGCACAGGGAGGCGAAGAAGGAAGAATGTTCCATTTTTTATGCAAAATAAATAAACATAAAAAAAGCCGCCCTGAAGTTCGAGATCACTCCAAGGCGGCTTTATCCCCCCTTAATTTACCTCACACTGAATGACCTCCAACTTGATGCCCATCTGTTTCCTCTGGTGTCGGTTAGAAGAAGAGAGTAAAAATATTTCCCTCTTTTAATCCTTTTACCATTGACCTTTAAATCCCATAGAACGCTAAATCCGGGCATAACCCTTCCGTGAAGGGTCTTCAACAGATAGGGTTCTATCTGAGCTTGATTTAGTCCTTTTGGCTTGTCCTTACAGATGTAAAGCTTCCATTCAGCGATGTTGAAATCAATCTCAGGTTTTAATAAGAACAAAACGTGTTTGTCTTTGCCAGGGGAGATTTGCTCCACCCGGGAATCCATCTGAAATTTCGAGTAATTATAGGGTGAAAAGATAGCCTTTTCAGACTTTTCTTGATCAGATTTTTTTCTTTTAGGTGTTACATTCTTTTTGAGCTCCACCTTGGAGCTGTGCTTAACTATGGTGGGATGTATGGTGAGGGAGATGCGGTGGTCGCCGTCAGATTTTTCAGTGGCCTGATAAGGGTGTTTTTGCCAGCTATAATCGATCTGAAACTCCCACCGTGATCCCTTATATCTCAAGCCTCCTCCCAAAGCAGGTTGTCTTACATCCTGATCATACTCCTTTCCCAGGGTATAACCGGCTCTGAGAGCAAAGTCGACCTGGCTGGTGTTTAAAACCCATCCCTCGATTCCCACACTGGATTGCAGATAATTTTTTTTCAGGGGCTTTTTTACATTTTTCAAAATAACGTCAAATGCTAACCGGGCATCCAAATTATCGATGGAATAAGACATACCGAGTCTGCTGGTTCGGGTGGGATAAAGTGTAATGTTTGATGGGTCAATGTTCTCAGGACGCATATCCGTAGCCAGAAGATTTTCCCCTGCCAGACCTAACCATAAGTGAGAAGCAGGCTGAAAGAGGATCCCCAGATCAAAATCTGCACCCTTTTTGTTTCCATAATTGGAATTGTAAAGAAACTTGCCTGAGAGGCCCACAGATATTTGCGGGTTGATTTGGGTGGAGAGGCTTAGCTGTCCGATGTTATTGGTGACCACCGCGGTAGGATCAGCCCAGGAGCCTCTCTGAGAACCTGATATTCCCAAGCACAGATTTTTGCGCAAAGGAGCCACCAAAGCACCTGCGGCTAAGAACGGATTCTCCTGATCAGCCAGCCCGTATTTTGATTTTCTGTCGTAAAGAAAATATATTTGCCAGGTTTTGAGATTTACCAGTCCGGCGGGATTATAGAAGATGGCAGAAGGATCGTCCGCCACCGCCACAAAGGCGTTACCCATACCGATTGCTCTGGCACTGTTACCCCAGTTGCCTGATCCCAATGCGGAATTCGCATATAACAAAGTTGAAAAAATCGCCAGAGAGATTATGCCAAGCCGAATCCCTTGTTTTTGCATTGTAACCTCCCCTTCTTGATTACATCAGGATAGAGAGAAATATAGTAGATGGTCGGTTGCCTAAAAATTAGCTTCAGCCTTTCATTGTGTGGAGACCTGAAGGTCTCCGATACGTCCTTTCTAAGATTTATATCGGCTTCCCTTACATTTACATTAATTTTGGGAAGAAAAGATCAACCTTCAAAATCAGTTTAAGGAGATTAAGTAACATGGAAAAATGCCGAAAAAATAAAAAAAGCCAATTCAATGACTAAATCGGGGGAGGTTAATGCATCAAGGCTTTGTATTGGCTTTCTTTTAGGAAAACAAGCTTATCTTGAATTTTCCAAACTCTAAGCAAAAACAAACAGCATTGCAGACAAGAATATGACATTCGTTAGTCACCAGTCTCTAGGGGGGATTCTTCTGGGCTTGTTGAAAAAGCTAAACTTTGAGGCGGGATATGCGTATGCATTCATACGAAAATTCCCGCCTCTATGAGCGGCAATAACATATCACCCATAGGGCAGGGCATTTAGCCCTGCCAATAGGGTTTTTCAACAGTCCCTTCTGGTTCGTCCTGTTTGGTGGAGGCTTTCGCATCTATATGTTTCCATATTGCAAAAGAGGATAGAGTAACTTCAGCCAAGCGTAATTTCTCTGGAGTGAAGTTCAAACCAAACCCATAAAAAATCGGAGAACACAAAAATGAAATCCATATTTCTATGTGTGGCTACTATCATTTTGTTCTCAGTTAACGTCGCCCATGCTGGTTTAATGGAGACAGTCCCGGTGGGAGAGGAAGTTTACAGGTGGGTCTATGAGTACTTAGACGAACTTTATGCTCGAGGGCTTATAACCGAGCTTCATCTGGGCACAAAACCATATTTCAGAGGGAAGGTCGCCGAAGAGCTTTTGTCCCTTCGGGAGAAGAGACTTAAAGGTGAGCCTTCCTTAAGCTGGCCCGAAGACTATCTGCTCGGAGAGCTGGAAAATGAATTCTTAAGCGAGATAAACGAATTAAAGCTTAAAGCAAGTTCTCCGAATGATAGAAAAGTCCTTAAGAAATTTTCTTGGGGATTGGATTTTCAAGAGGGATCAAATCTTAAGCCAAAAGCAAAAGCTGTTTTTCGAGAAACCTTTTTGCCCTATGCCAAAGCTCGGATTGGCTCCAATTTCTTTGCCTGCACCCGTTATATGATCGACGAGAATTTAGCCAAGGATCCGAACTATGAGGGGAAAATCTGGAGAGGATTTGCCGGAGATGCGGCACAGGCTTATCTGGCATTCAATTTGCCCTACTTTAAGATACTCTTGGGAAGGGAGAGAATCGCCTGGGGGCAAAAAGTTTCCGGAGAATTGATACTGTCAGAGCGTGCCTTTCCTTTGGATATGGTTAAAATCCAAGGGGGCTGGGGGATCTTTCAGGCGAATGCCTTCTTCGCATTCCTGTCCTCCATCACAACCCAGGATTCCTCTGGAGACATGTCCCACATCAATCGCTATCTTTCCGGTCATAGAATAAGTTTAAACCTTTTTTCGGTAGCTCAACTGGGGTTTTCGGAGACCATCATATACGGAGGAAGAAACCGTCAGGTGGGAGCCTATTACCTTAATCCCCTTCTATGGTATCATGGCGCACAACTGAACGAAAAAAGAGACGATAATACCTTCTTTGCTTTGGACTTTAATCTGCGACCTAAAAGAGATTTGATTTTTTATGGTGAGTTTTTAATAGACGACTTCCAGATTGAGAAAAAAACCCAGGGGGATAAAGAACCCAATGAGCTGGGTTATTCGGGTGGCTTCTCCATCCTGGATATCTTTAGGCTCAAGGGATCCGAACTGAATATAGAATATATGCGCATCAATAACTGGACCTATAATCAGAAGGAGGAAAGAAACCGCTATCTTAACCGGGAAAAACTTCTGGGCAATCCTCTGGGCCCGGATACGGATAACTTAACTGCCAGCCTTTCGACCTGGCTGAAAAGGGGACTGAAATCGAAGATCACCTACCAGAAGAGAAGATGTGGAGAGGGGGGAGTGGACTCTCCCTGGAGCGAACCCTGGATGTTAGCTGAAGGAGAATATAAAGAGGAATTCCCCAGCGGAGTGGTGGAGAAGATGAACAATTTGGGCATAGCCTTACAGTATAATTATACTAATCTTTTCCGCTGCGAGTTAAGCTGGGATTATTTTGATTATGTGAATTATCAAAACATACCAGGCCGCAAAGAGGATTTTAACCAGATCAGTTTAAACTTGAGCTATCATTTTCTGAAGATGTGAAATTACGTTTTCAAATTGTTGATTTGAATTATAAAAAACTCCGGTTTGAAAATTCTTTTAGTACTTTGAAAAGAAAATCGGCCGTCCTTACCTTAAAGTTTGACCGATTCACCTCTTAGTAGTGGTTTGAGCTATCTTCGTCCTCGGGATTTCTTAAACAAAGGAGGGGCTATGTTGAGGCAAAACTTAACTATCTTTAAGCGTCTTCATCTGGCTTTTGACCTGGGGTTGACCTTTGTCTCTTTCCACTTAGCGACACTCATCAGGCAAAGTCTGGGAAACTTAGACTCATTTGATCCCTTCAATGCGGAGGAGCCCTATAAACTTATGTTCTTCATTCTTCCCATCTGGGCATTTTTCCTTTTCTTCAAAAAGGAATGTTATGAATATCGGGGCAAACCCTTCCAAGAGATTTTCTTAAACACCGGAGTGGTGGTTTTAAAAAGTTTTGCCCTCCTTTTGGCTTTTCTTTTCCTGACCAAATCGCTGGACCAAAGCAGGACACTTATTTTGATCTTCCTCCTTCTGAATTTTGTTCTTTTGTTGTCCTTGAGAAAATTTGTATCCCAGCTTTTGAGTTATTTCCGCAAAAAGGGTTATAACTTCAAAAACATTCTAATCATCGGCACCGGTTCACCAGCTAAAGATTTCGTCTGTGAGGTCAAAAAAAATCCAGAATGGGGTTTTCACATTTCAGGGCTTCTGGATTGGGAAGATAGCTTAAAAGGGGAAAAGATTTTTGGCTTTCCGGTTATTGGAAACTTGAAGGACTTGCCTTTTATTTTGAAAAATGATCACGTGGACAATGTGGTGTTTGCGGTTTGCAAAAGATTTTTAAACTTAATTGAAGATAGTGTGCTCTTATGTGAGGAGATGGGGGTGCCTACCTGTGTTCTGGCAGATTTTTTCCCTTTAAGATTTTCGAAAAAGAAGGTAGGGGAATTTCAGAACAAGCCGGCCATAGTATTTTCCACTGCCCCGGATCCAGACAGCTTAATGCTTTTGAAAAACATCACCGACAGATTATTTACCCTGGTGGGGATAATTTTACTTTCGCCTCTTATGCTCTCTTTATCGCTTCTTATCAAACTTACCTCCAAAGGGCCCCTACTTTTCAAACAGGAAAGGTGTGGACTGAATGGAAGAAAGTTCACCATGTACAAATTCCGCACCATGGTGGAGAATGCGGACCAGATGAAGGATCTTCTTTTGGAAAAAAATGAGATGGATGGTCCAGCTTTCAAGATGGCAGACGATCCTCGCCTGACTAAAGTGGGAAAGTGTTTGCGAAAATTCAGCTTGGATGAATTTCCCCAGCTTTTAAACGTCCTGAAAGGAAACATGTCATTGGTGGGCCCGCGCCCTCCTCTGGCAAAGGAGGTGAGCCAATATGATCCCTGGCAAAGAAGGAAGCTTTCCATGAAGCCAGGACTGACCTGTCTCTGGCAAATCAACGGAAGAAACAATATCAACTTTGAAAAATGGATGAAGATGGACTTAGAATACATCGACAACTGGTCTTTGTGGCTGGACACCAAGATACTTTTCAAGACCATCCCGGCGGTGATTTTAGGAGCAGGAGCAAAATAAGAAGCTTTTTCTTAGAAAAAGTTCGTGGCGAGGATGCCAGCCCATTTGGGTTGGCTTTTTTACTTCAGGTCAAAAGAAGAGCCCATCCAAGATGCGACTCAACAGACAAACCTTGGTGAGTTTTCTGCCGAACACCATGATAAACATGTAGCATCCGAGTTCATCCTGCCCTTCGGTCCCGCCTCGCACAGCTCCCGCCTTTGGCGGGAGAAGTAAGATCTCAGGGTCGAAGGAAAGGGACTTACCCCGACTTCGTCCCAAGGGAAGGGTTTGTCTTGGATGTCGGTTATTGAAAAGATAGATTTTTAAGAGTGTAGTATAGAGCCAGAACCTAACTTAAGTTAGGTTCTGGTTCTTTTCTGCAAGGAGTAACTTCAATGAGTTATGTAGGTCAACCCCGCTTTTGGCGGGGTTAACAAATAAGGATTTGTCAAGCAGGCTACGCCATGCTTGACCTACAAAACTGGTGCACTCCAGTCCGGGGTTTTCAACAAGCCCGAAAGTGTTGCTTCGGAGTGGTCAAAATTCTGCGCCCAAAGATACATAATGTTTGGGCTTGGGTGAGACCCAATCGAAGTCGGTAGCCCAGGCGACGTCATATCTTAAAACGAAAAATCCCAGATTGACCCTGGTTCCAAACCCAAAGCCCGCTTTTATGTCTTTAAGTCTGGTGCCGCCCTTAGAGGTTCCACCTTTGAATTTCTTGTTCTCATCCCATGCCGCTCCCATGTCATAAAACAGGGCACCGTTGACGTAGTGGAGGGTTATGGGAAGGGGAAATTTCATGATGAAGTGCTCAACAAAGGGATAGCGCAGTTCGATGTTGGTTAAGAAAAATTTAGACCCGCTTATGTCGAAATATCTGTAACCCCTGAGTGGAGTCACCATGTTCCCAAAGTAAAGATCATTTATTCCATATATGTTCTCCGAGCCTAAGCTGGGTCCTATCCAGTTGGACTGCCCACCTAAATAAAATATCTTCTTATCCTCACCATGGGAGAATCCGCCGGTTAGCCGGAAGACGAAATTATATCTCTTCTTAAAATGAAAATATTTGCGATAATCCAGCATAGCCGCACCGTAAGTGATGCTTCGTGGGGTTATATATGGCGCGTATTCATAGGAGAACAGACTTCTGGTCCCATTGACAGGTCCGGTATGCCCCCAAATGACCGTGTCATTAATCCAGGAGAGGGAGGCTAAAAGCACTTTCACGCTTCGGTCATCATAAGTCCAGGTTGAGGGATTAAGATCGTAGTATTTACGATCCACTGAAATATGGGACAAGTTCAGCTCTGCTCGGGTGAACTTGCTGAAAGGAAAGGAAAGATATGCCAGTGCTCCGTAGACCCGGTCGGAGAAAAGGCGATCCAGATTATCTATATAGTAATATTTGGTATGAAGAATGCCTCCCCCCACGTTCAATCTTCGGGCGCCGTAAAGATAAAATATCTGGAAGTTGCTCTGATCTATGGTGTTGACCAGATCGGTGGCTAAGATAAACGTGTGATCGCCCAATATATCGCTTATGGCGATGAGGGACTGTCCCTGAAAACCAAAGAAGGTGTCATAGTTTAATGCTCCTGAAATAATATCGGGAGAGAACTTAAGCTTATACTTACGTTTTCTATACTCGCCATTGGGAAGCCTGTAACTTATGCTGTCTTTTTTCTCTGCAACATTCTCCTCCAACATCTCAGCCAAACTATCCATCTCACTTTTTCCAGCCCTGAAAACATAGGAGCTGAAATCCAGTTCGCTTTCCGCAGCCTCTTCCACCAATGTGCTGTCGGTGGGGGTGGAGATGGTGTCCTTCTCCAACGCCAGAAGATAGGACGTCTGAATTAACCAATCTCCTTTTTCCATCGCCGGCTCAATTTCTTTGATTATAAATATATCCCAGCCTCCTTTTTGAAAGGCAGAGAATGCAATCTTGTCGCCATCTTTTGACCAGGAGGGGGAAAAACAGCCAGAAAGAACATTGGTGATGGGGAAAACCACAGAGCTATCCAGATCTGCTACATAAAGATTGTATATTCCATTCCGATCCGAGACGAAGCAGATTTTTTTGCCATCGGGCGACCAGGTGGGAGAGGTATTGTTCCCTTCTCCCGTGGTGATAGGAGTAATTCTCCAAGAGTCCAAATCAAGAAGAAAAAGATTATAGTGGCCGTATTTATAATCCGATGAATCTGTGTTTATCTCAAAAGATCGATCAGAACTGAAGGCGATAAATTTGCCGTCCAGAGAGAAGCTGGGGTCCTCATCGCCATAGAAATCATCGGTGAGCCTGATTAGTTTTTGATTATCGATATGGCACATATAGAGATCTGCTTTTCCATCTTTAACTCCAACGAAAACAATCATCTCGCCATCTGGCGACCACGATGGAGAACGCATGGCATCAAACCGGAAGCGAAATTTTTTGTAGATTTTTCTATTTTTTACCCTAATCAGACACAAAACGTCCCTTCCTTTGCTTTTTGACACAAAAGCCAGGCTTTTGCCATCCGGAGACCACGAAAGACCGCTGACATAAGAATGAAGAGATTCCAAATCTCCTGATCTTTCTCCTTTCACCAGTCTTTTTAACACCTTTCCATCTATGGAGGAGATGATATAGATTTCCGTATAATCGCTCCTGTCGGAAAAGATGGCCAGCCGGTCGCCTGCCGGGGAGAAAGCTGGTTTTTCGTTAACATAAGAGCCGTCCTCTGGATGATGGGTGAGCGGTTTGGCAAAATCCTTTGCCTCTTTTCTCAAGGCAATGTCGGGCCAGTATTTTTTCCGCTGAGCTTTCATCCATTCCTCAGATAAGCCCTTCTGATCCATTCCGATGGCGGACTTCAAAGCCTTGTCCATGGAAAGCTCGCTTTTGCCCTTGTTCAAAATCTCAGAAAGCTTCTCCTCCCCATACTTCTCCACGATATAGCCTATGGCAGATTGCCCCTCTTTGTAAACCAGATAACCTCCGGCAAATTCCAGCGGGGTCAAATATCCGTTGATGGTGGCATCCCTTAACACCATATCTGCCTGAATGTCCCAGCCGTGTCGTGATGAATATTCCGCATATCCCTCGGCAAACCACAAAGGAAGCTGAAATAAATACTGCCGGCTGAAAATGGAGTTGACCATGTTTCCGTAAAGCATATCGAACGTCACCGCATGGGTCAACTCATGATGAAGCACATGCCGATAATCCTCGTATGAGCCGGTGAAAGGCACCACTATTCGGGTCTTGAAAGTTTCGGTAAACCCGCCCACCCCTTCCTCGATCAAATTAGGAATGACGTTGGTCTGCTGAAAATCATTAGGGGATTTGTACAGAATCACCGGGACTCTCTTGGTCAAGTCATAGCGGAGCTCTTTTTTTACCTTCAGATAAGCGTCCTCTAAGATGTCTGCGGCGAACTTAGCCAGATGATACTCACCCTCATAATAGTAAATGTCGAAGTTCTCGGTTTGAATGAAATGCCAGTCAAAGGATTTATATTGAACCTTATTCTTTCCGAAATAAGGCTCCTGTGCCATCCCCCGGCAGACAAACAAAAATAGGATCAGACTTAATATGAGGGTCTGTTTGGCAAAATGTTTCATAATTTGAATCTCCCTGCGGGTTTATACTCGCTATATAAGTGGGGATTGAAAAAAACCGCATTTCATTTTTTTCAAATTTTACTGTTCTAATCTTCTTACCTTTGAAGATATCTGAAAATGCGAGATTTGGTAGCCGCCCCGCTTTTAGCGGGGCGAAAATGTCTTACGCAACCTAAAGGTTGCGGCTACCGCTTGAAACTTAGTTTTCGGACAGGATGAATCATCCAAGATAAAAGCCTGCTGAATCTTTCTTCTATTAGCTTCTCACCCTTTTTATCTTTGCGCCCAAGAAAGCCAGCCTTTCTTCTATATGCTCGTATCCTCTGTCAATATGATACACTCTTAACACTTTGGTGGTTCCCTCTGCTGACAGCCCCGCTAAAGTTAAACCCGCTCCCCCTCTTATGTCCGAAGCCATAACCGACGCACCTTTAAGCTTGGAAACGCCATTTATAGTGGCTCTATCTCCAGAGATTTTTATATCTGCACCCAATCGGCAAAGTTCCATCACATGGGTAAATCTCTCCTCAAATACCGTTTCCCTTATCTGACTGGTCCCGTCAGCAATGCAGGTTAACGCCATGATGGATGCCTGCATATCAGTGGGAAACCCAGGATGAGGATAGGTGGTTACCGTAACCGGCTTAAGCTTTTTGGGACCCTTCACCGTTATCCTGTTTTTGTTTTCTACTATCTCCGCTCCCATCTCCCTTAATTTCAG
Source organism: uncultured Ignavibacteria bacterium (assembly GCA_964580215.1). GTDB lineage: Bacteria > Zixibacteria > MSB-5A5 > MSB-5A5 > SM1-73 > SM23-73-3. Next base: position 15,407 of record CAZOJT010000025.1, on the reverse strand, counting down.
AGTCTCCATCCTTACATGTTCTGCTACCACATTTTTCAGCTCCACACGTCCACCGGTGATACAAGTCGCCATCATAAAGGTGGCGGCGTCCAATCGGTCCGGGATAGGCGTATATTCCACAGCTTTGAGCCTTTTTACTCCTTCCACATAGACGGTGGAACTTCCCGCTCCTTTGATCTTTGCCCCCATCAAACTCAGAAACCTGGCTAAGTCCACCACTTCCGGGTCGCAGGCGGCATTTACAATGGTGGTTTTCCCTGAGGAGAGACATGCCACCATCAAAATATTTTCAGTGCCTGTATGGGTGGGACGATCGAAACAGATGAGGCTGCCAGAAAGTTTTTTGCCAGATGCGATCACATAGCCATGTTCCTCCTTGATCTTTGCTCCCAGCTTAGCAAAGCCGGAAAGGTGCAGGTTCACCGGTCGCGGACCCAATACGCATCCACCGGGAAGCGAAACTTTCGCCTTTCTGAATCGAGATAGAAGAGGTCCCATTACCAAAAAGGACGCTCTCATCTTCCTCACCAGATCGTAGGGCGCCTCATAACTTTTCAGATGCTCGGCATTTATCACCACCCTTGCCTTGGAAGGCGACCCACAGAACTTATCGTCAGCGTATGTCTGCACTTTAGCTCCCAGTTTCTCCAGCACCTTGAGCATAGTCTTCACGTCCGCTAGATCGGGCACATTGTTTATTTGAGTTTCCCCTTTTTCCGCCAGCAGGGATGCGGCTAAAATGGGCAGAACCGCATTCTTGGAGCCTTGGACTCTTACAGTGCCAGCAAGCTTTCTTCCACCCTCTATCACAAACTTATCCATGATTCCTTACCCATGATTGTTTCTCCATAATTTAAAACGTTAGCTACTATATTTCATTGGTGCAAAAATCTTTACTTAGTAAATTATGTAACTTATTTTCCAAAGTCAAGCAGTTCCAAAAGCAAATTTGTATCTAACAATGCCGAAAGATGGTTTTTTTGTAATACGTTGCAGCGTCGCAACTCTGTTTACCCTGTTAGCGCCGTCTCATATTTGGTAGTTGCTTAGTTTTGGCAGATAAAATATAATAGGGAGACACCACCAGAGGAAGGAGGTGACCCCCCAGATGGAAATAATGGTTTCCATCTCTGCCAGAGTTATTATACCAGGAGAATAATTCCCTCTCCCCTAAGTGGGTGTGTCGTAACCTTTAAAAGCGTACAGTTGTCATTCTGAGCGAAGCGAAGAATCTAATAATTCCAATAAGTTACAAAATCGAGATTCTTCGGCTGACGCCTCAGAATGACATTATGACACAGCCTCTAAGAGGAAAGGATATTACCCCGAAGGGCAAGCGTCTGCTTGGAACCAACGTACGGGAATAAAAAATGGATGCAGAATCCAGTTGTATATGTTAACTTCAAAACCATAAAGACCAACTAACAATTATGGGACACTTCCACTCTGTTATATGGATCCTGCGGAAACGTAGTGAAGAATCTAATAAATTCAACATGTTACAAATGCGTATGCATTCATACGAGTTTGAGATTCTTCCCCCGCCAAAGGCGGGGTCAGAATGACATTTCTCGACACGCTCTTAGGTTAGTTTCTGGATCATTCATTTTATCGCCCCTGGAGTTACATGCGATTTTTCAGTGTCTGATTTTTGAACTTCTATCAAAGAACTTATTTCTCAATTTCTGCCCTTAACCTCCGATATACATAAACACATAATAACTTTTTGCATCAACTTAGATAATAGAAAAACCTTCATAAAGTTCTTCAGACATGAGAAGAGGGGGCAAATCTAAACTCAAGCAATATGCCTTGACCGTGGGCATCGCTCTGGTGGTTGGCATATTGTTACGCACCTATGTGGTGCAGGCGTACCGCATTCCCTCTCGCTCCATGCAGGACACCCTGCTGAGGGGAGATTTTCTGTTGGCTAATAAATTAATCTATCGTTTCTCTGAGCCTCAGGTGGGGGACATTATTGTTTTTGAGTATCCTCTGAATCCCAGCAAGGATTTCATAAAAAGAATTATCGCCTCTGAAGGTCAGACCGTGGAGGTAATAAATAAACTGCTATACGTTGACAAGGAACTGGCAGAGGGTTGGTTTCCGTCCAAGCACACAGATTATCAGATATATCCTGCCGCATATTCCAATCGGGACAACTTTGGGCCATTCGAGGTACCCTCGGGTCAGTATTTTGTCATGGGGGACAATCGAGACAACAGCCAGGACTCCAGAGACTGGGGTTTTCTGGAAAGGAAATATGTCAAAGGGAAGGCTTTCCTGATATATTTTTCCTGGGCTCCGGATCCTGAAGCTCCTAAATGGTCCAATCCCTATATAACCTCTTTTTTTGAAATCCTCTTCTACAATCTCACCCATTTCCCTTGGCGAATACGCTGGGGAAGAGTTGGAAGCATCATTCGATAAATTTCAAAATTACAGAACCGAAATACCCATAGAGCTTTCGGAGAAATTTTTAAGAAGGTCGAACAGATCTCTGATCATGTTTTACCCAATCAAGTGAATATATTTTTGTATTTAGGTTCCAAAACTCCCTGATTGAACAATAATCTTATTCAAAAACCTCTTCTCAAATTCGTTCCTTGACAAAATAGGATTTTTTGTTATGTTATAAACAAAAGCGCACAATAACGCTATTTTTCACCAATTCTAACTGTCAGAGAGATTTGTGATAAATTAAATTGCAGAATCATCGCTTCTCTGGCGATCCTGGCTCACACAACAGAATTGAGTTTCGCGCTCCATCGCCGATATAAGAGAAGTAGAAGGAGATAAAAAAATGAAGACGAAGTTGTTTTACCGCATGATGATTTTGAGTTCTATTCTTGTTTTTCTTGCAGTTGGCAACTTCTCACATTCCGCACCAGGTGAAGAGAGATTATCAAAAAATGTGAGAATACTTTCAGAAGGTTTTGACGTCCTAAAAATTGCTGAAGAGGCTCAAATTCCCAATCCATCTCGTCTCAAGGCTGGGCCTAAACGGTTCTGTCTCTTACAGCATGATAACGGATTAGCTCTTACTTATTTTCCCAACTGGAATGCAGGTGATAAAAATGCGATTTACTTTGATCCGCAGGATTGTGGTGTTCCTCATCCATTTCCTTTTCAGATCACGGACATAGAATTTCTGCTTTACAACCATGCGGGAGTGGACTCCACTCAGGTGCGGTTCAGTATATGGACCGTCGGAGCCGATCTATGCGATGGTCCAGATACTGAGATCTGGTCATCCTCTGTTTACACCATTACCACCTTTTATCCGGACTGGGTGGTGGTGAGTTTCCTTGACAGCATTTGTGTGGATGATTCGTTCTTTTTCAGCATTGAGTATGTCAGCGGAGAACAGGGAACCATCCCATGTGTGGCATCCGATGCTCAGCAGGACATGGTGGATACCTGTAACCAGTGGATATGGCGCCCCCCGTATTCTCCTCCCTGGTTGGAATGGAATCGCTTCTGGAACGATCCTGATCCGGGATGGCTAATGCTACGATTGAAAGGGGAGACTTATTCCTTTGCCTGTGATACCGGATGGGTGTGGTTGGGCGATAATGGATATGCGCCCAGCGGAGCACCGGATGTGGATGAAAATCAAAATGATTGGGTTGGACATTGTGGTCCAGTGTCCGCAGGGAATTGTCTGGAGTGGTTCGGAGTCAACACTTCCCTGGGTTGGAGCATACCCGAATTTATCGATACGTTAGTTGGCTATTTTCAAACCGACTCTGGTGGCACAGAGGTTCATAACATGAAGACAGGAGTTGACGACTTCCTAAATGATTTTGCTTTTCCCGGACTTTACGCCAGCATCTGGCCAGCTCCCGATTTTTATGTGATGAAGGAGTCACTTAGCGTTAGCCAGAACATTGTTCTGCTTTTGGGCTTTTGGTGGCGGGATGGGGAAAACTGGTGGAGAGAAGGAGGGCATTTTGTTACCATGTCCGGGGTTAAATCACAATCGCTTAAGATCGCCTTGAGTGATCCGGGAATGGATGCGGCTGAGTATGACTGGCCCGGGAGAGTGAGACCCCCTGACCACCCATTTCCTCCTCATCCCGACACTCTTCACAATGATCTACAATATGTCTCTCATGATATTTATCAGTCGAGCCTGGAGTCTCCGGGTCCGGGAAATCCTTATTGGCAACTGATAGATTATCTTGAGTCGGGTCCTGATTTTCCCCGCCAGTATACCGGCAAGAATTTCCCTTCTGAGTTTTTGTCTTTTTACCAACCAGCGCCGGAAGGGACGACCTTTGTGACTGAAGTGGAATATGCGGTGATGATCTGTGCTCTTCAGGAACACATGTTCTGGGAAGCTTCATGTCCAGACTATGCGCCCAGCGGAATGCCGGATTTCGACCAGAAACAGGACAATTGGATCAATGCCCAGACAGAACAGTTCACCTTCTGTGGTCCAGTGGCAGTTGCCAACTGTTTCTGGTTGGTGGATTCAAAGTTTAACCTTCCACCAGGGAGCATGGGAGATGGGATGGATCAATTTTCCCTGGTGAGGGATTATCTGGACGAGTTATCTCCATATGAGAGTTGGGACGATCATGATCTATGGAATGTGGATCACTCCGCTACACCATGGAGCGGTGTGGGTCCTCCGCCATCAACTCCACAGCCCTTCATACCGGGTCCTCAAACCCCAGGAAGCGTGGATAGCTGGGGAGAGTTAGTGGAGAGACTTGCCTGGCAGATGGATACTGATGGTCAACGAACCGAAAGCTCTCATGTGGGAAGCAGAGTCGAAGACATCGATGATGCCATCGAAGAATGGCTTTCGGCTGAAACTTACTCTAATGGAAGCAATTTGAGTGATAGCTTATGTGTAAAAATCTGGCAAAAGCCAACCTTCGCCTTTGTGGAGTCTTTGGTGGAGGATCATGAAAATGTGATTTTACTTTTAGGTTTCTGGTATCTGTATGATAAGTGGAGACGGGTAGGGGGTCATTATGTCACGGTTGCCGGAGTAAATTCGGTGCAACTGAAGATAGCCTTCTCCGATCCGTTCTTTGACCATGCTGAAACCGGTGCTCCCGGTAGAGTGCTTTCTGGATCATACATTCCTCATACTCCCACACCACATACTGATTCTATCATTCATAATGATCCGGGAAACGTTTCCCATGACCTTTACGATGCGGACTTGAACTCTCCGGCTCCCGCGGGGAGATGGTGGATTCTGGATTACCCGGTAAATTCAGACCTCGATTATTTCATGGAGATTTTCTACCAGCAGAACGTTCCGGATGAGTTTATCCTATCCACCCAACCTTATCTGCCCGGCCATTCAATCTACACCGTGGTGGAGTACGTTATTTTGTTTGATGTTCTGGATTATAGGGGAGACATCACCGGAGACGGATCAGTGGAAATGGGAGACATACTTTTTTTGATTAACTATCTGTTCAAACAAGGTCCTCCTCCTATACCCCTTTCTGTTGGAGATGTCGACTGCAACAGGGTGGTGGACCTAGGAGATCTGTTATTTCTGATAAGTTATCTTTATAAAGGAGGTCCCATCTCCCGCTGTTGTGGTCCTTAAGCTTCAGGATGTTACATAAGAGTCGGAGCAAAGAAATTTGAGTAGACGATTGATGTTCAGATAAGTAATATTTCAAGTATAGAAAAGGTATGCTCTTGTAGTTTTATCCAAAGGGGAGAGGTGGGTACTCGCAGGGCATTTGACTTACTAAGGGGAGCATATAATTGTTTACATCCCCCCTTTACTAAAGGGGGATGCGTATGCATTCATACGAATTTCAAGTCAAGCCCAAAACAGGTGGGGGAGAAAAAATCAATGCGAAGCTCGTATGAGTGCATACGCACATTCATACGAATAATAAGATGTAAACTGTTTCCTGCTCCTCTTAGTAACTGAGATCAGCAATCATTTGACTTCTTATGGATTCAAATGGACAGATGAGATCCAGATGAATAAATGAGCTTTTAGCCTGCAGAGTGGAAGTGAAAAAATTAAAAAACCTCCTTTAAGGCTTCTCTTGATAAAGTCCTGTTTCTAATACAAACGCAGAAATAATTTTTACATGTCATTCTGACCCCGCCAAAGGCGGGGGAAGAATCTGGGTTCCATCAGTCTGCATGTAACGTTCAGCCAGACGAGAAGGCTTTAAGCCAGACAAACATAGAGAGATTCGTATGAATGTGCGTATGCACTCATACGAGCATACGCATGTTTCGCTCCGCCCAACCCCGCTCTTGCGGGATTTCGCTTCCCAGACGGGAGCGTCTGCTCGCTCAACATGACATGTCCTATGGATCTCATTTGAGTCAAATGACCTACGGACAATATGTCAACTTATTTTATTCGTTTGCTATATTAAAGTGGTTCCAGACGATAGGGAAGGGCTTTTTTATTTCTCCGTTAAGTTTTATTTTGATTCAAAAGCATCTCCCAAAAACTATCTTTCCCAAATCCTACATTTTCTGGTAGTATGTTAAAACTTTTTGGCTTTAGGTCTTAGATTTTGATGGTTTCCTCCCGTTCTCTTTCTAGGTTATAATCCCGATTATCCTCTCTTAAGCATACCTCTATCCGCAAGTAGCTTTTCTTTACTCCGGCATCTGTGCAAATTTACACCTATTTTACGGGGATTTCCTTTTCCCCCGGCTGAAAAGAAAGTTTGTCCATTGAGGAGAATCTCAATATGCAAACCTTTTCATACCTGGTTCGGAAGTTATTTATTGTCCCCTTCGGGGAATGGGAGAAAAACCCTTGACTTTAGTCAAAGACTTTAGTATCGGTAAAGTGTGCAACACTATCGTAAAGGTTCCCATTCGATTTACGATTTAAAGTATCACCTGGTCTGGATAACAAAATATCGCAAGTCTGTTTTACACGGTCAAGTTGCCGAGAGAGTGCGTGAAAGTTGAGCAAAGAGACGACGATCGAAGATGCATGCGCATTTTCGTATCACGGAGTGACCTTCAGCCCCGCCTCTGGCGGGGATTCCAAGCCCCCGACTTTTAGTCGGGGGTAGTTGACATATCAACTTTTATCTTTACATTAAGTTGTGATTTCCTTCTAAAACATTATATGAAAACTTGTGCAGATCAAATCCAGAAAAAGCGAATTCAAAAAGAGGATGTTTTTGTCTTCTAATGGCTTATATTTTTTGGCACACTCATTGCGTTCTTTGAGTTGACATGATTTATCGACTTTTGACTCTAACGCGGTAAAAAGGAGGTGAATTGAATGAAAAAAGGGCTAATGAGAGGTTTCCTTTTAGCTTTAGCGGTTTTTCTGGTAAGCTATGGGGTTTCCTTCTCCTGCGAGATCCAAATGAAGGAAACGATCTGTTACAATTTCACTTTCCCGCTGGATCATCATACCTACGATTATGCTTCCATAGTCGATTTTTACTACGGAAGGTATCCGGACTCATTCCTTTACGGGGTTTTCATCGGGACGATTCATTGTCTTCCGGATTCTTTGGCGTGGGCTCATACTTTGCCGCCTGGGTTTTCTGTTCCACCAGCATTTATCACCAGGGCAAAGCTGTGGATTGATGCCGCCTGGGTGAACACCGATCAAAACATGGTGGAGATCGAAGGGACTTTTGGCTGGGATCCTTTGAATCACGGTTGTCTGGACAACACCACCTATGATTTGTTGGGAGTCGCCATAGAGGGATTCGGGAATGACGGAGCACTTGATGATGTGGTTGTCCGGGCCGGTGAGGGGCGATTGAGACTGGATGAGGCAAAACTTCTTTTAGATTACGATGAGGGTCATACGGATGTGGAGGAGGAAGCCTCCTCACAGCCGGAAGGCTTCCGGCTTGATCAAAACTATCCCAATCCCTTCAACCCGGAGACTCAGATATCCTTCTCCTTGCCTGAAAGAGCATCAGTTTCGCTGGCGGTGTATAATGTTTTCGGGCAAAAGGTGAGAGGACTGATCCAGGGAACTTTGCCTGCAGGTTCATACAAAGTTACCTGGGATGGGACCGATAACCAGGGAAACAGGCTGGCAAGCGGAGTGTATTTCTGTCGACTCTCTGCCGGAGAGAATGCCAGCACACAAAAGATGACTCTGATGAAGTAATAAAAAAGGTAAACCAATCAAAATCTTACACCCCAGCTTATGTCTTTAAGGCTGGGGTGTTGTTTATATTCTTCAAGGCCTCTCCAGATGCTTTAATTTTTTATTTTTTCTTGCCTTTTCCCATGAAAGATTAAGCAAAAAACAATTGCCTTCTTTTACAGAAAATATTATAATAAATTTAGATCAGGTTATTGATCAGAAGGACTGAAAGTCGTGGTTAGACTTCAAAGAACCAGACGAGCTTGAATAGGTTGGCTACTGACTGTTTCCTTTTGACTAATGACTGATTTTTACGGAGAGATGTCCGAGCCCCGCAAAAAGCGGGACAAGTTTGGTCTAAGGAGCACGCCTGGCCACTCCCGCCATCGGCGGGGGGGTTCCGCCAAAGGCGGAAAGAGCGTGTAAAAAAGAGAAAGATGTATTATGTATATATTTTGGAGAACAAAGCTGGCAGCCATATATAGGCTATACCTCAGACCTGCCAAGAAGGATTAAGGGTCATAACTCTTGCAAAAGCAAATGGACAAGGAGAAAGGGACCTTGGCGTTTGATTTATAAGGAAGCACATCCGACCAAGAAGGATGCGTACTTAAGAAAGAAACAGATCAAAAAATACAAAGGTGGAGAAGCATTTAAAAGACTTCTCGCTAGGGGGTTGATGGACTAGATACACGTAATTCACGGAGAGATGTCCGAGCCCCGCAAAAAGCGGGACAAGTTTGGTCTAAGGAGTACGCCTGGCCACCCCCGCCAAAGGCGGAAAGAGCGTGTAAAAAGTAAAATAATATAGTTGACAGTTGAGTCCAAGCTACGGAGAGATGTCCGAGTTGGTCTAAGGAGCACGCCCGGAGAGCGTGTAGGGTCCAAAAGACCCTCCTGGGTTCGAATCCCAGTCTCTCCGCTTTTAATTTCCGCTAATTCTTCTTGTCTATGTAAATTCTGGGGCTGTTGCTCAACCCATAGAATTTTGGATTTTAGTTATGCGTATGCTCGTATGAATGCATACGCACATTCATACGAACTGGAATTAACAGAACTCTCGCCCGGAAATGAAATTGTTTTAAAGCAATATATATTGAGTTTACTTCTAAAAAGGAGTAATGCTTGATCAATCTCTTAATATTCTGAACCGCATCCTGCCAAAGGCGGGAAATGGTTACTTTATCACCTGCCTTCGGCGGGGCAGGTAGCTCGCCTTCCCAGACGGGTCTCCGTAATCCATGAGAGTTTTTAACCTCAGCCAACATGGTTTCTGCATAAATTTTACGTTGTCCGAATTTGGATCAAGAGATTTGATGGTAGTTTTAGCTCTTTCTGTTTTAAGATGGGCTAAAGCAAGCAGACGCCCAGACAGGCTCGTCCGAGCTTGCCCGTCTGGGCAAAGTCTAAAGCATCCTGTTGATCTCGCCACAGATGGGGTCAAGGTAACTCAGGGATAAATGAAAAGATTTAAAAGAAAATGTCAGAAAGGGAAAGAAAAAGGCAAATGGCATAGACTCGTATGAATGTGCGTATGCACTCATACGAGCATACGCACATTCATACGAATTGTTCCCTTCTTCTCAAGTCCGCCGCCGGGTATAAGCGTTTGCCCCTAACGGACCCGCACCGCTCTATCAACGTAACCTGAGAGGTTTCAGGATGGGAGGGCAGACGAAAAATAGCCTTGTCCATACGGATGGCACAGAGACCTGGCTTTCCCCATCCCAAAACTAATCTACTCTTCCTTCAGTGGTAATGAAAGAAAAATTTCACAATTTATTATAACATACCCAGAGACCAGACACAATTTGCTTGACAGTATGCCTCCAAATACTCCCAAAAATATTCCTTGACCCCCGCCCATCTTAACCTTATATTTTTTTTACCAAACTCAAGTTGTTTCATAGGGTATATCCTCCATGATTTCCACTTTTTGTTTCAACCTAAGGAGATATACCCTAATTCATTCCTCAAATCGGCACAAGATAATTTACACTTCCTCATCCGATCTATAAAAATGAGAAATTGGATTATTTTGGGAATGAAACGTCTGAGTCTTTCTTGGACGGAAAAATCATACTATTTGATCTGCATCCGACGAAATCCGTAGGGGCGATTCATGAATCGCCCCTACTCTTATATGGACACAAATTGTACCCATTTACACGTTTTTTTGGACACTCAGGTTCACTTTTTTAAAAACAAAATTGCCGGGCTTCTTCGTATTTCTTGTTGAAGTCGTAAGCTTTTGAAAAACGACGACTTAACCTGAAGTCAAGATTTGCTGAATTCCGCTCTTTGTTCTGGCACGTTTGTTGTTTTATAAATGTGTGGAACAAGAGGTGAAGAAGATGAGAAATTTCAGATTCAGATCGAAAAAGAGCGAAAGTAAAAAGTTGGTTCTTCTATTTCTCTTCATTGTTGTCGCTATACCTCTGTTTTTGGTAAATGCAGCTGAGGCGCAAATAAAGGAAAATATCGAAAGGGAACTGGAGAAGACCGACGTAGTGATCCAGCGAGCCAAAGAGGCGGTCTGGGAAAGCAGAAATCTCAAGGCAGAAAATCTTTTGAAAATGGCGGACAAGCTTCAAGAACGGGCAAGAAATGAATTCAGGATGATAAGATACAGGCTGGCTGTGGAACTTACATTAAAGGCGAGAACAAAAGCCTATGAGGCCATTGGCTTCACCAAAAAGGACGAGGAGAATGAGAATTTAGTCTTAAAAGCAATAGAAAGAACAGATCAGATAATAAGCAAAGCAAGAGAGGAGGCAGGTGGATTAGAGAACAGAAGAATCTTTTCACTCTTGGAGATGGCTATCAACAATCAGCAGAAAGCCAAGGAGTTCTTCAAAGAGCATAGACTTAAGATGGCATTGAAGCTTACCCTAAAGGCAAGAGAGACGGCTCAAAAGGTTCTGAGTCTGACTAATAAGGGAAAAAGGTTGGATCGGCTGGCTCAAAAGGAATTGGAAATCACTGATAGACTCATTGAAAAAGCTTCAGCTATCATCTCCGCAGGATCCATGGGACAACAGAGCCATATTCAGAAAGCAGATCGACTGTTCAATCAGGCAAGAAGCTTACAGGAAAAAGCATGGGACATGTTTAATCAGAAAAGATTTGCAAAAGCCATTAAGAGTTCACAAAAGGCAAGGGAACTGGTTCAAAAAGCCTTGAGGCTGGTGGAGGAGGATATTACCCCGCAGATGGTGGAAAACGCCATTCTGCAAAATGAGAGATTAATTGAGAAAGGGGTTGAAAAAATAAACGCCGGCTCAAATCCGGAAGCTCAAAGCACCTTTGAGAAGGGCTTGTCCCATCAAAATAAGGCAAGGGAATACTATCATGAGGGGAAATTCAAAGCCGCTTTAGTAGAAGCCAAGGTAGCACAAAGATTGATCACCAAAGCCCTGGAGATGATACAATAGAGAGGAATTTAGTCGGTAATCCAATCGTCCTATGGATGTGAAAAAGCCCTGTCTGAATGTGGCGGGGCTTTTATTTAAAACCCTCCAAATAACATGGTGAAGAAAATCTTTCGTGCCCGCCAGGTCCCCTGACCTGGCGGGAAGATCCTATCGGGTCGAGGGACCCGACAGGCACAGAAATTTGGTTTATAATTTATCTTGAACCTGAAGCTGAAAAAACCTATAGGGACGGATGGCCACATCTCTTGCAGTGATAGCAAAAACTGAGATAAAAAATCAGAGGTCTTTCGAGTAACATGAAACAGAAAATCTTCTTTGTTTTTCTTCTCTCTCTTTTCTGTCTGATGCAAGCCACAGCTTTTTCAGACGATACATCCCTCATAAAATTTTCCTTTGGCCTGGGATATGATAATATCTCTGAAAGATATTATCTGGTTCATTATGATACCATAGGAGTTCCCTCCGAGTCGCTGGAAGCTTTGAAAAGGGCAACTGCGGAGATCGAGGAACAGAAAGCAATCCTGAAGGTGGATCTGAACAAGGATTTTGCAGATCATTCCCGATTCTCTGTGACCAACAACTTTTCTTTGAGCAGTCTCTATTTGAGAGATATTCTAAGAATCGAATGGGAGAAAGATTGGCTTAATTTAAGCAATCAGGTGGAGTTGAAAACCATCCAGGACACAACAAAAGTGCCCTACCAGACGGACTACTTCACCAACAACTTTAATGTGCAATTGAAAGCTCATCTTTCACCGGGATTATCCTTAAGATTCAGGAATAATTTAGAATACACCGAATACAAAGAGAAATCAACCTACCCCTATGACTATTACCTGAACAGAACCGGTCTGGAGCTGGACAAAGATATCTCTTACGACGGGTTTCTTCACCTCTCCTACCAATTTTCCAAAAGATATGTCCCTGATTCTACCCTAATCAACTATGACAGACATTTTTTTGATGTCTCTTTTGACAAATACTTTGGGTGGACTACCTTATTACAACTGGAGAATGAACTGGATCGGAAGATGTTCAAAAAACCCGGAGGCTTGGACAATTTCTGGGAGGATAGATTTACTTTCGGGCTGAGTAAAAGAATTCATGAGAAAGTGGAGCTTTTGTTCCGCAACGAATTTGAAATTTTAAGCTACGATGTTGAGGATGAAATCAACTTCGACTATTTTGAAAACAAATTTTCTACTGCTTTAGAATATGAGCTTTCAGATGGATTGGAGATTAAGGGAGGACCTGAATGGGTAACCTTTTCCTCCCTCAAGAACATTTACCGGGAATATAATTATGATCAATTAGCTTTCATTCTTTCATTTGACCTTTCACGTTCGACCAAACTATGGCTAAGCATTGAAGATAAATTTGGCAAAAGAAGCTATAAATCAGATGAGAATCCTTTCTATACTGATTATCTTTTAAACCAGATCAGTCTTTTCTTAGATGGGGAGTTGAGTTCTCATCTGGGTTTCAATTTGATGCTTTCGATCGATTCCGAATGGCACCACTCCCAGGGAGACAATCTCACCGTGTTTTTGATCTCTAGCGAATTGACGTATAGCTTCTGAAAGCAAAAGAGGTGTCAATGGAGGAACGGATTGGTCAACGGATTAAGCGGATGAAACGGATAAAATCGAATTTGTAGGGGTCGGATTCATCCGACCCGAGATGGGGCAACGGATTAGACGGATTGAGCGGAATAGAGTGGCGAATATCCGTTAAATCCGTTCCATCCGTTGACTATTCCTGCTCTTGACGGGTTTTCTTCATCCGCTGTTCCTTTTCTGTTGGTGAAGCCTGCCAGCCATGCACGGACGCCCGGACGGGGGCGTCTGCCTGCCCGTCTGGGGAACACCAACGGGGAGCGAAAGCTATACGTAGGGACAGGGCTTGTCCCTGTCCTAAACCTGATGCGGACAGCCACAAGGGCTGTCCCTACGACTCAATGCCACGGACAGGGGCGTCCGTGACGAACAGGGGAGGTTGAATTTTTCTCCGTTTTAGGAAAAATTTGCTTGCTTTTTACCGATTTTTGTGTTATATATTTATTACGTCCCAATAGATTCTTGGGCCGTCGATTTCGGCTTTAGACCTTAAACCTTAGACCTTCAACCTTCAACCTTAAACCTATTTACGCCGGAGGTAGCAAGATGCACAAAATAATCTTAACGATTTTGCTGTTCGTCTTCTGGGCTGGGCCTGCTCTTGCCCAGAACATCCTGTGGAGCCGTACTTACGGGGGCAGTGGCTATGATGGTTGCAATGATGATTGCCTTTGTGTCCAGCAGACCACAGATGGGGGGTACATAGTGGTGGGAGGGACAGACTCTTTTGGTGCCGGCGGTAGAGATGTCTATCTCATCAAGACCGACTCCCTCGGAGACACGCTGTGGAGCCGCACCTACGGGGGGAGTGATACGGATTACGGTTTTTCTGTTCAGCAGACCGCAGATGGGGGATATATAGTGGCGGGACGAACTGAATCTTTTGGTGCCGGCGATCTCGATGTCTATCTGATCAAGACCGACTCCCTGGGTGACACCATGTGGACCCACGTCTACGGGGGCGGTTCGATAGATTGGGCCCGGTCTGTCCAGCAGACCACAGATGGTGGGTATATAGTGGCCGGATGGACAGGCTTTGGTGCTGGTGGCTTCGATGTCTTTGTGATTAAAACCAACTTCGGAGGTGACGTCGTGTGGAGCCGCACCTACGGGGGAAGTAACTATGAGGTTGCCCACTCTGTCCAGCAGACCACGGATGGGGGATATATCGTGGCTGGATATACAAGCTCTTTTGGTGTCGGCTTGGATTCTCCTGACATTGAGAGAAGAATATGGGAACCTGAAGATGTCTATCTGATTAAGACCAATTCCACCGGCGACACCGTGTGGAGCCGCACCTACGGGGGAAGTCGCGAGGATCGTGGTTACTCTGTCCAGCAGACCACAGATGGTGGGTATATCGTGACTGGATCTACATACTCTTTTGGTGCCGGCGATCTCGATGTCTATCTGATCAAGACCAACTCCCTCGGAGACACGCTGTGGAGCCGCACCTACGGGGCGGGTGCCTATGAAGCTGGCTATTCTGTGCGCCAGACCACGGATGGGGGATATATCGTGGCTGGATTTACAAGCTCTTTTGGTGCCTACCAATCCGATGTATATCTAATCAAGACCAACACAACCGGAGACACGCTGTGGAGCCGCATCTTTGGCACAGATGGATCAGATTATGCTTTCTCCGTCCGGCAGACCCCGGATAAGGGATACATAGTGGCGGCAGGGACACACATTGAAGGCAGCAATTACGATATCATACTTACCAAGTTGGATTCATTGGGGAACACTTGTATCGGAGAATTTGTCTCATCCACTGCTATGAGTGTAGTTTGCAGCGTTACCAGCCCAGTCACCGTGGTAACCTCCCCTTCCTTCATAGCCACCAGCCCTCCGGAGACAGTGACATCGCCTGCCACTGAAGTCACAACCGTATGTTGGTGGGTCTGTGGCGACGTCAATGGAGATGGGGTGGTAGACCTTGGGGACGTGCTTTACTTAATAAGCTATCTCTATAAAGGCGGCCCTGCTCCTGATCCTTTGGAAACTGGAGATGTAAATTGTGACGGAGTGGTTGACCTCGGTGACGTCCTCTATCTGATCAGCTATCTTTACAAAGGCGGTCCACCTCCGTGCTGTTAGTAGTAGGGGCAATTCATGAATTGCCCCTACAGGTTCATTTAGGCATAAATTCGCCGGGCAAGGGTGCCCACTCTACGAATTTCGTAGTTGCCTGATTCATCAGGCAAAAGAAAAGCTCGATGAATCGAGCAACTATCTCTGAAAGGCTACCGTGTCAAGAACTATTTTGAGCTTTAG
>CAZOJT010000024.1:0-38533 GCA_964580215.1 uncultured Ignavibacteria bacterium | reverse complement strand
TCGTATGAGTGCATACGCACATTCATACGAATAATAAGATGTAAACTGTTTCCTGTTCCTCTTAGTAACTTGCTTCTTTTCAGCAGAAAAATTTCAATTCAAAATCGGATTTGTGCCTCGCCAGAGTCCAAAACAGAAGTTTTTTGCCGATACATAAAAATATCTGACTGATTTAAGGTCATTCGGGGTAAAATTATGCCTGCAAAAAAAGAGACAAATCTTTGGTCGCTTCTTTCTCAGCCCAAATGGATTTTCTGGCTGATTCGGGGAATAATCTTTTTTAGCTTCGTCTTGTGGATGCTTTTTATTCCTGAATATGACCATCGGATCTGGTTGCTTTTGGCTTTCTTTCTGTTTTACTCCTTTGTTGCATTAATCTTTACAAAAAAAGCCAAAACCAAAGGAGAGAAAATTTATTTCCTCATCAGCCTTCTGGATATAATCTTAATCACTTTTTTGGGGGTATTAACTGATAGAAAGGAAAGTGGATTCTTTTTCCTCTACTTTTTGGTGGTGCCATTTGGAAGTTATGTAGCCGGTCTCATCCCAGGATTTTCCTTAGCGTTTCTTTCTTCCGTCTTCTATCTTTCTATAAATGCCAAAGATTTTGCCGGGCTTTCTGTCAGTTCTGTGCTGGTGAAGATTTTAGCCTTGTGGGCTCTGGCTATCGCCGTGGGTATGGTGGTGGAGGAGATGAGATTCTCCAGATCAAAACTTCTGAGGATGTTTGACATCTTGAATCAAAGAACCTCCGAGTTGGAGAAATCACAGGCTCAGATCGAGACCATCTATGAGACCTCACGCACCTTAGGAGAGATATTGAATCTGGATGAGGTGGTGGGAAAGATACAGAATATAGTGCAAAAGATACTGGGATACCGTTTCTTTTCTATTTTCATCTTGACTGACAAAAATACCCTCTCCCTTTTGGGGGAAATCAAAGAAGGGAAAAAAACAAAATACTCGGAGCCAAAAGCAGAGCGGCTCAAGGGAATTCTGCGCGGAGTGGTTAACACTGGAGAACCGGTTAGAATTTTCGACGTGACAAAAGAACCTGATTTTGAACCCAACCCGGGAGAAACAAAATCCTTTATGGCCGTTCCTATGATTTCCCGAGGAAAGGTGATAGGGGTAATGGCCGCTCGCTCCACCAGAATGGGAGCATTTCTGGATCAGGATGAGAAAATCTTCTCTATTCTGGCAGGATCAGCCGCCTTGGCTGTAGAAAACGCGCTTCTGCATCAAAAGACCCAAGAACTCACCATAGTGGATGAGTTGACCGGTCTTTATAACTTTCGCTATTTTAGTCGTAAACTGAGCGCTGAGATCAGAAGAGCTGAAAGATATAAGCAGTTCTTATCTCTTATCATGGTTGATATAGACTGGTTCAAAAGATGCAATGATAACTACGGTCATCTTTTCGGCAACCGAGTCCTGCAGGATTTGGCACAAAGAATCAAAGAATCGGTTCGGGACGTGGATGTGGTGTGCCGTTACGGCGGAGAGGAGTTTGCCGTGATCCTGCCTCAGACCCAAAAAGCCGACGCCCAGACGATCGGAGAAAGAATCAGACACAAAGTGGAATCGGCTGATTTTATAAGCGATGCCAAAGACCCCCGGGTTAAAATTACGGTGAGCTTGGGAGTTGCTTCCTACCCGGAAAATGGGAAGGCTACAAAGGAGTTGATCGAAAAGGTGGACCGGGCTTTGTATTTAGCCAAAGGTCGGGGAAAGAATTTAGTTTGCACGGCTTGACGTTACATTCCAAAATGGTCAACGGATTAAACGGTCAACGGATTAAACGGATGGAGCAGATGTTTAGCAAAGATATTAAATGGGGGACAATTCATAGAGCAAGACTATTTGCTCCTGGGTGGATGTTATCATTCATCCCAATTCTGTGGGATGACGGAGACCCCCGGACGGGAGCGTCGACTCGTCTGGGATAACATCCCGTAGGGAGCAAAAAAATGGTCAACGGATTAAACGGATGGAGCGGATGTTCAGCAAAATTATTAAATGTGAGACAATTCATAGAGCAAGGCTCTTAAAGCTCAGCTTGGCTGGTGTTGCTCTTTTGTTTTTAAGCTGTGCGGAGATGCCGGTTTTCCGGGAGGAGGCCCTCTATCCTCAGATCAAACAGCCGGCAGTGACAATTAAACTTCTTGAGACAAAAAAGAGCCTAACTGTAAGATCCAACGGATCATTTGTCATCAGATGTTTTCCTTGGGAAAGTGAACGATCCACCTACTATGCCTCAGCGGAAATGTTGGTGAAACTTTCTGATGGCGGCATAACACTAAGAGAGAAAACTCAGGGAGAGTTGGAAACTAATCTGCATAGGATCGCATTTATCCCAAAAGAAAGTAGCTTCCGGCTTTACTTAAATGGCAAGCCATATCGGGGTGCGCTAAAGATAACTGCAAGTAAGAATCCCGGATCGCTTCTGGTTTTGAATCCAGTTTATGTAGAGGACTATCTCAAAGGGGTGGTTCCGGCGGAGATCGGAAAACTGGGCCAGCAGGAGATGGAGGCATTAAAAGCTCAAGCCATTGCCGCTCGAACTTACTCCCTCTCCCGCCTGGGTCAATATGCAGAGGGGGGATATGATCTGGAGGCATCGGTGGCTGACCAAATCTATAAAGGCGTCGAAGGAGAAGATCCTCTGGTGAATCAGGTTGTGGAGCTTACCCAGGGAGAGGTGCTGACCCATAAAGGAAAGTTGATTCATGCATATTATCACGCCAACAGCGGAGGAAAAACCGAATTTATAGAAAAGGTGTGGGATAAACCAGAAGAGAGTTACTTAATTTCCGTAGATGATAAAAACTTCTGTTCGTGGTCCGAAAATTATAGCTGGGAGGAAAGCTGGACAAAAGAAGCTTTAGAGAAAAACATCAAGGAATTCCTTGATACTCTTGTAATTTTCTCGGCTGGTGAGTTTGGAAATTTGCTCAACTTGCAGATAAAAGAGAGATCCCCCTCGGGAAGAGTGGGAACGTTGGATGTGGTGACCGATAGGGGAAGTTATCGAATCTGCGGAAATAAGATCCGATGGGCGTTAAGAAAAGGGAGCAATCACAATTCGATTTTGCCCAGCACCTGGTTTGATCTGGAAATACAAAGGGAGAGTGAGGGCTCCATCCAAGGGGTCATCGCCCGGGGTCAGGGGAACGGTCACGGAGTAGGGATGTGTCAGACCGGCGCCATCGGCATGGCGCGAAAAGGATATTCCTATCAAGATGTTTTAATGTATTACTATCCCGGCGTGAAGATAACCAAGTGTTATTAAAAAAGTAATTCTGGAGTGCAAAAGCTTGTCCGCAGGTATGAACCATACGGTTCGCACCACAGGATCCCCCACCTTTGGCGGGGGGCTTTTGCGAATTTCCCTTTATTGTGGCGGGTTGGATGAATCCGACCCCTACACAGTGTAGGGGCTCGATTCATCGAGCCCGATTTTGCCGAGATTTTTGTAGCTTCGATGTCGTTTTACTCAGTACGGGAGTTTATGCCGAAAAACATTGTGTGACCTTGCAATTATTAAGGAGAGCATATAATTGTTTACATCCCCCCTTTGCTAAAGGGGGATGCGTATGCATTCATACGAATTTCAAGTCAAGCCCAAAACAGGTGGGGGAGAAAAAATCAATGCAAAGCATTCATACGAATAATAAGATGTAAACTGATTCCTGCTCCTATTAGTAACTATCAGAGGCAGGAGTTATCTCAGGTATTTTCTCTGAGGGATGAATTCTTACGATGGCAATGCCAGCAAAGATCAGAGCGGCGCCCACTATCTGAAGAGCGTTTAAGGTTTCGCCGAATATGATGAATGCTAAAGCTGATGCCACCACCACCTCCCAGGTGGCCACGATTCCAGCCCGCCCAGCCTCCAGGTATCGCAATCCCCTGGTGTAGAGAGAATAGCCCACAAGGGTTGAAAAGAGAGCTAAAGCAAAAATCCACAACCAGGTCAACGCAGGATAATTCACCGATAGAAGATTTCGTGTTCCCCGAATAAGCAAAAGGAAGAAACTTCCGAAGCCCAAGGCATAAGTGACCACGGTGAAAGAGCTATATCTTGCCACCCCCTTCTTGCCGAATATGCTGTAAAGCCCCGCTCCCAAGCCTGCTCCCAACCCATAAATTATCCCTTTTAAATTAAGCTTAAACTCAGCCGGACTATAAACCTGAATGACCAGAACGCATCCGCAAAAAGTGAGAAGCAAAGCTAAAATCTTGGCTTTGGTGAACTTTTCGCCAAGAAAGAACCGGGACATAAGGACAACGAAAGCGGGATAGGTGTAAAGCAGGATGGTGGCGGTAGCTACGGTGGTGTATTTGATGGCGTAAAAAAATAAAAGAAAACATAAACTCACGCTTAAAAACCCGTAGATTCCGAAAAATAGAAAACCCTTTTTTCTGATCCTCAGCCAGTCGGGGTTTACAAAGATGGCAAAAAGAAACAAAAGCAAAAAAGCGATCAGGGCTCTAAAGGTGACCACGGTCAGAGGATCAGGTTCGCAAAGATAGATCAACCGAGCCAGAATCCCAATGGTCCCCAGAAAACTTGCCCCCAAAATTACACACAAATATCCTTTAGTTTCCTTTTTCATCTATAAGAGTTAAACAAAATCCTTCAAAATTTCCTTGCTATATAAGCATACCAAATGCCTTAAGTTTTGGACAATATATAAAGTGGAAACATTAAAGCAAGTTTTTTATTGCTTGTGTTGTCCATGCGGCTACCGTTTTTTGTTCAATGTAGTATTGATTGGTAACCTTAGATTCGCCAGATTCCCGGGAAAGGGGTATTGGAGTTAAGGCTTTCCCCATACATTTTTATTTCAAGGGACTCTATGCCTTCAGGTTCCCTAAGCTGGCGGGCGTCAGACCAGAACCTAACTTAAGTTAGGTTCTGGTCTAAGTCTCGGTTTCATGGAGACCGAGCAATCTGGAAAAAGATTGACTTATACCATAAGGAGCATTATATTCTGTCAAAAACCAAATCAGAAAGAGAGGAATATGAAGGCGTTAATCACAGGAATTACAGGTCAGGATGGGTCCTACCTGGCGGACCTGCTTTTGGAAAAGGGCTACGAGGTCTTTGGAATGGTAAGACGATCATCCACTGAGAATTTCGATCGGATAAATCACATCCGGGATAGGATTCACCTAAGACAAGCGGATCTCCTAGATCAGCTATCTCTGATCACATTAATTGAGCAGTGCCAGCCGGATGAGATCTATAATTTAGCCGCCCAGTCGTTCGTTCCCACCTCCTGGGAACAACCCATGTTAACCGGAGAGTTCAATGCTCTGGGGGTAACCAAGATGCTGGAGGCGATCAGGCTGGTTAACAAAAAGATCAAGTTCTATCAAGCCTCTTCCTCGGAGATGTTTGGCAAGGTGCAACAAGTGCCACAGAATGAGAAGACCCCATTTTATCCCCGAAGCCCCTATGGAGTAGCAAAGGTATATGCTCATTGGATCACGGTAAACTATCGAGAAAGCTATGGCATCTTTGCAGTAAGTGGGATTTTGTTCAACCACGAATCCCCCAGACGAGGTTTAGAATTTGTCTCCCGAAAAATCACCCACGCAGTTGCTCGAATAAAGTTGGGGCTTTCCAAAAAGCTTTATCTGGGCAATCTGGAGGCAAAAAGGGATTGGGGATATGCCGGCGACTATGTGAAAGCCATGTGGCTTATGCTCCAACAAAATGAGCCGGAGGATTTTGTCATCGCCACCGGGAAGAATCACTCGGTTAGGGAACTGGCACAGATCGCTTTTGAGCATGTGGGCTTGGACTATAAAGATTTTGTGGAGGTCGATCCCGAACTGGTGCGTCCCGCGGAGGTGGATGTCCTTCTGGGTGATTCCTCCTACGCTCGAAAAAAGCTGGGCTGGAAACCAGAGGTCCCCTTTGAGCAACTGATCCAGATGATGGCGGATGCTGATATGGAAAGAGTAAAAAAGAAGATTAGGGAACAGTAGTTCGTAGGGACAGGGCTTGTCCCTGTCCGAGACTCAAGAAACTACCATGATGACAGACATCAGAGCTAACGAAAGAGAATTTATGAGTCAGGTCATATCCTGGCTCAATGAGATTTTGCAAAAGGGAACTTACCCTTTTGAAGTCGCCTCGTCTGACCCTTCTGTAAAAGTCTCAGACAAGAAGACCAAATTCCCTGACGTTCAGATTTGGCTAAACAGAAAAGCTGGACAAGGTTTCTGTGGGTGGGAACTTAAAACACCAGTGACACCAGTGGATGACCCCAAGTTACTGGAGGCGGCTTCAGAAAAAGCCCAAGCCATGCATGCAGACTATTTTGTGACCTGGAACATGCGAGACGCAATCATCTGGCGAACTCCTTCCCTTGGGACAAAGGTTACTCAGGAATACAGATCATACAACTATCCCTCGATTGATTCTGTAAGAATGATCGAAGACCTGTGGGTGGAATCGAAAAAAATACTCCTCAAAGAGCGCGTAAAACAGATTTTGAACGATCTATCCATCCTTTATCGGGATGGTCACCTTCATCTGGTCGATATAGATGCTACTTTTTTTGTTCATTTGCTAAAAGAATCAGCCGTGGTCTTGGGACCTTATATACATCGGGCTTTAAGCCAAAAAATCGGTAAGAGTTCAAAATTCAGGAACGGACTTTTTGACTGGGCAGTCAAACAGGGTATTCAAAACTATGGAGATGAAGCTTTTTACGAGACAGTATCTCGGCAGTTAGTTTATAGAACCCTCGGGAAAATCTTATTCTATATGACTCTGCGAAGATTTAGATCAGACATTCCCAAAATGGATTTGGAAGCAGTCAAACCAGCTCAAGCGGATAAGACGCTGAAGGAATATTTTGAAAAAGCACGGCAGATAGATTACCAGGCAGTCTTCGAACAGGACTTCCTTGATCGGATTGCCATTCCGCCTTCAGCTGTAGATACTTTGGCAAAATTGATAACGGATTTGAATCGTTTCAATTTCTCCCAAATGCCACAGGATGTGTTGGGACAGGTTTTTGAACAACTTATTCCACAGGAGGAAAGACACGCTTTAGGTCAATATTTTACCAGGGAAGAGTTGGTCGACTTAATCAACGCTTTCTGTGTGAGAAGCAAAGATGACAAAATCTTAGACCCCACGTGCGGCACAGGAACCTTTCTCATCCGTGCTTATGACCGGAAAAAGATATTAGGCGAAAGAAACCACAAGAATCTTATCTCATCTTTATGGGGAATAGACATAGCTCAGTTTCCTGCTGAGTTAGCCACAATCAACCTTTATCGACAGGATCTGAGCGATTATGCTAATTTTCCCAGAATCGACTCCAGAGACTTCTTTGAGGTTAAGCCCAAGCAGGTTTTTGAATTCCCTCCTCCTAAACCCAGTTCTAAGCCACAGCCAATGATTAAGGAACAGCTTCCTCAATTCGATGGAGCTGTAGGAAATTTTCCTTACATCCGGCAGGAGTTGATCGAAAAGAGAATCAGGGGAACTAAAAAGCAAATCGAAAGAGTAATTTTTGAAGATTGGAAAGATGAATACAGAGAGCTATTTGATAACGGGAACATAAAGCTCTCCGGGCAGGCAGATATTTATGCTTATCTTTTCTTTCATACCGCTCGCTTTTTAAAAGATGACGGGCGAATGGGAATAGTTACCTCCAATGCGTGGCTGGATGTGGCTTACGGCTACGAACTGCAAAAATTCTTTTTGAAGAATTTCAAGATCATTGCCATAATTGAATCTCGTTGCGAACCCTGGTTTGAAGATCCTGCAGTAAATACCATCGTCACCATCTTGGAAAGGTGCAAAAACGAAGATGAAAGGGAGAATCATTTAGTCAAATTTGTGAAACTGAAGAAGAAACTCAAAGAGCTTATCCCCTGGGATATGAAACTTCATGCCATGGATCGCTGGGGAGGGCTGGACAGACTAATTTACAAAATTGAGGCTGTAGGCTACAATCGTTTTGCTTTAGGAGGTGGGGGCGCAGCCAAACTCAATGAAGAAGTAAAGGAATACGAGGATCGGGATTTTAGAATACGCATCGTAAAACAGAGTATCCTCTTGCAGAAGGTAGAAGATTCAAAAAGAACGGTAAAGTGGGGGCAATATTTAAGGTCGCCTCAAGTATACTTTGAGATTATTGAAAGGTGCAAGGATAAACTTATTCCAATGAAAGAAGTTACTGATGTTCGTTTTGGTATAAAAACAGGGATTAACGAATTCTTTTATCTCACTGACGAAAGGATTAAACACTGGGGCGTAGGAAAGGAGTTCTTAAAACCAATAGTCACATCTCCCAAGGAAATGGAGGAGATTTTGATTGATCCAAAAAATCTTGAATTCAAAGTCTTCGTATGTCATAAAAGTAAAAAAGAACTCTTAAAAGAAGGAAAAAGGCAGGCTCTTAAATATATCAGATGGGGCGAAAAACAAATCACCAAGCAAAAGGGAAGGCACAAAAAGGGCGGGGTTCCCTTTCCAGAAGCTCCATCGGTTAAAGGCAGAACTTTGTGGTATGACGTTGGAGAACGAATACCTGGTGATTTTGTAATAAATCGGTTTATCAATGAACGTTTCTTCTTTCCTGTTAACAAAACTAAAGTATTTTTGGGAGATGTGGTTTTCGAGGGACAGGTAATAAAAAGAAGACAGGCTGAATTCTATTCGGCAGTGATGAATTCTACATTAACCTTTTTATTTGTGGAACTTTTGGGCAGAGCAGGTTTGGGCGAAGGTTTGCTTACGTTTTATGGTCCAGACATAGCAACTCTTTTATTGCCTGATTATGATTTAGTTAGCCCAACAATAAGAAAAAATATAACTAATGCTTTCCACAAGCTTCTTACCCGTAAGGTCAAACACGTCTTTGAAGAAGTCAAAATGAAGGATAGGCAGAAATTGGATAAATTGGTTTTGGAGGCTTTAGGTCTGGATCCAAAAAAATTTCTAAAGCCAATTTATGAGGGACTTTGTGAACTGGTGCATGAACGAATTGCGCTGGCTAAAATGCGAAAAAATGCCCAGAATGCCCGAACCAGGAAGGACCTTGAAAAACTTAAAGAAGATGTGCTTGATGTGGTAATTCCATACGGTCTTAAGAACTTTCCGGAAGAATTTATAGATTCGACATATTTAAAACAATCGAAAGAGATTTCCGTTCCAAAGGAAAAAATGAAACTGGGGCATTTCTTCATGGGTCTGCAAGAAGTGGTATCTGAAGGTGGTTATAAACATGAAGCAAAAAATTTAGAAGAGGCTAAGTTCATTGTTTATTCTCAAAAACCTGATACCTTCATCATCAAGATTCCCAAGAATAAAATAGCTTTGAGCAAAGCGGTAAAAGATTACGAAAGATATGTAAAAAATCTCAAAGATAAATTTTTTGAAACCTTTTTCAACCGGGTATTGGATCACCAGTTGGCAGAGCGATTAACCCAAACTGTTACAGAAGAGCTGGGATTGCCTCAGGTGGCAGATAAGTAGGTGAAAATTTAAATACCCCCTCACCTTAGTCCTGCGAAGCATGCATACGCATCTCCCCGGAGGGGAGAGGAAAAAACGGTGAGGAAAAAAATTCCATTGTCATGCTGAGCGTAGCGAAGCATCTCGGTTTTTGAGATTCTTCGTCCCACCTTCGGCGGGACTCAGAATGACATGTTGCCTCTTTATTAAACGAATCGATTATGAAAATTCTGATTACAGGCATAGCCGGATTTGTGGGGTCACATCTGGCAGAGCAACTTTTGAAAAGAAAGATTGAGGTGTTTGGGATATATCTGCCCGGTGAGAGCTTAGAGAATATCCAGAAGATCAAAAAAGACCTCCGACTTTTCAATTGTGATCTTACCCATTTTGACGAGTTGTCCAGTTTGTTGAAAAGGATAAAGCCTGATCAGATCTATCATCTGGCCGCTTTAAGTTCAGTAGGAGAATCGTTCTCACGTCCGTTGGATACCATCGAAAACAATATCCGCGGAACCTTGTATCTTTTAGAGACTATAAGAAATCTTAAAAAACGGATTAAGATTCTGGTGGCGGGATCAAGTGACATGTATGGGAAAGTATTGCCTAAAGAGGTTCCCATAACCGAAGAGAGACCTCTTCTTCCGATTAGCCCTTATGGTGTAAGCAAAGCGGCGTGTGATCTTTTGGCTTATCAATATTTCAAGTCTTATGGAGTTTTTGCCATCCGGGCAAGAGCTTTCAATCACACCGGGCCGCGACAGCGCACTGGATTTGTAATTCCAGATTTCGCCTCACAGATAGCTAAAATCGAAGCGGGGCAAATGCCCCCGGTTTTAAAGGTGGGCAATCTCTCCAGCAAAAGGGACATCTCCGACGTTAGAGACGTGGTGAGAGCTTATGTTTCTTTGATGGGAAAGGGAAGGGCGGGTGAAGCCTACAATATATGTTCACAAGAAGCGTATAGCATAAGAAGTGTGCTCAGAATTTTGCTCTCGTTGTCGAAAAAGAAAATAAAAGTGAAGGTGGATAAAAAAAAGAGCCGACCGGCAGAGATTCCGATTCTTGTGGGAAATAATTCCAAGATAAGAAAAGCTGTCGGCTGGAAACCGAAGATTCCAATAGAAAAGATGTTAGAGGATACATTGAATTTTTGGAGGAGAAGAGTTAAATTCAAATATCTAATGACGAATGTCGAATGACGAATTTAAACCAGACATTCGATGTCCGTCATTCGTCATCCGTCATTCATCATTTATTTATCTTAGGAGGCATAACTTGTATAAGAGCTTAGAGAAGAAGATAAAAAACAGAACTGCCGTGGTGGGGGTCATCGGGATAGGGTATGTAGGGCTTCCTTTGGCAGTAGAGTTGGGAAAGGAAGATTTCAAAGTCATTGGAATTGACATAAACTCCGACAAGGTGAATCTGGTAAACTCAGGCAAATCGGATATCGATGACGTTAAGGATAAAGACCTGAAACCTCTGGTAAGGGCGGGAAAGATCAAAGCCACCACCGACTTTTCCGTTCTGAAGAAGGTGGATTGTGTAACCATCTGTGTTCCCACCCCTTTGAGCAAGACCAAAGATCCGGACGTCTCCTATATACTGGCGGCGGTGAAAGAGGTTCAGAAATACCTGCATCCGGGGCAACTGGTGATTCTGGAGAGCACCACCTATCCCGGAACCACCGAGGAATTGATCCTCCCCATGCTGGAGAAAACCGGACTCAAGGTGGGCAAAGACTTTTTCTTGGCGTTCTCTCCGGAAAGGGTGGATCCGGGAAATGAAAAATATACCACCAAAAACACCCCCCGGGTGGTTGGCGGGATCACCCCCCAGTGTACCCGGATCGCTAAACTTTTCTACGAGCAGACCATCACTCAGGCGATTGGAATGTCCTCCACCAAAAGTGCGGAGATGGTTAAGCTCTTAGAGAATACCTTCCGCTCGGTCAACATCGGATTGGTGAATGAGGTGGCTTTGATGTGTGATAGGCTAAAGATAGACGTATGGGAGATAATCGACGCCGCCAACACCAAACCTTTCGGATTCATGCCATTTTATCCCGGACCCGGGTTAGGAGGACACTGCATTCCCATCGATCCGCATTATCTCTCCTGGAAACTTAAATCTTTAAATTACTATGCCAGGTTCATTGAACTGGCAGGTGACATAAATTCCCATATGCCGGAATATGTGGTGGAGCGAATCAATCGAGCTTTAAATAAGAACAAAAAGAGCCTCAAAGGGTCGAAGATTTTAGTGTTGGGGGTGGCATATAAAAGGGATATAAAAGACGTGAGAGAATCACCGGCTCTGGATGTGATCAAACTCTTGCAAAACGCCGGGGCGGAGGTTAAGTATACTGATCCTCATGTGCCCTCCATCCGCATGGACAATTCGCTTTTGAAATCGGTTAAGCTTACCAGAAAGCTTGTTCAAAGCTCGGATTGCGCGGCTATCATCACCGATCATTCCGCCTACGACTACGAACTTATCGTCCGAAATGCCCAACTGGTTATGGACACCCGCAATGCCACCAAAAATGTGAAACAGAATCGGGAAAAGATTGTGAAGTTGTAGGGTTTGTTAAAAGACTTTTTGCAAAGAAAGTTTTATGTAGGGACAGGGCTTGTCCCTGTCCTAACCATAATACGGACAGCCATCCCGCCAACGGCGGGATCCCTACGATGATCTATCTTCAAGATTAGCTCAAATCTGGTAATAACGGAACTGAAAGAATTTGATAAAGAAAGCTTTAAAAATCAGCCTGATATCTTTTCTGTTCTCATCTGTCTTATCCCCCTTCTCAAAAGCTACCCTATTAGAAAATATCCCTCTGGATAGCTGGGTTTATGGGGTGGTGGATGAGCTTCACTGCCAGGGTCTGTTCTCCTCCCTTCATAAAAACGTCAAACCCTACACCCGGGGAGAGATCGCCTCCTTAGTTTTGGAGATAAACTTAAGGCAAAAGGAAGGAGGTCTGAGGCTGAGTGATTCCCAACTCTGGTTGCTTCATAAGCTGAATTCCGAATTCCGATTTGAGTTGGAGGAATTATATTACAAAAAGCAAAAAAAAGAGACAGATCAAACTATTCTGCGCTATGGAACCAGTCCGATAGCCCATGTAACTTTAGCTGAAGGTGATAGCTCCTATGCACGTTTGCAGACAAGATTTGAAACCAGCTTACAATTTGATAAAAAATTTGTCCTAAAAGACAGAGTGGTGATAGACACCAAGGCGGAAAAGGAGAGAAGGTATAAAGGTAGGGAGTGGAAAAATGATTTAACCGGAGTGCTGGATGAAGCCTACGCTAACATCGATTTCAGATATTTTCATCTTCTTTTAGGAAGAGACCACTTAAGATGGGGTCCGGGAAAAGAAGATGTGCTTTTGCTTTCCGACCGGATTCCTCCTTTTGATATGATAAAGATAGAAGGAAGGGTAGGTTCTTTTAAGCTGATATATTTTGCCACAGCGCTTGATGACTGGATCTACCATTACGGCTTTCGGGCCAAAAGATATCTTTCTGGTCACCGGATAAACTTAAAGCTCAGATTCGGAGTGGAGATGGGAATATCAGAGGTGGTCCTTTACGGCGGAGAGAATCGCCATCCTGAACCTTATTATCTAAATCCCCTCCTGTCTTACTACGGAGAGCAGTATAATAAGGATTCCGATGACAATATTCTGTGGAGCTTCGATATAGCGCTCTCTACGTTTAAAAACAAGGAGCTTTATTTTGAGCTTTTGGTGGATGATTTCCAGTATGATTTTGAGTCCGAGCCCCACCAGACCGGCTTTCAACTCGGCTTGAATTACGCGGAACCATTTGGCTGGGAAAGAAGCTATCTTAACTTAGAATACACCAAGATCAATAATTGGGTATATGGACAGAACAAGCCCTGGAACGTTTATACCTATCATGGCTGGGGGATGGGAAGCATCCTGGGTTCGGATGCTGATCGATGGTCTCTTGAGCTAATTTATCATTTCACCAGAGATATCAATCTGGCATTCCTGGGGGAATACAGAAGAAAGGGAGAAGGACGAATCACCATTCCTCAAACTCCGGCTGTGCCTTCCTCCAAGAAATTCCCCTCCGGAGTCGTAGAATATACAAATCAACATAAATTTATGCTCACTTATCAACCCAGCGCAAATCTCAAGCTGGATCTGTCTGCGGAGTATAATAAGATCGAAAATTTCAAGAATAAGAGTGGAAAGAAAAAGGATGCCTTCGTTTTCGGTGCAAAATTGAGCTTGAATCTGTGGAAGGAGAGAAGATTTTAGTTTGGATAAGTTGACCCTTAAATCACCCGCCAAGATCAATCTTTTTCTTGAGGTTTTGAGAAAAAGAGACGATGGATATCATGAGATCGTCTCCTTAATTCAAGCAGTAGATCTTTGCGATGAAGTGATCTTGCAAAGGAGAAAAAGGGGGGTGGTTGTAGCTTGTGATCATCCAGACTGTCCCACAGATGAAAGTAACCTAACTTTCAAAGCCGCTTCTATGCTTTTAGAGGAGGAAAAGATAGATGAGGGGGTGAGCATCCATATAAATAAAAAAATCCCTATCTCCGCCGGTCTGGGGGGAGGAAGCTCAAATGCCGCGGCCACGCTTAAGGGAATAAATCAGCTCTTTGAACTTGAACTCTCCGATAAAAAATTACATGTTCTGGCTTCCCGAATCGGTTCAGACGTTCCATTTTTTCTTTACTCTGGACAGGCACTGGTTAAGGGAAGAGGGGAGAAGATTAAGCCGATAAATATGTATAGAGATTATTGGTTGGTTCTGGTGTGTCCGCATTTTGAGGTTTCCACCCGGTGGGCTTATCAGAACGTAAAAATTAGCTTGACAAAAGAAAGAAAAGAGCTTAATTTAAAAAGCTTAGAGAATGGTTTTGTGTTTTTTAAGGCTCTTCGATCTTTTAGAAATGATTTAGAAGAGGTGGTGAGCAAAAGACATCCGGTTATTCAAAAGATAAAAGAGGTTTTAGAAAATTCTGGTGCGTTAAAATCATCCATGTCGGGAAGTGGACCGACCGTCTATGGTGTGTTTGACCGAAAACCACAAGCAGAGGAGGTGGCAAGAAAGCTTTTGCGGGGCGATTGGCAATTTTTTTTAACACAACCAATCCCTGGTAACATTCAGGTCCTTCAGGATGAATCCCTTCCTGGGGCAAGCAGGGAGGACATCCCGCCTTAAAGGGAGCGGAAAAATCCTCTTTGCTTCTGGCAAAGGGCAAACGCCTTTAAGCTGGAAGCAATCACATCATCAGTTGTTAATCGTGCACAAATCATTTCAACTCAGGAGGAAAGAACAGTGGAGATCACCGAGGTAAGGATCACGTTAAGGGATGAGCCGAAGCTGAAGGCGTTTGTCAATGTTACCCTCGACAACTCCTTTGTGATTCGGGGATTGAAGGTGATAAACGGCACCAAGGGATATTTTGTATCCATGCCCAGCCGGAAAAGAAAAAACGGAACTCATCAGGATATAGCCCACCCCATAAACAACGAGATGCGCAGGACGATTGAGGATAAGGTGCTGGCGGCTTATGAGAATGAGTTGAAAGCCAAAGAAGCTGGCGGCGCCGAACAACCAACCGACACCGAGCAACCAGGCGAATAAATTTTTCATTTGACCTCAATCATTCTTATTCCATCGCGTCTATGGGGAGACCTTTAAGGTTTCCGCCAGAGGTATGAACCGAATGGTTCACACCAGAGGTGTGAATCGTATGGTTTACACCAGAGGCCTGAATCGTTTTTTCACCACCCCTCTGGGGCGTCGTCAAGTGGTAAGACACAAGACTTTGGATCTTGTATCCCAGGTTCGAGTCCTGGCGCCCCAGCCAGAAAAGCGGTTCATGGTTCATAGTTCACAGTTTATGAATGAAAAGGTGAAACTGATAAGCGGGAACTCAAATAGACCCTTAGCCCACGGGAGTATGTTTAATTATGATTATAAAATTTGAAAGACTCGGCAATTTGATTTTTGATAAGGTAACATCAAAATTAAAAAATAACCAAGGAGTATCAATATTTGCCAAAGAGAAGGCAAAATTCGAAGGTTGGTTAAAAGTGGAATTGTGTGAGAGTTTATCAAAACGCTTTCCAGACATTGCTCCAGAAAAAAATAGAATTGATATTACTTTCGATGACTGGGCAATAGAGCTTAAAACAGTTAATACTAATTATCGATATGAAAATGTCGAAAATAAAACACGCCCAATTACTAAGAACATTCAAGGAGTGATTGATGATATTGAAAAACTAAAACACACCAATTATCCCAACAAAGCCATTTTATTTGTAGTTTTTCCTGCAACCCGTGACCATGAAAAGTGGCGAATTCATTTGCAGAAAATTTCTGATTTATTAAGGAAGGTAGAATTTAAGGAATTTGAATTCAAAGATAAAATCCCAGGAGTTATTTATTTTGGTTCAATATAATAACGTCCCTTCGCCCAACGCTGCGGTTGCTTCGCAACCTTGCCCTTGGGGTCGTATAACAGAGGATAAAAGACTACAGCTTCGCCTTTGTCCAAATTCAGCCTTTGGCTGAACTTCTTTTATCTTCGATACGTTATACGCCATTGGTCGCTAAAAGATCATCATGGACAAAATGATCCCAATAAAGGATCAATTAAAATCAAATGGAAATCGAAAAGATTCAGGAAAAAGTAAGAAAAGAAGAATATGAGATTAGCTTTGTGGATTGATGAAACAACAAGGGCAAGAGGAGATGAGAAGGATACATAAATATGGGGATTGTTCCTTTTGTGGTGGAGAAGTAAAGGAGGAAAAGGTTGAGTTGGACTATCGTTATCACGGGAAATTATTCATCTTTCAAAATGTGCCAGCTGGGGTTTGTCAACAATGTGGAGAGAAATATCTTCCTGCAAAAGTAGCCAAAGAGATTGAGCACAGAATCCAGACAAAAGAGAAATGGGATAAAACTATTCCCGTTCCGATAGACGTTTTACCTGAAGGAATAGGGGTATAGAAATACATTGATAGTTTTAGAAAAAAGGCGATCAGAGGCGTCCAATATGATGTAAAAGATTTCGTCTCACTTCGTCGGGATACCAACAAGCCAGTATTTCTCTTACGTTAGGAGTGAAAGCGTTTATGAACGAGAAAATAAAGCTGATAAGCGGAAATTCCAACCAGCCCTTAGCTCAAAAGATAAGTGATTATCTAAGCCTTCCGCTATGTGATGCGGAGATTAAAAGATTTTCCGACGGAGAGATTTCGGTCAAGATAAATGAGAACATTCGGGGAACGGATGTTTTCATAATACAGTCCACCAACCCTCCGGCGGAGAATTTGATGGAGCTTTTGGTAATTATTGATGCCGCCAAAAGAGCCTCCGCCGAAAGGATCACCGCGGTGATTCCTTATTACGGCTACGCTCGGCAGGACAGAAAAGATCAGCCCCGGGTTCCCATCACCTCCAAGTTGGTGGCCAACTTGATTACGGTATCAGGGCCAAACAGAGTTTTGACTATGGATCTGCATGCGGCTCAGATTCAGGGCTTCTTTGACATTCCCATGGATCATCTTTTCTCCAATCCGGTCTTTTATGATTACTTTACTGATTTTGAGTCAAATGAATGGGTGGTGGTGGCTGATTTAGGCAGCATAAAGATGGTGCGAAACTTCGCCAAGAAACTCTCCATGCCGTTTGCCGTGCTGGATAAGAAAAGACATGTAGCCAATCAAGTGGAAATCTTGAATGTGATCGGTGAGGTGGAAGGTAAAAATATAATCATCCGGGATGATATTGTGGACACTGCCGGGACCTTAACTCAGGCGGCAGATTTTCTGATCAAACAGGGAGCAAAAGAAATTTATGCCGGCTGTACTCATCCGGTCCTGTCAGGGAGGTCATTGGAGTTAATCGAGAAATCACCTATTAAAAAAGTGGTGGTTTCAGACACCATAGATGTGGAAAACAAAAAGCTTTCAAGCAAATACGAGATTACGTCCGTAGGTAAAATATTTGGAGAAGCCATAAAACGCATTCATGAGGGAGAATCGGTAAGTTCCCTTTTCGAGTATTGATCCACCAAGGAGTGAAATCTTATGAAAGAGGTTATGCTAAAAGTAAGACCCCGGGAGAGGGTGGGGAAAGAACATGCTAAAAAGCTAAGAAGAAGTGGTTTTATACCTGCAGTGGTATATGGCCAAAAAACTCCTTCCGTTCTTTTAGAGATAGAGACCAAATCTTTTTCTGCTCTTTTGAGGGGGGGAGTGGGAGAAAACATCCTGGTCACTTTGTCCACGGATGATGAAAAGGATGGTCAGCGGAAGGTGCTGATTCGGGAAATTCAACGGGATCCGGTCACTGGAGATATCCTGCATGTGGATTTCCACCAGATTTCTCTTTCCAAGAAGCTCTCCATTCAGGTTCCCATTCATCTGGTGGGGACGCCGGTGGGAGTGAAGGAGGGTGGCATCCTTCAGCACGTGCTAAGGGAGTTGGAGGTGGAATGCTTGCCCACTGCCATCCCGGAAAAGTTCGAGGTGGACGTGAGCAACTTGAAGATTGGGGATTCCATTCATGTGGCAGATATCAAGGTGGAGAATGTGGAGATACTTTCTGATCCAGAAAGTTCCATCGTCACTGTGGTTCCCCCCACCGTATTTAAGGAGGCTGAGGTTGCTCCTGCAGTCGCTGAGGAGGAGCCAGAGGTGATAGCCGAGAAAAAGGCGGAGGAAAAGGAAGAGGAGAAGAAGGAAGAGGAAAAGGGCAAGGAAGCCAAAGCAGAGAAAAAACCCACAGAGGGCGGAAAGGAAGAGAAAAAAAAGGAACAGAAATAAGGAAACCAAAAGGCAGATGGGTTTACTTCCTATTGGGTTTGAAAAATCTCTTGTGCAGACAAACATGATTGTCTGAGTTCCCGGCACAGGGGGGGGGAATCTATACCGTCTCAAGATCCTGTGGTATGGACCTATAATTCATGCCTGCGGACCTTAAGACCTGAGCTTTTTAAAGCATCCCTTACCTTAGCCTTTTAGCAGTTCTGTAAGGAAAACTACGGAATAATAAAGATGAAAAATAAATGGATATTTTTTCTGGTTTTTTTGCTTCTTTTGGGCTGTTATAGCAATAAGAACAAAACCGAAGAGAGAGTCAGAGAAAGGGTAACCCGGTTTTTGTTTCTGATGGCAACAGATCAGATAGAGGAGGTAGAAAAACTTTTGAGCAGTGATTTGATCGATGGTGAAAATAAGGAGTACTTTTTAAACAATTTCGATAGCCCGCATTTTAAGGATACCACCGACATCATCATAGAAATACAGCAAATATATATTCCAGAGAACGATCCAAAAAACAGAGCCAAGGTAGCCATGACTATCCGTAGCGAGAAAAATAATTATACCAGGGTGGTCTCCCTGACCATAAGATACGAGAAAGGGGACTGGCATATCGGTTCATGAAAGGTGTGATACTGGCAGGTGGATTGGGCAAAAGACTCTATTCTTTGACCAAGATCACCAACAAACATCTCCTCCCGGTCTACGACAAGCCCATGATATTCTATCCTCTGCAGACTTTGATCAATGCGGGGATTGACGATATCCTGATAGTCACCGGAGGCAACCACGCTGGAGATTTCCTAAGGCTTCTGGGGAATGGCAAGGAATTCGGGCTCAAACACCTGAATTATACCTATCAGGAGGGTGAAGGAGGAATTGCTGACGCTTTGGCACTGGCGGAGCACTTCTCCGACTATGAGAAAATCGTGGTCATCTTGGGGGATAATGTAATCGAAGGAAACATAGTTCAGGCAGTGAAGGATTTTCGAAAGCAGAAGGAAGGAGCCAAGATTCTTTTAAAGGAGGTACCCGATCCTGAAAGATTCGGGGTGCCGGAGATAGTGGATGACAAGATCGTGGGGATAGAGGAAAAGCCCAAGGTTCCCAAATCCAGGTATGCGGTGATCGGGATTTATATGTATGATGGTAAAGTCTTCGACATAATAAAAACTCTGAAGCCCTCCCACAGAGGAGAACTGGAGATCACCGATGTGAGCAACGCTTATATCAAAGAGGAAAAGATGACCTACGGTCTTTTGGAAGGCTGGTGGTCGGACGCAGGAACCTTCGAGTCGCTCCTCCGGACAAGCAATCTGGTGACACAGGGAGGGGCTAACAAAAAGAATCTGTAACACAAGCTTTGCGCTCTGAGGGATTATTTCGCTTCATTGACTTTCTGAATATAATTTGGGCCACGTAGCCAAGCCTTCATGGCTTGGTGGCGGGGAATTTGCGAAAACCGTTTTAAAATTGTTCCTACAAGAAGTAAGTAACTTTGGGAGGTCTGAGAGAAATGATTGAAGGAGTAGTAATCAAAAAGCTTAGAGTGATTCCGGATGAGCGGGGACGCTTAACCGAAATCCTACGCTCAGATGATGAGCTGTTCGTCAAATTCGGGCAGGTCTACATGACCACCGCCTATCCCGGGGTGGTAAAAGGCTGGCATTTCCACAAAAAGCAGACAGACCATTTTGCCGTGGTGAAGGGGATGATCAAACTGGTGTTATATGATAATCGTGAGGATTCCTCTACCAAAGGTGAGATAAATGAATTCTTCTTGGGGGAACATAATCCCATGTTGGTAAAGATACCCCCTCTGGTTCTGCATGGTTTCAAGTGCGTAAGTGAACAAGAAGCCATCTGCATCAACATACCAACCGAAGTCTACAACTACGATCAGCCGGACGAATTCAGAATCAGCCCACATGAAGGCGACATCCCATATGATTGGGAAAGGCAAGATGGATGAACAAGGCTTTGCGCCTTTGGAGCAAGCACATGGAAAATGCTCTTTATTACGGAGATAACTTAGAAGTTCTCAGAAAATACATCCCGGACAATTCAATTGACTTAGTTTATTTAGACCCGCCCTTTAACTCTAAGGCTACTTATAATATCCTTTTTAAAGAGCCCACCGGCAAGCCCTCTACCGCTCAGATAACTGCTTTCGAGGATACTTGGCACTGGACAGAAGAGACAGAGAGAGCCTTCCAAGACATAATCAAGCAGACACCTGTAAACGTTGTGAAAATGATGACTGCGTTCAGAGATTTCGTAGGGATTAACGATGTCATGGCATATCTAACCATGATGTGTATCAGGTTGCTTGAGTTGAGAAGAGTGCTGAAAGATACAGGTTCCATTTATCTGCATTGCGACCCGACTGCCGGTCATTATCTAAAAATTTTGATGGATACGGTCTTTGGAAAGGAGAATTTTAGAAGCGAAATAGTCTGGTGTTATACAGAAAGAGAGATTGCAAAAAAATATTGGAATAAGAAACATGATGTTATCTTTTTCTATACAAAAAAGAGAAACGACCAACATATTTTCAACTGGAAAGAGGCAGCACTGCCGTATAGCGAAGGGACATTTAAGAAATTTAATTACACAGATGAAAACGGGAGAAGATTTCAAATAAGAGGGAAGGGTGGAACTTATGTTGGAAAACAAGGACTTGATATCTTATTGGAAAAGAGCCACCCAGATTGGGTATACAGGGATTATCTTGACAAAGCTCCTGGTGTCCCGCCAAGAGACTGGTGGGTGATTCCGGTGATAAATAGAGCGGCAAAAGAACGATTAGGTTACCCTACTCAAAAGCCGGAAGCTGTATTGGAGCAAATTATAAAGGTTTCCTCGAACAAAAACCATATAATCTTAGACCCGTTCTGTGGTTGTGGAACTACTATAGCGGTAGCAGAAAAACTGCAAAGGATCTGGATTGGGATAGATATAACCCATTTAGCTATTAACCTGATTAAGTGGAGGCTAAAAAATCAATTTGGCTTGGAACCGAAAAAAGATTACAAGATTATTGGTGAACCTGTGGATTTTGAAGGCGCAAAAGGATTAGCTGTGCAAAATAGATATCAATTTCAATGGTGGGTCTTATCTCTGGTAGATGCTCGACCCTATGGAGATAAGAAAAGAGGAGCTGATACGGGAATTGATGGATTTATTTACTTTATGGACGAGAAAGAGAAAATTAAAAGCGTGGTAGTTCAAGTTAAGAGTGGAAAGGTATCGGTGAAGGATATAAGGGATTTAGGTTATGTTATAGATAGAGAAAAAGCAAAAATGGGAATATTTATTACGTTGGAAGCACCTACCGCTCCGATGAAAAAGGAAGCTTTAGACAAAGGATATTACAGATCACCTAATGGGGAGGAGTATCTCCAAATTCAAATTTTAACGCTAAAAGAGATATTAGAAGGCAAGAAGCCAAAACTCCCCCCTAAGCTCGACTGGTTCAAAAAAGCTAAAAGATATACTCCAAAACAAGAAAATTGTGAAATGTTCTAAGTACAACCGAGTAAACTGCTTTGTTGGGATGTGTATGAAAATTCTAATCACTGGGGGGGCTGGATTCATCGGGTCAAATTTCATCAGATACATTCTTTCCAAGTATCCACATTACCACATCATAAACTTGGACAAGCTCACCTACGCCGGGAATCTGGATAATCTTTCGGATATAGAGAACCAGCCTAATTATCAATTTGTCAAAGGAGACATCTGTGACTCTGAGCTGGTGAATCGGATAGTGAAAGACGGCGTTAGTGCCATGGTTCACTTCGCCGCCGAAAGCCACGTGGACAGATCCATCTATGATCCAGCCATATTCGTAAAAACCAATGTCCTGGGAACACAGGTTTTGCTTGAATCCGCTCTGAAGTTCAAAATAGACAGATTCATCCAGGTTTCCACAGACGAAGTATACGGAAGTTTAGGCAAAGAAGGCTCCTCTACTGAATCCTCCTCCCTTTTACCCAACAGCCCTTATTCCGCAAGCAAAGCCTCGGCTGATCTTTTAGTCCGCTCCTATTTTGAAACTTTTCATCTCCCTGCCATAATTACCCGATGCACCAACAACTATGGCCCCTATCAATTTCCCGAAAAGCTCATCCCCCTTTTCATAACCAATGCCCTGTTTGACCAAACCCTGCCAATCTATGGAGATGGGCTTTATGTGCGGGATTGGATCTATGTGGAGGATCACTGCAAGGCTTTGGATGTTATCTTGCACAAAGGTAAGGTGGGAGAAATTTACAACATCGGCGGAGGAAATGAGAAGACCAACTTAGAGATCACCGATTTGATCCTAAAGAAGTTGAGCAAACCTGAGTCGCTGGTCAAACATGTGAAGGACCGACCGGCTCACGATCGGCGATATTCTCTGGACTGCTCCAAGATAGGAGTTGAACTGGGCTGGAAGCCGGACACTCCATTTGAAGAAGGGATCTCCAAGACCATGGATTGGTATGTTGCCCATCAGAGCTGGTGGCAGAAGATAAAGAGCGGGGAGTATTTGGAATATTATGAGAAGCACTATGTCCAGAGGGAATCAACCTGAGAGAGATTTTTGTAGGGACAGCCCTTGTGGCTGTCCTTCTTAGGGTTGGGACAGAGAGGGGTTTACCCTGAAGGGAAAAATGTGAAGTCCGCAGAATCCATAGGAACGGTCTTGATCACCGGAGCAAACGGACTTCTGGGGCAGAAGCTTTGCCGGCACTTCTCATCATCTTATAAGGTCATCGCCACAGACCTTCATCCACAAAATTTAGTATCCTCTCCAAATTCATCCTATGAAAGCTTGGATTTGACCGACAGAAGAGCACTTCAGTTTTACATCCGGTTTTATAATCCTTGGGCAATCATAAATGCCGCCGCTTATACGGACGTGGATGGATGTGAGATTAACAAAGATCAGGCCTGGGCGGTCAACGTGGGTGGGATCAAGAATCTGGTGAACGTATGTCAGGCGCACAAAATTAAATTGGTTCATGTGTCCACGGATTTCATCTTTGACGGAGAGAGAGGACCTTATTCCGAGGACGATCCTCCCCATCCGGTAAGCTTTTATGGAGAGACCAAGCTGGAAAGTGAGAACATAATAAAACAAGGTGGCATCGATTTTCTCATAGTGCGGACCAATGTTCTTTATGGATTCGGAAAAAAAGTAAAGAAAAACTTTTTGCTCTGGCTTATAGAAAAACTTTCCGCTGGTGAGAAGATCAAAATCGTCACCGACCAGTTCAACAACCCCACCTTAGCGGACAATCTATCTTTGTGTATATTGGAGATGGTGGAAAGAAATCTATCCGGAATTTTTCACATTGGGGGAGCAGAATATCTCTCCCGCTATGATTTTGCTCTAAAGGTGGCGGATAAGTTTAACTTCGACAAAGCAGATATTTCTCCAATCCAGACAGAGTTTTTAAAACAGAAGGCAAAAAGGCCTATGCGTGGGGGATTGAAGACAGAGAAGGCCAAAAACATCCTCAAAACAAAGCTCTTGAACGTAGAAGAGGGGTTGGAGCAGTCAAAGAAAAGCCAGAAAGAGATAATCTGGTAGGTCGGGCTGCAAAGTTGCCCGACATAGAATTTTTTCGGGATAAAATTTTATGACTAATATACCAAATAACCTACTTGCCTTGGAAAGCAAGCTATGGAAGCAAGGTTTCAGGGTAGTGGCAGGGGTGGATGAGGTGGGGAGGGGTCCGCTGGCAGGACCGGTTGTTGCCGCCTGTGTAGTCTTGCCTCCTAATTTGTTTTTGCCAGAAGTAAACGATTCCAAAAAGCTCACCTCTAAGAAGAGAGAAAAGCTCTCTGATCAAATCCTAAAAAACGCCCAGGAGGTGGGAATCGGAATAGTGGGAGAGAGGACCATCGACAGGATAAACATACTGAATGCCTCTTTAAAGGCGATGTGGAAAGCGGTAAATAAGCTAAAAAACCCGCCCGAATTTATACTGGTGGACGGAAATCAAAAAATCCCCCAACTATTACTTCCTCAGATGCCAGTGGTAAAAGGAGACTGCCTGAGCCTTTCCATAGCGGCGGCATCCATAGTAGCTAAGGTCACCCGGGACAGAATCATGCTCAAATACCACCGGAAGTATCCAGAGTTTTGTTTTGCGGAGCACAAGGGCTACGCTACCAAAGCCCATTTGGAAGCTTTGAAAACCTTTGGTCCCTGCCAAATTCACAGAAAATCCTTTAACCCGATCAAGCTATGCCAGACAAATCAGATCGATATGGATATGGGTTGATTTTAGACCTCTCCCCCTATTTCCCCTCTCTCCCCCGCCTCTGGCGGGATTTTCAACATGAAATGGAGAGGGGGAGATAGGGGATAAGGCGACCCCTGCGGCGGGATAAATTCCCGCCTTTATGTGAATCAAAATGTTCTTAAAACTCATAGGGCCGGGCATTTAGCCCTGCCAATCAAGTCATCTTATGAAGAAGTATAAGCAAAAATTAGGGAAAAAAGGCGAAGCGTTAGCTGAGGAATATTTAAAGAGAAAAGGCTTTCTGATTCTAAAACGGAACTACAGATACGGACACAAGGAGATCGATCTTATTGGCAAAGATGGGAATACCATCGTTTTTGTCGAGGTTAAAGCGGGAAGATCAAAAAGCTTTGGAGCACCACAACAGTGGGTGAATCTCAAGAAACAAAAAAATCTAATTGAGGCGGCTTACGATTTCATTCAAAAGGAAAACACAACCGATTGCGATTTCCGATTCGATGTTTTAGCTATAAACTACCAAAAAGGGGAGGAGTTCATCGATCACATAAAGAACGCATTCATGGTCACTTAAGATCCTGTCGTCTTTCCTCTAACTTTTCAACTATCTTTTTCCATACCCCTGCCCACCTGTCAGGTTTCTGATTGCATCGTTTTACAAACTCATTCACCTCATCCTGTGTAACCCCCGCTTGTTCAAATATTCTCTCTTTTTCTTCTTTTAGCCTTACGGTATCTGAAGCGAATGTTTCTTTGGCGATGGAAAGCTCAACGTAGATTTCCATAAACTTGTTTTCTGAAAGCTCAGATGGTGACCTCAGAACACCAAACCATAGAAAAACAAGGATGCAGATAATAAAACCTCCGATTATAAACAGTCTTGTTTTTAACACCATTTTGAAAACCTAAAGTGTTTGGTTAAGCAAATGAGTTTCTTATCAATCTCTATGCTTGCTCGCACCCTGTCTGTCATAGGCAGATCCCTGCCCGACATCTGGCAGGCGGGCGCCTCTGGCGGAAAGGATGCGGCTACCAAACCATTCGGTAAATGTCTTAAGCCTCTATAATTTTCGGAATATAATCGATAATTTTTTTGACTCTTGGTAGATATTGCTTCTCCGATATCCATACGCTCATAGCTCTGTTTTTACCAGATGCTTTATGGTATGCGGTTTCCCAGAATCTGAATTTCTCAACGTCAAACTTTGCTTTGGGATCAAAGAAAACACCAGCTTTCGGATGTATGTAAATACGCAGATCTTTTCGGGTCACGTTGATAGTTAAAAATTCTCGTCCTTCAAAGAAGAAGGAAATGGTCTTCCCGTCCTCCGTTTTAATTTCATCTATTCTCTCAGCCAGAGTATCAATTATATAATCAAAAAGTTTATAAAGGACCCCAACCGCTTCCTCATTCTTAAGCCTTAAAGAGCACTGTTGCCATACCTCTTTGTTCACCATATTTTTCAAAGATTCCCTTTTCATTTTGCTCCTCTCCGGTTTCATTTATGTATTTGTGGATCAATCCTCCTTAAAGCCTATTGGCTTTCTGTGGACCCAAGTAAACAGAGGAACTCGAAGAGTGCCGAACAGTTGGTCCACGCTGGCCGTAACGTTGTTGTATTATAATACCAGCCACGATGAAGATCAATCCGATTATGGTTGAAAGTAATATTTTTTCTCCCACTACAAGATGAATTAGCACCAATGACAAGAACGGAGACAGGTAAATCAGATTACTCACTTGAGCCGTTGTTCTGGATAATTTCAAAGCTTTCAACCACAAAACAAAAGTGATTCCCATTTCAAATAAACCCACATAAGTTGCCCCAGCAAACCCTGCCATAGCCGGAATTGTCATTTTTGATGAGAGTATAATTGAAATCAGTATAAAAATAAACCCAAAAGAAAAATTCAAAAACAGCTTGGCAACTTCATCGCGTTTGTCTTTAATATTATAAATCCAGAATAAAGCCCAGATTACTGCACTTCCTAACGCCAAAAGCACTCCATTCAAATTGGTAAAAGACAATCCCAAAATATCACCCCGGGTTGAAATTATGAAAACCCCGAAGTAGCTGACGAAGATTGCAAGGATACTTTTGACTCCTATTTTTTGTTTGAGTAAAGGTATGGATAATAAAACAAGCATTATAGACCAGGTGTAATTCAACGGCTGAGCTTCCTGGGCAGGAAGCAGGGAGTAGGCTTTGAACAAAATTACATAATAAAGAAATGGATTCAAAAAGCCCAACATTACAGAATGCAGATAATCTTTTCTTGAGTATTCTTTGAAAAGACTCAGTTTATTCTGAATCAGTAAAATCAGAAAAAGAACTATGATGGAAACAATTGAGGCGAAAAATAGCAGTTGAAGAAAATCCAAGTATCTTAATGAGACTTTGAAGGCAGAGGCTACGGTCGACCAGAACAGGACGGCAGTAATGGCATAGATATAAGCTTGTTTCTGTTTTTTCATAATGCGCTCTAAGGCTCTTTCGAAGTGCGACCTGTTCCTGCACCGATATCAAGTATCTCAACAGCCTCAGAGGCATAATGCAAAAAGAACCCTAAGTTTTCCTTGGTGTCAAACAGGTCGTAGAGATAAGCACATTGCTCATAGCCTGTATCATATGCCAAATTTATTACTCCTGCCGGCTGGCCAGAGATTCCAACAAGGAGCCAAAGGAATTTCAGAAAGCGAAGCGAACCTCAATTACACCATTATGTAACGTATTTTCTCTTTCTAAGATTGGGTCACGGGATCAGGTTTATTCTCACCCTGTGATCAGTAACGATGATAGTGCCATCTTTGGAGTAGTTGAATTTCAAATTCTTTCCAAGCATCTCAATGTTTTTGAATTGGTATTGTGTGTCCTCTGCAAGTTTGAGAGACTTTCCATCCAACGAGATAGAAGTTATCTCTGGAATAAAGAATGTGACCCCTCTTATCCTATTGTCCCAATCATTCTGTTCCAACAATCCAGTATCGTGCACCTGCAGAAGAAGGGTTTTGTCCAGAACAGTCTCCAGAACGTAGATATTAAAATGGCGACAAAGCTCCCGGGTGCCTTTGTCAACACGCCATTTCTTTGCAGTTGACGAACGGCTGCGTCTAAGATTTTTGGAACTTAAATTTATTTCTATGCGATAGCCATCCTGGGCTTCAAAGGATTCCAACTCCTCATTAAATCCACTTAGATATTCCCGAACAAGCGCATCAGTTGAAGCTAAGGCTTTTTCATAATCGTAGTTGTCTTTTGCCTTTTTCAAAAACTTTTCTGATTCGTCCTCCTCCATGCCCAGGTTGTCTCTAAAAAGCTGTGCATATGTGAACTCTGAACCTGCTTGCTGGGCTTTCCCTTTCCAGTCGATCTTAAGGTAATCTAACAGGAATCCTTGGGCACTCCCCACCGGATATATCCTGTTTCTGGGCACATCCTCAGGTGAGATTGAGTTTCCAGTTATTCGTTCTTGAAAATCCGCAAGGAGATATTCAGGCATCAAAATCGAGGAAAAATCCTCCAACAGAGGGCTGGTCAAACCGGAAAGCGATGATTTATATTTAACACCTGTCATAAGATTAATGCTCTTTATTTCCACATATTTGGCGGTTCCCTCTTCGAGTTCCTGTCCCTGTTCGTATCTTGCCACAAAAGGATCAGCTTGTTCCCAGCGGTGATTCCGAACGGCCACAAACTGCTTCATGTATTCACGACAATTCTTGACGTCGCTAGCCTTTGCCATCTGTAATGCATCCATCAGCAGACGCATTTCCAGATAGGCAAGGGCAGTATTCTGGCGATCTTGAATCGGGTATCTTTCTTCGCGCTCCCAAGGAATTTCACCGAAGCAGTCAAATTGGTATTGGTGGAAGTTCTCGTGAACGATAAAAGCAAACAAATCCACTGTAGATTTTTTGGAATAATTAGTAGCGGTTGCCTTTATCGTGTCCACTGAGAGATTGAACGCAAGCTGGCCAGCAAGGTTTTTGTATTGACCTTGATGATACAATACGTCAGTTCCCAAGTCTGGCCAATCTTCCGGATACGACGTAAAGCCGTCAGTTTCCTTCGAGTAGTTGAACAGAAGCGCCCATTTGCCAGGCATATAGAAGATAAATGGTTTTTGGGTAAGATCGTACCCGGGCCAGGCAGAGTCTGGGAACTGCTTGAACAACTGGATGACTCCTTCACATATTTTTAGTGCGGTGTAATCATCATCGGTCAGCTTCTCTCCTTTTAGATCCTCTGCGGGCAGGAGTAAACAAATGAATAGAAGAAATAAAGCAGAAACTAAGAATAACTTAAGAGACATTTTCATAGTCCTTCTCCTCCTATTGTGATACTTTATAAACGAAACATGATCATAAAAGGTTTCAGGGATTTGCAATGGATGCCTCCCCCTGCACCGATATCAAGTATCTCGCCC
The DNA here is from genome assembly GCA_964580215.1 of uncultured Ignavibacteria bacterium. GTDB lineage: Bacteria > Zixibacteria > MSB-5A5 > MSB-5A5 > SM1-73 > SM23-73-3. Next base: position 9,525 of record CAZOJT010000024.1, on the reverse strand, counting down.
GCCTCAGAGGCATAATGGAAAAGAACTTTATGTTTTCCTTGGTGTCAAACAGGTCGTATAGATGAGCACATTTCTCATAGGCTTTGTCGTATGCCGAATTCTTTACTCCTGTTGACTCAGTAGAGAGTTTACATGTTCAGCCTGGACAAAAAAGGTGAAACGATTGTTGCTAGTGAAACTTCACGCACGATTTCTGTTCATCCGCTGATTGAACCGGGATATTCGTCTTCCTGAAAAGGAGTCTGTCTGAGCTTTTTGAAATAGCGCATTTCGTTTTGCAAAAACTCTGCTCGGGCCTTGTCCTCAGCAGTCCACTCATCTTTAGAAAAGACGACTACATCAAAAGAGGTCCCCTTTTCGAAATCATATTCCTCAGTAGCAATTCCGACTACAGTGGTCTGATCTGGGTGGTAACCCCTGACCACAAAACAACGATTAGCAAGTTCGGCGCGTCTTTGGCTATTGTCATACCCGTGAGGGCGTTGCAAAAACACATAAGGTACGCCAGAGGGTGATTGGAAATATCGTGATCTAATCTTGTTGCCTTGCACCGAACGTATGAACTCCGCGAGACTCTTGCTCAAGACCCAGCGACTCAATCGGTTCTCACGAGCCATGATACGAAGTACTCGATCGACATCAGACAGAGAATTTCCCACCTCCAATTTGCCTTCATAGAAGCTGTCACATATATATTCAATGAGCCTATCCCACAGGTAACTATGTTTATCTTCTTGTTTCTTCCGTTGATATTCGGGGCGCTGAGTAAAACCAGCCCACAAACCATCGTCTACGAGGACGGAATCCCAATTCGCTGGAAAGGTACGGTCGTTTTCCAGGTAACGCGCTAGTAAATTCTCTTCGCCCCCAAGAAGGGTGATCTTCACCCCCTTGTGATACAGTGCCTCTTTGTCATGCAGGTATTTCACAAAATCACAGATGGTATCGAGTTCTGCCATCACAATGTCCAGGCATGCTTCGTCAAAAACGTGTACGAAACCCTTACCGAAGTCGGCAGACGGAATCGGCACCTCTCGTCCGCCTCCAAGCGCAACAACCACCCTATGCAGTCTTCTAGAGGATGACCGGGGGAAAGGCAGCCCGGGTTTCCCATCCTTTGTGATAACACTTTTATTCTTAGTAATCCAGCGTTCCGCCCCGTAAATGTCTCTTGCTGGCCTCTGAACAGTTCGTCTCCGCCATCTTTCCCAATTCACCACGATGTCTCTATTGTCGGTGACTCCGACTTCTTTCACAGAAAAAATTATTACGTCCGGCTCGCAAACCACAAGAATGTCGCAGAGTTCCTTGCCGGGGTTTTTACCTTGCGGATTGGGATAGCTCCACAACGACAAAAACGATTTCGTGCAAAGTCTATATACAAATTCTTCGGCCTTATTCATATCAATCCTGCTGGCTTCGGGAATTCCCCCGCCTTTGGCGGGATCTGGCGACTATTCCCGAAGCATCAAAACTTCTCCACATGTTCATATAGATGGGGCAACTTGTCTTGTCGGAGTCTGAACTTCGTGCCGTGGTTGTGGCCGGTCCGGGCGTCGAAATCCACAAGGACAGACCCTTCTTCGATAGCCTTCAAAAAGCTTTCTAAGGAGAACCTTTGCAGGATCATGATTTCTCTGTACCAGAAATGCTCACTTCGCCCTTCTATCTTCACCTCGGCACGTATGTAGAAACAATTTAACAGCTTTGTCCCCGCCTTATGAAATAGGTCATCAAAGCCCCAATAGGGTTGAGGATTCAATTCGTCCAGATCAACCCGGCTCTCAACGGACTTCAGCCACAGGGAATGTCTGTCCGCCACAGCATTCGCATCAAAGGAGATCAAAACCTTCCGAGCATTACGATCAACCACAACTTTGAAGCCTCTATCGGTACTCGATAAACCATTGATCGTCTGGCGAAAACTCATCTCATCAGGGATAGACTGATGCTCCCAGCCGTATAGAGGCAATAACATTTTCGGAACAAATCCAACAGCACGTGGGGAGGGCTCCATGTGAAAAAGCGTCGTCAACGAAGATGTGCCGATCCGTTGGCACTTTAGCTCCCATTCGGCCGCGTTCGGGATAGGTAGATTGTTCTCTTCTATACCGAGGAGATCCTCCAACGTATTCCCTATTCCCCCGACATTTCCAGGTCGGTTGTTGGCAATCCATCCTCGCCTCCTGATTTCTTTCAACTTGTCTATCAGGTCTTCTTTTGAATACAAGTCCATGAACGAACCATTATCCTTTGGGTTTCTTGGTTGTTTTCGGTGGCCGCCAAAAGTCTAACAGGTATTCAAAAGTCACCCCCATCGTAATGTAATTGCTGGGCCAACCAAAAATTCCAATCCGGTTGACAAGATTTGTCCTATCCCAGATTATTATATTTCTGAGTTCATACCCGCGTCTTCTCAATTCTTCGATTAGCGAAACATGAATGGTAATTCTTTTGTTTTCCCACCACATGTCGGGGACGTTGATAACGCAGTGTGCCTTGGGCCGAAGTAATGGTAATAAGGCCTCAAAGATGTCACCCATGGCATGGGTGTATTCATCAAGGTCCATAGTCCCGAGATCCCTCGGATCCTGCGAATACTGCTCGACCTTGCCCAGTTGCTCGTTATCCCTGAATCTCCGGGATTTGTTCTTTCGAGGTCTATTCAACAGATTTGCGTAGGGAGGAGACGTCCATATTAGACTGATAGTCTCAGGCTCAAAATACTCTGCTATGTGCCTAGCATCATCGTGAATGGCAATCTGCTGCACATCGTTAAAAACGCTCCCTTGTGAGAGCCGTTGCCCACACAACTCAATATACCTCCCGAGGAGGTCAAAGCCAACCGCACTCCGATTAACATCTGCTGCAGCAACGAGGGTAGTGCCACTGCCAACGAATGGGTCTAGGACAAGTTCTCCCCGGTGAGTGAAAAGCTCAATAATCCTCCTAGCTAAAGAGATGGGAAAAGTTGCTGGGTGTACCTTCTTGTTGCGGATGTCTCTCGCCTCATAGTTAAACTGCCACACGCCCAGTTGACGCTTCAGCCATTCCTTTGCAGTTAAGCAGTTAATATGGGTAGGTCCGCATTGGCAAGTTCTCTGATGACCAATAGGCAGCTTGCGCCTATGAAGCGGACTTTCCACACGTATTACAGTGGTTAATTCGCAAGTAGGCATGTTCCAAGTCCTCCCCTTATCTGCTTCTCACAAGCATTGCACGTGGTTCCGAGAACCACAAGCCCCCTCGTACACCTTGACGTTTCGTGCGTGGCAATTCCCAGACAAACGAAATTTTACCGCCCAAATTAATTGAGTGCCGCGCATTCAAGACGGCCCACTATTATTTACAGATTTTTTGCCCAAAAAGCAACCAAAATTTTGCGTTTACTTCAACCTTTAAATCTATCGAGCCCTCAAGTAAAGTTTCTTCACGACTCAGTGCAAGCGGTTGCGAAATCCAAATTTCACCGCACCTTGCCTCTGGCAAGCGAGGCAAATATGCCACCGAAACAAAGGGCGGTAAAAATTATGAAGGCACACTTGGCGCTTCTCAAGAAGGCTGGGTAATTCTCGGGTGTAATTTCTGCCCTCCCGATGTATACGGCAAATACCAGCATGGCAATACCCATGCTCAACATCTGCCCGGTCAGGCGCATGGTTCCCACCGTGGCGGCGGCTACTCCGTAAGATCTCTTTTGAACAGAACTCATAATTGCATTGGTATTGGGAGACGAGAACAAAGCCAAGCCAAATCCAATGACAATCAAACTGGTGATGACAAATCCTATACCGGTGTTTTGGGCCAGGAAGGTGAACAGGAAAAGCGCGACCATTGTGAACGCCATTCCAACAGAAGCAACTACTCTCGGTTCAATTTTGTCCGAAAGCCTGCCGGCAAGAGGGGAGAAGAGAGCCATTATCACAGGTTGGCATACCAGAATTGTGCCTGCCTGCTGAGGAGTAAGCGCCTTGGTATACTGCAAATAAAGGCTCAAAAGAAAAGTCACGGCAAAGGTGGCACCATAATTAATCAATGCCGCTAAATTAGAGAAGGCAAAGACTCTGTTGTTTCTGAAGAGATTTATATTCAAAACCGGACTTTCCGCCTTTATCTCCCATTTGATAAATGCCAAAAGTCCCAAGACACCCAAACCGATCAGCCAGGCACCGGATATGGCTGGCAAAAGAGTGAAACCATACATCATGGCCGGAAGCGAGACTGCATATATTATGGATCCGACAAAATCAAACTTCTCTCCTTTTGCCCCAGCCCATTCTCCCTTCAATTTCCATAAGGTAAAAGCAATGATTATCAAGCTTAGAGGTACGTTTAAGAAAAAAATACTTCTCCAGCCGAGCTGTTGAGTCAAGAACCCACCAAAAAAAGGTCCTAAGGAAAGCCCTGAATAAACTGCCGCAACGTTTATTCCCAAAACTTCCCCCCTCTCACTGGCAGGAAATACTGAGGTAAGAATTGCTATTCCGGTGCCAAAGATCATAGCGCCTCCGATTCCCTGCAAAATTCTGAAGGAAATAAGTAAGATGACAGAAGGAGCAACTGCCGAAAGAAAAGACGAAACAGCATAAGTTAATATGCCATAAGTGAAAATCCTTTTCCTTCCATGTATATCTGCTATCCTTCCAAAGGGGAGGAGAAACATTGCCGCGGCTAAAAGATAGGAGGTGGCAACCCAACCCAACAAAACCGCATCCATTGCAAACTCCCTGCCGATGGAGGGAAGCGCGATGTTAACCGAGGAGCCCATGAAGGGGGTAAGAAAAGAGGACAACGTGGCGACAAGTAATGCCGCCCTTTTAGTTGCAGCGTCATTCATACTCGTCTTATTGATCATAACTGATTTGAAAAAGCATAAAGCGGAATCTCAGTGAACGTTTTCGGGCTTTGCGAAATGCGAAGCATTTGGGAAAATCAAGCACAATGGAGTTTAGCTTCTCGAGAATTGCGTTAAAGATTTTCCTCTCTAATTCAACCAGTCTAAGCCGTTATCGGAAGCTAAACTAAGTATCATTTCATCTTTTTTCTTTTAGCAACTCCGCCCATTGTTTGTCAATCCAATGCTCGATGCCCTTCTCTTTAATCTCTCTCAACTTTTCGATACAGTGAAATTTTATAACACCCGGATTGCTTTTCAATGTATCGCAAGGGAATTCAGAACACTGGTTACAAAGATCAAAACCTTTCTGAAAGCAACATTGCCGAATCGGGCACCTGTCCTCTTTTGGGGTTTTTGCAATTTCTGTTTTGCAACCGGAGCATATTCCCGATTGAGCAAGGATTTCCAAGCCAATTTTCAGAGTCTCTCTGTCGGCTTTTCCATTAAGAAGTTTTTTGAATCCGTATTCTTCCATCATATCTTTAGCCGACTGAAAAATTCTTCGTATTTTTCCTGTGAACCAATCGCAGAGATGACAGTATGAACCACAGAATGAGACATATCTCTTTTTTTCCTCTTCGTAATTCATAAATTTAACCTCCATTCACAGGCAAATCATCTTCTTGATTTTTACTTCACGGCGGGATATGCGTATGCTCGTGTGAGTGCATACGCACATTCATACGAAAATTCCCGCCTCCATTGAAAGTCAACTACCACCATCTCAAGATGGTGGCTTGTTTTTCCCCGCCTTTGGCGGGATTTTCAACCTGAGGCCGTAGGATGACAACGATGAAGCTCACGGGGGGCACTAGAGCGTAGATCTCTTTCGTCAAGCAGTCCTACGGACATGCTTGACCTACGAGCTAAAGTTAATAGATAAACAAACCCCAAATGAATTAGACCTCCATTTGATCGTTGACAATTACGGCACCCATAAACATCAGAAAGTAAAAAACTGGCTGAAACGGCATTCGCGCTTTCATCTTCATTTTACTCCCACAAGCTCTTCTTGGTTAAATCAAATTGAAATCTGGTTTGGAATTCTTACTTCCAGACGCATTCGCCGTGGAACCTTCACAAGTGTCAAGGAACTCATAGATGCCATTGAACAATACATTGAAGCCAATAATAAGAATCCGAAACCATTTATATGGACAAAAACCGCAGATGAAATCCTTACCAAGTTACATAATTGTAAAGATACTTCAGTTACAAGACACTAGATATTGAAAATGGATTCATCGTTTAATGTAAATAGTAGGTTGGACCGGAGCCCCGTGTTCCTGACTTATCTTGGTGTCAGGTGCTCGGACGAAAATCCTATCTTTAGATATTCCGCTTCCTCCCTTACCCTCAGTCACTTTGTCGTTCATCATGGCTCCTCAGTGAACGGCAATTTAAACTACGAGCACAATATAGCAATGCCCGCTAACAGGTCAAGCGAAATTTTCCCGTTTCCTGTGCCCGTTAGGTTAGAGAGTCTGTCAAGCAGGCTCCGCCATGCTTGACCTACCACTCTGGGGGCCCGACAGGCACATACAAAGATCATCTTATAAATTTTCTGGTCAAGGTTACCACAAATAACACCAAAAGAACCCAGCCCAGAGCTCCCTCGATCATTGAAAGAGTTCTAAATTTAAAAAGTTTGATCTTCCTAGTATTAATGAGAAATTCATCCGTAGGATACCAGTCTGGAACAACACCAATGATAAAAGTTTGGAAACTGAAATAGAAGGCGTAACGCCATCTTTTTCTAAAGCTTCTACAAGCGCCTTGACGTATTCTTCGTCTTCTTGGATTCCCGAATTCTTTTTCAATTTCTTTAATGCCGTTGGATTTAGTATAAAAGAGCGTAAAAATCAAAATAATACCTATGCTCAAAAATAATATGTTCCAAGGCCTTACCCCATATCCGCAAGGTAGTTGTAAGACCCAATATTCAAAGTACCTTCGCAACCAGGATTTTTCTCTTCTTTCTTGATCTTTTAAAAACAGATAAGCTCCATCAGCATCATCTAACTGTCTTTGTACTTCAAAGTATTTCATAAATTTTAATACAAAAGGAGCCTCACCGTAAGAAAGATGCCCTTCAAGTTGTTTCCATTTTATATAGAAATTCTTCAATTCTTTGAGCCGGAAATCCACTTTCTTTTGAAATTCCGCTTCTGAAAAGTCACAAAATCCTCCAAACGAGGCATTCCGAAAGGAAGCAGATCCACTAAATAATGCCCGGGAAAAGGAAGCAAATGTGGTAAAGGTGGCTTTGACAAAGGAAGCATGGCCACTATCACCAATAGTAGTTGAAGAAAATAAGGCGAGTCTATTGAAGGTGGCACCGTCAAAGTAGGCAAATCTCCTGAAAGTGGTTCCCATTAAATCGGCGTCCCCACTGAAAGCAACACCCCGGAAATCAGCATTTTTACTAAAGATGCACCAAAGAAAGTAACTGTCCCCACCAAAGGTGGCTCCACTAAAGCAAACCGAGGATGAAAAATAGCAATCGCGGAAAAGGACGATGTCCTTAAAAGTATTGTGTCTGAGTTGTATCATGCTATTTATTGTATCCGGTCTTTTTGGTTCGCCTACTTTTATAAGGGGACCAAATATTTCACAGCTATCAATTTTAATATCCTCTCCACGGTCGATTGCGGCGATTATGCTATCTGCCGGAATCTTGGAACCGGGTGGCCAGGTTTTGGCGTTTGAGTCTTGTTTCCAGGCGATTAAAGTAATCAAGATCAGTAGACCAACAAATAGAATTCTTTTGAACATTTCAGATTCCCTCCCACTTTGGAGTTTAAGGTCGTAGGGACAGCCCTTGCCCAGACGGGCACGTCCGTGTTGCTGTCCTCATCAGGGTTAGGACAGAGACACTTCTCCCGCCAAAGGCGGACTCAGTGCAGGCAAGCCCTGTCTTTACGTGCTCTCATCGTCATGAGATCGTAGCTGTCCTTCTTACTTACAATTCAAAGACATAATTAACCGCTTGGCTTTGGAAAGTCAAAGAAAATGTTAGCGTTAGCAATAAATGGGAAAAATTGTTAAAATCTTAACTCTGGATGATTTGAAGCGTATACTATTTATGGAAGCCTGTTTAGGGTCTAAAAAGCGAATGACGAAAAAAATTTTTTAGTAGTTCAAACAACCCCAAACTATAATGAGTAGTATATGTTGTGGAAAGAGAAAATTTTATAAAAAACACTTGACAAGCAAGGGTTAAATTATTATTATGAGAATGCCGATAATAGATATGGATAAAGACGGTTAGGCAGAATTCGGCAAGCGGGTAGATTTTGAGAGAAAAAATTTATAAAGAATTTACTTGACAAATACCGGAAAGCAAGTTAAATTGAAAGTCTGCCGTAAAAACGGGTATTTGTCGGCAGACTTTTTTGTCTTAGATTCTTCCTTAGAAGAAGGAAGAGTTGATCTCTGAAAACTAAATAGCGTGCATGAGCAAAGAAAGAAGGATCGATTCCGAAAAAGAGTAACAAATCCTTGCGAACAAACCAATGAAGAAAATAATTTTTTTATGGAGAGTTTGATCCTGGCTCAGAACGAACGCTGGCGGCGTGCTTAATACATGCAAGTCGTACGAGAAAGTTCTGCTTATACAGAGGGCGAGTAAAGTGGCGAACGGGTGCGTAACACGTGGGTAACCTACCTTGAAGTTGGGGATAAGCCCTCGAAAGGGGGTCTAATACCGGATAATTTCCCCAGAGGACATCCTCTGGGGATCAAAGGTTGCCTATATTTATAAGCTATCGCTTCAAGATGGGCCCGCGGTCCATTAGCTTGTTGGTGAGATAAAAGCTTACCAAGGCTACGATGGATAGCCGGCCTGAGAGGGTGTACGGCCACACTGGGACTGAGATACGGCCCAGACTCCTACGGGAGGCAGCAGTAGGGAATATTGCGCAATGGGCAAATGCCTGACGCAGCAACGCCGCGTGGGTGATGAAGTTCTTCGGAATGTAAAACCCTGTCAGAGGGGAAGAAACTTCCCGGAACGAATAATCCCGGGGACTGACGGTACCCTCAGAGGAAGCTCCGGCCAACTCCGTGCCAGCAGCCGCGGTAATACGGGGGGAGCGAGCGTTGTTCGGAATCACTGGGCGTAAAGGGTGTGTAGGCGGGCGGGCAAGTCGGACGTGAAAACTCCAGGCTTAACCTGGAGCTTGCGTTCGAAACTGCCTGTCTTGAGTACGGGAGAGGAAAGTGGAATTCCTGGTGTAGCGGTGAAATGCGTAGATATCAGGAGGAACACCGGTGGCGAAGGCGGCTTTCTAGCCCGATACTGACGCTGAGACACGAAGGCTAGGGGAGCAAACAGGATTAGATACCCTGGTAGTCCTAGCGGTAAACGTTGGGCACTAGGTGTTGTCCCTTAACCGGGGCAGTGCCGCAGTTAACGCATTAAGTGCCCCGCCTGGGGAGTACGACCGCAAGGTTGAAACTCAAAGGAATTGACGGGGGCCCGCACAAGCGGTGGAGTATGTGGTTTAATTCGAGGCAACGCGAAGAACCTTACCTGGGCTTGACATGCTTGGGATCGTCGGTGAAAGCCGGCTTCCCCTTCGGGGGCCCTTGCACAGGTGCTGCATGGCTGTCGTCAGCTCGTGCCG